>NZ_CP120361.1:0-687500 GCF_029457495.1 Chelativorans sp. AA-79
ATGGCGGTTTTCGAGCGCGTCCGGGCACAATTGAAGGCCCGGCTCGGAACCGAGGTCTATTCGAGCTGGTTCGGACGGATGAAGCTCGCGGAGACATCGAGGGGCGTGGTCCGCATTTCCGTTCCGACGGCCTTTTTGAGGGCCTGGATCAACGGTCATTATCTGGACCTCATCACTGAACTCTGGAAAGCCGAGGATGCCTCGACCCTGAAGGTCGAGATAGTCGTGCGAACCGCCACCCGGAGCATGCCTTCAAAGGCGGAAGTCAAGCCGGTGCCCGTGCGCAAGGCGTCGAGCCAGCCGCACCCCGCCGCTGCAAACGGCGCGGTGAATGGCGCGCGGATCACCGCCTTGCCTTCGGCAAGGTCCGATTATGCGCCGCGCCCGAGCATGTTCGGATCGCCGCTCGACAGCCGCTACACCTTCGAATCCTTTATCGAGGGCGCGTCCAACCGCGTTGCCTGTGCCGCAGCCAGGACAGTGGCGGAATCGGCCGCCGGGGCGATCCGTTTCAATCCGCTTTTCCTGCACGCCTCGGTCGGGCTGGGAAAGACACATCTTCTTCAGGCGATTGCGGCGGCGTCGCTGAAGCGCCGTCCTCAGTCGCGCGTGGTCTATCTCACCGCCGAATATTTCATGTGGCGCTTTGCCACCGCGATCCGAGACAACAATGCGCTCACGCTCAAGGAGCAGCTTCGCGACATCGACCTGCTCATCATCGACGACATGCAGTTCCTGCAGGGCAAGTCCATCCAGAACGAGTTCTGCCACCTGCTCAACATGCTGCTCGACAGCGCACGGCAGGTGGTTGTGGCAGCGGACAGGCCGGCATCCGAACTGGAGTCGCTCGAGCCACGCGTGAAGTCGCGCCTCAACGGCGGCGTTTCGCTCGAGATTCTTCCGCCGGACTATGAATTGCGGCTTGCCATGATTCAGCAGCGGCTGGCTGCCGCGCGCGTCGAAGACCCTTCGCTGGATATACCGGCCGAGGTGATCGACCACGTCGCGCAAGTGGTCACGGGGAGCGGGCGCGAGCTCGAAGGGGCCTTCAACCAGCTGGTTTTCCGCCATTCGTTCGAACCACAGATCACGCTGGAGCGCATCGATGAGATCTTGGGGCCGGTGTGCCGCTCCGGCGAGCCTCGGCGCGTGCGCATCGAGGACATCCAGCGCGTGGTCGCACGTCACTACAATGTGTCGAAGACGGAATTGCTCTCCAATCGGCGCACCCGCTCCATCGTCAAGCCGCGGCAGGTGGCGATGTATCTCGCCAAGGTGCTGACGCCGCGTTCGCTGCCCGAGATCGGGCGCCGCTTCGGCGGGCGAGACCACACGACGGTGCTGCACGCGGTGCGCAAGATCGAAGGTATGTCGGGGGACGACAAGCAGCTCGCGCAGGAGATCGAGCTTCTGAAGAGGTTGATCAGCGAGCAAGCCTGAGCCGGGAGTGCGGCAGTAAAACGCCTGCAGAAGCGTTATCCCCAGGAAGCCCGCGGAAAATGGCTCCGGCCGTTCCGCGGGCTTGCCTTTCTCGTAGATTTCCTGTCAGTTTGGCGCAATTCCAGCATGTAAGGAGCAGGCTGCGAAGGGCTTCGGCCATGTCGCATCCCTCTTCATCCAGGCGAGAAACACAGGTATGCGTGTAGTCTTAGAACGTTCCAATCTTCTGAAGTCGCTCGGCCATGTCCACCGGGTGGTGGAACGGCGCAACACGATACCGATTCTCTCCAATGTTCTTTTGTCCGTCGATGGCACAAGCCTGGAGATGAAGGCGACGGATCTTGACCTCGAAGTGACCGAGGCCGCCCCGGCTTCCATCGAGCAGGCGGGCGCGACGACGGTGCCCGCGCATCTCCTCTACGATATCGTGCGCAAGCTGCCGGACGGCGCGGAAGTGATGCTCAAGATGGAAGAGAACGGCCAGACCATGTCGGTCATCTCCGGGCGCTCCACCTTCCGCCTGCAGTGCCTGCCCAAGGCGGATTTCCCGTCACTCACCGCCGGCCAGTTCTCACACGTCTTCCGCATGGATTCGGCCGCCCTGCGCAGCCTCATCGAGAAGACACAGTTTGCGATTTCCACGGAAGAGACCCGCTACTATCTGAACGGCATTTTCCTGCACGCGCTGGAATCGGACGGTGCGCTGAAGCTGCGTGCCGTGGCGACTGACGGACACCGGCTGGCACGCACCGAGATCGAAGCGCCGGCGGGCTCGGAAGGCATGCCCGGCATCATCATCCCGCGCAAGACAGTGGGCGAGTTGCAGAAGCTGGTGGACGACCCGGACGTGGCGGTGACCGTGGAGCTCTCCGACACGAAGGTCCGGTTCACCATTGGCAGTGTGGTTCTGACGTCGAAGCTGATCGACGGCACTTTTCCCGACTATCAGCGTGTCATCCCCACCGGGAACGACAAGGAACTGGTCATCGACCGGCAGGCTTTCTCCGCCGCCGTCGACCGCGTATCGACCGTCTCTTCCGAGCGCGGAAGGGCCGTGAAGCTCTCCATCTCCAGCGGACAGGTCACCTTCACGGTCAACAATCCGGATTCGGGCAGCGCGACGGAGGAGATTCCGGCGGGCTACGACGCCGATCCGATCGAAATCGGTTTCAATGCGCGTTACCTGCTTGATGTGGCCGCGCAGCTTTCGGGAAGCGAGGCGAAATTTCTTCTGGCGGACGCCGGTTCGCCGACGCTCATACAGGACACGTCCGATGAGCGCGCGCTCTATGTTCTGATGCCGATGCGGGTGTGACCAGGACGCTTCCAGGGGCAGAGGACGGTCGCCCGGCGCAAGTCCATCTCGCCAGGCTCACGCTCACGAATTTTCGCAATTATGCATCGCTCGCATTGGACTTGGCGCCGGGCGCCGTGGTGCTGACGGGGGAGAACGGGGCCGGCAAGACCAATCTTCTGGAGGCCGTGTCCTTCCTCTCGCCCGGGCGCGGCCTCAGGCGCGCGACACTGGAGGAGGTGGCGCGCATCGGCTCGGGCGACGGATTCGCCGTGCATGCAGAGGTGGAAGGCCCCCAGGGCACTCGTCGCATCGGCACGGGGACGGCAGGTGCGGATGGCGGCGTTCCCGTGCGCCGGGTGCGCATCGATGGCGAGCCTCAGCGTAGCGCCGAGGTCCTGCTCGACTGGCTGCGTGTCATCTGGCTCACACCGGCGATGGACTCGCTCTTCACCGGCCCCTCCGCCGATCGTCGCCGCTTTCTCGACCGGCTGGTTCTGGCGATCGATTCTGCCCATGGTCGCCGGGCGGCCGATTACGAGAAGGCCATGCGCTCGCGCAACCGGCTCTTCGCCGACGATGTGCGGGATGACGCCTGGTTCGACGCCATCGAGACGCAGATGGCCGAAACCGGCGTGGCGATCGCAGCGGCCCGGGCCGAGATGCTGCGGCTTCTTGTTTCCATGATCGAGCGCCTGCCGGCGGAAGGCCCTTTCCCTAAGGCGCTCCTCGCGCTGGAAGGCTCTGTGGACGAGGCGGTCGCCCTAAGACCCGCTGTCGACGTGGAGGAGGAATTCCGCGCCCGCCTGCGTGATGAACGAGCGCGCGACCGCGCGGCGGGACGCGCGCTCGAAGGACCGCACCGGAGCGAGCTTCTGGTACGCCACGCGCCCAAGGACATGCCGGCCGAAAGCTGTTCGACGGGCGAGCAGAAGGCGCTGCTCGTGGGACTGGTGCTCGCCCACGCGCGGCTGACGGCGGAACTGTCGGGCATGACGCCGGTCCTCCTGCTCGACGAGATTTCCGCTCATTTCGATGCCGACCGGCGGACCGCTCTCTTCGATATTCTCGAAGACCTCAACTGCCAGGCCTTCATGACCGGCACGGAGCCAACGCTTTTCTCCAGCCTCGATGGCCGGGCACAGTTTCTCACCGTATCCGGCGGCACGATTGAGCCGGCCTGACATCCCCGAGCGCAGGCGCTATGGTTCGCCCATGAGTGATGCCATTCTTTCCGATGAAGAGCTGGAGCGCTATGCGCGCCACATCGTGCTGCCGGAGATCGGCGGGGCGGGTCAGCAGAAGCTGAAGCGCGCGCGGGTCCTGGTGCTCGGTGCAGGCGGGCTCGGCGCGCCGGTGCTGCAATATCTGGCGGCAGCGGGCGTGGGCGCGCTCGGCATCGTGGATGATGACCGCGTCTCGCTATCGAACCTGCAGCGCCAGGTCATCCATCCGACCGAGGCTGTCGGCGCACTGAAGGCCGAGAGTGCCGGGGCGGCGATCGCGCAGTTGAACCCGCATGTGACGGTGGAAACGCATTTGCTCCGCCTCCACTCCGAAAACGCCGGGCCGCTCATCGCCCGCTACGACGTGGTGGTGGACGGCTCGGACAATTTCGAGACACGCTATGTGCTTGCCGACGCGTGTGCCGAGGCGCGGGTGCCGCTGGTGACGGCGGCGGTGGGGCGCTTCGACGGTTCCCTCACCGTGCTCAAGCCCTATGAGGCAGGGGCGGATGGCAAGCCGTTCCCTTCCTATCGCGACCTCTTCCCGGAAGCCCCCCCGCCGGGGCTTGTGCCCACCTGCGCCGAAGCCGGAATCGTCGGAGCGCTGACGGGCGTCATGGGCACGCTGCAAGCCATGGAAGCCATCAAGCTCGTCACCGGCATCGGTGAGCCGCTGGTAGGGCGCCTCCTTCTCTATGACGGGCTCGCCGCCCGGTTCGAAACGGTGCGCTACGGCCCGAAGCGGGGCTGATGGCTATACCGCCGCCTTCCTCAGCGCCTCGATGTTCCGGCGATAGGCGGCTTCGCCTTGTCCCTTGAAGATCGAGGAGCCTGCGACCAGAACATTGGCGCCCGCGGCGACCACGGCGCCCGCATTTTCGGTGGAAATGCCACCATCCACCTCGATATCGATCGGGCGGGCGCCGACCATCACCCGTACGCGGCGAATCTTCTCCAGGATGGCCGGAACGAAGGCTTGGCCGCCGAAGCCGGGATTGACTGTCATGATCAGAACGAGATCCACGTCATCGAGCACATATTCCAAAGCGCTTTCCGGCGTCGCCGGGTTGAGCGACACGCCCGCTTTCTTGCCGAGCCTCCTGATCGTCTGCAGCGAACGGTGAAGGTGGGGGCCGGCTTCAGCATGCACAGTGAGGATGTCGCAGCCCGCCTCCGCAAAGGCGGCTAGGTACGGATCGGCCGGCGAGATCATCAGGTGACAGTCGAAGATTTTGTCCGTGCGGTCGCGGATCGCCTTCACCACCGGCGGGCCGAAGGTGATATTGGGCACGAAATGCCCGTCCATGACATCGAGATGGATCCAGTCCGCGCCTGCCGCGGCGACTGACGCCACCTCGTCGCCCAGACGCGAGAAGTCGGAGGCGAGGATGGATGGTGCGATGGTGATCGGCCGGCTGGCGCTCATGGCAGTTCCTTCTTCGGCGGATTGCACCGCCCATTCCTGATCTCGTGTCAGGCGCTCTCGGCCTCTTCCGCGTCGCCGCTTACACGCGCGTTGAAGTCCGCGAAGAATTGCGAGGCGAGCTTCTTGGAGGTGGATTCGATCAGGCGCCCGCCGAGCTGGGCCATCTTGCCGCCCACATCTGCCTTGGCTTGATAGGAGAGGATGGTCGCGTCCGGCCCGTCCTCCTTGAGCGAGACATCCGCGCCACCCTTGGCGAACCCGGCCACCCCGCCCTTGCCTTCGCCGGAGATGGTGTAGGAGCGGGGCGGGTTGAGATTGGTAAGTTCCACCCCGCCATTGAAGCGCGCCTTGATCGGGCCGATCTTGAGCGAGACGACCGCCGCAAACTCGGTATCGGACTTCTTCTCAAGCGATTGGCAGCCGGGGATACAGTCTTTCAGCACTTCCGGGTCATTCAGCGCGCGCCACACCGTTTCGACCGGTGCCGCGATACGCTCCTCTCCTTCGATGACCATCGCCATGGCTCGTCCCTCCAGTGAATTTCTGTTCTTGGCTAGCCCAGCGGAGACCGCTTGTCCATCCGGGTACTCTTGCCGCTTCGGGCGTGATGCAATATCCGTTGACGGCAACCAAAAGGCTCAAGAGATCAATGACCCAAGGCAGCGGAAAAAGGCGGCTTCGTTCACAGGACTGGTTCGACAATCCCGGCAATCCTGGCATGACGGCGCTCTATCTGGAACGCTATCTGAATTATGGCCTGACACGGCACGAATTGCAGTCGGGCAAGCCGCTGATCGGTATCGCGCAGACCGGCTCCGACCTTTCCCCCTGCAACCGGCACCATCTGGAACTTGCCAAGCGCGTGCGCGCCGGCATCGAGGCCGCGGGCGGCATTCCGTTCGAATTCCCTTGCCATCCCATCCAGGAGACCGGCAAGCGCCCGACGGCCTCGCTCGACCGGAACCTGAGCTATCTCTCGCTGGTCGAGGTGCTTTACGGCTATCCCCTCGACGGCGTGGTGCTGACCATCGGCTGCGACAAGACCACGCCGGCCCTGCTGATGGCAGCCGCGACCGTCGACATTCCGGCTATCGCGCTTTCCGTCGGGCCGATGCTCAACGGGTGGTATGGCGGCCGGCGCGTCGGCTCCGGCACCATCGTCTGGGAGGCGCGCGAAAGGCTCGCCGCCGGCGAGATCAACTACGAGCAGTTCATGGACCTTGCCGCTGCCTCCGCGCCGTCCGTGGGGTTCTGCAACACAATGGGGACCGCCTCCACCATGAACTCGCTGACGGAAGCGCTCGGTATGCAGCTTCCGGGCTCGGCCGCAATCCCGGCTCCCTACCGCGAGCGCGGCCAGATGGCCTATGATACGGGCCGCCGTATCGTAGAGATGGTTCATGAGGACCTGAAGCCATCGGACATCATGACACGCGAGGCTTTCGAGAACGCCATCGTGGTTAATTCCGCCATCGGCGGCTCCACCAATGCGCCGATTCATCTGAACGCCGTCGCCAGGCATTTGGGCGTTCCGCTCGACAATGACGACTGGCAGAAGATCGGACATCACGTTCCGCTGCTCGTGAACCTGCAGCCCGCAGGCGAATTCCTGGGAGAGGATTTCCATCGCGCCGGCGGCGTGCCGGCGGTCGTGGCGGAACTGATGAAGGCAGACCTTCTGCCCAACCCCGACATCGGGACGGTGAACGGCCGCACGCTGCACGAGAACTGCGGGACTGCGGTAACGATCGACGCAAATGTGATCCGCCCCGTCTCCAGCCCGCTCAAGCAGAGTGCTGGTTTCATCAACCTGAAGGGCAATCTTTTCGATAGCGCGATCATGAAGACCAGCGTGATCTCGGAGGAGTTCCGGACCCGCTATCTCTCGAACCCGAACGATCCTGAGGCTTTCGAAGGCAGGGCGATCGTCTTCGACGGGCCAGAGGATTACCACCACCGCATCGATGATCCTGCCCTGGAAATAGACGAGTATTGCCTGCTGGTGATGCGCGGCACGGGGCCGGTCGGCTATCCGGGCGCCGCCGAGGTGGTGAACATGCGCCCGCCGGATTATCTCATCAAGAAGGGCGTGCATTCGCTACCCTGCATCGGCGATGGCCGGCAGTCCGGCACGTCGGCTTCACCTTCCATCCTGAATGCCTCGCCGGAAGCGGCGGTGGGCGGCGGCTTGGCCCTGCTCAGAACCGGCGACCGCATCCGCATCGATTTGAAGACCGGCAGCGCCGACATGTTCGTGAGCAAGGAGGAGTTGGAAAGACGCCGCGCAGCCCTCGAGGAGGCGGGCGGCTACCGCTATCCGGAACATCAGACGCCTTGGCAGGAGATCCAGCGCTCAATGGTGGAGCAGCTTTCAGACGGCATGGTGCTGAAGCCGGCGACCGCCTATCGGCACATTGCCCGGGAAAAGGGCACGCCGCGCGACAATCACTGAGCGCGCGGCACAGATTTCCCCGTTCCTGCTGGCTCAGTCAGCCAGCTTGATCGTGATCTCGGTTTCCCACTTGGAGGAGTCTGGCTCTGTAGCCGGATCGGTCAAATAGACTTCCATCCGGCAGGCGAAGCGCTCGCCGGCGGGCGTCTGTTCGCTGTCCCACCGGATTCCGTTCTCCTTGCCCCAGCCGATCAGGGCTGCATTGGCCTGGTAGAGGCCATCACCGGAGTCGCCATAGGGGCCGCGATAGAGGATGGTGGCGTAACGCCCTGAGGGAAGGACACCCGAGAGTACCCTGCCGTCGCCCGGAACCGGCTCGATGGTCGGCACACCGAATTCGAGTTCCAGCTCCCGTTCCATGTCGATGACGTTGTGCTTCAAGATCGCTCCCCCGGCCGGCAGCGCTCCCTTCGTCGAAACCCATGTGAAGATGTCGTCGAAGAACCGAGGCGCGGCGCTGCCGATCTCGCTCATCGGCAGCGTGACTCTGATCGCCACATATGGCTGCTCCGCACGCTCTCTGATTTCTGGTACCGTCATCATCATCACTCTCCCTCCGGTGGTGTTGACAACCGGAGGACGAAGAAGCGGAGCAAATTCCGACAGACCTGCGCTTTATTATGCTGCGATGGAGCGCCGGGAGGCGACGGCCGAGAGCTCGCGGATGCCCGGCTCGATATGCTGCACGGCGATGGAGGAGATGCCGAGGCGCATGTAGGGCGAGGACTGTTCCGGCCCGTCGAAGAAGCGGCTGCCGGGTTCTATGATCACGCCGCGCCCCCTTGCGGCCTTCGCCAGCGCCCTCGTGTCGGTGCCCTCGGGACCTTTGAGCCAGATGGAGGTGCCGCCGGGTACGTCGGCCGCCTCCCACTCCGGCATGAATCGCCCGATCGCCTCGAGCAATTTGCTGCGGCGCTCCTCGAACGCTGTTGAGAGCCGCCGCACGAGCGCGTCGTGATGGCCGAGCGAGAGGAACAGCGCGACGGCGCGCTGGTTGTTGGCGGGCGGGTGGCGCAGCATGAAGCGGCGCAGCGCACGGAGCTCCGCGACGAGATCGGCCGGTCCGACGAGGTAACCGAGTCGCAAGCCGGGCGCGAGCGTCTTCGACATGGAGCCGAGGTAAATGACACGGCCGGCGTGGTCGAGCCCCTTCAGCGCCTCCTGCGGCGTCTCATCGGCGAGCTGGCTGTCGTAATCGTCCTCGATAACGATCCAATCGTGCTCATCCGCTCTCGAAAGCAGCGTCTGCCGGCGCTGGCGGCTGAGCGGCACCATGGTCGGGCAATGGTGGCTGGGCGTCACGAAGACGAAATCCGCGTCCGCCGGGATCGCATCGATATCCATGCCTTCGCTGTCGACGCGCACCGGCAGTGTCTCCGCGCCCGCGAGCCGGAAGATGGAACGGGCATCCGGATAGCCGGGATTCTCCATCGCCACGCGCGCACCGCGCTGCATGAGCAGCGTGGAAAGCATGTAGAGCGCATTCTGGGCGCCGAGGGTGACGATGATCTCGTCCGGATTGGCGAAGATGCCGCGCCGGGGCAGGAGCCGCGCCTGGATCTGCTCGATGAGGAGAGGATCATCCCTGTCGACCATGTCTGCCGCCCAGTTGCGGATCTCGAGCACCGCGAGCGCCATGCGGTTGCATTCGCGCCATTCAGCGGTGGGGAAGAGCGCGGGATCGAACTGGCCATAGACGAACGGATAAGAGGACTGCATCCAATTCTCGTTCTTCGGCGGGCCGGGTAGCTCGCTCGCCATCACCTGGCGTCGCGCCTTCCAGTCGATCTTCGACGTGCCACGTGGCTTGCGGGAAGGGCGTGGGGGAGCGGTCAGCACCTCTGGATTGACGAAGTGCCCGCGCCGCTCGCGCGCGATGAGGAAGCCCTGGTCCACGAGTTGCTGGAAGGCGAGCACCACAGTGCCGCGTGCCACGCCCAGCTTGTCGGCGAGGATGCGGCAGGAAGGCAGCGGCATCGACAGCGAGATCTGCCGGTCGAGAATGGCGGAGACGATCGCTTGGCGGATCTGCGCCTGCAGTGTCTGGCTCGAATCGCTGGAGATCTTGATGAGGCCAGTCCACAGGGCGGCGTCGTTTCTGGTCGGCATGATATCCTCCGGTGGCGCGGAGCCTACGCTCAAGCCGCTGCCACCGCAACCCTGGTCCAAGCCGTTAAGCCACGGGATCGCTTCCCTTTTGCTGCGCCGCACCCTAAGTTTCGCCCATCGCCAGAAGGAGACGGATCTCATGTGCGCCTATGAACATGCCTTGGATGCGCTGCGGCGGCACCGCCGGGAGAACGAGGATTTCGACCTGCGCGCGGCCTTTGCTGCCGATCCCGACCGCTTCTCCCGCTATTCGCTTTCGCTCGGCGATCTGCTCCTCGATTTCTCCAAATGTGCTGTGACCGACGAGACGTTGGCGTGCCTGGAAGACCTCGCCGATGCCGCCGCCGTTGCCGAGCGGCGCGACATGATGTTTTCAGGCGCGCACATCAATGTGACCGAGAACCGGGCGGTACTCCACACCGCGCTGCGCAGTGATCCCGGCCGGCCTGTCTTGCTCGACGGCAAGAATGTGATGCCAGATGTGGAGGACGTTCTTTCCGCCATGAGCCGCTTTGCCGAAGGCATCCGCGCCGGCGGGATCAGGGGTGCGACAGGCCGGACATTCACCGACGTGGTGAATATCGGCATCGGGGGGTCTGATCTCGGGCCAGTGATGGCGACGCTGGCGCTCGCACCCTATCACGACGGGCCGCGGCTCCACTACGTCTCCAACGTGGACGGCGCGCACATTCACGACACGCTGAAGGCGCTCGATCCCGAGACCACGCTCTTTATCATCGCCTCGAAGACGTTCACAACCATAGAAACCATGACCAATGCCGCCACGGCCCGCGCGTGGATCGCGGAAAGGGCGGGCGAGGACGCTGTGGGCGCGCATTTCGCCGCGGTCTCAACCGCGTTGGAAAAGGTGGCGGCTTTCGGCATCGGCGAGGAGCGCGTCTTCGGATTCTGGGACTGGGTGGGCGGCCGCTACTCCCTCTGGTCCGCCATCGGCCTGCCGATCATGATCGCGGTGGGGCCAGAGAGCTTCCGGCGCTTCCTGGCTGGCGCGGAGGCGATGGACCGGCATTTCCGCGAGACGCCGATGCGCGAGAACATGGCGATGATGCTCGGCCTTGTCGGTTTCTGGCATCGCGTCATCTGCGGCTATCCGGCCCGCGCCGTGATTCCCTATGATCAGCGGCTCGCCCGGCTGCCCGCCTATCTGCAGCAGCTCGATATGGAATCCAACGGCAAGCGGGTGATGCTCGACGGCAGCCCCGCCGCCACGCCCACGGGGCCGCTTGTCTGGGGCGAGCCCGGCACCAACGGCCAGCACGCATTCTTCCAACTCCTGCATCAGGGCACCGACATCATTCCGGTCGAGTTCATTCTCGCGGCGAACGGGCATGAGCCGGAGCTGAAGCACCATCATGATCTGCTCATCGCCAACTGCCTAGCGCAGTCCGAAGCGCTGATGCGGGGCCGCACGCTGGAAGAGGCGAAAGCCCAGCTTCTGGCGAAAGGCATCAGTGAGGCCGAGGCGGCGAAGCTCGCGCCGCACCGCTTCTTTCCGGGTAACCGGCCGTCGCTCACGATCCTCTATGAAAAGCTCGATCCCTTCGCGCTCGGCCGCCTGATTGCGCTTTATGAGCACCGTGTCTTCGTCGAGGCTGCACTCTTTCGCATCAATGCCTTCGACCAGTGGGGCGTCGAACTCGGCAAGGAGCTTGCCACCGAGCTCCTGCCGGTGGTCGAGGGCAAGGAGGACGCATCCAGCCGCGACGCCTCCACGGCGGGCCTGGTTGCGCGGATCGCGCAGTTGAGGGAGTGAACTCAACATCCAGGCCGCCCATGGAGAGAGCCATCCCGGCTCTGCGCGGCTATGGCCGCTTGGCCGGGATGGCGATGACGTTGCGAGCTCGCGCCCCTACCTCAACTCGCGCCGCAGGATCTTGCCAACATTCGTCTTGGGCAGTTCGCTGCGGAACTCCACATGTTTCGGCCGCTTGTAGCCGGTGAGGTTCTCGCGGCAGTAATCGAGGATTTGCTTTTCCGTAAGGGCCGGGTCCTTCTTCACCACGAACACCTTCGGCGCCTCGCCGGAATGCTCGTCCGGCACGCCGACGGCTGCGACTTCGAGCACGCCTGGATGGTGCGCGAGCACGTCCTCAATCTCGTTGGGATAGACGTTGAAGCCGGAGACGAGGATCATGTCCTTCTTGCGGTCGACGATCCTGATATGCCCCGTTTCGTCCATGATGCCCATATCGCCGGTCTTCAAGAACCCGTCGGGCATGATCGCCTTGGCGGTTTCCTCCGGCTGGTTCCAATAGCCGGCCATCACCTGCGGACCTCGAATGCAGATCTCGCCCACTTCACCAAGCTTGACGTCGCGCCCGTGATCGTCGCGGATCGTCACGTCCGTGGAAGGCAGAGGCAGCCCGATGGTTCCAGTGAACTCGTTGCGGTCCAGCCGGTTGATCGTCGCCACGGGCGAGGTCTCGGACAGTCCGTAGCCCTCCGAGATCGTCTGGCCGGTGAGTTTCTTCCAGCGCTCGGCGACCGAGCGTTGCACGGCCATGCCGCCGCCCAGCGTGAAGTCGAGATGCTTGAAGTCGAGCTTCTGGAAATCCGCGTTGTTGAGCAGCGCGTTGAACAGCGTGTTGAGGCCGACGAAGACGTTGAACTCGTACTTACCGAGTTCCTTGACCAGCGCCGGCAAGTCGCGTGGATTGGTGATGAGAATGTTCTGCGCGCCGAGCTTCACGCCCGTCATGGCGTTCACCGTCATCGCATAGATGTGGTACAGCGGCAGCACGCAGATGAAGACCGGCCGCTCCGGCTGCTTCCGGCCGCTAAGATAGGCGGTCTGCAGCCAGATTTCGCTCTGAATCACGTTGGCGAGCACATTGCGGTGAAGCAGCATGGCGCCCTTCGCCACGCCCGTCGTGCCCCCCGTATATTGCAGGAAGGCCAGGTCGTCGAGCGCGACCTCCGGCGGCGAGAAGCGGGCGCCCGCACCCTCGCGCAAAGCCTGGCGGAAGGGCACATGGCCCGGCAGCTCCCACGCGGGCACGAGCTTCTTCACCCGGCGTACCACCAGGTTCACGACGTGCCCCTTGAGCCCCAGCATGTCGCCCATGGTTGCGACCACCACGTGCTTGACGTCGGTCTTGCCGATGGACGCCTGCACGGTCTTGGCGAAGTTCTCCAGGATCACGATCGCTTCCGCGCCGGAATCCCTGAGCTGATGCTCCAGCTCGCGGGGCGTGTAGAGTGGGTTCACATTGACGACCACATAGCCCGCGCGCAGCACCGCCATCATCACGACCGGATACTGCAGCAGGTTGGGCATCATGACCGCCACGCGCGCACCCTTCTGGAGGCCTTTCGATTGCAGGTAGGCCGCGAAGTCCCTGGAGGCCTTCTCCAGTTCGGTGAAGCTGATCGTCTTGCCCATGCAGGTGAAGGCAGGCCGGTCGCCGAACGTGCGACAGGCCTCCAGCAGCATGTCCGGCAGCGAGCTGTGCTGGAATGCGCCGATCTCGGTGGGAATGCCCTCGGGATAGCTCGTGAGCCAAGGCTTTTCCATCGCGCCGGCCGGGGATTTGGCTGCAGTTTTCCTCGAGGTCGTCTTGGCCGAGGTAGAGGCCGCGCGCGTCTTCCGTGTGGACTTTTGCCCTGCAGGGCTTCTCGCCTCCGCAGCGGCGATCGATTCCACGCTGCTCTTCGTCGTCCCACGTGCGGCCTTCTTCCCGGTGCTGGCCCTTGCGCCCGCAGCTTTGGCGGAGGCGGCCATTTTGGCCTCCGCGGGGTTCTCGGCGGGGGATCGTGCGGTGGCGGTCTTGGAAGAGGATCTAGTCGCGCGTTTGCTGGCCGGCTTTGTCGAAGCCGCCGCTGCCGCTTCCTTGCTTCCGTCTTTGGCTGCTCTGCTCCTGGAACCCGCCGTGCCGCTCGTTTGGGCCTTGGCGGCCGCTCCTCGTGTAGCGGTGGTGGAGGATGGCTTCTTCCGTGCGGTTTTTGCGCCTTGCCCTGCCTCCGCTGTGGTTGCCTTCACCGCCGGGTTACCGGCTGTTGTCTTTGCCTTGGCGCTGCCCGACGCATCTTTTGCGGTGCGCGATCTGCTCTTTGCTTCTGCTTTTCCTGCGGGTTTGGCGGAGCTCTTTCGGGTGTTTTCGGCGGTCGCGTCTGCAATGCCGGTCGCCTTTTCCTTGTCGCTGCTGCTGGTTCTCGCCAACTTTCCCTCCCTTGGAACGCCCGTGGTTTTTGTCTGTGCTTGGGCTGCCGTGATCGCAAACCGTCAGACGGATCCTCCGGCGCTTGTCCGCCTCACATTACGGCGACAGCATCCGGCCGGGCAAGGGCCCCTACTGACCGTATCCCTTGTGGCCCTCGAGAAAAGCCAGTTCTTCTTCGGAGCTTGTGCGGCCGAGCGCGCGGTTCCTGTGCGGAAACCGGCCGAAGCGATCGATGATGTCCCGGTGATCGATGGCGTATCGCAGCGCCTCCTCGTTGCCGAGCGCCTTGAACAGCATGACCGCGTGCTCCTGGTCGGCCGAGACCTCCGAATGCATGAACGGCATGTAGAGGAACTGCCTGTGCTCCGGCAGCATGTCGTCGTCGAGCTTCCCGTCTACGGCCTCACGCGCGATGTGCAGCGCAAGGTCGTCGGTCGAGAACGCGTTCGCCGTCCCGCGATAGATGTTGCGGGGAAACTGGTCGAAGAGGATGATCGCAGCGAGTGCCGCCCGCGGGTCTTCCGTCAGACCCGCCGGGAGATTTGCTGCGAGTTGCTGATGCAGCTTCGAGAAGCGGCGGCGGATGGATTCGTCCAGCTCCTTGGAACTGGCGAACCAGCCTTTCTGCCCCACCTCGTCGAACCAGAACGAAAGGATGTCTTCGATCCACTGATCGGTCATGAACTGCTCCCGGTATGGTTGTTGGCGTTGTGAGGCCTGACACCACCAATGTGGTGACGGGTTGTATCGAATGTCCACTTCAATTTCCTTCGCAGATCGAAATTTGCGCAAGGCGACGATTTGTAGGGAGCTGTTGCACGGGGAGTTTCCCTGACGGAAGAACTTTGCTTATATGCGCGCTCAAGAGCCCATGGGAACGGCTCGAAATAACACTCTGGGAGAACCCAAATGAAAACCAAGATGATGTTCGCGGCCGCCCTTCTGGCCGCCACGACGCTGAGCGGCGCGGCGGGCGCGAAGACCTTCGTCTATTGCTCCGAAGGCTCGCCCGAGGGCTTCGATCCCGGCCTCTACACGGCCGGAACGACCTTCGACGCAGCCGCCCACACAGTCTACAACCGCCTGCTCGAATTCAAGCCGGGCACGACAGAGACCGTCCCCGGGCTCGCCGAAAGCTGGGAAATTTCCGACGACGGCCTGCAGTACACCTTCAAGCTGCGCCCTGGCGTGAAATTCCAGACCACGGACTTCTTCACGCCTTCCCGTGACCTCAACGCCGACGACGTGATCTTCTCCTACGACCGGCAGTGGAAGAGCGATCACCCCTGGAATCAGTATGTCGCCGGCGCCTCTTGGGAATATTTCAACGGAATGGGATTCCCGGATCTCATCGAGAATATCGAGAAAGTGGATGACCTGACCGTCCGCTTCACGCTCAAGAACCCGGAAGCGCCCTTCCTCGCCAACGTGGCCATGCCCTTCGCCTCGATCATGTCGAAGGAGTATGCGGACAAGCTTGAAGCCGATGGTCAGATGCAGATGCTGAACCAGCAGCCGCTCGGGACCGGCCCCTTCGAGTTTGTCGCCTATCAGCCCGATGCCGTCATCCGCTATCGCGCCCATGATGCCTACTGGAACGGCGAGCAGAAGATCGACGACCTCGTCTTCGCCATCACCCCGGATGCCTCGGTGCGTTACCAGAAGCTCAAGGCTGGCGAATGCCACCTGATGCCTTATCCGAACGCGGCCGATGTCGCCGAGATGAAGGCCGATCCGAACCTGAAGGTGATGGAACAGGAAGGCCTCAACGTCGCCTATCTTGCCTACAACACGACGCAGCCCCCCTTCGATAAAGTGGAGGTGCGCAAGGCGCTCAATATGGCGATCAACAAGCAGGCGATCATTGATGCGGTGTTCCAGGGCATGGCAACGCCCGCCAAGAACCCGATCCCGCCGACGATGTGGTCCTACAACGACGCCATCGAGGACGATCCCTACGATCCCGAGGCGGCGAAGAAGATGCTCGAGGAAGCGGGCGTTACCAACCTTTCCATGAAGGTGTGGGCGATGCCGGTGAGCCGGCCCTACATGCTCAACGCCCGCCGCGCTGCCGAACTTATCCAGTCCGACTTTGCAAAGGTCGGCGTCGATGTCGAGATCGTAACCTATGAGTGGGCCGAATATCTGGACAGGTCGAAGGAGAAGGATCGCGACGGGGCCGTGATGCTCGGCTGGACCGGTGACAACGGCGATCCGGACAACTTCCTCCACACGCTGCTCGGCTGTGACGCTGTCGGCGGCAACAACCGCGCCCAGTGGTGCAACGAGGAGTTCAACAACCTCGTCATGGAAGCCAAGCAGGCTTCCGACCGCGATGTGCGCACCCAGCTTTACGAAGAGGCGCAGGTGGTCTTCAAGCGCGAGGCTCCCTGGGCGACGCTCGACCACTCGCTGTCGATCGTGCCGATGCGCAAGGAAGTTCAGGGGTTCGTGCAGAGCCCGCTCGGCGATTTCGCCTTCGAAGGCGTTGACCTCGCCGAATAAGCTTCTAATACGAGATAAATCGGGAGGCGCGCCGGGAAACCGGCGCGCTTCTTTTCGGTTTTGAGTAACAAATAGCCCGTTTCGGGCTTTGGGGGCTTGGGGCGGCGTCGCCTTTGCGATCGCTGCTCACGGCCGTGGGTTCAGACTAGGAGATCGAAAGCGTTATGTTCCGGTTCCTGCTCCGGCGGCTTGCGGTTCTCATCCCGACCTTCATAGGCGTTTCCATCATCGCCTTCGCCTTCATCCGTGTTTTGCCGGGCGATCCGGTGATGCTGATGTCCGGTGAAAGGGTGATGTCGCCCGAGCGCCATGAGGCGCTGACACGGGAATTGGGGTTCGACCGTCCGCTCTGGATTCAATATGTCGACTATATCGGCGGGGTCGTCACCGGCGATTTCGGCAACTCCATCGTGACGAAAAGGCCGGTGCTGGACGATTTCCTCGCCCTCTTCCCGGCCACACTGGAGCTTTCGCTCTGCGCCATCGTCCTTGCGATCATACTCGGCGTGCCGTTGGGGGTGCTCGCGGCTGTCAGGCGCGGTTCGTGGCTGGATCAGTCGGTGATGGGCTTTGCGCTGGTGGGCTATTCCATGCCGATCTTCTGGTGGGGGCTTCTGCTCATCATCTTCTTCTCCGGCGTTCTGCAATGGACGCCGGTATCGGGGCGGATTTCTCTTCTTTACTTCTTCCCGCCGGTGACGGGCTTCATGCTGATCGACAGCCTTCTTTCAGGGCAGGACGGTGCCTTTCTGTCGGCTTTGTCGCATCTCATCCTGCCGACAGTCGTTCTCGCCACCATCCCCCTTGCCGTCATCGCGCGGCAGACGCGCTCAGCCATGCTCGAGGTGCTGGGCGAGGACTATGTGCGCACGGCGCGTGCAAAGGGGCTTCCGCCGCGCCGCATCGTCGGCCTGCACGCGCTGCGCAACGCGCTGATCCCCGTGGTCACCACGATCGGTCTGCAGGTGGGAGTCCTGATGGCGGGCGCTATTCTTACAGAGACCATTTTCTCCTGGCCGGGCATCGGCAAATGGATGGTGGACAGCGTTTTCCGGCGCGACTACGCGGTGGTGCAAGGCGGGCTGCTT
Organism: Chelativorans sp. AA-79; assembly: GCF_029457495.1. NCBI lineage: Bacteria > Pseudomonadati > Pseudomonadota > Alphaproteobacteria > Hyphomicrobiales > Phyllobacteriaceae > Chelativorans > Chelativorans sp. AA-79. Next base: position 17,722 of record NZ_CP120361.1, read on the forward strand.
CTGATCGCCGGCATCATCATGGTCGTGAACCTGATCGTGGATGTGCTCTACGGTCTCATCAATCCGAGGATCAGGCACTGACATGGCTACGAATGTGAAAGACGCCGATGCGGCAATCGGCCTGGAAGGCGGTCCGAGCGTGGCCGCGACCCGCCGCGCGATGCTGGCCGAGTTCTGGTATTATTTCCGTCAGAACCGCGGCGCCCTGCTGGGGCTCTGGGTTTTCCTTTTCATTGCGGTCGTCGCCGTTCTGGCGCCGGTCATAGCCCCTCATGATCCGACCGCGCAGGTGCGCGGCGCCTTCCTTGTGCCCCCGGTCTGGGAGGAAGGCGGCAGCTGGAAGTACGTATTGGGTACCGATGCCGTGGGCCGCGACATCCTCTCGCGTCTCATATACGGCGCGCGCTTCTCGCTCTTCATCGGCGTCGTCGTGGTGACGATCGCCGTTACGGTGGGCGTCATCGTCGGCTTGATCGCCGGCTATTTCCGCGGCGCGGTGGACACCGTCATCATGCGGCTCATGGACATCATCCTCGCCTTCCCGTCACTGCTTCTGGCGCTGGTGCTGGTGGCGGTGCTGGGACCTGGCCTGATGAACGCCATGATCGCGATCGCACTGGTGCTTCAGCCACACTTTGTCCGGCTCACACGCGCCGCCGTAATGGCCGAAAAAAGCAGGGATTACGTGACGGCCGCCCGGGTCGCGGGGGCAGGCAACATACGGTTGATGTTCAAGACCATCCTGCCCAATTGCACGGCACCGCTGATCGTTCAGGCCACGCTGTCCTTCTCCAACGCCATCCTGGATGCGGCCGCTCTCGGCTTCCTCGGCATGGGCGCGCAGCCGCCCACGCCCGAATGGGGCACGATGCTGGCGGAGGCGCGCGAGTTTATCCTGCGTGCCTGGTGGGTGGTCACCTTCCCGGGCCTTGCCATCCTCGTCACCGTGCTCGCCATCAATCTCATGGGCGATGGTCTGCGTGACGCGCTCGATCCAAAACTGAAGAGGTCGTGAGCATGGCTCTGCTCGAGATCGAAAACCTCACCGTCGAATTCGAAACCGCCGGCGGCACGCTGCGCGCCGTGGACGGCATTTCGCTCTCCGTGGAAGAGGGTGAAGTTCTGGCCATCGTGGGCGAGTCGGGTTCCGGCAAGTCTGTTTCCATGCTGGCCGTCATGGGGCTCCTGCCCTGGACGGCCACGGTCACGGCCGACCGCATAACCTTCCAGGGGCGCGATATCCTCAATCTCGCGCCGGCGGACCGCCGGCGCATCGTCGGCAAGGACATCGCCATGATTTTCCAGGAGCCGATCGCCAGCCTCAATCCCTGTTTCACGATCGGCTTCCAGATCGAGGAGATGCTGAAGACGCACACGGATCTCGGCCGCTCGGCGCGGCGCCAGCGCACGATCGAGCTCCTGAGGTCCGTAGGCATCCCGGATTCCGAAGACCGGCTGAAATCGTTCCCGCATCAAATGTCCGGCGGCCAGTGCCAGCGTGTCATGATCGCCATGGCGCTTGCCTGCGATCCAAAGCTGCTGATCGCCGACGAGCCGACGACCGCACTCGACGTGACGATCCAGAAGCAGATTCTCGATCTCCTCATGGACCTGCAGGCCAGGACAGGCATGGGAATGATCCTCATCACCCACGACATGGGCGTGGTGGCGGAGACTGCCGACCGGGTCGTCGTGCAATACAAGGGCCGCAAGATGGAGGAAGCCGATGTGCTTTCCCTCTTCGTCGAGCCGAAGCACCGCTACACCAAGGCGCTGCTTTCCGCCTTGCCGGAGAATGCGGTCGGCGACCGCCTGCCGACGGTGGCCGATTTCGCATTGGAAGACACGCCTTATACGGGAGCTGCCTCATGAGCGAGATCGTGCTCGAGACGCGCGATATCGTGCGCGACTACGAAATCGGCGGCGGGCTGTTCCGTCAGGGTCGCGTGGTCCACGCGGTGAAAGGCGTGAGCCTGAAGCTCAAAAAGGGCAAGACGCTCGCCATCGTCGGTGAAAGCGGCTGCGGGAAGTCGACGCTCGCCCGCATGATCACGATGATCGACGCGCCCACCTCGGGCGAACTCTTTATCGACGGCGAGAAGGTGGACATCGCCAAGGATGGGCTGACGCCGGAACTGCGCCGCAAGGTGCAGATCATTTTCCAGAATCCCTATGGGTCGCTCAATCCGCGCCAGAAGGTCGGCGACGTGCTGATGGAGCCGCTCATCATCAATTCGGACATACCGGCGTCCGAAAGGCGTGAGCGGGCGATGGCGATGCTGAAGAAAGTCGGCCTCGGACCGGAGCATTTCAATCGCTATCCGCACATGTTCTCGGGCGGTCAGCGCCAGCGCATCGCAATCGCCCGCGCCCTGATGCTCAATCCTCGGCTGCTCGTGCTCGACGAGCCGGTTTCCGCGCTCGATCTCTCCGTGCAGGCGCAAGTGCTCAATCTCCTCGCGGACCTTCAGGACGAGTTCGGCCTCACCTATGTCTTCATCAGCCACGACCTCTCGGTGGTGCGCTACATCGCCGACGAGGTGATGGTGATGTATTTCGGCGAGGCGGTGGAATACGGCACGCGCGACGAGGTGTTTTCCAACCCGAAGCACGACTATACGAAAACGCTTTTCGCCGCCACGCCACGCGCCGACCCGGAAGCGATCCGTGCCCGGCTTGCCCGGCGCCAGAAGCAACAGCAACGGTCGGCCGTCGGCGCATGAACCAGGCGGCTCATCGCCGCTACGGACGATCGCTCTTTGGCTAAAGTCGCCGTCACCTGCGGAGTGGACGGGCTTCTGCGCTATGGCGGCGAAATCGACACGCGGTGCGTGCCGTCCGGTTCGCTGCTCTTCTCGATCCTGCGTGAAAGAACATTCGCCCATGTCGCCATGGGCACGCTTGCGGATGAGCCGACAATCCGGCCGAGCGGACACATATTCGTGGGCCCCAAGGTGCGGTACCGATCAACGACGCCTGCCGCAATGTCTTCGTCTCGTCTTCGAGGGGCCGCCGATCGATCGGTCGATCAATAGAGCGAACGGAAAGGCCCAGATGGCCTTTTCCTCACCGGAACCGTTTGGCTCAGCCGCGCCCGAAGAAATCCAACTTGCCCAGGGGCACGCCTTGGTGCCGCAGGATTCCGTAGGCCGTGGTGACATGGAAGTAGAAGTTGGGCATCGCGAAGCCAAGCAGATAATCCTTGCCGGTAAAGGTCATCGAGAAAAGCTGCGTCTTCAGGGTCACCTCGGTCTCCTCGCCCGCATCGATGGCGTGCGGCGGCACCGTCTTCAGGAAGTCCACGGTTTTGGCGATGCGCGCCTGGAGCTCTTCGAAACTCGTCTCCGTATCCGGCATCGAAACGGCCTCGACCTGGGCAACGCGGATGGGGGCGAAGCGTGCCGTGTCGCTCGCCCGCTGGACCTGGGCTGTGAGAGGCGCCATGTCCGGATAGAGCCGTGCTTCGAGCAGCGCCGAATGTGGGATTCCTTTCTCATCCGCGAAAGCGCGGCCTTTGTCGAGGAATTTGGAGAAATGGCCGAACGTGCGGATGAAGACGGGAATGCTGACTTCGTAAAGCGACAAGGGCATGGGACATTCCTCAGGTGCTCGGGATCGAATGCCGGATGGCGGTGCAGGCATTCCTGGGTGGGGCGGCAACCATATTCTGTCACCTGCGGCGGTCAACCGAGCACACGGAGCCTGCTGACAAGCGCCGGCGGCAATCAGGCAAACAAGGCCCCCCCCGTGCGGGCCCCTTCTCATTCGATTCCGAGCGCCTTCCTCAGCCGTTGGCGGCCTGCACCGCGCGCTTCGCCATCACGACGACGAGGTTGGCGCGATATTCGGCCGATGCGTGGATGTCCGACATCAGCCCGTCCGCCGGCACGGAAATGCCGTCGAGCGCTGCCGGATCAAAGGACTGAGCCAGTGTATCCTCAATTGCCGATGCACGGAAGACGCCATCCTCGCCTGCGCCCGTCACCGCCACGCGCACGCCTTCCGGCTGCTTCGCCACGAACACGCCGGTCAGCGCATAGCGCGAGGCCGGGTTCGGGAACTTCGCGTAGCCTGCTTTTTCAGGCGCAGTGAAGGAGACCGCCGTCACGATCTCGTCTTCGTCCAGCGCCGTGCCAAACAGGCCCGTAAAGAATTCGTCCGCGGCAAGTTCGCGCTTGCTCGTGTGAACCGTTGCCTTGAGCGCTAGCAAGGCGGCGGGATAGTCCGCCGCCGGGTCGTTGTTGGCGATCGAACCACCGATCGTGCCCATGTGCCGCACATGCGGATCGCCGATATGACCAGCGAGATGGCAGATCGCCGGGCAGACCGCAGCGAGCCCGCCATGCACAGCCACTTCGGCATGGGTGGTGGCCGCCCCGATGCGCACGTCCCGCCCGTCGACGGTGATGCCCTTGATCTCGTCTATGTGGCGCAGATCGATGAGATCGGAGGGCGCGGCAAGCCTCTGCTTCATCGTCGGGATCAGTGTCTGCCCGCCGGAGACGAATTTGCCGTCATCGGCGTCACCCAGCATTTTCACGGCCTCGGCGACCGAGGAAGCGCGGTGATAGTTGGTCTGGTACATTGGATTCTCCTCTGTGTGCGCCGATCAGTGCTTCCTGAGCGCGTCCCACACCTTCTGCGGAGTGGCCGGCATGGTCAGATCGTTGTTGCCGATCGCATCGGTTATGGCGTTGATAACGGCGGGCGGCGAGCCGATCGCGCCTGCCTCGCCGCAGCCCTTGATGCCGAGCGGATTGCTCGGGCTCGGCGTGACGGTGGTCGATACCTTGAAGGAGGGCACGTCGCTGGCGCGCGGCATGGTGTAGTCCATATAGGACGCTGTCACGAGTTGGCCGGAGGCATCATAGATGCAGCCTTCCAGCAGCGCCTGGCCAACGCCCTGCGTGATGCCGCCATGCACCTGCCCTTCCACGATCAGCGGATTGATGATGGTGCCGAAATCATCCGCCGCGACGAATTGCACGATCTCCGTCACGCCGGTTTCCGGATCGACCTCCACCTCGCAGATGTAGCAGCCCGCAGGGAAGGTGAAGTTGGTCGGATCGTAGAAGGCGGTCTCCTTCAGTCCCGGCTCCATGCCGGCCGGCAGGTTGTGCGCCGTATAGGCTGCGAGCGCCACCTGGAACCACGGCAGACTCCGGTCCGTGCCCGCCACCTTCACCTGGCCGTCCTCGACGACGATGTCGCCTTCATCCGCTTCGAGCAGATGGGCGGCGATCTTCTTGGCCTTGGCCTCTACCTTGTCCAGCGCCTTCACCACCGCCGAGAGGCCGACCGCGCCGGAGCGCGAGCCATAGGTGCCCATGCCCATCTGCACTTTGTCCGTGTCGCCGTGGACGATGGAGACGGAGTCGATCGGCACGCCGAGACGGTCCGCCACCACCTGCGCGAAAGTCGTCTCGTGTCCCTGGCCGTGGCTGTGCGAGCCGGTGAGCACCTCGATCGTGCCGGCAGCGTTCACGCGCACCTCGGCCGACTCCCACAGGCCGACACCCGCGCCCAGGCTGCCCACCGCTTGCGAAGGCGCCAGCCCGCAAGCCTCGATGTAACAGCTCATGCCGATGCCGCGCAGCTTGCCGCGGCGCTTCGCCTCGTCGCGACGCGCGGGGAAGCCTTCATAGTCCGCGGCCTCCATCGCGGCATCGAGCGAGGCCTCGTAGTCGCCCGCGTCATAGTTCATGATCACCGGCGTCTGGTGCGGAAAGGTGCGGATGAAGTTCCTGCGGCGAAGCTCGGCGGGCGGAACGCCGAGCTCGCGCGCAGCCGTCTCCAGCACGCGTTCCAGCAGGTAGGTCGCCTCGGGGCGGCCGGCGCCGCGATACGCATCCACCGGCGCCGTGTTGGTGTAGACCGTGCGCACATTGCAGTGGATGTGCGGGATCGCATACTGGCCCGAGAGCAGCGTGGCGTAGAGGTAGGTCGGCACGCAGGAGGAGAAGAGCGACATATAGGCGCCGAGATTGGCAATGGTGTCGACCTTGAATCCCACGATGCGATTGTCCGCATCGAAGCCCATTGAGACTTCCGTCACATGGTCGCGGCCATGTGCGTCGCACAGGAAGCTCTCCGTGCGGTCGGCCGTCCATTTCACCGGCACGCCGGTTCGCTTCGAGGCCCACAGGCAGGCGATCTCTTCCGGATAGATGTAGATCTTCGAGCCGAAGCCACCGCCCACGTCCGGCGCGATGACGCGCAGCTTGTTCTCGGGGGCGACGTTGTAGAAGGCGCTCATGACGAGGCGGGCCACATGCGGATTCTGGCTCGTCGTCCAGAGCGTAAAATGGTCCTCCGCCCGGTCGTAGTGCCCGAGGGCCGCGCGTGGTTCGATCGCGTTGGGGACCAAGCGGTTATTGACGACCCGCATACGGGTGACGTGCGCCGCCCCCGCGATCGCCCGGTCCGTCGCGGCGCCATCGCCGAGCTCCCAATCGAAGATCAGATTGTTCGGCGCCTCTGGATGGATTTGCGGCGCGCCTGCATCCAGCGCCTTCTGCGCATCGGTCACGGCGGGCAGTTCCTCATACTCCACCGCCACCATGTCCGCCGCGTCGCGCGCCTGCCCGCGGGTCTCCGCCACGACAATCGCCACCGCATCGCCAACGTAGCGCACCTTGTCGGTGGCCAGCGGCGACCAGGCGCCCATCTTCATGGGGCTTCCGTCCTTGGAGTGGATCATCCATCCGCAGATGAGGTTGCCGATACCGTCCGATTTGAGCTCCGGCCCGGTGAGCACGCCGATGACGCCGGGCATGTCGTTCGCGGCCGATATGTCGATCCCCTTGATCGCCGCATGCGCGTACGGGCTGCGCACGAATATCGCATGCTTCATTCCCGGAACGACCATGTCGTCCACATAGCGGCCGAGGCCGGTCACGAACCGCTTGTCTTCCTTGCGCGTCACCCGCGCGCCGATGCCTTCGATTCCCATGAATCCCTCCCGAAACCGGAGCAGCAGGCAGTCAGGCGATAAGGAAGAAAACCGCTAACCTTTCGGCGCCCTGCCAGCCATCTCGCCCGTTCCTGCTGCCTATTGCCCAATTGCCCTACCGCCGTCAGGCGGCCTTCGTCTTCCCGCTCATCGCCTCCGAGGCGGAGAGGATGGCCTTCACGATGTTGTGATAGCCGGTACAGCGGCAGATGTTGCCCTCAAGTTCCCTGCGCACTGTTTTCTCGTCGAGACCCTGTGGATGACGGTGAATCATGTCCACCGCGGCCATGATCATTCCCGGCGTGCAGAAGCCGCATTGCAACCCGTGATGTTCCTTGAATGCGGCCTGCACTGGATGAAGCTGGTTGTCCCCAGCCAGACCCTCGATAGTGACGATCTCCGTGCCGGAAGCCTGTGCGGCAAGCATGGTGCAGGACTTCACGGCTTTCCCGTCCATATGCACGACGCAGGCCCCGCACTGGGAGGTGTCGCAGCCGACATGCGTGCCCGTGAGCCCCTGGTTCTCGCGCAGGAACTGTACGAGCAGCGTCCGGTCTTCCACGCTGCCGGAAACCTCGCGCCCGTTGATGATCATCGCAATCTCTGCCATGGGGCTCCTCCTGCCTTGTTTTGCTCCACCCGCCGCCTCGGGCTGCGAGTCTCAAGACAGATTATCCGAGACGCTGGCAGAGTCCATCGCCATTTCGGGAAGTGGGTGAAGTGGCCGCGCAACTTCACTTGATCTTCCTTCGTGATGCCTGTATCAGGCGGGCACGCAAATGGCCGAGCCTTCCGGCCTGTGCCGCACTAGCTCAGTTGGTAGAGCACGTCATTCGTAATGATGGGGTCGCTGGTTCGAGTCCGGCGTGCGGCACCACCGTCTTCTTTGTCCGCCCCGGACATGAAAATATCCTGTCGATTGGCGCCGGTTCTCCGCATTGCACCCTGGTCCGTGACCACAGAAGGCCGAATTCGCACCGGGAATGCCGGTGAGGGCGCGGGGCTTGGCTCAGGCTGCGCCATTCGCGATCGTTCCAGCGGATCACGCCGTCTTTGCCCATGGCGACCACGTGCGTCGTACCCTTCCACACCCGCATCGACCGCTGCCCGGCCGAATGGAGGGTCAGGGCTCGCGGATCGCCGCCTCACGAAGCCGGCCCCGGGTTGCTGCTAAACAGCAACTCCTCAAAGTCCGGCATGCATCTCGCGGAACAAGCCCGGCGGCACGCCGAACCTCCGAGCGAACGCCTCTGAAAGACGCGCAGCCGGGAACAGGCCGACCTGCGCCGCCACCGTTTTGAGCGAAAGGCCGCGCGAGAGCAGCATGCGCGCGGCATCGAGCCGCGCGGTCTCGACGAACCGGGCAGGTGTTTCTCCTGTCGCTGCTACGAATTTGCGATGGAAGGTCCGCTCGGTCAGGCCGGCGCGATCCGCCAGCGAGGGTACGTCCAACGGCGCGTCGAGGTTGGACTGTATCCATCCGATCAGGTCGGCGAATGGGCTGTCACCCTTCACCTGCGCTTTGAGGACCGGGCTGAACTGAGACTGGTAACCGGGGCGCCGGGCGTAGAGGATCAGCCGTTTCGCGACTTCTCCAGCGATGGTTGCGTCAAGATCATTGGCGATCATGGCCAGCGCCATGTCGATGCCGGTGGTCACGCCGGCCGATGTCCACAACCGACCGTCGACCACGTAGAGCGCATCCGGATCGACTGTGACGGCCGGAAAGGTCTCGGCGAGCGGTTTGCAGGAATCCCAGTGGGTCGCTACGCGATGGCCGTCGAGCAGGCCGAGCGCCGCCAGAAGGAAGCCGCCGCTACAGACCGACCCGAAGCGTTGGGCCTTCCCGGCCAGTCTCGGAAGCGCGGCACGAAGGACCGGATCCGCGACAGCCGGTAGGAGTTGTTCCCGTTCTGCGCCTGCGACCAGAACGGTCTGAGCTTCCCCCGGCTCGACATCCGAAATCGCCTTTGTTTGGGCGACAACTCCACTGCTGCTTTCGATTGCGCCGCCTTCGGCCGATACGAGATCGGCCTTGTAATAGGCAGGTTGTCTTTGCTGTCCCAGAGCCCGGTTGGCGCCGTTGAAGACCGCTGCGGGCCCGGCGGTATCGAGCAGTTCGAAGCCTGGATAGACGATGAAGATGACCTGATGCATTGGCAGGAATTACCATATCTTTGTCATTTCTGCCATATTCCGCTTCAGATAGATTTCCAGTTCAACAGAGATGCTTGTCGCCTGACGGCACGTCCATCCTTGCTGGAGAGAGGCAGCCATGTCGAAATCCATCTTCATCTGGGGCGGTATCGCCGCCGTCTTCCTTGGCCTGACCGGCTTTGCCGGCTGGGCTTTCAGCCTTCCCACAGCAACCGTTGCGGCCAAGCCTCCGCCGGTGCCCCGGGAGGAGGCAGAGGCTATGCTCGCATTGCTCAGACCCGAAGGAGGCGAGCGTCCGTTGATTGCGGTTGTCGGTATTAACGACGCAACCGAGACCACCGACTATCTCGTGCCAACGGGCATCCTGCGGCGGGCCGGTGTGGCTGACGTCGTAATGCTGGCAACTGGCCCGGGTCCGGTGCAGCTCTATCCCGCACTCAAGGTCGAGCCCGATGCGACGATTGCCGAGTTCGACGCCGCGCATCCGCAAGGAGCCGACTACGTCATCGTCCCCGCCATGAGCCGCGATGACGATCCGGCGGTGCTCGCCTGGCTCCAGAGCCAATCCCGCAAAGGCGCAAGGATCATCGGTGTTTGTGCAGGTGCGAAGGTGGTCGGCGCGGCCGGCTTGCTCGATGGCCGTCGGGCCACGACCCACTGGTACTATGTCGGCGAGATGCTCGATCGCAACCCGACGATCGACTATGTCGCGAACCGGCGGATGGTCGCCGATGAGGGCGTTGCGACGACGACCGGCATTACCGCATCCATACCGATGATGCTGACGCTGATCGAGGCGATCGCCGGACGAACGCGGGCCGAGGAGGTCGCGCGCGACCTCGGCCTCGAAACCTGGGATTCACGACATGCGAGCGGTGCATTCCAGCTCACCCGCTCCTTCGCGACGACGGTGTTACTCAACCGCCTTGCCTTCTGGACTCACGAGGAGTTGGGAATCCGGCTTGAGGCGGCCATGGACGAGGTCTCGCTCGCGTTGGTGGCCGATGCCTGGTCGCGGACCTACCGCTCCAGCGCCATGACATTTGCTAGCTCAAGGCCAGCGGTCATGACCGCCAACGGCGTCCGCGTCTTGCCAGATCAGAACACAACTGACTGGGCAGAAGAACGTCGCGTTGCGACCTTCCCTGACTATCGGCCGGCCGACGCGCTGGATCACGCGCTTGAGGCCATCGCCAGGCGCTATGGCGAACGCACGACCAATGTCGTTGCGATGCAGCTCGAATATCCGCGCTCCGGCGAGGTCCGATGAAGGATTCGGTTCGCGAAGTTCCGCGGCCGAAAAAAAGAGGCTGGTTGTCGGGAGACGCGCCCGTTGTTCGTCCTCGGGTCGCGAAGCAACGAATACAGGTGGAAGATCCATGAGAAAGATCAGGATCATCGGACACATCTCTCTGGACGGCTTGGTCCAGGCGTCTGGCGGATCAGACGAAGACGGAGATGGCGATTTCGAACATGGCGGTTGGATTGTGCCGCATTCCGAACCGGCCGTGGGAGAGGCCATCGCTGCAACTCACGACAAGGCCTTCGATCTACTGCCTGGCCGCCGCACCTATGACATCTGAAGCGGCTATTCGCTGAAGACTGAGGTCTCGCAAACGCGGCGCGAACAAATACCCCAAAACCGAGGAGACCAGATATGACCAAACTCGTGACCTGCCTGTGGTTCGACCACGGCGAAGCAAGCAAGGCAGCCGCATTCTATGCCGCCACCTTTCCGGACAGTCATGTGGATCGGGTGAATGCGTCCGCATCCGACTATCCCGGCGGCAAGGAAGGCAATGAACTGACCGTCGAGTTCACCGTGCTCGGCCGGCCGTTCCTGGGCCTGAACGGCGGCCCGAATTTCAAGGCGAACGAATCCGTCAGCTTCATGGCGCTGACCGAAGATCAGGAAGAGACTGATCGCTACTGGAACGCCATCGTCGAAAACGGCGGCGCGGAGAGTGCCTGCGGCTGGTGCAGGGACCGCTGGGGCTTCTCCTGGCAGATCACGCCGAAGCGGCTGATGGAGCTGACGACCAATCCCGACCGCGCCAAGGCCAAGCGCGCGATGGAGGCGATGATGACGATGAAGAAAATCGACATCGCGGCGCTGGAAGCCGCAGTAGCAAGGTAACCGGCCCGGGGCCACGACGCCTTGGCGAGATCAATGAATGGAGATTATCATGCCGAACACCGTTAAACTGCACCGGGTCTTCGCCACCAAGCCCGAAAAAGTCTATCGCGCATTTCTGGAACCTGACGCGGTTGCGAGTTGGCTCCCGCCCTTCGGCTTCACCTGTACCGTCCATGAGCTCGAGGCGAGGGAGGGGGGCAAGCATAGAATGTCCTTCCGGAACTTCACGACCGGGCAAAGCCATTCCTTCGGCGGCACCTATCTGAAACTCGTTCCCGGCGAGACGCTCGTCTACAGCGATGTCTTCGACGATCCGAACCTTCCGGGCGAGATGAAAGTGACCGTCACGCTGAAGGCCGTTTCAGTCGGAACGGAAATGACGGTGGTTCAGGAGAACGTGCCCGATCTGATCCCCCTCGAAGCATGTTATCTCGGTTGGCAGGAGTCGCTGCGCAAGCTTGCCAAACTCGTCGAGCCGGAAATCACGCAATGAACTGACGGCGAATTCCAACTGCAACAACAGATCACCACCGCCACTATGATCGCTGATCGAACGCGTCTGGAGAAGCGGCCCTTAGCAGCGCTTCATCGACGCGTTCGATCCGTTTGCCCAATCAGCAGGAGCGCGCGGTTCATCTTCCAGGCAGCGGCACCGGATCGCTCCGCGGACGCGGCTTTCTCGCCGGGTCTTGATTATCCACCAGCCGGAGAGGCCTTCGGTTGTGGTCAGGGCCCGATAGGCATCTTCCGGAGACGACGATTTCATTCGGACCCTGTGCAAGATGTCCGGCATTTGCGATTCTCCTTCCGGTCAGCTTCCCTAGACTCCTGCCAAGTGGTCGTGAGGTAGCCTAGGACCGGGCGTCGAAATCTGGAGGTGACAAGCGTGACGGGATTGCGATGGATTCGCTGATCACGGCCGCAGCGCGTGCGCTCGCCGCGGGCGATCCTCTCGGCGCACTGAATCGGGTGGCCCTGCGCGACGACGCGCCCGCGCTCGCGCTTCGGGGCATCGCGATGGCGCAGCTCGGAGATCTCGTTCGGGCGAAGGTCCTGTTGAAAAGCGCGGCCCGCGCCTTCGGCTCCAGAGAGGCGGTGGCGCGTGCGAGGTGCATTATTGCCGAGGCCGAGGTGGCGCTCGTCTCACGCGACCTCAACTGGCCTCGGAGAGCGCTCGACGTGGCGAGGGCAACGCTCGAAGCGCATGGTGACGGCGCGAACGCCGCGCATGCGCGGAATCTGGAAATCCGACGCCTGCTCCTGATCGGCCGCCTCGAGCAGGCCGAGCGCATGCTCGGCGAACTCGATCCCACGTGGCTCCCACCCGCATCGAGGGCCCTCCACGAACTGGCGGTCGCCGGCATCGCGGTACGGCGCATCCGGACGCAGGCTGCGCGCGCAGCACTCGCTCGGGCGGAGCGGGCCGCGCACGAAGCCGGCATTCCCGCGTTGACGGCGGAGGTTGAGAGCACATCCCTCGTCTTGAATACACCCGCGGCACGCCTGATCTCGCGCGGCAGGGAACGCCTCCTCCTGCTCGAAGAGGTTGAAGCGCTTCTGGCTTCAGGAGCCCTGGTGGTGGACGCCTGCCGCAATGTCGTGCGTGACGCCGACAGGATGGTCTCGCTCGCGACGCGCCCGGTCTTGTTCGCGCTTGCACGCGCGCTGGCCGAAACCTGGCCAGGAGATGCGCCAAGGACCACGCTCCTTACGCGGGCCTTCCGCGCCAAGCACGCCGATGACTCGCATCGCGCGCGGCTGCGGGTCGAGATCGGAAGGCTTCGTGCCGAGCTTCGGACGCTGGCGGATGTGGTCGCAACCAGCCGCGGCTTTGCGCTGGCACCGCACCGTGCGCGCGCGGTCGTCGTGCTGGCGCCGCCTGTCGAAGAGCGGCATGCGGCGGTGCTCGCCTTCCTTGCCGACGGCGAGTCGTGGTCGAGTTCAGCCCTCGCGATTGCGCTCGGGACGAGCCCCCGTACCGTGCAGCGGGCGCTCGAGCAGCTTGCGGCGGCAGGCAAGGTGCAGTCTCTCGGTCGGGGACGGGCGCGACGCTGGATGACTCCGCCGGTACCGGGATTCCCGACGGTTTTGTTACTCCCCGGCCCGTTGCCGGGTGATTAATATCTTTTCACGATAGTCTGACCTGAAAGGCTTGGAGAGCTCCAGGATGAAACCATGAAACGATCTTCTGCCGAGATCCTTCGCGAATACGGACCCTTTCCGGGTGTCGACAACGTGCACGGTGTCACCTTCGACGGTCAGCACGTGTGGTTTGCGTCCGGAGACAAGCTGAACGCCGTGGATCCGGCGAGCGGGAAGATGGCGGGCTCGATCGATGCCGCCGCGCATGCGGGAACGGCCTTTGACGGGCAGCACCTGTTCCAGATCGCAGAGAATCGCATCCAGAAAATCGACCCGAAGACCGGCCGCGTGCTCGCCACGATCCCCGCACCGGGCGGCGGCGGCGACTCGGGCCTGGCTTGGGCCGAAGGGTCTCTCTGGGTGGGACAGTATCGGGAGCGGAAAATCCACAAGGTCGACCCCGAGACCGGAGCGATTCTTCGCACCATCGAATCCAACCGCTTCGTCACGGGGGTCACCTGGATGGATGACGAGCTCTGGCACGCCACCTGGGAACGTGACGAGAGCGAATTGCGGCGAATCGATCCCGAGACGGGAGACGTCCTGGAGAGACTCGAAATGCCCTCGGGAGCCGGCGTATCGGGACTCGAATCCGATGGCCGCGACCGATTCTACTGCGGGGGCGGAAACAGCGGGAAAGTGCGGGTCGTCCGCCGGCCCTGAGTTGCCTGTGGCGCTTCGGGGCATGTGCGGCCATACCTCTCCGCCCGGCAGTCCCTTCCCGGTCCGTAGCGGAAACACCACGTCCTGCGCTGATCTGCCCCGAGCCAAGGTCCGGGAACAGGCTCAGTTCGGCGGAAATTCATGGAGCCGGTTATCGTCATCTGCCTGCCTGAGAAGGGTTCGCGCCAGCTTTTGCGCCCCTGCACCGCTCGGATGGCCGCTATGTCGCACGCTGTCCACGCTGCGCGGCAGCCGAGCAGGATGCCCCCGAGCCCGGCGGTTTGACAGCCGCTCCCTATCAGCGCATAAGGCCCGGAGCAGGCTGCCGCGGGATCTGGAATCGTTGCTTGGCGCCTGGGAAAGTCGCTTCGACAGGGCGGGAACAAACGCTTCACGCGCTCCCGACCCGGGCCGTTAACCCTTGCGTGAAACGGTCGCACCAAACACTCCGAAGTGACTTGGTTTGGAGAATGTGCCACATTTTGTACCCAATTTGTCCTGCATCTGCCGCCTCTGAGCAGCAGAAGGGACGCCGCCCATGATGAGGGAGCCACTAGACATGGCAACAATCGCGCTCGTTGATGACGACCGGAACATCCTTACGTCCGTCTCAATCGCGCTGGAATCGGAAGGCTATCGCGTTGAAACCTATACGGATGGGGCGTCAGCTCTGGAGGGGTTGAGCGCCCGTCCGCCCACGCTTGCAATCCTCGACATCAAGATGCCGCGCATGGACGGCATGGAGCTTCTGCGCCGGCTGCGCCAGAAGAGCGACCTTCCGGTGATCTTCCTTACTTCCAAGGACGACGAGATCGATGAACTCTTCGGCCTCAAGATGGGCGCCGACGACTTCGTCCGGAAGCCTTTCTCGCAGCGGCTGCTGGTCGAGCGCGTGCGCGCCGTCCTTCGCCGGGCGAGCGCCCGCGAGAATACCACCAAGGCGCCTGACAAGCAGTCGCGCTCCCTCGAGCGCGGCCATCTGGTCATGGACCAGGAGCGGCATACTTGTACGTGGAAGGAGGAGCCCGTCACGCTTACGGTCACCGAATTCCTGATCCTTCACGCGCTGGCGCAGCGCCCGGGCGTGGTGAAGAGCCGCGATGCGCTGATGGATTCAGCCTATGATGAACAGGTCTATGTGGACGACCGAACGATCGATAGCCACATCAAGCGGCTGCGGAAGAAATTCAAGTCCGTGGATGGCGAGTTCGATATGATCGAAACGCTTTACGGCGTCGGTTACAGGTTTCGCGAGGTATAGCAGCGTTCGTGGATGGCCATCGAGGCACAAGATAAACGCACATCGGCGGGGCAGGCGAAGGCGGGGCGTTCCACGCCCTGGCTGCTTGGCCGGCTTGCGGTGCCCCTCCGCCGGGTGCTGGGGCACTATATGTTCTCCAGCCTGACCCGGCGGATCCTTATTCTCAACTTCACGGCCATCGGCGTTCTCGTCGTCGGTGTCCTTTATATCAACCAGTTCCGCGACGCGCTGGTTGAAGCACAGATCGAAAGCCTCAGGACCCAGGGCCGCATCATCGCCGGCGCCATCGCGGCCTCCGCCACGGTGGAGACGGATGCGATCCTGATCGATCCGGAAAAGCTCCTGGAAATGCAGGCCGGGGAGCAGCTGCCGCCCGGATCCGATCAGCTCGAGAGCCTGGAATTTCCGATCAATCCGGAAAAGGTCGCGCATCTGCTGCGGCGCCTGATCAATCCGGACAGGACGCGCGCACGCATCTACGACCGCGACGCCAACCTCGTGCTCGATTCGCGCCAGCTCTATTCGATCCTCCGCTATCAGCTGCCCGGCGTGGATGGTGAGGAGAAAAGCTTTTTCGAAAAGCTGACGGAACGGATCGGCGCGATGTTCCAGGCCAACGACCTGCCCATCGACCGCGAACAGCCGGGTGGCAGCGGCGTGGCCTATGAAGAGGTGATGTCCGCACTCAAGGGCGGCGAGCCGGAAGCCGTGCGGCGGCGCAGCCCGGAAGGGGAATACATCATCTCCGTCGCCGTTCCCATTCAGCGCTACCGAGCCGTCGTCGGCGTGCTCCAACTTTCCACGCAAGGCGACATCGACCGCATCATCGCCGAGGAACGCCGAGCGGTTCTGCGCGTTTTCGCCGTCGCCGCGGTGGTCACCGCGATCCTGTCCCTGCTGCTTGCATCCACCATCGCCAATCCTCTTCGCAGGCTCTCGGCGGCCGCGATACGCGTGCGCCGAGGAGCCGGCACCCGCGAGCAGATTCCCGACTTCTCGCACCGCCAGGATGAGATCGGAAACCTCTCGATCGCGCTGAGGGATATGACCAAGGCGCTCTACGCGCGTATCGATGCGATCGAGAGCTTCGCGGCGGATGTGGCGCACGAGCTGAAAAACCCGCTCACCTCTCTCGGAAGCGCGGTGGAAACCCTGCCTCTCGCCAAGGATCAGCGCTCGCGCGACAGGCTGATGGAGATCATCCAGCACGATGTCCGCCGGCTCGACCGGCTAATCACGGACATCTCCGATGCTTCCCGGCTCGATGCGGAATTCGCGCGCGAGGATTCCGAACCCATCGACCTGCAGAGATTTCTTCGCGATCTCGTTGCCGGCGCACGCGACATGGGCGGCAAGAAGAAACAGGTCGACATCGAGTTCAAGACCGAGGGGAAGACCGGGCAGAATTTCATCGTCGAGGGTCATGATCTGCGGCTCGGCCAGGTGGTGACCAATCTCATAGAGAATGCGCGTTCATTCGTGCCGGAAGAGGGCGGGCGGATCACGCTCACCTTGTCGCGCAGCCAGCACCGTATCATCCTGACCGTCGACGATAACGGACCCGGCATCCGCGCCGACAATATCGAGCGCATCTTCGAGCGCTTCTATACCGACCGTCCCGTCGGTGAGGCATTCGGCCAGAACTCCGGTCTCGGCCTTTCCATCAGCCGCCAGATCATCGAGGCACATGGCGGCACGCTGACGGCGGAAAACGTCCCCGGCTCCAAGCCCGGGGAGGTGCGCGGCGCGCGGTTCGTGATCTCCCTCCCGGCGGAAGGGTGATCGTGACGTCGAACCACCACGGCAACCTCCTGCTCGCGGACGATCGCGGCCTCTTCATCATAGGGCCGTCGGGGGCGGGCAAGACCGCCCTCGCCCTGGCGCTTCTCCAGCATTGCGCCGCGAACGGCCGCCTCGCGCGGATCGTCTCGGACGATCAGGTTTTTCTTGCCGCTGCGGGAGGGCGGTTGATCGGGCGGGCGGCGCCCGCGATCGAGGGGCTCGCCGAGGCGCGGGGTTTTGGGCCGGCCCCCATTGCGCATGAACGGTCGGCGGTGATCGATCTCGTCATCCGGCTGGTCTGCCGGGACGAGGCGCCGCGCTACCAGGAGGGCGAAGCGGTGTTCCTGGAGGGGATAGAGCTTCCACGCCTCGATCTGGCGGCCTGCGGAACCGAGGCCGCTGTCCTGGCGATCGCGGCGCGGCTGCAACTCCCGCCGTTCGGCTGATCCCTGTCGCGAACTCGTCAAAATCGCTGGGAACGCCGCAGTTTTGGGCTTGTCAACGTCTTTGACGTTGACAAGATAGTGTTCTTGTCGTGTGTGGGGCAGTCGTCGTGACCGGGAACGGAATGGCAGGGCGTTCGGACTGCGTAGGCCATTGATACGGAGTAGCGGTGTGACAGCCTCGAGGCAGGAAAAAGGGGCGCGTACCCTTTGCAGGGCGGCGGTTGCGATGGGCGACCGAGAGGCAATCGCTCGATGATTGGAGTTGTCCTTGTCACCCACGGCCGGCTGGCCGAGGAGTTCCGTCACGCGCTTGAGCATGTGGTGGGACTTCAGAGCAATCTCGAAACCGTATCCATCGGCGCGGACGACAACATGGAGCAGCGCCGCCACGACATCCTCGAAGCCGTGGCGCGGGCGAATACGGGCGCGGGCGTGATCATTCTCACGGACATGTTCGGCGGAACGCCTTCCAACCTGGCGATATCGGTGATGGAGGCTGGCCGCGTGGAGGTGATCGCCGGCATGAACCTGCCGATGCTCATAAAACTGTCCAGCGTACGTACCGACGACGATATGAAGAGGGCTCTGGAAGAGGCGCAGACTGCCGGCCGCAAATACATCAACGTGGCAAGCCAGGTGCTCGACGGCAAATGACTGGAGGGTTCGCCAAAACCGCCGAGGTCGTGACGCGTGATTTCCCCATCGTCAACCAGCGCGGCCTGCACGCGCGCGCATCGGCGAAGTTCGTCCAGCTGGTCGGCAGCTATGATGCGAAGGTGACGGTGGAGAAGGACGGGATCGCCGTGGGCGGTACGTCCATCATGGGGCTCATGATGCTGGCTGCGAGCCCGGGCTGCAGCATCCGCGTGACCGCACGCGGACCCGAGGCCGCCGAACTTCTGGATGCATTGGGCGACTTGATCGCCAAACGGTTCGGCGAGGACGTCTAGGCGGCGCGCCCGGCCCCTTCGAGCAAAGCATATGCACGGATAAAGATTTCTTTATATCGTTGTCGCCGGCCGCGCGATCTGCTAGGCAGGCGGAAATCCGTTTCGCCCCCGAGGCGCCTGTTTTGAATCCGAACTGGAGCTTAGCCGATGGCCGCCAATGATTATGTCGTCGCCGATATGTCCCTTGCCGATTGGGGTCGCAAGGAGATCGAGATCGCGGAGACGGAGATGCCTGGCCTGATGGCTTCCCGGGAGGAGTTCGGCACCACCAAGCCGCTGAAGGGCGCGCGGATCTCCGGTTCGCTCCATATGACGATCCAGACGGCGGTCCTGATCGAAACCCTGAAGACCCTCGGCGCGGATGTCCGCTGGGCTTCCTGCAACATCTTCTCCACGCAGGATCATGCTGCGGCAGCCATCGCCGCCACCGGCACACCTGTCTTCGCCGTCAAGGGCGAGACGCTCGAAGAGTACTGGACCTACACGGACCGCATCTTCCAGTGGCCCGATGGCGAGCCTTCCAACATGATCCTGGATGACGGCGGCGACGCCACCATGTACATCCTGTTCGGTGCGCGCGCCGAAGCCGGCGAGGATGTGCTCTCCAACCCGGGGAGCGAGGAAGAGGAAGTGCTTTTTGCACAGATCAGGAAGCGCATGGCCGAAACGCCGGGCTTCTTCACGCGTCAGCGCGAGGCGATCCGCGGTGTGACCGAGGAGACGACCACGGGCGTCAACCGCCTCTACCAGCTCCAGAAGAAGGGGCTTCTGCCGTTCCCGGCCATCAATGTGAACGATTCCGTCACAAAGTCGAAGTTCGACAACAAATATGGCTGCAAGGAATCGCTGGTTGACGGCATCCGCCGCGCCACCGATGTGATGATGGCCGGTAAGGTTGCGGTCGTCTGCGGCTATGGCGATGTCGGCAAGGGCTCGGCCCAGTCGCTGGCCGGTGCCGGCGCGCGGGTGAAGATCACCGAGGCAGACCCCATCTGCGCGCTGCAGGCGGCGATGGACGGCTTCGAGGTGGTGACCCTTGAGGAGGCCGCGCCCACCGCCGACATCATCATCACCGCGACGGGCAACAAGGATGTCATCACGCTCGATCACATGCGCAAGATGAAGGACATGGTGATCCTGGGCAATATCGGTCACTTCGACAACGAGATTCAGGTGGCTTCCCTGCGCAACCTGAAATGGACGAACATCAAGCCGCAGGTGGACATGATCGAGTTCCCTGACGGCAAGCGTATGATCCTGCTTTCGGAGGGGCGCCTGCTCAACCTGGGCAACGCCACCGGGCATCCGAGCTTCGTCATGTCGGCCTCCTTCACCAACCAGGTTCTGGCGCAGATCGAGCTGTGGACGCGTGCCGGACAGTACGAAAACCAGGTCTACGTACTGCCGAAGCATTTGGACGAGAAGGTTGCCCGCCTGCATCTCGGCAAGCTGGGCGCGACGCTGACGGAGCTTTCGCCCGAGCAGGCCGCCTATATCGGCGTAAGCCCACAGGGTCCATTCAAGCCTGACCACTACAGGTACTGACCTCTATTTGAAAAAACGCAATATGTTGATGCCGGACTCTTGACAAAGGGCCCGGCATTATTTTTGTCGCGCGTTCTTCTTCACGCAGATTCGGTGAACGAGTACAGTGCACTGATTCGAGGGCGCCGATCGTTTCGTGAGGCGTGGGTCGGCAGTCTTGATTGTCATGCGGCGGAGAGGAATAGGCATGCCGGGGCTGGACCCGCTATGCGGCGGGGCTCATGGGCCTCAGGCCCGTAGGAAAAAACGGATTCGCGGTTCTGTCCGCTGGGCGATGGCGTCGTTGTCTCTGCTGGCGTCGACGGCATTGACGCGTTTCGCCGCGGCACAGGAACAGGCCAGCGGGGACCTTCGGTCCGCCTTCTCCCTGACCACGGTCGAGGTGATCCAGCTTTCCATTTTTGCCGGCGTCATGGGGGCCGCCTTTCTGTCGGCCGTCTGGCTCATTCGCGAGCGGGGCCGGACTGCAGCCGAGAATGCCGATCTCAAGAACCGCGTTGCCGAACTCTCCGGCGCGCTTTCACGTGCGGAGGCGCTGCTCAACCTGCGGGACCAGCGGATCATCGTCTGGCATGGCAGCGAGCGTCCTATGGTGCTGGGCGACTTGCCCGCGGAAAGCGGCGTACCGCACGAGCGGGCCACCTTCCTCGCTTTCGGCCGCTGGCTGACATCCCGGTCGGCTTCCGCCCTGGACCGCGCGGCGGCTTCCCTGCGCGAGAAAGGGGCCGGGTTCGATCTCGTCGTCGAGACGCGCGAGGGCATTCTCCTCGAGGTACAGGGACGCAAGTCCGCGCTTCACTCGATCATTCGCTTCATTTCGCTTTCCACCGTCCAGGCGGAGAATGCCCGGCTGCGGCTGGAGCACCAGCGCCTGCAGGCCGATCATGAGAGCATTCTGGGCCTTGTCGATGCGCTCGACATGCCGTTCTGGCTGCGTGACGAAGCAGGCAGGCTAAGATGGGTGAATGCGGCCTATGCGCGATCGGTCGAGGCTCGCGAACCTACCGCAGCCATCCACGAGGGCCGCGAGCTCCTGCCCACGGCGGCACGGATGGCTCTGGAGCGCCACCATATTGATCAGCCCATCTTCCGCGAAACTGTCTCGACCGTCGTGGGCGGAGACCGGTGTGTCTTCGCGGTCACGGATTTCGCCGGTCCGCACGGAAGCGCGGGCATCGCCCTCGACTCGAGCGAAACGGATGCCCTCAGGCGTGAATACGAGAGCGCCCTGCGCAGCCATGCCGATACGTTGGATCAGCTTACAACGGCGGTTTCCATCTTCGACGCGGATCAGAAGCTGAAATTCTACAACCAGGCCTTCCAGAAGCTTTGGGCGCTCGACGCGGGCTTCCTCGATACGGGGCCGGAGAACGCATTGCTGCTCGACCGCCTGCGCAGCGACGGCAAGCTTGCCGAGCAGCCGGAATGGCGGCGCTGGAAGGAGCAGCTCCTTTCCGCCTACCGCGCCGTCGAGCCGCAGGAGCACTGGTGGCATCTGCCCGACGGGCGCACCATCCGCGTTGTGGCCACGCCACAGCCGAAGGGCGGCGTGACGTGGGTCTTCGAGAACCTCACCGAGAAGATCGATCTCGAAAGCCGATACAATGCCATCGTGCAGGTGCAGAGCGAAACGCTCGACAATCTGGCGGAAGGCGTCGCCGTCTTCGGCCCGGATGGCCGGATGCGCCTTTCGAATCCGGCTTTTCGCACGCTGTGGGGCATACCGGAGAAGCTGATCGACGCCGACATCCATATCTCCATCCTCAAGGCGGCCTGTGATCCCGTGGCGATCAAGAGCCCATGGGGCGATTTCGTCGCCGCCGTCACCGGCTTCGATGACGAGCGGCGCGACAGCCATGGCCGCACGGAGCTCATCAACGGCACGATCCTGCACCATGCGATCGTGCATCTGCCCAACGGGCAGGTGATGCTGACATTCGTCGATGTGACGGACAGCGTGAACGTGGAGCGTGCGCTCAAGGAGAAGAACGAGGCGCTCGAAAAAGCCGACAAGCTGAAGAACGATTTCGTGCAGCACGTTTCCTACGAGCTACGCTCCCCGCTCACCAACATCATCGGCTTCACGGAGCTCCTGGCGCTGGAGACGACCGGGCCGCTCAACCCGCGCCAGCGCGAATATGTGGACCATGTCGGCTCCTCCTCCTCGCTGCTTCTGACCGTGGTGAACGATATCCTCGACCTTGCGACCGTCGATGCCGGTATCATGGAGCTGGAGATCGCGGAGGTGGAGATCCGGCGCATCGTGAACGCGGCGGCAGATCTCGTCGCGGATCGCCTGCGTGAGCACGGAATCAAGCTGGAGATCGCGGTGGATGCCGCACCGGTGAGCTTCCATGCGGATGAAAACCGCATTCGGCAGATCCTCTACAATCTGCTCAGCAACGCGGCCAATTATGCGCCTGACGGCGGCAAGATCATGCTTTCCGCCAAGCGCGAAGGCAATGCCGTGGTATTCCGTATTCACGATAACGGGCCTGGCATGTCACCCGAGGTGTTGCAGACGATCTTCAAACGCTTTGAGCCGAGCACCAAGGGCGGCCGCAGGCGGGGCGCCGGCCTGGGCCTTTCCATCGTGAAGAGCTTTGTCGAATTGCATGGAGGCACCGTGGAGATCGACACGGGTCCGGGTCGCGGTACCGCCGTCCTCTGCCGCTTTCCGCTGGCGCCCACCGGTGTGCGCGCCGCGGCCGAATGACATGCGGACTTTCAAGCGCTTCCTGGCCGATGCGCGGGCGACGGATCGCCTGGGGGATGATCTTGCGGCAGCGCTGCGTCCGGGCGACGTCGTAGCGCTTCACGGCGATCTCGGCACCGGAAAGTCGACGCTCGCCCGCGCGATCATCCGCGCCATCGCGGGCGACCGGGAACTCGAGGTGCCGAGTCCGACCTTCACTTTGGTACAGAGCTATGGGCTGCGCATCCCCATCCACCACTTCGATCTCTACCGGCTTTCCGGCCCCGACGAACTGGAGGAGTTGGGGCTGTCGGAGGCGTTGTCCGAAGGAATCGTTCTGGTTGAATGGCCAGAGCAGGCGCCGGCGGCCTTCACTGCCGCCATCAGGGTGGCTCTTCGCGAAAGCGGCGACAGCCGCGAGGCGGAGATCGAAGCGCCTGCGGGCGCCGCGGAACGGATCGCCCATTCCCTTGTCATTCGCGGATTTCTGCAAAGCGCGGGTCGTGCAGATGCGCAGCGGAGCTATCTTCTGGGCGATGCATCCATCCGTGCTTACGAAACGGTCACGACCGACGGCGAGCGCCTGATCCTCATGGACGCACCCGAACGCCGCGACGAGCCGCTCGTCCGCAACGGCCTGCCCTACAGCAGAATTGCCCGGCTCGCCCAGTCGGTGACCGCCTTCGTCGGGGTGGCGAACGCGCTGCGCAACGCGGGGTTTTCAACGCCACGCATATTGGCTCAGGATCTGGAGCGGGGTCTGCTGCTTACGGAGTACTTGGGCGATGAGCCTTTTCTCGGTCGAGAGGGGGCGCCCTTCCCCGAGCGCTATCTCGCCGCAGCTGGGCTGCTCGCCGCATTGCACGAGCGCACCTGGCCGGAACGCTTTCCCGTCGCCGAAGGCCTCGACTACGCGCCGCCGCGCTATGACCGCTCCGCACTTGCAATCGAGGCGGAACTCCTGCTCGACTGGTATCTGCCGCATGTGAAGGGGCGCGCAGCAAGTACTGGCGAGAGGCAGGAATTTAGCCGACTATGGTCGCGACTGTTCGAGCGGCTCGAACGCGCTGAGCAGAGCCTGGTGCTGCGCGATTTCCATTCACCCAACATCATCTGGCGCGAAGAGAAGGCGGGGCTCGACCGATTGGGTCTCGTCGATGTTCAAGACGCTGTATGGGGCCCGGGCGCTTACGATATGGCATCGCTCGCACTCGATGCGCGCGTGACTATCCCTGAGCCGCTGGAGCGGTCGGTCTTGGACGCCTATTACGCCGGCCGGCGCTCCCCGCATTTCGACCGCACCTCCTTCGAGGAGGCCTATGCCATCACCGCTGCCCAGCGCAACACCAAGCTCCTCGGCATTTTCGTGAGGCTTTCGATGCGCGACTGTAAGCCGTTCTATCTGCACCACTTGCCGCGCATCCGCGCTTACCTGAACCGGGTGCTTGCTCATCCCGCGCTCACCGAACTTGGCGCGTTCTACCGGGAACAAGGCTTTCTGGACGGGGAGGCGGAGTGAAAGCGACACCGGAACGAGCGATCGTGCTTTCGGCGGGCCTCGGCATGCGCATGCGGCCGCTCACCGAGACAAGGCCCAAGCCGCTCATTCCCGTGGGCGGCAAGCCGCTTGTCGACTGGGGGCTCGATGCCCTTCGGCGGGCGGGCGTGCGCGAGGCTGTCGTCAACATATACCACCTGGCCGATATGATGACCGCTCATCTGGCTGGCCGGGGGGAGCCGCACATCATCATCTCCGACGAGCGTGAGGCGCTTCTCGATTCCGGCGGCGGCATCGCAAAGGCGCTGCCATATCTTGGGGACAAGCCCTTCTTCGTTCTCAATGCCGACACATTCTGGATCGACCGATCGGAAGACAATCTGAACCGGCTTGCCCTTGCCTGGGATGGAGGCCGGATGGATATATTGATCCTGCTCGCGGACCCTGCGTCCGCGACGGGGCATACGGGGAAGCTGGACTTCAGGATGGATCGCGACGGGCGGCTGCAGCGGACGGCCGGTGGTACGGAAGGATACATCTACGCGGGTGGCGGAATCCTCCATCCGCGCCTGTTTGCCGGCGCCTCGACGGCGCCCCATTCGCTCAACCTCTATTTCGATCGCGCCATCGCCGCGGGGAGGATGTTCGGCCTGCCTCTCGACGGACACTGGATTACCGTCGGCACGCCCGACGCGATTGCCCCGGCCGAGGCCGTTCTGCGACAGCTCGGCATGACGTCGTGAGCACCGGGACCGCAGAGCCGCGCGTCTTCTCCATTCCCCCAGGCGTGCCGTTCCTGCCGGCGCTCGCCGAGGCGCTTCTGGAGGGCCGGCTGGTGCCCGGCTTCCGTTATGACGGCAACCCTCTCGCCCTTGCCGATGCAACGATCTACCTGCCCACGCGCCGTGCGGCACGGGAACTCCGTAGCGTTTTGGTCGATCGGCTCGGCGGTGTTTCGGCCATCCTTCCCGTCATTCGCCCGTTGGGCGAGTTTCAGGCTGAGATCGCCGAGTTCGGGACGGAAGGTGGCGCGGCCGTGCTCGATCATACGCCGCCGATCTCCAAGCTCGACCGCATCCTCCTGCTCGGAAGGCTGGCACAGGCCTGGAAGGCGCGGGTGCCCGCGCATGTGGCGGCACGATTCGAGGAGGGCGTCGTCGTCCCTGCTTCGGTGAGCGATGGCCTGTGGCTTGCGCGCGATCTTTCCGCCCTCATGGACGAGATCGAGACGGAAGGGGCCGACTGGAACCGCCTCGCCGAACTGGTGCCGCAAGAGCTCGCCGGCTGGTGGCAGGTCACGCTCGAATTCCTCGCGATCTTGACAAGGACCTGGCCGGAAGTGCTGGCCGAGCGCGGGCAGTCGAACCCCGCCGCCCACCGCAACGCGATGCTGGCGGCGGAGGCCGAGCGGCTCCTGCGCAATCCGCCGCGCGGGCCGATAGTAGCCGCCGGCTCGACCGGCTCCATCCCGGCCACCGCGCGCCTGCTCGGCACGATCGCTCGGCTTGGGAACGGTGCCGTCGTGCTGCCTGGGCTGGACCTGGAGCTGGACGAAGCCTCATGGCGGGCCATAGACGCAAGCGAGGAGCCTTCGGCCTGCGGGCATCCGCAGTTCGGGCTCAGGAAGCTGATCACCACGATGGGTATGGGGCGCGGGGCTGTGAAGGAGCTTTCCACGCCCGCGCCGGTGCTCGCCGCCCGCCACAGGCTCTTGAGCGAGGCGCTTCGTCCGGCCGAGACGACAGATCTTTGGGCCGTGAACCGGCAGATTGTCGACGCGGCCCTCGCGCAAGGCGCCTTGGCGGGGGTCAGCCTTGTCGAGGCCGCGAACGAACGCGACGAGGCGGCGGCGATCGCGGTGGCGCTCCGTCGTGCCGCCGCCCGCGAAGGCGCCACCGCGGCGCTTGTGACACCGGACCGCGCGCTCGCGCGCCGCGTGGCGGCGGAGCTTCGCCGTTTCGGCATCCGCGCCGACGATTCCGGCGGTAGCTTCCTCGCCGACAGCGTGCCGGCCACGCTCTTGCGTCTGGCGCTGGAGGCAATCTGCCGACCCAAGGAGCCGGTGGTGATTGTCGGGTTACTCAAGCACCCGCTTCTGCGTCTCGGGCTATCGCGGGAGACCATTCGCCGGGCAGCGGAGATCGTCGAACTCGTTGCCCTGCGGGGTGGGACCGGCCGGCCCGACGTGACGAACATCTCCAGCCTCTTCGAAGAGCGTCTGGCCACTGTGCGCAGGGACATGCGCAAGCCTTTCTGGCTGAACCGGCTGACGGACAGGGATTTGAGCGATGCGCGTCAGGTCCTCGCACGCTTCGAAAAGGCGATCGAGCCCCTGGCGAAGCTTCGTGGCGAGCGTGCCGTTGCGCTTTCCGAGATCGCCCGTGCTTCCGTGGAGGCGGCGGAGGCGTTGGCGCGCGACAACGACGGCGCGGTGACGGAATTCTATCGCGGCGAGTCGGGTGAGGCGTTGGCGCGCTTCCTGCGCGAGGTGGTGGAAAGCCGCTCGGGCACGGAGGTGCAGCCTGCCGAGTGGCCGGATGTCTTCTCCGCACTGATGGCGGGCGAGGTGGTCACACCTGCCATGGGAAGCGATCACCGCGTGGCGATCTGGGGCACGCTGGAGGCGCGATTGCAGAGCGTCGACGTGCTCGTGCTGGGTGGGCTCAACGAAGGTACGTGGCCCGAAGCTCCCCCGTCCGACCGTTTCATGTCGCGTCTCATGAAGGGCGAGCTTCAACTCGAGCCGCCGGAGCGCCGCATCGGCCTCGCCGCACACGATTTCATGATGGCGCTCGGCGCGCCGGAGGTGGTGCTGGCCCGTTCTACGAGGGTCCAGGGCGCGCCGGCGGTGGCGTCGCGCTGGCTGCAGCGCCTGACGGCCTGTTCCGGCCTGGCGGAAACGGCTGCAATGCGTGCGCGCGGCCTGCGCTTCATCGCATGGGCGCATGCGCTGGAGGCGAAGCCGGACGTGCCGTTTGCGCGACGTCCCTGCCCGAAGCCGCCGCTCGAGGCGCGGCCGCAACGTTTCTCCATCACCGAGATCGAGACGATGCGCCGCGATCCCTATGCCGTGTATGCCCGGCGCATTCTCCGCCTTTCTCCCCTCGATCCGCTCATTCGCGATCCAGGTGCCGCCGAGCGGGGGACGCTGTTCCACGACATTCTGCAGGCCTTTGTCCAGTCGGGCGCCGATCCCACCGCTCCCGACGCGCTGGAAAGGCTGATCGATGCCGGCCGCAGGCTTTTCGCCAAAACCGGCCTCCCCGTCGATGTCGAGGCCGTCTGGTGGCCGCGCTTCGAGAGGACGGCGCATGGCGTCATCAGCTGGGAGCGTACCCGGGCGGAGGCTATCGCCACACGCCACGCCGAAATCCGCGCTTCGGCTATCGAGGTCGGCGCGACGGGCACGCTCCTGTCCGGACGCGCCGACCGTATCGACATCCGCACCGACGGCCGCGCCGATATCATCGACTACAAGACAGGCTCCAATCCCTCCAAAGTGCAAGCGCACCGGCTGCTTGCGCCGCAGCTTGCGCTCGAAGCGGCACTGCTTGCGCGCGGCGCCTTCGCCGGCCTCGGCAATCCGCAACCTGCGGATCTCTGCTACGTCCGCCTCAAGGCGAACGGATCGGTGGAGCCGGAATCGATTCTCAGGATCAAGGACAGCGAGAAAACCGGCGCGCGGCTGGCCGAAGAGGCCTGGCAGCGGCTGGAGAAGCTGCTCGTTTGGTACGGCAATTCTGAAGCCGGCTATCTTTCTCGTCCGCTGCCTTTCAAGGAGGGTGATACGGAAGGCGATTACGATCATCTGGCGCGCGTGCTCGAATGGTCTGCCGGCGGCGATACCGGCGAAGGGGATGCATGAAGAAGAACTTCCGCATCCCCGACGACACGCTTGCCGCCCAGGCACTCGCCTCGGATCCCTCGCTTTCGGCCTGGGTGTCCGCCAATGCAGGCTCCGGCAAGACCCATGTGCTGGCAAGCCGCGTTATCCGGCTGCTCCTCAAGGGGACGGACCCCTCGAAGATTCTCTGCCTGACCTACACGCGCGCCGCCGCCGCCAACATGGCGAACCGTGTCTTTGAAAACCTGGCGAGTTGGAGCGTTCTGCCTGACGATGCCCTGGCGGAAGAAGTGGGAAAGCTCGAAGGCCGGCGTCCGACCCCGGGAAAGCTCCGCCGCGCGCGGCAGCTCTTCGCCCGCGCACTGGAGACGCCTGGCGGGCTAAAGATCCAGACCATCCACGCCTTCTGCGAGGCGATTCTGCACCAGTTTCCGCTGGAGGCGAACATCGCCGGCCATTTCGAGATGCTGGACGAGCAGATGGAAGAGGCGCTGTTCGCCGAAGCCCGGCGCGACCTCCTGACAAGCATCGCCGCCGAACGGGACGGGCCGCTGGAGGAGGCTTTTGCGGAGGTTCTGGAGCGCGGCGGCGAAAGCGGGCTGCAGGCGCTTCTTGCGGAAATCGTTGCCAAACGTGACGATTTGCGACACTTCATCGATGCCGTGGCCGACGAAGAACGCCCCTATGCGGCCCTTATGGACGAATTCGGCTTCGCGCCGGAGGAGACGGCTGAAACGATCGCCACCGCCGCATGGCCGGTGCCGGGCTTCGGTGCTGCAGAGTTTTTGCATTTCGTTGCGGCCGCCCAGGAAACCGATGCCAGCCGGGTGCTGAAGGGGATCGTGCCTGCGGCATCCGAAGCTTTTGACGAGACCGATCCGGTGCTTCGCCTGGAGGTGATGGCCAGGGGTTTCCTGAAGGCCGATGGAGACGTTTACGGCGAATCCACCTTCAAGGCGGCGCTGAAGGACCGGTTGCCCGGCATCTACGAGCGCTATCTGCAGGCGGCTGAGTTCCTGCGCCAGGCCTGCGGTCGGCTGGCGCTCTTCCGCATGCTTGCGGCCACGACCGCCGCGCTCCAGATCGCGGACGCCCTCATCGCCCGTTATGAGCGGCTGAAGCGCGCCCGCGGCTTTCTGGATTTCAACGATCTCATCATGCGCACCGTACGCCTCCTGGGGCGCTCCGATGTCGGACCTTGGGTCCAGTACAAGCTCGACCGCGGCATCGATCACATCCTGATCGATGAGGCACAGGATACGAGTCCGGAGCAGTGGCGCATCGTCGGGCATCTGGCCGATGAGTTCTTTGCCGGCAAAGGTGCTCGCGATAGGGCGGAGCGCACCATCTTCGCCGTGGGCGACGAAAAGCAGTCCATCTATTCCTTCCAGGGTGCGGAACCGGAGGCTTTCGCGCGCAGCGGTTTTGCCTTCCAGAGGCGTGTGCCGGAGGCCGGCGGCCGCTTCGAGCGCGTGCGGCTGACCCGCTCCTTCCGCTCGACCGAGGATGTGCTGCGTGCTGTCGATCTTGTCTTTGCGCGCGAAGAGGCTCGCCGGGGGCTGACCCGCGATCCAGAGCCCGTCGAGCATAGGGCGATCCGTGACAGCGCGCCCGGTTATGTGGAGATATGGTCTCCGTTGAGCCCGGAGGTCGTGGAAGAGCCGGACGACTGGACGCAGGCCGTCGACCACGCGTCCGCACCCGCCGCACGGCTCGCGGAGGTGATCGCGGAGAAGATCGAGGGCTGGCTGAAGAGCGGCGAGATTCTGGAAGGCAAAGGACGTCGCCTCAAGCCCGGTGACATCATGGTGCTGGTGAGAAAGCGCGACCGCTTTGTCCACGCGCTTTCGCGCAGCCTCAAGAACCGGCGGATTTCCGTGGCGGGTGCGGATCGTCTCCGGCTTACGGCCCATATTGCGATCAAGGATCTGATGGCGCTCGGGCGTTTCCTGCTTCAGCCCGATGACGACCTGTCGCTCGCGGCAGTCCTGAAGAGCCCGCTCTTCGGACTTGACGAGGATGCGCTCTTCCATCTCGCATGGCCGCGTGCGGAGCACGTCTCCCTCTTCGCAGCGCTCAGGGAGAAGGCCGGAGCGGATGAGGGCTTGAGAACAGTTCTGGACGCGCTGCTCGACTGGCAATCGGATGCCGCCTTCAAGCCCGCGTTCGAATTCTACGCCGGCGTACTCGCTGGTACGGCGGAACGAGAGGGCGCGCGCGGCCGTTTCGTCGCGCGATTGGGACACGAGGCGAACGATATCCTGGACGAGTTTCTCTCGTTCTGCCTGACAGCGGAGAAAACCGGCCTGATCGGGCTTGAGGCTCTGCTCGACACGCTTGAGGGCGCTGCGCCCGAGATCAAACGCGAAATGGACCAGTCGCGCGACGAGATCCGCATTATGACAGTTCATGCAGCCAAGGGCTTGGAAGCGCCTGTCGTGTTCCTGGTCGATCCCGGCAGCGCTCCGGTGAGCAACAGCCACTTGCCTTGCCTGATGCCGTTTTCGATGAAGGAGCTTCCCATCAAGGGGTTTGTCTGGCGGCAGGGGAAGGATCTCGCCAACGCCGTCGCACGCGGATTCGAAGCGGAAGTGCGCGAGAAGGCGGAGGAGGAATATCGCCGACTCCTCTATGTCGGCATGACGCGCGCAGAGGATCGGCTGATCGTCTGCGGTTATCACGGTGTGCGCGGGCCCGCGCCCTCCACCTGGCACAGCCTCGTGCGGCAAGCATTCCTCGGGGAGGCGGGGACCGAAGAGCTCGACGATCCGGAAATCTGCGCCCCCGCGCTGCGGTTCCGGGTGACGCCGCTTTCCGAGACGGCCATGATAGAAGCGGCTGACGAGGAGCCGGAAGCCTTCGCCCTGCCAACGGAGTTGAAAGAACCGCTGCCTCCATCGCCGGCCATGCCCCGCCCGCTCTCGCCTTCGAGAGCGGGCGTCTTCATCGAAGGCGGGTATGAGCCGGCTGCGCTCACGCATTCGCCGGTGCTGGAGGGCGCGGCGGGACCTGCATTCGCGTTGGAGCGGGGCAATGCCGTGCATCGGCTTCTTCAGGTGCTGCCGGAGCTTTCGCCGTGTGAACGCGAAGCGGCCGCGCGCCGGTATCTCGCGCGCGTCGGGGCGGCTTGGCCCGACGAGGAGGTGGAAAAGGCCTGCGGCTCCGTTCTCTCCGTCTTGTCCGACGAGCGCTTCGCCCCGATCTTTGCGCCGGGCTCCCGGGCCGAGGTCTCGGTGATGGGCGAGCTTCTCCTGGGCGGCACCCGCCGCGCCGTAAGCGGCAAGGTGGATCGGCTCGCGGTCGCGGACAGTGAAGTGCTTCTGGTCGATTACAAGACCAATCGGCCTGCGCCCGAGGTCTTGGCCGAAGTGCCGGACGCCTATGTTGCACAGCTGGCGCTCTACGCGGAGCTTTTGAAGCCGCTCTATCCCGGAAAGCGCTTTTCAGCAGCACTACTGTTCACGGAGGGGCCACGCCTCATCGCTCTCACTGACGAAGCGATGGCCGTCTCGCTTGCCCGACTCACGAGAGCATGACAAAAGATGTGCTTGAACTCATTTCCGCTGCACCCCACATCCGGGGCGATGCTTTCGAGACAAGGAGAGCCTGATGGCCACCGTGAAGGTCGATACCGGCAATTTTCAGTCCGACGTTCTGCAGGCGAGTGAGCCGGTCGTCGTTGATTTCTGGGCGGAGTGGTGCGGGCCCTGTAAGATGATCGCGCCGGCGCTTGAGGAGATTTCGGCCGAGATGGGCGGCAAAATCAAAGTCGCCAAGCTCAATATCGACGAGAACCCGGAACTAGCGGCCCGCTATGGAGTGCGCTCCATCCCCACGCTGATGCTGTTCAAGAACGGTGAAGTGGCGGATATGAAGGTGGGTGCGGCCCCCAAGACCGCCCTGTCGGCCTGGATCGGGGGCGCCGTCGCCTGACACGCATTCATTTCAGGAACAAAGGCCCGGCTTTGCCGGGCCTTTTTCTGTCCGCCGCCTCAACCGCCCTTGGAGAACATCTCCTGCAGCCGTGCGAACGGCATGACGTCGCGCGCGAAATTGAACGAGCCCCGGCCGAGCATCTCGTTCGCTGCACGCTCAACCGAGCCGAAGGCCAGGTTCGTCAGCTTGGAGCCGAGCGAAATGCGCTTGGCGCCTGCTTCCGCAACATCCCGGACGGTGAAGCTCGCCACCGCCAGCACGTTCACCGGCCTCGTCACGGCCTGGCAGATGACGCGCACCTGCTCGATATCGCTGAGGCCCGGCGCATAGAGCACGTCTGCGCCCGCTTTCTCGAAAGCTTGCAGGCGGGCGATGGTGTCGTCGAGATCGAGACGACCGTGGAGGAAGTTCTCTGCCCGGGCCGTGAAGACGAAATCGCGCTTGAGAGCGCGTGCTGCCTCCACCGCGGCGGTGACCCGCTCCACAGCTTGGGAGAAATCGTAGATGGGCTTGGCCGGATCGCCCGTGGAATCCTCGATCGAGCAGCCGGCGAGGCCAGCCGCCTCCGCGGCGAAGATCGTCTCCGCCGCACTATCGGGGCTGTGGCCCTTTCCGTGCTCCAGGTCCGCGGAGACGGGCAGCAGCGTGGCTGTCACGATTTCCCGACAGTGGTTCATCATCTCTTCGAAACCGACCCCGCCATCGGGCAGTCCGCGTGAGAAGGCGAAACCGGCGCTGGTGGTGGCGAGCGCCTTGAAGCCGAGCGAAGCGAGCAGCTTTGCGGTGCCGATGTCCCAAGGGTTGGGGATGATGAAGGTATCGTCGTGCAGGGTGCGAAAGGTGGAACCGATGTCAGCCATGGCCGTCCCTCTTGATAGTTTGAGAGGCGATGAGGGCGGCTTGCCCGGCTCAAGTCAAGGGCCAGGGCAGGGCATGCTGACAGGACAGGAGAATGCTCAGGCGGTGCCGGTGGAGCCGAAACCGCCCGCACCGCGCACGGTCTCGCCGGCGCGGTCACGCTCTTCGACGGTTACCCGGGTGACGGGAGCGATGATCAGTTGCGCGATGCGCATGCCGCGCGTGATCGCGAAATCGTCCTCGCCGAGATTGATGAGCAGCACCTGCACCTCGCCGCGATAGTCGCTGTCGATCGTGCCGGGCGTATTGAGACAGGTGATGCCATGGCGCAGCGCAAGCCCTGAGCGCGGCCGCACCTGACCCTCGAAACCCGCCGGGATTTCAAGGACGAAGCCAGTCGGCACGAGCACCCGTTTGCCCGGCAGAAGAATGATCTGCCGATCCTCCGCCACCGCCGCGCGCAAATCCAGACCTGCGGCCCCTGAGGTTTCATAGGAAGGCAGCGGCAATCCCTCCGCATGGGGGAGGCGCACGATGCCGAGAGTGGGGCCGATGACCGGCATTGAAACGGGTGAGCTCGCCATAAGCCCTATCTGGCGCCGTCGGGCGAAGGCGTCAATCGCCACACCTTCCGCCGCGACGCTTTTCAACGCTTTTCATCGATCCGGGAGTGCGACGATAAGGTTTCTCAAGCCACCAGTTCGGCATAGCGCCGCAGGTACAGCGGCCACCCTCCATCGCCGCGGACGCCGTCGCGCACGCCTTCCCAGCCTTCGCCATGGCGTTCCAGGTTCCGGTGCTCGATCTCCACACGGGTCCGGTGCTCGGTCTCTTTGGTGAACCGAACTTCCCACTCGCTGGTCTTGTGCGGATCGGTCTCGACCTGCCACTGCGGGTTGATGTCCCAGCTCAGCAGCACCCGGTGGGGCGGCTCGTAGGCCAGCACCCGCGCCCAGCGACATTCGCTGCCGTCGACGCCGCGATCATAGAGAGCGCCGCCGGCGCGGGGCTCGAACACCGTTTCGGCGATCGGGACAGCGAGCAGATTGTGCTCGGCTGGCTTGAAACTCCCGAAACCCTCGGTGAAGACCTTGAATGCGCGCTCGATCGGCGCCTCGACCACGATCGACTGCTTTACGGACGTGCCTGCTGCAGGAAAGTTCATTGCTCCTCCTCCGGGGATTGCTCGACGGCCATCTTGTAGGCCGCCAGCGTCTTGCTCCAAAAACGGTCGAGTTCCCTGCGAAGACGCGCCAGCCCATCGGGGTCCAGGTGATAGATGTTGCTGGCACCCTTGGGTTTCGCGCGCACGAGTTGCGCTTGTCTCAACACTTTCAGATGCTGCGAGACCGCCGATTGTGTGACCGGCAGGGCCCGCGTGATCTCAGCCACCGAGCGCGGCCGATCCGCCACGAGCTCGAAGATCGCCCGGCGGGTGGGGTCGGCAAGCGCCGAGATCTGCGCATAATCATAAGTCATGTCTAATCATTAGTATAAACTAATACTATAGTCAAGCCCTCGGAAGAGGGTGGGCTGGCTGCCGGCAGTGAAGGACTGGACCGCATGAAATGGCCGCCCCGCCTTCCTATATGCGGTGCTGATTCCATTCGACAGCGGCGGCCTCGGCTGGTAAGAGCCCGCCGTCAAAGGGACTTCCGGATATGCCAGACAAGTTGGCCGACGCAGTAGCGCGCCGCCGTACCTTCGCGATCATTTCGCACCCCGATGCGGGCAAGACCACATTGACCGAGAAGCTGCTGCTCTTCGGCGGCGCGATCCAGCTCGCGGGTGAGGTGAAGGCGAAGAAGAACCGTATCCAGACGCGCTCCGACTGGATGTCCATCGAGCGCGAGCGCGGCATCTCCGTCGTGACCTCGGTCATGACCTTCGAGTATGGCGGCCATGTCTTCAACCTGCTCGACACGCCCGGCCACGAGGATTTCGCCGACGATACCTATCGCACCCTGACGGCGGTGGATTCAGCCGTGATGGTGATCGACGCGGCCAAGGGCATCGAGCCGCGCACGCTCAAGCTCTTCGAGGTGTGCCGGCTGCGCGACATCCCCATCGTCACCTTCGTCAACAAGCTCGACCGCGAAAGCCGCGATCCCTTCGAGATCCTCGACGAGATCGAGCAGAAGCTGGCGCTCGACACGGCCCCCGTCACCTGGCCGATCGGCCGGGGTAAAAGCTTTTCCGGCACCTACAATCTCGCGAACAACACGATTCGCCATTCCGACGAGGACGTGGAGCCGGTCCGGGTGAACGGGCCGGAGTCGGAGGCCGTCTCGGGTCTCCTGCCAGAGCACGAGCGCGACGCCTTCATCGAGGAGATGCTTCTGGCGCAGGAAGCCTGCAAGCCTTTCAACGCCCAAGCCTTCAGGGAGGGGCACCTGACGCCTGTCTATTTCGGCTCCGCGCTGCGCAATTTCGGCGTGCGCGACCTGATCGAAGCGCTGGGCGCGATCGGCCCCGCTCCCCGTGCGCAGGAGGCCGACAGCCGCAAGGTGGAGGCGACGGAGGAGAAGATGACCTCCTTCGTCTTCAAGATCCAGGCGAACATGGACCCCAACCACCGCGACCGTATCGCCTTCGTGCGCGTATGTTCCGGTCGGTTGGAGCGCGGCATGAAGGCGAAGCTGGTGCGGACGGGAAAGCCCATCAGTCTTTCCGCGCCGCAGTTCTTCTTCGCCAAGAACAGGATCACCGCCGACGAGGCTTTCGCGGGTGATGTGGTCGGCATTCCCAATCACGGCACGCTCAGGATCGGCGACACGCTGACCGAAGGCGAGGAGATCCTGTTTCGTGGCGTGCCGAACTTCGCGCCGGAGATCCTGCGCCGTGTCCGGCTCTCCGATGCGATGAAGGCCAAGAAACTGAAGGAAGCGCTGCAACAGATGGCGGAGGAGGGCGTCGTCCAGCTCTTCACGCCCGAAGACGGTTCGCCAGCAATCGTAGGCGTCGTGGGCGCGCTGCAGCTCGATGTGCTCAGGGAGCGGCTCAGGAACGAATACTCCCTACCGGTCGATTTCGAGACCGCGCGCTTTTCGGTCTGCCGCTGGATTTCAGCTGAAGACGAGGCCGAGCTCGAGCGCTTCATCACCGCTCATCGTGGCGACATCGCACGCGACCTGGACGAGGATCCGGTTTTCCTTGCACCGCATGAATTCGGCCTCAAATACGAGGCGGAGCGATGGAAGGCGATCACCTTCACCGCGGTGAAGGACTATCAGGTGCGCGAGGCGGCGTAGTCCCCGACCGCCGCGATCTCACAGCCGGCTTTTGATCTTTTCGGCGAACTGGTGCAGGTCTTCCCGGCGGCAGGGTTCGCGCGCGCCATGGCCCCAGACCGGGCCGGGCCACGCATCATCGCCCTCGTTGCGTGCTATGATATGGATATGGAGTTGCCTCACGATATTGCCGAGCGCCCCGCAATTGATCTTGGTGCAGCCGGTCAACTCCTTGAGGGCTTTCGAGACGAGATTGGTTTCGAAGCTCAGCATCGCCTGGTCGAGCGGTGTGAGGTCGTGAATTTCCTCGATCCCCGGCCGCTGGGGAATGAGCAGCAGCCATGGCCAGCGCCGTTCGTCGCGCAGGCGCAGTTCGCAAAGCCCGAGCCACACGACGGGAAGGCTTTCTCCCTCCAGTCGCGGGTCGAGCACGAAACCTCCCTTGCCGCCCGGCAGCATCGCCTCCCCCATGGAATTTCGGGAAGCGAGGCTAGATTGTGGCAATTGCGGCTGCAAGCGTTTCCTTGCATGCGGCCTTGCATTTGCCCGCGGGATTGACGATATGGAGTGCGGGAGGTTGGTGGTGGACGCGCCACTCGCCAACCGGGTCAGGTCCGGAAGGAAGCAGCCCTAACGAGCTCCGGCACGGGTCACCGTGCCAGCCTCCCGCCTTCCCCGCTCCTTCATGGTCCCCATTGACGCGGCCATGCATCCAAGGGGAAACTCGCCGCAGGGCGCGAGCCCGCCATCGATCAGCCACTACGGGAGCGTGGGCAGCCAGCATGAACGATGTCGCGCAGACGGCGGAAGGCAAGGCCGGCGCCTATCGGGTTCTTGCGCGCAAGTATCGTCCACGCGATTTTTCCGGGCTTGTCGGGCAGGAGCCGATGGTGCGCACGCTCACCAACGCTTTCGCCACCGGCCGCATTGCGCAAGCCTGGATGCTGACGGGCGTGCGCGGCGTGGGCAAGACCACGACGGCCCGCATTCTCGCTCGCGCACTCAACTACAGGACCGATACGGTCGACCGCCCGTCGATCGAGCTCACGGTGCCCGGAGAGCACTGCGAGGCGATCCTCGAGGGTCGGCATGTCGACGTCGTCGAGATGGATGCGGCCTCGCATACCGGCATTGACGACATCCGCGACATCATCGACCAGGTGCGTTACGCGCCGGTCTCTGCGCGCTACAAGGTCTATATCATCGACGAGGTGCACATGCTCTCCAACCAGGCCTTCAACGGCCTGTTGAAGACGCTGGAGGAGCCCCCGCCGCACGTGAAGTTCATCTTTGCCACGACCGAAATCCGCAAGGTTCCGATCACCATTCTTTCACGCTGCCAGCGCTTCGATCTGCGGCGCATCGATGCGAGCCTCATCAAGCAGAACCTCGCCCATATCGGCGGGCTCGAAGGCGTCGAGGCGGATGACGAGGCGCTGGCCGCAATCGCCCGCGCCGCGGAAGGCTCCATGCGGGACGCGCAATCGATTTTCGATCAGGCGATCGCCCATTCCTCGGGCCGGGTGACGGCGGAGACCGTGCGCGACATGCTGGGGCTCGCCGATCGGGCCCGCGTGATCGATCTTTTCGAGCACCTGATGAAGGGCGATGTGGCTGCCGCTCTCGCCGAATTCCGCGCGCAGTACGATGCGGGGGCGGATCCGGCGGCGGTGCTGACGGATCTCGCCGAGTTCAATCATCTCGTCACGCGCATGCGCTTCGTCCCGGAGGCGGCGAACGACGCTTCCCTGTCGCAGGAAGAGCGCATACGCGGACTCGAGTTCTCGAGGAATCTGTCGGTGCGCGTGCTTTCACGCACCTGGCAGATGCTCTTGAAAGGCATCCAGGAGGTGCAGGGCTCAAGTCGCCCGATCGCGGCGGGTGAGATGGTGCTCATCCGCCTCGCGCATGCGGCGCACTTGCCGACGCTGGACGAAGCGCTGAAGACGCTGGAGGACATGCCCGCGGGGGACGGTTCCGGGCGCCCGGGCATGGGCTCGCCCTCCGCAGCGGCGTCCAGCCCCGTGGCTGGGGCCAGCATGCAGGCGGTTTCCTCCCAGCGCGTGCCTTCGGG
The DNA here is from genome assembly GCF_029457495.1 of Chelativorans sp. AA-79. Taxonomy (NCBI): domain Bacteria; kingdom Pseudomonadati; phylum Pseudomonadota; class Alphaproteobacteria; order Hyphomicrobiales; family Phyllobacteriaceae; genus Chelativorans; species Chelativorans sp. AA-79. The sequence continues at coordinate 55,892 of NZ_CP120361.1, forward strand.
TGGCGGCGGAGGGCAGACGATGCGGCTGATCCAGGCCGCGCCGGCCGAATATGCAGCACCGCCTCCCGCCCCGATCCAGGCCGAGGCGCCAACCACCCCGGTAAAATCGCTCGCCGACATCGCCGATCTCGCCGACGCCAATCGCGACATGGCCTTCAAGGTGCAGTTCAAGCGCTGCGTGCGCCTCGTCCAGATCGAGCCCGGCCGGCTGTCGGTCAGCCTGACCGAGGATGCGCCGAAGACGCTTCTCGGCGACCTGAATGCCCGCTTGCAGAAGTGGACCGGGCGCCGCTGGATCATCTCGCTCTCCAACGAGCCCGGTGGCAAGACGCTGGCCGAAGAGGAGAGCGGGCGCCGCGAGACCGCACTCGCCGATGCCCGCACGGACCCGACCGTGGCGGCGATCCTGCATAATTTTCCCGGCGCACGCATTCTCGACGTGCGCATTCCCGATGCGGTGGCGGACGAAGCGGCGGAAGAGATGCCGCCGCCCGAGCCGGACCCTGCCGATGACGATGATCTCTGATGGGAGAGAACGATGCGTGACCTGATGAACCTGATGGGTAAGGCGAAGGAGATGCAGGCCAAGCTGCAGGCCATGCAGGAGGAGATCGCCCAGATGGAAGTGGAGGGCCAGTCCGCCGCTGGCGCCGTGAAGGTGACACTCACGGGCAAGTTCGACATGAAGAAGCTCGAGATCGATCCGTCGCTCTTCAAGGAGGACGACGTGGAGATCCTCGAAGACCTGATCCTCGCCGCGCACAACGATGCGAAAGTCAAGGTCGAGGAAGCCATGCAGAAGAAGTCGCAGGAGATGACCGCGGGCCTTCCGCTGCCGCCGGGGATGAAGCTGCCGTTCTGAAGCCGGCCGCCGCTTTGCAAGAACGCCGATTTCGGCCATACCCTATGCGCCAGCTGAAACCGGGCGTGAAGGGAACCTTCCGTTGAGCCTTTCGGGAAAACGCATCCTCCTCATCATCGGCGGCGGGATCGCAGCCTATAAGTGCCTCGATCTCATTCGGCGTCTGCGCGAGCGGGGAGCAAAGGTGCGCTGCGTGATGACGCAGGCCGCGCAGGAATTCATAACGCCTCTTTCCGTCGGCGCGCTTTCGGCCGACCACGTCTTCACCGACCTCTTCGACCGGCAGGACGAGCAGGATGTCGGCCATATACGACTTTCGCGCGAGACAGACCTCCTTGTCGTCGCACCGGCCACCGCGGATTTGATGGCGAAGCTCGCGACCGGGCTCACGAACGACCTCGCCTCGACGACGCTTCTTGCCACCGACAAGCCGGTTCTCATGGCGCCAGCCATGAATCCGAGAATGTGGGCGCATCCCGCGACACAGCGGAATTTCGCGACCCTCAAGGCGGACGGCGTGCGCTTCGTCGGCCCCGGCAGGGGCGAGATGGCCGAAAGCGGCGAGGCGGGCGAGGGGCGGATGGCCGAGCCGCTGGAGATCGTGGCCGCGATCGAGGCGATGCTTTATGGCGGCGAAAAGCCGCTCGCCGGAAAAAAGGTGATCGTCACTTCCGGGCCGACGCATGAGCCGATCGATCCCGTGCGTTACATTGCCAACCGCTCCTCCGGGAAACAGGGGCACGCGATCGCCGCCGCGCTGGCGGCGCTGGGGGCGGACGTCCATCTCGTTTCCGGCCCCGTGACGATTCCCGACCCGAAAGGGGTCGCAACCCTCCATGTGGAGAGCGCGCGCGAAATGCGTGACGCTGTTGAGGCGCTGCTGCCCGCTGACGCCGGCATCTTCGTCGCGGCGGTTGCCGACTGGCGGCCTCAGGCGGAGGCCGGAGAAAAGATCAAGAAGGACAGGGGCGCAAACCCGCCTGCCCTGAAGCTCAGCGAAAACCCGGATATCCTGGCCGGCGTCGGACACCACGAGAAGCGGCCCCGTCTCGTGATCGGCTTCGCCGCCGAAACACAGAACGTGGTGGAGAACGCCCGCGCCAAGCTTGCCAAGAAAGCCGCCGACCTGATCGTCGCCAACGACGTTTCGCATGACAGCGGCGTCGGCACGTCCGGCGTGATGGGCGGCGACCGCAACCGCGTCCACATCGTCAGCCGCGACGGCGCGGAGGAATGGCCCGAGGCGAGCAAGGAGGAGGTTGCCCGGAAGCTGGCAGAAAAAGTAACCGAATTCTTCGCGGGAAAGAGCCGCCCATGAGCGGCGTCCCGGTCCTCGAGACGGAGCGCCTCGTGCTGCGCGAGCACCGACCGGAGGACCTCGACGCCTATCATGCGCTCTGGGGCGATCCCCACGTCATCCGCTTCATCAGCCGGGCGGCTCTGACGCGGGAGCAGGCCTGGGATGCAATAATTCGTCATCGCGGCATGTGGGCGGTTCTGGGCTTCGGGTTCTGGGTGATCGAGGACAGGCAGACCGGCAAGCTCGTGGGAGAAGCAGGCGTGCAGGAACGCTGTCGCGATATCCAGCCTTCGATCGAAGGAACCCTGGAAGCGGGCTGGATACTCCGGCCCGAAGTACAGGGAAGAGGGATGGCGCGGGAGGCGATGGAAAGGGTGATCGGCTGGGCCGGTGCGGCATTCCCCGGAGTTGCGTTCACCTGCATCATCGATCCCGAGAACGCGCCTTCGCTGAAGCTTGCCGAAAGACTGGGATTCGGCCCGGTCGCACGGACAAGCTACAAGGAGAAGCCTAACGTCATCCTGCAGCGCCGCTGATCACCACGAGCCCGACTTCCTGTCCACGAGATGGATGATCGAAGCCGGGCTTGAAATCCAGAAGCCGTCGAAGTCCGGCCCCAGTTCCTCGATCCCGTCGCAGCGCGCGATCCCGGCGGCGGCGAGATGGTCGGCCGCGCCTTTGGTGTCGTCCGTCACGATCTCCAGCCACAGTTCCGCCTGGCTCATGCCGGGCACCCGGTCGATCCAGAGCTGGTTCGATCCGAAGCGGAAGCCCACCGCGGGAAGAAGCTCCTCAATCTGTTCCAGACCGAGCACGTCCCTATAGAAACGCACCGTCGCTTCGTACTGGTGCGGCGGCACCTTCATGGCGATGTTCCGCCCGCCTTCGAATTTCGGCATCAGAAGTTCTCCATGGTTGGGACCGTAACCTGCCACGACACGCCGAACCGGTCATTGCACCAGCCGAATCTTGGGCTGAACGGGTAGGCATCGAGCGGCATCAGGATTCCGCCGCCTTGCGAAAGCTTCCCGAAAATCTCGTCGACTTCTTCGGGTGTGTCGCAAGTCAGGAAAAGGGAGATGGAGGGGGTGAAGGTGAATGCGTGAGAAGCGGGACTGTCGATGCACATGAAAGTGCGGCCGCTCAGCGTGAAATGCGCCAGCTTGACAGAGCCCTCGGCACCCTCTTCTCCCGACCCATAGCGCTCGATCCGCTCGATCCGCGAACTTGGAACGGCCGAGACATAGAAGCGCATCGCTTCCTCTGCCTGCCCCTCGAACATCAGGAATGGTGCAATCTGCTGAGTCATGATTACTCCTATGTAGCGGCCCGAGCCGTGGGCCCAGGCCAGACCGTGCAGGGGTTCTCGACACCATAGGAGGCGCCGTCGCGCCGCATGGCTCCATCTGAACCTCCAGTTCCTCGCCGCGCAGCAGCGCCCCCACACTCTCCTGCGTCAGCCTTGCGCTGCGAATTTCCCGGCATATTGCTTTTCCAACCCGGCATGGGTGGACCAGAAGCCGCGCGGCTCCCCGCCTGCGAGCCGGTCTTCGAGAATGCCCAGATGCGCTTCCCAACCGCTGGCGACGCTGATCATCATCTCGGTGCCCTCCAGACGGCGATGAGTGAGGACAAGCCGTACATTCGGCCCCTCAGGGAAAAGCTCGAAAGTGACCTCGCTCTTCCCGCTGTCGCCGGGCCAGCTATAGGTAATGAGGCGCGGCGAATCGCATTCGATGACCTCGCCGAACATGGCAGGGCTCGTTTCGAAATGCTTGTAGCGGTCCGGCGTCGGCTCGTGCGACAATTCCCGGTGGCGAAACAACAGCTCCACCTTGCCGCCGGGAAAAAGCTCTATCCCGCCGGCCGCCAGCCACAGGCGGCGCTTTTCCGAATTGGTGAGGTACTCCCAAAGGCGCTCGACCGGCCCGGGCAGCAGCCGCTCGATGCGAACCGTTCCCGGGGCGATCACCTCGCCGGTGGCCGTGAAGTCTTGCGTGTTCAATCAAGCCTCCCTTGTTCTTAACCGCCAAGCCCGTCCGGAAAGCGATCGGCCACAAGATTCAGCCGGACACCCTGTTCCAGATAGGCCTTCAATCCGGCGAGCACGATCGTGAAGCCTTCTGTGGAACCGATCGCCTGCTCGACCCGCTGCGCGTCGTCACCGGCGAAGCCCGAATTGACGATGCCGACGAAGGTGGAGCCGTCGCCGCGATCCGCGAAAACCCACTCCACTTCGGTGAGACTGTCCTCGTCGCCCGGCCACTCGATAAGAATACGCCTGTTTTCTTCGAGCGCCTTCACATTCACGGGAAACGATAAGCCGTACATCCCCCATTCCCAGGTCACGGTCTTGCCGGCCTCGAGCCTGCCGCTGCCGCGCGTAAACCAGAACTTCGAGGTGATCTCGGGATCGATGAAGGCTTCGAAAACGTCAAAGACCGGCCTGCGGACAAGCATTTCTGCCCTTGCGCGCACGTCCATTGCCATCTCTCCTGCAAGCTCTCATGGCTGCGCCGAAGCGCGGCTGAGCAGGACGTCGATCTGGTCGAGCATCGTGCTCCAGCCCTTTTCCGTCTGCCTGGCGTATTCAGCCCATTTGGCGTCCATCTCATGGACGAGCGTCACCACGCAGCCCTGGCCGGCAGGTTCGAAAGTCAGGGTCACAGTGGAGTTGTTCTCCCGTTCCTCCTCTTCGGAGGTGAACCAGGTGAAGATCAGCTTTCGCGGGCGGTCGATCGCCAGATAGGTGCCCCAGTGCACGGCCTCGCCCTCCTCGCGCATGTCGGAGAAGATGAAGCGCCCGCCCACGCGGGCATCCACCTCCACGCGGCGGATATCGGCCGGCAGCCCTGATGCGCTCAGCGCCATCTCCGACCATGCCCGCAGCTTCTGCGGATCGAGCCAGGCGTCGAATAAGCGCTCGGGCGCGAAGTCGAACCTGCGCGTCACTTTCACGGCAAAGGTCCGGTGGGTCATTTCCTCTTCTCCTCCCGTTCTCTCTCGTCCTCAGCGCGCAGCAGCGCCTCCAGCGTGTCGAGGCTCCGGTTCCAGAAGCGCTCATAATAGCGCAGCCAGGCTTCAGCCTCGGCGAGTGCGGCGGCATCGAGCCGACAGTAATGGGTTCGCCCGGCGATGCGCCGGCGCACGAGCCCGGCCTGTTCGAGCACCTTCACATGCTTCGACGCCCCGGCGAAGGACATGGAAAAGGGCGCCGCCAACGCACCGACGCTCCGCTCGCCTTCCGCGAGCTCGCGCAGCATGGCTCGCCGGGTGGAATCGGAGAGCGCATGGAAAACAATGTCGAGGGCAGCGGAATTATTCTCAACCATATAGTTTAGGATAGAGCTTCAGCGCAAATAGTCAACCATATGGTTTAGGTTTTCTTGCGGCGTGAAAAAGGCGGCCCGAAGGCCGCCTGGATCACATCCCGATCGGAGCAATTCCCGGTCTTCTGTCCGGAACTGCGATAGGGCCCCTATTCCGCGTCCTTGGCGGAATCAGCGTTCAGCAGGCCGTATCTCTGCTCCCCGATGGAGTCGAACAGCTGAAGCTGGGTTTCGAGGAAATCGATGTGCCCTTCTTCGTCCGCGAGCAGCTCCTCGAAGAGCTTCATGGAGACATAGTCTCCAGCTTGCTGGCAGATCTCGCGCGAGAGCTTGTAGGAGGTGCGGGCGTCGTATTCGCCGGCAAGGTCCGCTTCCAACACTTCCTTCACGTTCTGGCCGATGCGCAGAGGCGCCAGTGTCTGGAGGTTCGGATGACCTTCGAGGAAGATGATGCGTGCGATCAGCTTGTCGGCGTGATGCATTTCCTCGATCGATTCGGCGCGCTCCTTATGGGCCAGCTTGGTGTAGCCCCAGTCCTCCAGCAGCCGGTAATGCACCCAATATTGATTGACGGCGCCAAGCTCCAGAAACAGAGCTTCGTTAAGCCGCTCGATGACCTTTGTATCGCCTTTCACTGAATTTGCTCCCGAATTTATCGCGCAAGGCGCGGACACGATCCAAATATGTCACGATCTCCGCATCGCCACTATCGGCATTGCGGTGATACTCTTCGGTTACCCGAATGATCGTTTCCACCACATTTGGAAAGCAGCCGCAACAGCGGCCGCGTCTGGCCATCGCGTGATAGACCTTGGCCGGGACGATGAGTTGCCACGGGTCCTCATCGAGCATCGCGACGATTGCCGCCTCGACTTCCTTCTGGGTGATGAGGTTACATTGGCAGACGAGCATGGTTCCGCGGTCTGGTCAGGAGCAAGCTCCGAAGCCTGCATTCCCTGCATCTGCGCTTTGAACCTTGAAGTGCCTTCCGCTGAGCCCGCGCGATGGGCGGCTTCCACGGCCGGCGTTCTTCAATCGAATGGGTTCAAGGCCCAGACATCAAGGAACGCATCCTTCGAACGGACGCATAAAAGCGTCTCGTCGGGATATATGTCAACCCAAACTTGACCTTCAAGGTCATGGTTGGTTCCGCTGAGGCCAAAATGCCGCAGGTGAGAATAGTCCCTACCCTTGATCGCCGACGCGGAGCGAAGTTCAGGCATGGATTCTCGGGTCAAGCCGAGAATGACGAGAAGAGGACCTCCCCCGCAAATCTCCGAGGCTGGCGATTGGCCACCGCTTTCCTGCCTTCGTCATGCTCGGGCTTGACCGAGCATCCATGCCTGAACAGTCCCACGGCACCGGCCATCAAGATATTGGGTTGTTCCGTCATCCCTCGTATTTGTCCAGGAAGGCCTCCGCCGTAAGACTGCGGAAGTCGCCGACGGCCGCACGCAGCCGCTGGTGGTCCCAATCCCACCAGGCGAGCGCCTGCATGCGTTCGGCCACCCGGCGCTCGAAACGCGGGCGGATCAGCTTCGCCGGCACACCTCCCACGATGGTATATGGCGCCACGTCCCTGGAGACCACCGCGCCCGCGCCCACCACGGCGCCGTCGCCCACCGTCACGCCCGGGAGGATGGTGGATCCATGGCCGAGCCACGTGTCGTGGCCGATATGCACGGCATTGTCGCGCCGCCACTTGAAGAATTCATCCTCGTGCTCGGCATCGTCCCAATAATCCGAGGCGCGGTAGGTGAAGTGATGCAGGGTTGCCCGCCAGGTCGGATGATTGGTGGCATTGATCCGCACTGCAGCGGCGATATTGGAAAACTTCCCGATCACCGCGCACCAGACGCCGCAGTCCTGGACGATGTAGGAATAGTCGCCCAGCACGGCCTCATGCACGCGGCTGCGCGCTCCGATCTCCGTATAGCGGCCAAGGGTGGAGTTGGAGACCTCCGCCGTCGGATCGACGGTCGGCGTTTCCGAAAGCTTCTTCTGCTTCACGCTCATGCGGCGACCCTCTTCGGTGCGAAACCGGTGACGTCGATGATATGATCGGCGACGGCCTCGCGCACTTCCTGATCGTGGAAGATGCCGAGCAGTGCCGTGCCGGCGACCTTCTTTTCCACGATCATCTCGATGACCACCTGTCGGTTGGCCTTGTCCAGCGAAGCGGTCGGCTCGTCGAGAAGCAGGATGGGATGCGCGGTGATGAAACCGCGCGCGATGTTCACCCGCTGCTGCTCCCCGCCCGAGAAGGTTGCGGGTGGAAGCCGCCAGAGCCGCTCCGGCAGGTTGAGCCGGGAAAGCAACGCCGCCGCGCGCTCCCGCGCTGGCTCCTCGGCTTCGCCTGCCGCGAGCAAGGGCTCCGCTACGATGTCAAGGGCGGGAACACGCGGCACCACGCGCAGGAACTGGCTCACATAGCCGATCGTCTCGCGGCGGATGGCCATGATCGTGCGCGGGTCCGCCGAGACGAGGTCCACCAGCGCGCCCCGGTGGGAAACGATGATCTGGCCTCCATCGGCGCAGTAGTTTCCGTAGGCCATCTTCAGGATCGAGCTCTTGCCCACACCCGATGGCCCGCCCAGCACGGCGCATTCGCCCGCCTTGACCGCGAACGAGACGTCCTCCACCACGGAAAGGCGAATGCCACCCTGCAGATGCATGGTGAAGCTCTTGGAGAGTTCTGAAACGACGAGAGGGGTCGGCATTCTCACACCTGCAGGATCGAGGAGACGAGGAGTTGCGTGTACGGCGCCTGCGGGTCGTCCAGCACCCGGTCGGTGAGGCCGGTCTCCACCACATGGCCGTCCTTCATCACCATCATGCGATGGGAGAGAAGCCGCGCCACGGCGAGATCGTGGGTTACCACGATTGCCGCAAGCCCCATGTCCTGGACGAGCCCGCGCAGGAGGTCGAGCAGGCGGGCCTGCACGGAAACGTCGAGTCCGCCGGTGGGCTCGTCCATGAACACGAGGCGCGGGGCGGTGACGAGATTGCGGGCGATCTGCAGGCGCTGGCGCATGCCGCCGGAGAAGGCGCGCGGCTGGTCGTCCACGCGATCCTCCGCGATCTCCACCCGGCCCAGCCAATCGATGGCCGAGCTGCGGATGTCGCCATAGTGCCGCTCACCCAGCGCCATCAGCCGCTCGCCCACATTTGCGCCCGCCGAGACCGTCATGCGCAGGCCGTCCGCCGGGTTCTGGTGCACGAAACCCCAGTCGGTGCGCATCAGGAAGCGCCGCTCCGCCTCGCTCATGCGGTAGAGGTCGCGGAACGAGCCGTCGCGCATGCGGTAGGAGACGATGCCGGAGGTGGGGAGGAGTCGCGTGGAGAGGCAGTTGAGCAGCGTGGTCTTGCCGGAGCCCGATTCACCCACCACGGCCAGCACTTCGCCCGGCCAGAGATCGAAGCTCACCTCGGCGCAGCCGACGCGATTGCCGTAGAATTTCGAGAGGGAACGGACGGAGAGGAGGGGTTCTTCGGTCATTGGAGGATTCCTGAGGGATTGCAACCCGAAGCACCCCCCTCTGGGCTGCCGCCCATCTCCCCCTTAAAGGGGGAGATCAGCCGGCCGCACGGTTGGCGCTCATGCGAAAGACGGTTGGCAAAGGCATTGATGAAGGCGAATCTCCCCCCTCGAGGGGGAGATGCCCGGCAGGGCAGAGGGGGGTATTGCGGCGTCCTGCTCATCAGGCGAACTCCTTCGGCTGCGGCCCCTGGTGGCCGTCAACCTGCCGCTTCTCGCAGTAGTCCGTATCGGAGCAGACATACATGTGCCCGCCGCGATCGTCCAAGATCACCTCGTCGAGATAGACGCCGGTTGCGCCGCAGAGCGCACAGGGTTCGCTGAATTTCTGCACCTCGAAGGGATGGTCCTCGAAGTCGAGGCTCACCACGCGGCTGAACGGCGGAATGGCGTAGATGCGCTTTTCCCGCCCCGCGCCGAAGAGCTGGAGCGCCGGCGACATGTGCATCTTCGGATTGTCGAATTTGGGTGTCGGCGAAGGGTCCATGATGTAACGCCCCTCGACCTTCACGGGGTATGCGAAGGTGGTGGCGATGTGGCCGTGGCGGGCGATGTCCTCGTAGAGCTTCACATGCATGAGCCCGTATTCCTCCAGCGCGTGCATCTTGCGCGTCTCGGTCTCGCGCGGCTCCAGGAAGCGCAGCGGCTCGGGTATCGGAACCTGGTAGACCAGCACCTGCCCGGCCTTCAGCGGCTCCTCCGGGATGCGGTGGCGCGTCTGGATGATCGTCGCCTTGCCGGTCTCCGTCGTCACCGCCACCTTCGCCACCTTCTGGAAGAAGGCGCGGATCGAGACGGCATTGGTGGTATCGTCCGCCCCCTGGTCGATGACCTTCAAGACGTCATCCGGGCCGATGATGGAGGCCGTCACCTGCACGCCGCCGGTGCCCCAACCATAGGGCATGGGCATCTCACGGCTGGCGAAGGGCACCTGGTAGCCGGGAATGGCGATGGCCTTCAGGATGGCCCGGCGGATCATCCGCTTGGTCTGCTCGTCCAGATAGGCGAAGTTGTAGCGCGCGATGTTTTGGGCCGAAGCATTCATTCCGCCGCCTCCTTGCGTTCGGCCGCCTGCCGGCGCTCCTCGAATTCCCTGCGCATCTGGCGCACGAGGCCGAGCTCGGCCTGAAAATCCACGTAGTGCGGCAGCTTCAGGTGCTCCACGAAACCCGTCGCCTGCACATTGTCTGAGTGGGAGATAACGAATTCTTCGTCTTGCGCGGGAGCGGTGATGTCCTCTCCCAGTTCAGTAGCCCGCAGTGCCCGGTCGCAAAGCGCCATGGCCATCGCTTTCCGCTCCGACTGGCCGAAGACGAGTCCGTAACCCCGCGTGAACTGTGGCGGCGCCTTCATGGAACCCTTGAACTGGTTCACCATCTGGCATTCGGTGATGCGGATGCGGCCGAGCGGCACCGGGAAATCGAGCTCCGGCACGTCGATCTCGATCTCCACCTCCCCGATCCGGATTTCACCGGCAAAAGGATGGTTACGGCCGAAGCCGCGCTGGGTGGAATAGCCGAGCGCCAGCAGAAAGCCCTCGTCGCCGCGTGAAAGCGCCTGCAGCCGCGCGTCGCGGCCCTGGGGAAATTCCGGCGGGGTGCGGGTGATGTCGGCAGGCTCCTCGCCCTGCGGCAGCGTACCGTCTTCCTCGATCAGGCCTTCATGGGCGAGAATCTCGCTCACGCGCGGCATGGCGTCGCGCTCGGGTTCCCGTTTGTCCAGCTCCTCCGCCGGTTCGTCGCCCGCAACAGCGGGATCCAGGAGGCGATGCGTGTAGTCGAAGGTGGGCCCCAGCACCTGCCCGCCGGGCAAATCCTTGAAGGTGGCGGAAACGCGCCGCTCCACCAGCATTTTTGCGCTGTCGATCGGCCTCGAATATCCGAAACGCGGCAACGTCGTGCGATAGGCGCGAAGGAGGAAGATCGCTTCGATCATGTCCCCGCGCGCCTGCTTGATCGCGAGCGCCGCCAGCCCGGTGTCGTAAAGCGAGCCCTCGGCCATGACGCGGTCCACGGCGAGCGAGAGCTGTTCCGTGATCTGTTCGAGCGTGAGCGAAGGAACCGAACGGTCGCCCCGGCGCCGGTCGGCAAGCAGCCGGTGCGCATTGCGGATGGCAGCCTCGCCGCCCTTGACGGCAACATACATGTCTCATGCCTCCTTGGAGATTTTCGTGGTGCGCGGCAGGGCGGCCAGGCCCTCCCGGCACACAAGGATCAGATCGATTCCGCGCGGGAAGCGGGTGCGGTTCTGTGCCCATTGCTCGACGAAATGGCGCGGAAGCGGGCGTGGTGACAGCATGACGAACGTCTCGATCCCCGGCCCCTCAAGTCTCAGCGCCTCGCCGCTCGTGAGCGTTTCGACCTGGAGGACAAGAGTCGCGGAGCGGTCGGGATATTCCTGGCTCCCCTGCGCGAAGTTCTCGAAGGCCGGCAAGTTGGCCGGGTCAGACACGAAAGCGAAATGCGCGTCCGCCGGCTCCCGCACCAGCGGTGCCCCGGTCTGGAAGCCGAGCCAACCGGCGACCGCTTTGTCCTCGCGCAGCAGGGGGTCGATCCACATGGGCGTGTCGGCATCGCAGAGCGCGAGTGCCACCGCCCCTGCCTCGGGCATGAGCGGCGCCGGCGGGCGCGGGAGGTGCACACCCCGCGCGACCGTGCCGGGTCTCGCCATCGCATCCATCACCGCGCGGAAGGTCGCCTGCGCGTCGAAAACCGGGTCCGGGAAACCGCCTTCGATGGTAACTGCCTCCATCAGTCCTCTCCTCGAACCATGGTGAAGAATTCGACACGCGTGGCGGCGATCTCCGCCCGGCGCTGCTCGTCCCGTTCGGCCAGCCAGCGGCGCAGGGGGGCGAGAATCTTTTCCTCCACCTGTGCCGCGAACTCCGCCTGCTGACGCAGCGCATCGATGGTGGCGGAGATGCGTGCCTTCTCGCGCTCCCGGCCAAGCGCATAGGCATGGCCGATCTCGCCTGTCGCCAGCTTGACGCTGGCGCGCGTCACCGTCGCCTCGCCGAAATTGAATGGTGATCCGCCACCGCCGATGCGCCCGCGCAACGCCACGAGACCGGTCTCGGGTCCGCGCAGAACGGTCGCCTCGTCTGGCAGGTCGCTTTCCCGCCAGAGCCGCTCGAGCATCTCCGCCGGCGCCGCCGCAAGCACCGCGAGGGCATCGCGGCGGGACAGACCTGCATCTTCTCTCCGCATCTCTTTCCTTTCGCAAAAATTTGTCTATTGATATAGACAATTATACGAATTATAGTTTCTGCGTAACGATTGTCCATGACAGCCAAATGACAGGTGGTTGGGGATGTCGGGCGAAGCGGGGATTGAGCGGCGCAGCGGCGTGGCGCTCTGGCGGCAGATCGCCGATCAGATCCGTCAGGGGATCGCGACGGAGCTGGGGGACCAGAACGGCCGGCTGCCGACGGAGATTGCGCTTGCGGAGCGCTTCGGCGTGAACCGGCACACGGTGCGCACGGCGATCCAGGCCCTGGTGCAGGAAGGTGTGTTGCGCGCAGAGCAGGGGCGCGGCACCTTCATCGAGCGCCAGCCGCGGCTTTCCTATCCGATCGGACCGCGCACGCGCTTTTCGGCAGGGCTGGAGGGCCAGGCGCGGGAGCGGCGCGGAAACCTGCTCGACCATGCCTATGAGGAAGCGCCGGCTGCAGTAGCCGAAGCGCTCGAGCTTGCGCCCGGAGCGCGGGTGCTGAGGCTCGAAACTCTTGCCGAGGCGGACGGTCGGCCGATCTCCCGCGCCCGCAGCTATTTCGATGCCAAGCGCTTCGCCGGCTTCGAGCGGCACTTCGCCCGCACCGGCTCCATTACCATGGCTTATCGCCACTTCAATGTGAGCGACTATCTCCGCCGCTCGACCGCGATCTCCGCGCGTCACGCCGATTCGGTCGATCTGGAGGTCCTGAAGCTTGCGCCCGGCGCCATCGTTCTCGTGGCGATCGGCCTCAATGTCGACCGGTCGGGCAAGCCCATCCAGTTCTCCGAAACGCGCTTTTCCGCCGACCGGGTCGAACTGCAGGTGGGCGGGCAGATGCCGTAACGGAAGCTTCACGTCTATGTGACTCCGCCGTCGCGGATCCTTTATTGCTTCAATGCTTTGGGAAGTGCTCTATCGTTTTGACGACCGGGGAGAGTTATCGTGCTGAAACACCTCATAGCCGCAGCACTTTTCACCGTCACAGGTGTCTCGGCGCATGCACGGGACGCGAACCCTGCAGACTGGAGCCAGGTTCTGGAGCAGGCGCGGGGCCAGACCGTCTATTTCAACGCCTGGGGCGGGGCGGAAAACATCAACGCCTATGTCGAATGGGCAGCCGGCGAATTGCGGAAGCGGTTCGGCGTGACGTTGAAGCATGTGAAGCTGGACGACACCGCCAATGCGGTGGCCACCGTCGTAGCGGAGAAGGCGGCCGGCCGGGACGAAGGCGGGGCCGTCGATCTCATCTGGATCAACGGCGAGAATTTCGCCGCCATGAAGCAGCGCGGCCTGCTCCTCTCTCCCGGCTGGGCGCAGGATCTCCCCAACTGGCGCTATGTGGATTTCGAGAACAAGCCCACGATCACGACCGATTTCACCATTCCGGTCGAAGGGCTCGCGAGCCCCTGGGGCATGGCGCAGCTCGTCTTCTTCTACGACTCGGCCGGCACGGATGCGGCAACGCTCCCCCGCAATGCCGGTGAGCTGCTTGCCTGGGCGGAGGCCCATCCCGGACGCTTCTCCTATCCCCAGCCGCCGGATTTCACCGGCTCCTCCTTTCTGAAACAGGTGCTACTGGAGAAGACGGTCGACCGGTCCGTGCTGGAGCGGCCGGTGGAGGAGGAACGTTTCGCCGAGGTGACGAAGCCGCTCTTCGAGTACCTCGACGCGCTGCATGAGGTGGCATGGCGCAGCGGGCGCACCTTCCCGCAGAACTATCCCGCCATGAAGCAACTCCTGGCCGATGGCGAACTCGGGATCATCTTCGCCTTCAACCCGGCGGAAGCTTCGAGTGCGATCGCCAATGACGAGCTGCCGGATACGGTCCGATCCTTCACCTTCCCGGAAGGCACGCTCGCAAATACGCATTTCGTTGCCATCCCCTATAATGCCAATGCCAAGGCCGGCGCGCTGGTGACGGCGAATTTCCTGTTGTCGCCGGAAGCGCAGTCAAGGAAGCAGGACCCGGCCGTTTGGGGCGATCCGACGGTGCTTTCCATGAAAAAGCTCGACTCCGCCTCGCGTGCCGCCTTCGAGTCGATCGATCTCGGCGTCGCCACGCTGAAGCCTGATGAGCTGGGCCCGGCCCTCGGCGAGCCGCATCCGAGCTGGATGGAGCGCATCGAGGAAGAATGGCAGCGGCGCTACACGGCAGAGAATTGAGGAAGCCGCGACAATAGCGCCATGCTGACCCGCATCGGGCCGCCGCTCATCATCCTGCTGCTCGCCGGTCCGATCCTATTCGGACTCGCCGGCACGGTGCTGCCTGCGTTTGGCTTCCTGCCGGCACTGGGCGGCATGGAATTCACGCTCGCGCATTTCCGCGACCTCTTCTCGCAACCAGCCATTCTCATGTCGGCGGGCCTGAGCCTCATGACCGGGCTGGCGACGGCGCTTTTGTCTCTCTGCGCCGTTATGCTGTTTGTCGCGGGCTTCGCCGGAACGCGGCTCTTCGGCCGCGTGCAACACCTTGTCTCGCCGCTTCTGTCCTTGCCTCACGCCGCGGCGGCCTTTGCCCTCGCTTTCCTCCTCGCCCCCTCGGGCATGCTGGCGCGACTCGTCTCGCCGGAGCTCACCGGCTGGAATAGACCGCCCGATCTCCTTATCCTGCATGATCCGATGGGACTTTCCATGATGGCGGGACTCATCGTGAAGGAGATTCCATTCCTCCTGCTCATGACGCTGGCGGCCCTCCCGCAGGTCCCTCTCCGCGAGACCCGGATTCTCACCGCCTCGCTCGGTTACGGGCGCGTGGCAGGCTTCCTCTTCGGGCTCTGGCCGGCGGTCTACCGGCAGATCCGGCTGCCCGTCTTTGCGGTGATCGCCTTCGCGACGTCCGTGGTGGATGTGGCGCTGATCCTCGGGCCGACAACGCCGGCTCCGCTTGCCGCACGCCTCGTCGCCTGGATGAACGATCCGGACCTTTCGATGCGCTATCTCGCCAGCGCCGGTGCGCTGCTGCAGCTTGCCGTCACGGCGCTGGCACTCACCCTCTGGCTGGGACTGGAGCGCCTGGGCGCGGCGCTCTGCAATCGCGCAGCCACGCGAGGATGGAGGTGCCGGCGCGATATGCTCGCCCGCGCAGGCGGGCTTGCCGCAATGGTGATTTCGGCCGGCATCATTTTCGCTGGGCTGGGCACCCTGGCGCTCTGGTCCTTTGCCGGGCTTTGGCAGTTTCCCGATGCGCTGCCGTCCTCCTTTACGCTCAAGAGCTGGATGCGGGCACTCCCATCCATCCTGGAGCCGCTGCGGACAACGGTCCTTGCCGGGCTGCTCTCCACCCTGATCGCTTCCGTGCTCGCCATCCTCTACCTGATACATGAGGACGAGGCGGGGCGGAGGCCCGGCCCGGGCGCGCTCACGCTGATCTATCTGCCATTGCTGGTGCCGCAAGTTGCCTTTGTCTTCGGCCTGCAGCTCCTTCTGATCTATGCGGGCACGCTGGCCACGCTGCCGGCGCTGGTGCTGGCGCACCTCGTCTTCGTGATGCCGTACGCTTATCTCTCGCTGAAGGATCCCTGGTACGCTTTGGACCGCCGCTATGACTGGCTTGCGACGGGCCTCGGAAAAAGCCGTACACAGCGCTTTTTCTCCATTCGCCTGCCAATGATGACGCGCGCCATCCTCACCATGGCAGCAGTGGGTTTTGCCGTTTCGGTGGGGCTTTATCTCCCGACGGTGCTGGTAGGGGCGGGCAGGCTCACCACCGTCACCACCGAAGCGGTCGCGCTCGCTTCGGGCGGCAATGGGCGCGTGATCGGCGTCTACGCCTTCTGGCAGATGCTTTTGCCCATGGCGGGCTTTGCCGTTGCAACCTTCCTGCCGGCGCTGGTATTCCGGCGCTTCCGCGGCATGCAGGTGTAGGGCGGTGGAAGAAAAGGGACTTTCTCTCGACAGCGTAAGAATCGCGCTTGAGGGGCGCGTGCTCGTGGAGCTCACGCGTCATGTGCCGCCGGGCGAGGTGCTGACTGTCATGGGACCTTCGGGTTCCGGGAAGTCATCCCTGCTCGCCTACCTCGCCGGTTTCCTCGATCCAGCTTTCACAGCCTCCGGGCGGGCGCTGGTGGACGGCGTCGAGATCACGGCCTTGCCGCCCGAGGGGCGTCACGCCGGCATTCTCTTCCAGGACCCGCTGCTCTTTCCGCATATGGACGTTGCCGGGAACCTGATCTTCGCCCTGCCCGAACGCATCAAGGGGCGCGGTCAGCGCATGGCGCGGGCCAATGCCGCGCTCGAAGGCGTAGGCCTCGCCGGCATGGACGACCGTGATCCCGCAACACTGTCCGGCGGACAGAAGGCACGCGTGGCGCTCGCCCGTGTGCTGCTTTCCGACCCGCGCATGCTGCTTCTCGACGAGCCTTTCTCCAAGCTCGACACGGAGCTGCGCCAGCAGATGCGCATACTCGTCTTCGATAAGGCACGCGAGCGCGGCCTGCCCGTGCTGCTCGTCACCCATGACGAGGCGGATGCGGAAGCTGCCGGCGGCGAGATCGTGCGGACAGGCCAATGAAGCCCCTTCCCGAACTGCCGGTCGCCGCGGTTCTGCCCGCGCTGAAGGAAGCGCTGGAGGGGCAGGGCAAAGCCGTGCTCGTCGCCCCGCCAGGCGCCGGCAAGACGACGCTCGTGCCGCTTGCGCTGCTGGACGCACCCTGGAGCGGTTCCGGCCGCATCGTGCTTCTGGAGCCGAGGCGTCTTGCCGCCCGCGCCGCCGCCCGGCGGATGGCCACCCTTCTGGGCGAAGAGCCCGGGGGCACCGTGGGCTACGTCATGCGGATGGAGCGGAAGATCTCCGCGCGCACGCGCATCCTGGTGGTGACCGAAGGCGTGCTCGCCCGCATGATCATCGATGATCCCGGCCTCGAAGGTGTCTCGGCGGTGATTTTCGACGAGTTCCATGAACGCTCGCTCGACGGCGACTTCGCTTTGGCGCTCGCGCTCGATGTAAAGGGGGCGCTCAGGCCGGACCTGCGCCTCCTCGTCATGTCCGCCACGCTCGACGGCGCGCGGGTGGCAAGCCTGCTCGATGGGGCGCCGGTGCTGGAGAGCGAAGGCCGCAGCTTCCCCGTCGAGATCCGCTACGCCGAACGTGCGCAGGATAGCGCGATCGAGGAGGCGGTGGCCGGCGCTGTTCGCCGGACCGTGGCGGAGGAGAGCGGCAGCGTGCTCGCCTTCCTGCCCGGCCAGCGCGAGATCGCGCGGACGCAGGAGCTTCTTGCAGGCCGCCTGCCGGAGAATGTGGATGTGGTGCCGCTCCATGGCGGGCTCGAAGGCGCAGCACAGGATGCAGCCATCCGGCCTTCGCCGCCCGGCCGGCGCAAGGTCGTCCTGACCACAGCAATCGCCGAGACCTCCGTCACCATCGATGGCGTGACGGCGGTGGTCGACAGTGGGCGTTCGCGGCTTCCCAGATACGAGCCGGATACGGGCTTGACGCGGCTCGAGACGGTGCGCGTCTCCCGCGCCTCGGCCGACCAGCGCGCCGGCCGCGCGGGAAGGACGGCGCCGGGGATCGCGCTCAGGCTCTGGCGGAAGGAGCAGACCGCGGCGCTGCCCGCCTTCACGCCGCCGGAAATCCTGGAGGCGGATCTTTCCGGGCTCCTGCTCGACTGCGCTGCCTTCGGCGTCACCGATCCGAGGACGCTCGCCTTCCTCGACCGGCCGCCCGAGCCGGCGCTGAACGAAGCACGGGTACTCCTGAAGACGCTCGGCGCGCTGGACGGAGCCGGCAGGCTCACGGCTGAAGGCGCCGCCATGCGGCGGCTGGCGCTGCCCGTCAGGCTCGCGCATATGGTGACGGTCGCTGCAGCCAAGGAAGAGGCGAGGGCGGCGGCGCGCCTTGCGATGCTCATTTCCGAGCGCGGGCTCGGCGGCAACAGCGTCGACCTCGACGAGCGGCTCGCGCGCTTTTCGGCCGACCGTTCCCAGCGCGCACAGGCCGCGCGAGGGCTGGCCGACCGCCTGGCGGAGGCCGCGGGCGCACGCGCAAGCGAAACCGCCGGCGCCGCCGGCCCGCTGCTCCTCCACGCCTGGCCCGACCGCGTCGCCAAGGCGCGCGGCGAGTATGGCCGGTTCGTGCTCGCCAACGGGCGCGGCGGGCAGATGGACCCCGGCGAACGGCTTGCGCGCGAGCCCTTTCTCGTCGTGGCCGATCTTCAGGGCCGGGCAGGCAACGCACGCATCGCCGCGGCCGCTGCGATCAGCGAAGCGGAAGTGGTCGAAGGTCTTGAGCACCGGATCGAGACCGAGATGGAGACCGTTTTCGACCGCGAGAGGGGAAGCGTTCGCCAGCGCGAGACGCGCCGGCTCGGCGCCATCCTTCTCGGCGAGCGCGCACTGCCCGCGCCGAAAGGCGAGGAGGCCGACCGCGCAATCCTCGACGCCGTGCGGACGCACGGGCTTGCCATTCTGCCCTGGAACAAGGAGGCGGAAAGCTTGCGCGCGCGGCTTGCCTTCCTGAATGCCGTGGAAGGCGAGCCGTGGCCGGACGTTTCGGACGAGGCGCTCGTCGATCGGCTGGAAGACTGGCTCCTGCCTTATCTCAGGGGCGAACCGTCGCTCTCGGCCATCTCCGGCCGCGCGCTTGCCGAGGGGCTGATGGCGCTCGTGCCCTACGACCTTCAGCGCAAGATGGAAGCGGAAACGCCCAGCCACTTCACCGCGCCGACAGGGAACCGGGTGCCTATCCGCTACGAGAACCACGAGGCGGTGCTGGCGATCCGCGTTCAGGAACTTTTCGGGCTGAAGGAGCATCCGACCGTGGGCAAAGACATCCCGCTCATGCTGGAGCTTCTTTCGCCGGCGCACCGGCCGATCCAGAAGACACGTGATCTGCCGGGCTTCTGGCGCGGCTCGTGGGCCGATGTGCGGGCCGATATGTGCGGACGCTATCCAAAGCATGTCTGGCCTGAGGATCCGGCGGAGGCCGCACCCACCAGCCGTGCGAAACCCAGGCGAAAATAATGCTTGGTCGAGAGAGCCTGCCGCATCATAAAGGCGCCATGCTGGAAGAGTTGAGAACGCCGAATACCCGCGCGAGCCGTAGCCTGAGGCTCAAGACGCTTGTCCGGCTAAGATGGCTCGCGATCGTTGGCCAGAGCGCAGCCGTTCTGGTGGTCTGGCTCGGCCTCGGCTTCCCGTTGCCCGTCGGGCCCTGCTTCGCCCTGATCGCGGCATCCGCCTGGCTCAATCTCTACCTCACCTTTCGTTATCCGACCGCGCATCTCGTGCCGCCGACGGCCGCACTCGCGATCCTCAGTTTCGATGCCTCGCAACTCGCAGGCCTGCTCTTTCTCACGGGCGGCCTTACCAACCCCTTCTCGCTTTTGATGACGGTGCCGGTCGTCATTTCCGCCACCTCGCTGCCGCTCGTCTGGACGGGGCTGCTCGGGCTCTACGTCGTGGTGGTGGCAAGCCTCCTCGCCATCTTCCACCTGCCCCTACCCTGGTACCCTGGCACGGAACTCTCCATGCCGCTGATCTATGTGGCGGGCATGCTGATCGCGGTCGTCTCCTCGATCGCCTTTACCGGCATCTACGCATATCGAGTCGCGGAAGAGGCGCGGCTGCTCGCCAACGCGCTTGCCGCCACGGAACTGGTGCTGCAGCGCGAACAGCACATATCGGCACTCGACGGCCTGGCGGCGGCGGCCGCTCACGAACTCGGCACGCCGCTCGCCACCATCGCGCTGGTGGCGCGGGAGATGGAGAAGGCCCTGGGGAACGATCCGCGTCTTCACGAGGACGTCACGCTCCTGCGGTCGCAGAGCGAGCGCTGCCGCGAGATCCTGAAGCGCCTCACGAGCCTCTCTTCCGAGACCGAGGAGCACATGGCGCGGTTGCCGCTCACCTCGCTAATCGAGGAAACGGCTGCGCCGCACCGCCATTTCGGCATCGAGATCAAGCTCGAGGCCGGCGCGACCGAGGGGCCCGAGCCCGTCGGCCGGCGCAATCCCGGTGTCCTCTACGGTCTCGGCAATCTGCTGGAGAACGCAGTCGATTTCGCCCGCAGCGCGGTCACCATAAAATGGTGGTGGAACGCGGAGGCCGTGCGCATCTCCATCACCGACGACGGACCGGGATTTCCCGCCGAGATCATCGACCGGATCGGCGAGCCCTACATGTCGCGCCGGCAGGCCGGCGGTTCGAGCGGCGGCGGGCTGGGGCTGGGGCTTTTCATCGCCAAGACGCTGCTCGAGCGCTCGGGCGCCTCGGTGGATTTCGCCAATGCCGGTGGAGAAGGGAAGGGCGCCACGGTAGATATATGGTGGCCGCGCGAAAGGTTTCTGGCGGGAGGCGAGACGCTGACCCAAGTCGAGGGCAGTCAGCGAAGACTGGAAAAACTTAACTTCTTTACCTAAATCTGGTTCGTATCAGTGGGTCAATGATGAACGACACGACAGCCGAACAGGCCGATCTTATTCTCGGCGACGACCGTACCCTTCTCATTGTGGAGGATGACCGGCCTTTCCTCGCACGCCTGGCGCGTGCCATGGAGGGAAGGGGCTTCGTGGTGGATACGGCCGAAAGCGTCGAGGAAGCGATCGCCAAGGTGCGCGCCGCCCCGCCCGCTTATGCGGTGATCGACATGCGGCTCGGTGACGGCAACGGCCTCGACGTGGTCTCCGCCATCCGCGAGAAGCGCGAGGACGCCCGCGCCATCATTCTCACCGGTTATGGCAATATCGCCACCGCGGTGACGGCCGTGAAGCTCGGCGCGGTCGACTACCTTTCCAAGCCCGCGGATGCGGATGATATCTATGCCGCCCTCATGCGGCGGGCGGACACCAAGGCGGAGCCGCCGGAAAATCCGATGTCTGCGGACCGCGTGCGCTGGGAGCACATCCAGCGCGTCTACGAGATGTGTGACCGCAATGTGTCGGAGACGGCGCGCCGTCTCAACATGCATCGCCGCACGCTGCAGCGCATTCTCGCCAAGCGCGCGCCGCGCTGATGAGCTTGTTTCAGTAGTCATCCCCGTTAAGCAGCGGCACGGGAACGCCGGCGAGTTCGGCTGCCGTCAGCCGCGCCGCGCCGGCGCGGGCGAAGCGCAGCATCAGCGCCTTGCGCGTGGCCGGCGGCAGTCGGTGCTCCGGCGCCTCGCGAAGGATTTCCGCGCCATAGCCGTCCGAGAGTATGAAGCCGCATTCCTCCGGAAAGATCTCGGTCGGCACCTCCGGATGAGAGGCAAAGAAGAAGCGGTCGGAATGCAGCCGGTAGTCGGGCCATTTGCGGTCGACCCGAAAGTCCTCCACCGAAGACTTGATCTCGATGATCCAGACATCGCCCTTCCCCGTCAGCGCCACGAGATCGGCGCGTCGGCCGGTCGCAAGCGAAAGCTCGGGCAGCACCACCGCCCCCATCTCCATGAGCAGGCGCTGCACACCTCGGCGGATGACGAGCGCACGCTCCGACTGACGGCCGTCCGCGAGCGGGTTGAGGTGAATCGGAGAAACGATCGGCATGCTCCGACAATGCCAGCAACGGGCGCAGGAATAAAGGCCTATCCTGCGCCGGCGATGTCCTCCAGGATCGGGCAATCCGGCCGGTGGTCGCCATGGCAGGCGGTTATCAGCTTCTGCAGCGTGGCGCGCATGGACTGCAACTTCCGGATCTTCTCCTCGATCGCGTTCACATGGGAGACGGCGATCTTCTGCACGTCATGGCTTGCGCGCTCCTTGTCCTGGTAGAGCTGCAGGAGCTGTCGGCATTCCTCGATGGAAAAGCCCAGGCTACGCGCCCGCTTGAGAAAGGCGAGGCGATGCATGTCGACGTCTGAATAGGCGCGGTAGCCGTTTTGCGAACGTGCGGGCGCCACGAGCCCGATGTCCTCGTAATAGCGGATGGTCTTTGCTGGCAGGCCCGACAGGCGGGCAACCTCTCCGACGTTCATGTTTCACCTCGTGAAGACACGCAGTATGTGGGGATGACTGTTGCCGGGATGCAATAGCCGGGCGCCAAATGCGTTCCATGACATCCTGGTGCAATTAGAGCCTTGGCAGGCCGTTAACGCGGATTTTAAGAATGAAGGCGAAAATCGGGCGCGGTTGGCGTTGCGGTCGGGGGTCAGGGTTCCATATGAAATCAAGAATTCTTCTTGCCGCCGTCGTGGGCGTTTCGGCGGCACTGGCGGGTTGCAGCATCGATGGCACGCCGCGCGTCTTCACGTCGGAATATGGCATGGTTGCCGATGCTGGATATCAGTTGCCGCGTATCCCGATCTACAAGGTTCCGCGTCAGTATCATCGACAGGTGATCAAGTACGAGACGGGTGAGAAGCCCGGCACGATCATTGTCGATACGAAGGAGAAATACCTCTATCTCGTGCTGGAGGACGGCAAGGCGATGCGCTATGGCATCGGCGTCGGCCGCGAAGGGTTCGAGTGGTCGGGAACGGCGCGCGTCGCTTTGAAGCGCGAGTGGCCCACCTGGACGCCGCCGGCCGCCATGATCAAACGCCAGCCGGAACTCGCCAAATGGGCGAGGGGCATGCCGCCGGGGCTTTCCAACCCACTCGGCGCCCGTGCGCTCTACCTTTTCAACAAGGGCGGCGACACCGGCTACCGCCTGCACGGCACGCCGGAATGGTGGTCCATCGGAAAGGCTATGTCGTCCGGCTGCATCCGCCTGTTGAACCAGGATATCATCGATCTCTACAATCGCGCCGAGGTCGGCGCCAAGGTGATTGTGAAGTAGGACCGTCTCGGCAACACAAGCGGACCGAAGCACAAAGGAAAACCGGGCCGAACGGCCCGTTTTTTCTTTTACGCGACGAAATTTTCGGGTCAGGTCACCTGCTCGACGTGCTGGACCTCCGGCACGAAGTGGTGAAGCAGGTTCTGGATGCCATGCTTCAGCGTGGCCGTGGAGGACGGGCAGCCGGCGCAGGCACCCTTCATATGCAGGAACACGGTGCCGTTCTCGTAACCGCGGAAGGTGATGTCGCCGCCGTCCTGGGCGACCGCCGGGCGGACGCGGGTTTCAAGGAGCTCCTTGATCGTGGCGACGATCTCCCCGTCAGCCTCGTCGAAGAATTCGCCGCCCTCCGCTGCCCGGTCGCCGGTATCGTTCGCCGCCATCACCGGCTGGCCCGACATGAAATGTTCCATGATCGTGCCGAGGATCGCCGGCTTCAGATGCTGCCAGTCGGCGCCTTCCTTCGTCACGGTGATGAAGTCGAAACCGAAGAAAACACCGGTAACGCCGGGCACGTCGAAAAGCCGGCCGGCGAGCGGTGAAGCGGTGCGCGCGCCCTCCGGGTCGCGGAAGTCCGCCGTGCCCTCCTCCAGGACCACCCTGCCCGGCAGGAACTTCAGCGTCGCGGGGTTGGGGGTCGCTTCCGTCTGGATAAACATCGGCGGGGTCTCCATGCTGCCGTTCTTTGGAATAATTCTAAAATAGGCCGATCTGCGCAGCCATTCAAGCGGCATATGGGGTGCCGGGTGCCGCTACGCCAGGCTTTCGATCTCCTCGTCCGAGAGGCTGTGGGGCACCACGGTCACCGGAATGGGGAACGCGGCCCCCTTTCCGGCAATAGAGGAGACCAGTGGTCCCGGCCCCTCCTTGGCTCCGCCGGCGCCCAGCACGAGGATCGCGATATCCTGGTCCTCCTCGATGAGCTTGTGGATCTCCTCCACGGTCTTTCCCTCGCGCACGACGAGCTCGGGCTCGATACCCACCGACTCGCGGATCTTGGACGCATAGGCGTTCAGCGCCGCCTGCGCGCTGCTCGTGGCCTCCTCGCGCATGATCTGCTCGACGCCCAGCCAATGCTGGAAATCGCCAGGCTCCACGACGAAGAGCAGCACCACCAAACCGTTGGTGGATTTCGCGCGGCGGGAAGCGTAGGCGACTGCGCGGTCGCATTCCGGCGTTTCGTCGACGATCGCCAGGAACTTGCGCTTGTGGCCGGCTTCACGGCTCAGACGTTTGGATACCATGCATGTCCTTTCCTGCACGGGTGGGCAGCCGTTGCGGCGCAATCTGCCACTCAGCGCGCCGGGCGGCAAGCTCCCGCGTGGAGCCCTTCCCTGTCAGTTCACCAGGAGCCCGACGATCTCGTGCACTTGTTTCATGGTCGCCTCGGCTTTGGCGGAGGCGCGTTCGCCGCCTTCCCGCAGGATACCGTCGATATAGCCGGGATCCGCCTTGATGCGCTTCATCTTCTGGCTGATCGGCGCAAGCTTTTCGACAGCGAGATCGGCGAGCGCAGGCTTGAAGTCGGAGAATTGCCGCCCGCCGAATTCGGAGATCACCTTCTCCCGCGTCACACCGGCGAGCGCGGCATAGATGCCGACCAGGTTCTCCGCCTCAGGCCGTGCGGCCAGTCCCTCCAGGTCGCTCGGCAACGGCTCGGGATCGGTTTTTGCCTTCTTGATCTTGCGTGCGATCGTGTCGGCATCATCGAGAAGATTGATGCGCGAGAGATCGGACGGATCGGACTTCGACATCTTCTTCGACCCGTCGCGCAGGCTCATGACGCGCGGCGCAGGGCCCTCGATCAGAGGCTCGGTGAGGGGGAAGAAGCCGTTCACCCGCTCTTCGCCGACCGTCATCTCGACGCCATAGCCGAGACCAGCGATCCGCTCCGAGAAGTCGTTGTTGAACTTCTGCGCGATGTCGCGCGTCAGTTCGAGATGCTGCTTCTGGTCCTCCCCGACGGGCACATGGGTGGCGCGGTAGAGCAGGATGTCGGCCGCCATCAGGCTCGGATAGGCCAGTAGGCCGAGCGAGGCGTTTTCCCGGTCCTTGCCGGCCTTGTCCTTGAACTGCGTCATCCGGTTCATCCAGCCGATGCGGGCGACGCAGTTGAATATCCAGGCGAGCTCCGCATGCTGCGGCACGCGGCTCTGATTGAAGATGATGTTCTTCCTGGGGTCGAGCCCGCTGGCCAGATAGGCAGCCGCGATGCCGCGCGTCTGGTCCATGAGGTCGTCATGGACCAGGGTGGCCGTCAGCGAATGCATGTCGACCACACAATAGATGCACTCGTAGCTGTCCTGCAGCGCAACGAATTTCTGCAGCGCGCCCAGATAGTTTCCAAGATGGAGATTGCCGGTGGGCTGCACTCCGGAAAAGACGAGCTGCTTGAATTCACTCATGGGAAACGTCCCTGAAAAGCCGAAGCGCCCCGCGGGCACCCTAAACCGTGGCGCTTATGGACGACCGGAAGGGGGCAATCAAGTCCCCCGGGGGCTCAGCCCTGTCCCGAGCCGGCCGCCCCACGCCGGCGCCTGCGCTTGAGGGCAGCGGCAAGCTCCGTCCGGTCGACGGCGCCGGTTGCCAACGCAAGGAGCAGATAGACGGCCGCCGCCGCGGCGATGACGAGGAGGACGCCTGCTGCGCGAAGGGCGACCGCGGCATCCCGCATCGGTTCGGCAAACGCCAAATTGAGCCCGTATGCCACCGCACCCATGACCGCACTGGCGAATGCGATCATCGCCACGCGGCGCCATGTGACCGGGGAGGGCCGGAAAGCGTTCCTGTGCCAAAGAGTGCCCGCGAGCAGGATGACGTTGAGCCAGGAGGACAGCGAGGTGGCGAGCGCGATCGCGACATGGCCGTAGACGGGAAAGAGCGCGAGGCTGAGGCCGATATTGGCGATCACCGAGGCAAGCGAGAACCACATCGGCGTCTTCATGTCCTCACGGGCGAAGAAGCCCGGCTGGAACACCTTGATCAGTACGTAGGCGGGCAGGCCCGAGGCGAAGGCGGCAAGGGCGGCGGCCGTCATCTCGGTGTCGAGCGCGGTGAATTCGCCGCGCTCATAGAGCAGGCCCACGATCGCCGCCGGCATCACCATCAGGCCGATCGCCGCAGGGAGCGTCAGCCCCAGGGCGAATTCCAGTGAGCGGTTCTGCAGGTGCTGCGCGTCGTCGAGATTGCCGGCCTTGAGCGCGCGCGAAAGCTCCGG
This sequence comes from Chelativorans sp. AA-79, assembly GCF_029457495.1. Classification (NCBI taxonomy): domain Bacteria; kingdom Pseudomonadati; phylum Pseudomonadota; class Alphaproteobacteria; order Hyphomicrobiales; family Phyllobacteriaceae; genus Chelativorans; species Chelativorans sp. AA-79. The sequence goes on from NZ_CP120361.1 coordinate 82,043, forward strand.
CAGCAGCACCACACCCACCGCCACGCCGATGACGCCCAGGGGAAGCTGGTTGATGCGGTCGGCGAAATTCAGGAGCGAGATCGCCTTGTCCTGGGCCGAGGCGATGACCTGCCCGACGAGCAGGTTGATCTGCATGATCCCGCCGGTGAGCAGCGCAGGCCCCATCAGCACGAGCAGGCGCTTGACGGCGGGCGTGAGCCGCGGTCGACGGAAACGCATCGAAAAACCCTCGCGATGAACCGCGAGGACCAGAATCAGGAGCTGCGCGATGCCGGAGGCGAAGACGCCCCATGCAAGCCACAGCCCGGCGGCATATTCGGGAAGGGCGCCGAACAACCCGACCAGGAGCACGATGATGAGGATCACGTTGAGCAGCACCGGAACGAGGGCCGCGAGGAAGAACCTTCGCATCGAGTTCATGATGCCCGACAGCATCGCCACCAGCGACATGCAGGTGAGATAGGGGAACATGATGCGCGTCATGACGACCGTGAGGTCGAACTTTTCCGGCGTGTCGGCGAAGCCCGGCGCCACCACCGTGCCCACCAGGAACGGCATGAAGATCATGGCGAGCGCGGAGAGGCCGATCAGCGCTGCAAGCAGGACCGCCAGCACGTCTTCGCCGAAGCGGCGTGCGGCCTCGACCCCGCCGCCTTCCATCTCCTTGGCGAAGAGGGGGATGAAGGCGGTGTTGAACGCGCCTTCGGCGAAGAGCCGGCGGAAGAGGTTCGGGAAGCGGAAGGCAGCATAGAATGCGTCGGTGACAGGACCCGCGCCGAGGGCTGCTGCGATCAGCGCCTCGCGCACGAAGCCCAGGACGCGGCTTGCCATCGTGGCGCTGCCGACGCTCGCGAATTTGCCGATGAGGCTCATGGGCAGAGCCTCCGGGCTCGGAGGGTGCGGGAAAGCGTAGCGATGCAGTTCCTCACGCCGCTACCGTCTTCGCCTTGCTTCGGTGGTTGCGCCTCGGCGGGCCGTTCTCGATCGTTTCGATGAGTTCACGACGGATCGTCTCCAGACGGTCGGGACTATCGACCTTGGAACCGGTGAGGTCAGTCACATAGAAGGTATCGATCACCTTCTCGCCGAAAGTGGTGATGTGCGCGGAGGCGATGTCGAGCGAAAGGTCGGAGATGGCGCTGGTCACCTCCGACAAAAGGCCGGGCCGGTCAAGGCACTCGACCTCGATCACGGAGAAGCGGTTGGACAGCGTGTTGCGGAGCTCCGCGCGCGGCTCGACGCGGAAGGCCCTGGTGCCGCGGCGGGGCTTGGTGCGCTTCTCCAGCACCTCCGGCAGATAGGCTTTGCCCGACAGCACGTCCTCGATAAGGCGGCCCACGCGCTGCGCGCGGCGCAGCTCGTCCTCGTCCAGTTCGAATTCGCGGCCGATCAGGATCGTGTCGAGCGCGCGCCCATCGGTGGTGGTGAAGATCTGCGCGTCGACGATGTTGGCGCCGGCCGCCGCGCACGCACCGGCAATGACGGAGAGCAGGCGCGGATGGTCCGGCGCCAGGACCGTGATTTCCGTGACGGCTTCGAAAGCATGCGGCTTGACCATGGTGGAGAGGGCCCGGCCTTGCCGGTCGGCCGCACGGATGAAGCCCGCATGGCGCACCTGATCGCCTTCGTCGACCGCAAGCAGGTAATTCTCGTAGTGAAGCCCGACATAGCGGCGCGCCTCGGCTTCCTCCCAGCCGGCTTTCTGGAGTTCTTCCGCCAGGAGCACGCGCGCACCTTCCGCGCGCATTGCGCGCGAGCCTTCGGAGAAGCCGCCAGTAAGCAGGAGCTCGGTCTCGTAATAGAGCGTCCGCAGCAACTGCCCCTTCCAGCCGTTCCACACGCCCGGTCCCACTCCGCGGATATCACAGACGGTGAGCACCAGGAGCAGCTTCAGCCTGTCCACCGACTGGACGATGTGGGCAAAATCCTGGATCGTCTTGCGATCGTTCAGGTCGCGCATCTGTGCCGTCATCGACATCGTTAGATGTTCCTGGACGAGCCAGGCGACCATTTCCGTTTCCGCGGCGTCGAAGCCCATATGCGGGCAGAGCCGCCGGGCAATGCGTGCGCCGGCATCGGAGTGGTCCTCGGGCCTGCCCTTGGCGATGTCGTGGAACAGGAGGGCCGCGTAGAGCACCTTGCGCCAGGGCTTCAGGCCGGGCATCAGCGAATGGGCAAGCGGATGGATGTTCTGCCCGTCTCCGCGCTCGATCTCCGCCAGCACGCCGATGCAGCGGATCAGGTGCTCGTCGACCGTGTAATGGTGGTACATGGAGAACTGCATCATCGCCACGATCTTGTTGAAGTCGGGGATGAGCTTACCCAGCACCCCCGCCTCGTTCATCCGGCGCATGTTGAGCTCGGGATCGCGGTCGGACGTGAGAAGATCAAGGAACAGGCGGTTCGCCTCCTTGTTCCGGCGCAGGTTGCGGTCGATCAGCTTGAGCGAGCGCGTGAGCAGCTTCAGCGCGTCCGGGTGATATTCGAGGCCGTGCCGGTCGGCGAACCAGAAGAGCCTGAGCATGTTCACCGGATCGCGCTCGAATACGCCCTCATTGGCGAGGTTGATGCGGTGGTTGTCGATCACGAAATCGCTGGTGCCGGCAAGCTTGCGCTTGCGGCGCTGGAAGGTAAGGAAAATGCGGTTGAAGCCCGGCACGTGCTTGGCCTGCTCCTCCTCGAGCGCCGCGCAGAAGATCCGGGTGAGATCCCCCACGGTCTTGGCCGTCAGGAAGTAATGCTTCATGAAGCGCTCGACCGGCGACAGGCCCGGATGGCTCTTGTAGCCCAGCCTTTCGGCGATATCGCGCTGGATGTCGAAATGCAGCCGCTCCTCCGCCTTGCCGGTCAGGAAGTGCATGTGGCAGCGCACGGCCCAGAGGAAATCCTCCGCCTTGGCGAACTGTAGATATTCCTGGCGGGTGAAGACGCCCTTTCCCACCAGTTCGTCGGCTTCGCGCACGCGGTAGTAATACTTGCCGATCCAGAACAGCGTGTGGAGGTCGCGCAGCCCTCCCTTGCCATCCTTTACGTTCGGTTCCACCACATAGCGGCTCTCGCCGCCCTTGGCATGCCGCGCGTCGCGCTCGGCGAGCTTCGCCTGGATGTATTCCGCGCCGGTGTCCTTGACGATGTCCTCGTCGAACCGCGCGACGAGATCATCGTAGAGCCCTTGGTCGCCGCAGACGAAGCGTGCTTCCAGCACCGCCGTGCGTATCGTTACGTCGGAGAGCGCCTGCCGGATGCATTCGTCGACGTTGCGCGTGGCATGCCCCACCTTCAGGCCGAGATCCCAGAACATGTAGAGCATGTATTCGGCCACCTGCTCCCCCCAGGGCGTCTGTTTGTAAGGCAGAAGGAAGAGCAGATCGACGTCGGAGCCGGGCGCCAGCGTGCCGCGCCCGTAGCCGCCGACCGCGACAACCGCCATGCGCTCCGCCGCCGACCGGTTCTCGGCGGGATAGACGTGGGTAGAGGCGAAATCGTTGAGCGCGCGGACGATCTCGTCCATGAGATGTGAAAGCCGCGTGGCGCAGGCCGTGCCGCCACCGTCTTCGGAAAGCATTGTCTCCGCCGTCCGCCGGCCTTCGGCGAGCCGCGCCTTCAGGAGTTGCATCACCTTCTTGCGCGCTCCAGCTGATGTCGCGTCGCCTTCGGCCGCGACGGCGTCGAGTTCGGCGCGCAGGCCGGCGGGATCGATGATCTGGTCGAGCTTGAGTGGAACCTTGGCCATACCGTTTCCGCATTAGGCGGCGCTGTATAGCGCGTTTTTCGGCAACAGGGAAAGGCCCGCCCCTTTACCCCTCCATCACGACCCGCTTCAACCTGTACAGCACCTCCAGCGCCTCGCGCGGGCTCATGCCGTCCGGGTCGAGCGCGGTGAGTTCCTCCCGCAGCCGGTCGGACGCTTTCGGCTTCGGCGGTTCGTGACGGATCGCAGCAGAGAACAGCGGAAGGTCGTCGACGATGCGCGCGGCCTTGGTCCCGGTTTCGCCCGCTTCCAGCCGGTGCAGCACGTCGCGCGCGCGCTCCACCACCGCCTGCGGCAGGCCGGCAAGGCGGGCCACCTGAATGCCGTAGGAGCGGTCGGCTGCACCGCGTGCAACCTCGTGCAGGAAGATCACCTCGCCCTCGAACTCCTTCACCCGCATCGTGACATTGAGGAGGCGCGCAAGCTTCTCCGTCAGCGCCGTCATCTCGTGGAAATGGGTGGCGAAAAGAGCCCGGCAGCGATTCTGCTCGTGGAGGTATTCGACAGCGGCCCAGGCGATGGAGAGCCCGTCGAAGGTGGCCGTGCCGCGGCCGATCTCGTCGAGGATGACGAGCGAGCGCTCACCCGCCTGGTTGAGGATCGCGGCCGTTTCCACCATCTCGACCATAAAGGTGGACCGCCCGCGCGCAAGATCGTCGGAAGCGCCGACGCGGGAGAACAGACGGTCGACCACGCCGATGCGCGCGGAACGCGCCGGCACGAAGGAGCCCATCTGCGCGAGCACGGCGATCAGCGCGTTCTGGCGGAGGAAGGTGGACTTGCCGCCCATGTTCGGCCCTGTGAGCAGCCAGATGGCACCGGCCTTCTCCCCTTCCGTCGGCGAGAGATCACAGTCATTGGCCACGAAGGGCTCGCCGAGCTGTCTGCGCAGCGCCTGCTCCACCACGGGATGGCGGCCGCCTTCCACATTGAAATCCAGGCTCATGTCCACCACCGGCCGGCAATAGGCTTCGCTTTCGGCCAGGCATGCGAGCGCAGCGGAGACATCCAGCACCGCGAGCGCCTGCGCGGCGGCACGCAGCGGCTCGGAAGCCGCCACCACCTCGCCCACCAGCCGGTCGAAAACCGCAAGCTCGATCGTGAGCGCACGATCGGCGGCATTGGCGATCTTGGTTTCGAGGTCCGCCAGCTCCGTGGTGGTGAAGCGCATGGCGTTCGCCATGGTCTGCCGGTGGATGAAGCGTGCGCGCGCCTCGTCCGTGCCGGTCAGGGCGCCTGCATTGTTGGCGGTCACCTCGATATAGTAGCCTAGGATGTTGTTGTGCCGGATCTTCAGCGAGCGGATGCCCGTCTCCTCGACCAGGTCCCGCTCCATGCCGGCGATCACGCGGCGCGACTGGTCGCGCAGCGCCCGCATCTCGTCCAGCTCCGCATCGTAGCCCTCGCGCACGAACCCGCCGTCGCGCTTCAGAAGCGGCAATTCCTCCGCGAGCGCCCGGTCGAAATGGGAGGATAGCTCTGCCGGCAGCGCTCGCAGCACGTAGACGGCATTGGCCAGCTCCGGCGGCAGCTCTTTTCCCTCGAGGAGTTCAGCCACCGCCGCCGATGCGGAGAACCCCATCGAAAGCGCGCCAAGGTCGCGCGGGCCGCCGCGGTTGAGCGCCAGTCGCGAAAGCGCGCGGCTCATGTCCGGTACGCCCTTCAGGTGCTCACGCAGCCCGTCGCGCAGGTCGAGTTCATCGAGGAAGAAGGAAATGGAATCGAGCCGCTCGCCGATCGCCTTCGGGTCGGTGAGCGGCGACATCAGGCGCTCGGCCAGCAACCGTCCGCCTGCTCCCGTCACCGTGCGGTCGATCGCCTTCAAAAGGCTGCCGTCGCGGTTGCCCGAGAGCGTGCGTGCCAGTTCCAGATTGGCCCGGGTGGACGGGTCGATGAAAAGGCTTGCACCGTCCTCGTCCCGCTCCGGCCGGCCGAGCGGCGGGCGCTCGGCTTTCTGCGTCTTCTCCACATAGGCGGCAGCGCCGGAAATGGCCGAAAGCTCCGCGCGGGAGAACCGGCCGAAGCCGTCGAGCGTGGCCACGCCGTAGAAACGCGACAGCCGCATGGCCGCACTCGCCGAATCGAAGAAGGTCGGCGGCTGCGGCACCACGACCCGGCCAAGGACGTCGAACACGGGCCGAAGCTCCGCATCGTGATAGGCGGGCTCGGCCACGATCAATTCGCGCGGGTCGATGCGGGAGATATCGGCGAGCAGCCGGTCGGGCGCAGTGGAAGCCACCCGGAAAACGCCGGTGGAGATGTCGATCCAGGCGAGCGCGAGCTGCTGCGTCTCGTTGCCCTTCACGCGTCCGAGCGCCATCAGGTAATTGGCCTCGGAGGGATCCAGCAGCTTCTCTTCCGTGATGGTTCCCGGCGTCACAAGCCGGATCACGTCGCGACGCACCACGGCCTTGTAGCCGCGCTTCCTGGCCTCCGCCGGATCTTCCATCTGCTCGCAGACGGCCACGCGGAACCCGAGTGCTATGAGCTTCTGCAGATAGTCGTCGGCCGCATGCACCGGCACGCCGCACATGGGGATATCTTCGCCTCGGTGCTTGCCGCGCTTGGTGAGCGTGATTCCGAGCGCCCGGCTCGCCGCTTCCGCGTCGTCGAAGAAGAGCTCGTAGAAGTCGCCCATGCGGTAGAAGAGGAGGCAATCCGCGTTCGCTGCCTTGATCTCGATATATTGCTGCATCATGGGCGTGGCGCCCTCGGCTGCCGCCATGGGCGCTGCCGTGGCTTCGATCCCACGCATCGGCATCTCTTGATTCAAGGATCCGCCTCTCGGAAAAACTCAGGCTCACCCATTTACCTACCGCAAATGTAGCCTTATGCACCCGTGTTCGGCAAAACTCCACAGGAAGCCGAGCGGGAGGAGGGGAAGAGATGGCGGAAGCCGATAAGAACGACAGGGTTGGGCCTTCTGTAAGCGCGCAGGAAGCGCTCGAGTTCCATGCCATGGGCCGGCCTGGAAAGCTGGAGATCAACCCGACAAAGCCGATGGCGACCCAGCGCGACCTGTCGCTTGCCTATTCACCCGGCGTAGCCGTGCCCGTGAAGGCGATCGCGGAGGATCCCGGCCGCGCCTTCGACTATACGACCCGCGGCAATCTGGTGGCGGTGATCTCCAACGGCACCGCGATCCTCGGCCTCGGCAATCTCGGCGCATTAGCCTCCAAGCCCGTGATGGAAGGCAAGGCGGTGCTCTTCAAGCGCTTCGCCGATGTCGATTCCATCGACCTGGAGGTCGACACCGAAGACGCCGACGAGTTCGTCAATTGCGTGCGTCTGCTCGGGCCCTCCTTCGGCGGCATTAATCTGGAGGACATCAAGGCGCCGGAATGCTTCATGATCGAAACGCGCCTGCGCGAGCTCATGGACATTCCCGTCTTCCATGACGACCAGCACGGCACGGCCATCATCGCGATTGCCGGCCTCATCAACGCGCTGGATCTCACCGGCCGCGACATGAAGACGACACGGCTTGTCTGCAACGGCGCGGGTGCCGCCGGCATCGCCTGCATCGAGCTTGCCAAGGCCATCGGCTTTGCGCCCGAGAACATCCTCCTCTGCGACACCAAAGGCGTGGTCTACAAGGGGCGCACCGAAGGCATGAATCAGTGGAAATCGGCGCATGCGGTGGAGACCGACAAGCGTACGCTGTCCGAAGCCGTGGACGGGGCCGACGTCTTCTTCGGTCTTTCGGTCAAAGGCGCGCTCACGCCCGCCATGGTGCAGTCCATGGCCAAGAACCCGATCATCTTCGCGATGGCCAATCCGGACCCGGAGATCACGCCGGAGGAAGTTGCCGAGATCCGTACAGACGCCATCATGGCGACCGGCCGCTCGGACTATCCCAACCAGGTCAACAACGTGCTGGGCTTCCCCTACATTTTCCGCGGCGCGCTCGACGTGCGGGCGACGACGATCAACGACGCCATGAAAGTGGCGGCGGCGGAGGCGCTGGCCTCGCTCGCCCGGCAGGACGTGCCCGACGACGTGGCGGCCGCCTATCAGGGCAATCGGCCGAAATACGGGCCGAACTACATCATCCCCGTGCCCTTCGACCCGCGTCTGATCACGGCCGTGCCCGCGGCCGTCGCCAAGGCGGCGATGGATTCGGGCGTGGCCAGGCGCCCCATCCTCGACCTGGAGAGATACGAGAACGAGCTTTCCGCCCGCCGCGACCCGATCGCCTCCACGCTGCAGCGCATTTCCGACCGCGTCCGCCGCCAGCCGAAGCGCATCGTCTTCGCCGAAGGCGAGGAGGAGCAGGTCATGCGCGCCGCGGTCTCCTACGCGAACCAGAAGCTCGGCACCGCCATCCTGCTGGGACGCGAGGAGCGCATCCGGGAGACGGCCAAGAATGCCGGCGTCGAGCTTGCGCGGCCCGGCATCGAGATCATCAATGCCAGACTCTCGCGGCGCAACGGCATCTATGCCGATTACCTCTACGAGCGCCTGCAGCGGAAGGGCTTCCTCTTCCGCGATTGCCAGCGGCTCATCAACAACGACCGCAACCATTTCGCCGCCTGCATGGTGGCGCTGGGCGACGCCGACGGCATGGTGACGGGGGTGACCCGCAACTATTCCACCGCGCTCGACGACGTGCGGCGTGTGATCGACGCACGGCCCGGCCATCGCGTCATCGGCGCCTCGATCGTGCTCGCGCGGGGACGGACCGTCATCGTGGCCGACACTGCCGTGCACGACATGCCGGACGCCAACCAGATCGCCGATATCGCCGAGGAGGCAGCGAATTTCGCCCGCCGCATGGGCTATGAGCCGCGCGTCGCGATGCTTGCCTACTCCACTTTCGGCCATCCGCCCGGCGAACGCTCGGAACGCGTGCAGGAGGCGGTGAAGATCCTCGACAAACGGCGCGTCGATTTCGAGTATGACGGCGAGATGGCGGCCGACGTGGCGCTCAACCCGCAGCTCATGCAGCAATATCCCTTCTGCCGCCTTTCGGGCCCTGCCAACGTGCTGGTCATGCCCGCCTTCCACTCCGCCTCGATCTCGACCAAGATGCTGCAGGAACTGGGCGGCTCCACGGTGATCGGCCCGCTGCTGGTCGGGCTCAACAAACCGGTGCAGATCGTCTCGCTCAGCGCGAAGGATTCCGACATCGTCAACATGGCGGCCATCGCCGCCTACAGCGCCGGCGGGTAGCCCGCCGGCCTTGCCGTCCGCACGCCTGCGGGAACATTCCATGTCCTTCGACCGTTTCGGGACAGCCGCGCATGCCGGGCGAGGAGCATCGCGGCGCCTGAAACCGCAAGACAGGATCAAGCCCGATGAGCAGGAATGTCCTGATAGCCATTGCGGCCGCAATTGTGGTCGTGCTCGCGCTCTTTCTCTTCCTTCAGCCGCGCGGCGTCGGCGAGAACGACAACCTGCCGCCGCACGCGACGACCGAGTAGGCCTGACGGCTCCGGCGCTCCTCGCCGCATCATCAGCGAACCTATTCCGGCAACACGCGTTGTCCGCTCATGAGCGAGTTTGGTGAAGGGATGCGCGTGAGAAAAGATGCCTTGCAACAGGCGGCACCCGCCGGCGGCCTGCATCGACCGATCCTGGCGCCGGGGCGCAACTGCCGGCAAATCGCCACGGCACACCGCGCCTCCTTCCTTGTCGATGCGGAGTCCTATTTTGGCGCGCTGGAAAAGGCGCTGCGGGGAGCGACGCGCTCCGTCTTCATCGTCGGCTGGGATTTCGATGCGCGCATCCAGCTCCGTCCGCAGGACGGGCCGGATGCCCCGACCCTCGGCGCGATGCTGCGCCATCTGGTGGAGAACCAGCCTGATCTGGAGATCCGCATCCTGGTCTGGAGCCTCGCGGCGGTGCACGCGCCGGGCGCTTCCATCCCGCTTGTCTTCGGCGCGGAATGGGAAGAGCATCCGCGTATCCATCTGCGGCTGGACACGCACCATCCGATACAGGCGGCCCATCACCAGAAGATCGTGATCATCGATGATTCCCTCGCCTTCGTCGGCGGCATGGACCTCACCATCGGCCGGTGGGACACCCCGCAGCACGTGCGGGATGATCCGCGCCGGCATTGGCCGGATGGATCGCCCTGCAGCCCGGTGCACGACCTGCAGATGGCGCTCGACGGGCCTGCGGCGAGAGCCGTGGCACGCGTCGCGCGTGATCGCTGGCGCAGGGCTGTCGGCGAAGAAGTGCCGTTCATGGAGGTGGAGGAGCGGTGGCCGGAAAATCTGGCCGTGGATTTCACCGAAGTCCCTGTGGCGATCGCCCGGACCGTTCCCGGTCTTGGCGGCAGAAGAGGGGTCGAGGAGATTGCGGCTCTCACCGACGATCTGCTGTGCGCGGCCGAGCGAAGCATCTATATCGAAGCCCAGTATTTCACGGCGAGGCGCCTGCGCAAAATCCTGCGTCAAGTTCTCAGCCCGCCGGACGGACCGGAAATCGTGGTCGTCTGCACGCGCCACGCCAATGGCATCATCGAGCGTTTCATCATGGGCGCCAATCGCGAGCGCCTGCTGCGCAGCCTGAAACGCTGGGACCGCCATGGCCGCCTGCGCGTCTATTGCCCTGTTCTCGACGGCCTGGAGGATGACGGCGCCATGCTCGTTCACGCCAAGCTGATGATCGCGGACGACCGGTTCCTGCGCATCGGTTCGGCAAATCTCAACAACCGCTCGATGGGGCTCGATACCGAATGCGACGTCGTGATCGAGGCCGACCGGGCGCAGACCGGCGAGGCGATCGCGCTGTGCCGCGACCGGCTCATTGCCGAGCATCTCGGCGTGGAGCTGGCGCAGGTGCGGGAAACGATGCAGCGGGAAGGATCGCTGATCCGCACGATCGAGAAACTGAACAGCCGAAGCGGCCGCTGCCTCTGCCCGTTGACCATCGATCCCGGGCCACGACACTCCTTTCCCGGCACGCGCCTGCTCGACCCGGAGCGACCCTTTCGCGTCATGGAGTGGCTGCGCGCGTTCTGGCGCAGCAGCTTCGGTCAGGAGGCTGTCTCGGATGCCCGGGATCGGGACAGGAACGCTTCGGAAAGGACGAGCAGGATGCTGCCCATGAAAAGCGGCAGGAGGAAATAGACGAACCGAAAGACGAGCACGGCGCCGATGAGATGGGCCTGGGGTAAGAGATAGAGCACGACGCTCTCGATCACGCCAAGTCCCCCGGGAACATGCGTGATGACGGTCGCCACATTGGCGCTCACGAAGGCGGTGGCGACCTCGAGATATGGGATCTCCGCCAGCGACAGCGCGGCCTGATGCAGCGCTGCGGCCACAAAAGCGAAGTTGATCGGGCCGACGATCACCTGCCCCAGTGCCAGTTTGAGGACCGGCATTTCCACCCGTCTGCCGCGGATATGGAGCGCGCGTCCGCCGAAAAACGCCGTAAGCAGCAGGTAGACGGCGGGCCAGGCCAGGCAGGCGGCGCCGATCAGGTATACGGTGCCCGGCGTAACGCCGATGACCTTTTCGGCAAGGCCCGGATTGGCGATCAGCCCTATGCCACCGAGGACCGAAAGCCCGAGTCCCACCGTGAAACCGCAGAAGACGATCACCTTGGCGACTTCCTCTCCGCTCAGTCCCCAGCGCGAATAGAAACGGTATCGGACGGCACCGCTGCTCAGCGCCGCAAATCCGATGCTGTGTCCGAGCGAGAGGCTGGTGAAGGAGGCCAGCGCCGCGCGCGGATAGGAGAGCGGGTGCTTGGCATAGCGCAGCGCCAGCCAGTCGAAGCCGGTCAGACAGAGATAGCTCGCGGCGGTAAATCCCAGCGCGAAGAGAAGCCGGCGAACGGAGACCGCCGTCACGGCGCTCACCAGTTCCTCCCATTCGTATTGGGAAAGCGTGCGGTAAAGGAGATAGCTGGCCAGAAGGACCGCCGCCACGGTGATCGCGTAGCCGAGATAGCGCCGGACTGGTCTGTGGGCCGGAGGCGGCTTCAACGAAGGACTCTCCCTAAATCGTCATCCCACAACGCTCGTGAGGGCGTTTCCGATCCGCCGGGAGAAAAAGTCGCGCGCGCCATCAACGATCCGGCAGCTTGAGCGTTGAGCCGCCATGGAGCACGGACAAACCAGCGAGAAAGGACCGTCTGATCACCTCGAACCGCCTGCCGGCTCGGCCCGCTCCGGCTCTCGGTGGCCGGCGGCCATACGTGTGATGACATGGAACATCCACGGCGGCGTGGGATCCGATGGCCGGCGCGATCTGCAGCGAATCGTGGACTTCGTCCGCCGGCACGAGCCCGATCTCGTCGCCCTGCAGGAAGTGGGATCCCGACGCGACGTGGATGGAGCTGCGGAAGCCTTCGCCTTCCTTGCCGATACGCTCGGCAATCACGCGACGGAAAGCCGCCTCGTCACCGCGCCCGACGGCAATTACGGCCATGCGCTCATAAGCCGGTGGCCGCTGAACGGCACCGTATGCCACGACATCTCCTATCGGCGCCGCGAGCCGCGCGCTGCGATCGAGGCGGTGGCCGAGACGCCCTTCGGCCCGCTGCACGTGGTCGCCGCGCATCTGGGCCTGAGCTTCGCCGAACGGCGTCACCAGGCCCAGCTCCTGGCTGCCCTCTTGCGAACGGGGTCGGCGCCCACGGTGCTGCTGGGCGATCTCAATGACTGGGTCTGGCGGGGTTCCGTGCAAAAGATCCTCAACAACCTCTTTCCCGGCCACACCCACTTCAAGACCTTCCCAGGCTTCTGGCCGGTCTTCGCGCTCGACCGGATCTATTGCCGGCCGAGCGACATGCTGGCGCGGCACTGGACAGATCCTGCCGCCCGCGCGGCCTCTGACCACCTGCCGGTGATTGCCGAGCTGGCGATGGAAGGTGTTTCTGGTCCTATTCGAAGATGATCGCCGGGGCCGTGTCCGCCACTGCTTTTTCAGCCCTCAGCCGCTCCAGAACCTTTTCCGCTATGGCGCTGTAGGTCCTGGCCTGTGCGCCTTCGGGGTTCGAGACGACGACCGGTGTGCCGGCGTCCGACATCTCCCGTACATCCATCGTGAGCGGGACCTCGCCCAGGAAGGGTACGCCGAGGCGCTCTGCCTCCGCCCTCGCGCCGCCATGGCCGAAGATGTCGTATCGGCTGCCGGTATCGGGCGCGATGAAATAGCTCATGTTCTCGACGATGCCGAGCACCGGCACCTCCACGCGCCGGAACATGTTGAGGCCCTTGCGCGCATCGATCAAAGCGAGATCCTGCGGGGTGGAGACGATAACGGCGCCGGCGAGCGGCACCTGCTGCGCCATGGTGAGCTGCGCGTCGCCCGTGCCGGGCGGCATGTCGACCACCATCACGTCGAGCGGTCCCCAGGCAACGTCGCGCAGGAGCTGGCGCAGGGCGGACATGACCATGGGCCCGCGCCAGATCATGGGCGTCTCTTCCTCCACCAGGAAACCGATGGACATGACCTGGATGCCATACGCGTCCATGGGCTTGAGCGTCTTGCTGTCCACCATTTGCGGCTTGCCCGTGAGGCCGAGCAGCCTGGGCATGGAGGGGCCGTAGATGTCCGCATCCAGGATCCCGACCTTGAGCCCCAGCGCCTGCAGGCCGAGCGCAAGGTTTACCGCAGTGGTGGACTTGCCGACGCCGCCCTTGCCGCTGGCGACGGCGATGATGGCTTCCACGCCGGGCACGCCCGGCTTCGCCGGCGGCTGCCCCTGGGGGCCGCGAGAGTGCGCCGCCTGCGGTCGCGGGGCGGGTTTCGGCGGCGCGGCACCCATGCCGCCCTGCCGTTCCGCCGTCAACGCAACAACGGCGCCGGTCACGCCGGGAACGGTTTTCACGGCGCGCTCGGCCGCCTCGCGCAGCGGCTCAAGCTCCTGCGCGCGCTCGGCCGGCACCGTGATGGAGAAGAACACCTTCCCGTCGGCGATGAAGATCTCCGAAACGAGGCCGAGCGAGATGATATCGCTCTCGAGATCAGGCCCCTTGATGGTGCTGAGCTTGTCGATGACGGCTTGGCGGCTGACGGCGCTCATGGCAGCTCACTCTCTTTGCATTCGCCTGCCAGATAGTCACATCCGACGGAAATACCAAGCGCCCAGCGGCCAAAAGCTTCAAACGGACACGGGAAAAGCACGGTGCCGTCCAGTGTGCAATGATGCGGGCTGGTATAAAACATGGCAAAGGTTGAGCCATGATCGACAAGCTGGAATTCTTCATCGCGCTCGCCAAGGAGCGGCATTTCGGCCGGGCCGCGGCGGAGCTCGGCGTCACGCAGCCCACGCTTTCCGCCGCCGTAAAACAGCTCGAGGATCAGCTCGGCGTCATGCTCGTGCAGCGCGGGTCGCGCTTCCAGGGCCTGACACCCGAGGGCCAACGCGTGCTCGAATGGGCGCGCCGCATCGTGGGCGACACGCGCACCATGCGCGAGGAGATGCGCACGGCCAGGCGCGGCCTTTCCGGCCATGTACGGATCGCAGTCATCCCCACCGCGCTTGCCATGATGCCGGCGCTCACTACGCCGTTTCGCGAGAAGCATCCGGACGTGACCTTTTCCATCGTTTCCCGCACCTCGCTCGAAGTGCTGACGCTTCTCGAAAATTTCGAGATCGATATCGGCATCACCTATCTCGACAATGAGCCGCTGGGGCGGGTGGTTTCCGTGCCGCTCTATTCCGAGCGCTACCAACTGATCACCGCGGCGGGGAACCGCTTCTCCGATCGCGAAAGAGTGACCTGGGCGGAGGTGGCCGAGCTGCCGCTGTGCCTGCTCACGCCGGACATGCAGAACCGGCGCATCATCAATAAGCATCTGGCGGAGGCGGGGGCGACCGTGCACCCCACGCTGGAATCGAACTCCATGATCCTGCTCTTCTCCCACATCCGCACGGGCAAATGGGCCTCCATCATGCCGCTCAACCTGGCGGAAGTGCTGGGTTTTGCCGAACCCATCCGGGCCATCCCCATCGTCGAGCCGGATGCGAGCCACCTGGTGGGCGTGGTGGCGGTGGAGCGTGAGCCGCATACGCCCATGGTCTCCGCCCTGCTCTACGAAGCGCGGCTGGCGGCGGAGAGCTTTGCGCGCGCTTGATAGAAGTTTTCTATCGTCCGACGGATATGCTATATTGATACAAAGCGGTGATGTCGTATTTCCTCCATGAGGACAATTCCAGGGAGGGCGCTGCGGCATGCAGCATGCAGGTACCGAGATCGTTTCCGCCGTCATGCCCATTATCGACCGGTGGAAAAAGGAGGAAGGCCCGCTTCTGCCGATCCTGAACGGCATCTTGCGGGAGCTGGGCCATGTGCCGCGCGAAGCAGTGCCGGTGATCGCGGAGGCGCTGAATCTTTCGCGCGCCGAGGTCTATGGCGTGGTCTCCTTCTATCACGATTATCGCGAGAACCCGCCGGGGCGGCACGTGCTGAAGCTCTGCCGCGCCGAGGCGTGCCAGTCCATGGGCGGCGATGCGATCGCGGAAAGGCTGGAAAGCCTGCTCGGCGTGAAGTTCGGCGAGACGGCGGCCGATGGTTCCGTGACGCTGGAGGCCGTCTATTGCCTGGGCCTGTGCGCCTGCGCGCCCTCGGCCATGCTGGACGGCGAGGTGGTCGGGCGACTGGACGGCGAGGCGGCCGAAGAGATCGCCCGGGAGGTGCGCCTATGACCGCCACCATCTATATCCCCCGCGATTCCGGCGCGCTGGCGCTCGGCGCGGAAAAGGTGGCTGCGGCCGCCGCCCGGGAACTGGAAACAAGAGGCGTGGACGCGAAGATCGTCCGCAACGGCTCGCGCGGGCTCTACTGGCTGGAGCCGATGGTGGAAGTGGAGACGGCGGAAGGCCGGGTGGCATACGGCCCCGTAAAGGTTTCCGACGTGCCGTCGCTCTTCGATAGCGATTTCCTCTCAGGCGGCGCGCATCCGCTCTTCCTCGGCAGGCCGGAGGAAATCCCCTTCCTCAAACGGCAAACCCGGCTCACCTTCGCGCGCTGCGGCATCATCGATCCCGTGTCGCTGGAGGATTACGAGGCGCATGGCGGGCTGAGGGGCCTCAAGCACGCGCTCGCCCTGACGCCGCTGCAGATCGTCGAACAAGTGACCGAATCCGGCCTGCGCGGGCGCGGCGGCGCAGGCTTCCCCACCGGCATCAAGTGGAAAACGGTGCACGACACGGCGGCCGCGCAGAAATACATCGTCTGCAACGCGGATGAAGGCGATTCCGGCACATTCGCCGACCGCATGATCATGGAGGGCGACCCCTTCGTGCTCATCGAGGGCATGGCCATCGCCGGCATCGCGACGGGTGCCGCGAAGGGCTACATCTATCTGCGCTCGGAATATCCCCATGCGGAGAAGGTGCTGAACGAGGCGATCGCCGCCGCGCGGCAGAGGGGCGTTCTGGGCAAGAGCGTGCTCGGCAGCGCTTACGCCTTCGACATGGAGGTGCGTGTCGGCGCCGGCGCCTATGTCTGCGGCGAGGAAACGGCGCTGCTCGACTCGCTCGAGGGCAAACGCGGCATGGTGCGCGCCAAGCCGCCGCTGCCCGCCCATGAGGGCCTGTTCGGCAAGCCCACGGTCATCAACAACGTTATCTCGCTCGCCTCCGTGCCGATCATCCTCGACAAGGGCGGCGCCTTCTATCGCGATTTCGGCATGGGCCGCTCGCGCGGCACCATCCCCATCCAGATCGCCGGCAACGTGAAGCATGGCGGGCTGTTCGAGGCGGCTTTCGGGCTGACGCTGGGCGAAATCGTCGATGATATCGGCGGCGGCACGGCCACGGGCCGGCCGGTGCGGGCTGTGCAGGTCGGCGGACCGCTCGGCGCCTATTTCCCGCGCGCACTGTTCGACACGCCGTTCGACTACGAGGCCTTCGCGGCCAAGGACGGGCTCATCGGCCATGCCGGCATCGTGGTCTTCGACGATACGGTCGACATGCTGAGACAGGCGCGGTTTGCCATGGAATTCTGTGCCGTGGAAAGCTGCGGCAAGTGCACGCCCTGCCGCATCGGCTCCACGCGCGGGGTGGAGGTGCTCGACCGGCTGGCGAAGGGGATTGAGCCGGTAAACCAGATCGAGATCGTCAGCGATCTCTGCAACACCATGAAATTCGGCTCGCTCTGCGCACTGGGCGGCTTCACACCCTATCCGGTGATGAGCGCGCTGACGCACTTCCCGGAGGATTTCCGTCCACAGCCGGTGCGGGAGGCGGCGGAGTGATGATGACATTCCACGTACCCATCTTCCTTTCCTCCAGTGCTCTGCCAAATTCGGTGCGGCCGGCGTGCGGCCGCAACGCTCAGGCATGGATCCTCGGATCAAGCCCGAGGATGACGAATGACGAAAACCGGGGTGGCAAATCTTCGGCGCTGGCGATTGGCAGAAATCTCTCCTCTTCGTCATCCTCGGGCTTGACCCGAGGATCCTTGCCTGAACGGCAAAGACATGCGCAAGCGTTTCAGGAAGGCTGCCTGACGGCTCAATCCACTCACACCACGGGAGCAGCGCCATGTGCTTCGTGAACGAGATCGACTACGGCACCCCGGCCTCGAAATCGGACAAGTCCATAACCCTCACCATCGATGGCAAGGAGATCGCCGTCCCCGAAGGCACGTCCATCATGCGGGCGGCGCGGATGGCCGGCATCGAGGTGCCGAAGCTGTGCGCCAACGATATGGTCAAGGCCTTCGGCTCCTGTCGGCTTTGCCTGGTGGAAATCGAGGGGCGCGGCGGAACGCCCGCCTCCTGCACCACGCCGGTGGCCGAGGGCCTGAAAGTTTCCACCCGCACGGATCGGGTGCAGGCCATCCGCCGCGGCATCATGGAACTCTACATGTCCGACCACCCGGAGGACTGCCCGGCCTGTGCCGCTGGCGACTGCGAGATGGTGGAGATGGCCGAGACCGTTGGCCTGCAAGAGATCCGCTACGGGCGCGGGGGCGAGAACCATCTGTGGCCGGCGCATGATGGCGAGGCCAATCCGCATTTCCTGGAGACGGACCTCTCCAACCCCTACTTCGCCTATGATGCCTCGCAGTGCATCGTCTGTTCGCTGTGCGTGCGCGCCTGCGAAGAGCAGCAGGGCACCTTCGCGCTGACCGTCGAGGGCCGCGGCTTCGAAAGCCGCATCTCCGCCGGCATGCACGAGCCCTTTCTGGAATCGGAATGTGTTTCCTGCGGCGCCTGCGTGCAGGCATGCCCGACAGGGGCATTGCGTGAGAAATCGGTCATCGAGAAAGGCATGCCCGACCATTCCGTCGTCACCACCTGCGCCTATTGCGGCGTCGGCTGCTCCTTCAAGGCGGAGATGCAGGGCGAGGAAGTCGTCCGCATGGTTCCTTACAAGGACGGCAAGGCCAATCGCGGCCATTCCTGCGTGAAGGGCCGCTTCGCTTATGGCTACACCAGCCACAAGGATCGCATCCTCAACCCCATGATTCGCGAGAAGATCACGGATCCATGGAGAGAGGTGACCTGGGAGGAGGCCTATGCCCATGTGGGCAGGGAATTCCGCCGCATCCAGTATCAATACGGCAAGGGCGCCGTCGGCGGCATCACCTCGTCGCGCTGCACGAACGAGGAGACCTATCTGGTCCAGAAGCTCGTGCGGCAGGGCTTCGGCAACAACAATGTCGATACCTGCGCGCGCGTCTGCCATTCCCCCACGGGCTACGGCCTGAAGACCACCTTCGGCACCTCCGCCGGCACGCAGGATTTCGATTCGGTCGAACATGCCGATGTGGTGTTGGTCATCGGCGCCAACCCCACCGATGGCCATCCCGTCTTCGCCTCGCGCCTCAAGAAGCGCTTGCGTCAGGGCGCCAAGCTCATCATCGTCGACCCCCGCCGCATCGATCTCGTGCGCACGCCGCATGTGGAGGCCGCCTATCACCTGCCGCTGCGTCCCGGCACGAATGTGGCCGTGCTCACCGCGCTCGGCCATGTGATCGTCTCGGAGGGGCTCATGAACGAGAGCTTCATTCGTGAGCGCTGCGACTGGGAGGAGTTCCAGGACTGGGCTTCCTTCGTCCTCCAGCCGGAAAACAGCCCCGAGGCGGTGGAGAAGGTATCCGGCGTACCGGCCGACCTCATCCGCGGCGCCGCACGCCTCTATGCTACCGGCGGCAACGGCGCCATCTATTACGGCCTCGGGGTCACCGAGCACAGCCAGGGCTCCACCACCGTCATGGCCATCGCCAACCTCGCCATGGCGACCGGCAATCTCGGCCGGCCGGGTGTGGGCGTGAACCCGCTGCGCGGCCAGAACAATGTGCAGGGCGCCTGTGACATGGGTTCCTTCCCACACGAGCTGCCCGGCTACCGCCACATCTCCGAAGACGCCACCCGCGCCATCTATGAAAGCCTGTGGGGCGTGAAGCTCGACGACGAGCCGGGCCTGCGCATCCCCAACATGCTGGATGCTGCGGTCGAGGGCTCATTCAAAGGGCTCTACATCCAGGGCGAGGACATCCTGCAGTCCGACCCGAACACGAAGCATGTCGCCGCCGGTCTCGAAGCTATGGAGTGCGTGGTGGTGCACGACCTCTTCCTCAACGAGACGGCGAACTATGCCCACGTCTTCCTGCCCGGCTCGACCTTCCTGGAAAAGGACGGCACCTTCACCAATGCCGAGCGCCGCATCAACCGCGTGCGCAAGGTGATGGAACCAAAGAACGGCTATGCCGACTGGGAGGTGACGCAGGAATTGGCCAAGGCGCTGGGCATGAACTGGAGCTACGAGCACCCCTCCGAGATCATGGCCGAAATCGCCGCCACCACGCCGAGTTTCGCCGGCGTCACCTACGAGCTTCTGGAGCGCGAAAGCTCCGTGCAGTGGCCGTGCAACGAGAAGGCGCCCACGGGTACACCGGTCATGCATATGGGCGGCTTCGTGCGCGGCAAGGGCAAGTTCATCCGTACCGCCTATGTGGCCACCGACGAAAAGGCCGGGCCGCGCTTCCCGCTGCTGCTGACCACCGGCCGTATTCTTTCGCAATACAATGTGGGCGCGCAGACGCGGCGCACGGAGAATGTGGTCTGGCACGACGAGGACCTTCTGGAGATCCACCCCTTCGACGCCGAAAACCGCGGCATCCGCGACCGCGATTGGGTGAAGCTCGCAAGCCGTTCCGGCGAGACGACTCTACGCGCGAAAGTCACCGACCGCGTGGCGCCGGGCGTGGTGTATACGACCTTTCACCACCCGGATACGCAAGCCAATGTGGTCACCACCGAATATTCCGACTGGGCGACCAACTGCCCCGAATACAAGGTGACCGCCGTGCAGGTGACACCTTCCAACGGGCCCAGCGAATGGCAGGAAAACTACGAGGAGCTTTCCCGCAGGAGCCGCCGCATCGTGCATGTGGAGCCAGCGGAGTGACAGACCGGATAGCGGCCACTGCGTTCTCTCTCCCGTGCGGTGAGGGTGGCCCGACGGGCCGGGTGGGAGCGGCCGAGGCCGCTCTCCGGCCTTTCATTCTTCCTGCGCCATTTAACCGCAAACGCAGTTCGTTCGGCACTCTCCCTGCAAGTGGGCGGGTAGGGAGCGCTCCATGACGTCCCCCCTCTCCAAGGTCCTTCGCACCGCCCAGCGCGCAGACGGAACGCGGCTTGCCGCCCGCGTGCTGCCCAAGGAAGCCGCCGTGGCGCTGTCCTATGGCGGCACCACGCACGCGGTGATGATGGCCACCCCCGACGATCTGGAGGATTTCGCACTCGGCTTCAGCCTCACCGAAGGGATCATTTCCTCGCCGGACGAGATCGATTCAATTGCCGTGCAGGATCTCGGCACGGGCTTCGATGTGCAGATCCGCTTGAAGGATACCGCCAACAAGCGTTTCGAGGCGCGGCGCCGACGTCTCGCCGGCCCGGTCGGCTGCGGTCTCTGCGGCATCGAATCCATCGAGGAGGCGATGCGCGACGTGCCTTCCGTGACAGACAATCCGCTCAGGCTCACCGCGCAGGACGTCGTGCAGTCCGTGCAACGGCTCTCCGAGCAGCAGACGCTACACCGGCAGACCGGCGCGGTGCATGCAGCCGGCTTCTATGTCGCCAGCAAAGGGATCGTCGCCACACGCGAGGATGTCGGCCGCCACAACGCACTCGACAAGCTGGCCGGCGCGCTCGCGAAGACCGGAATCCAGGGTACTTCCGGCGCCGTGATCATCACCAGCCGTGTTTCCGTCGAAATGGTTCAGAAGGCGGCGGCGATCGGTGCACCCGTGGTCATCGCGGTATCCGCGCCGACCGCGCTCGCCGTCACCACGGCCGAACAGTGCGGTCAGACAGTGGTTGCGCTGGTGCGGGGCAATGAGTTCGACGTCTTCACCCATCCCGAGCGCATCGAAACCGGAGCGGCCAGGCATGTCGCATGAGGCAGGATACAAGACCGGCAATGAGAGGCTCGTCTATATGGCGAACCAGATCGCGGCCTTTTTTGAGACCATGGGCCATGCCGAGGCCGTGGACGGCGTTGCCGACCACATCAACAAGTTTTGGGAACCGCGCATGCGGCGGCACTTCTTCGAAATCGTCGAGCGCGGCGGTGATGGCCTGAACCCGCTGGTGCTGCAAGCGGCTGCGAAGGTGAAGCGGCCGAAAGAGGCAGCGGCCTGAGGCAACAGTCTTGTATTGAATGGCAGGCGTCGCGGAGATGTTCAGGCATGGACTCTCAGGCTTGCCCCCGAATCCATGACAAACGGTCCCAACCCGCGGCCCCTCGAATGAGAGGTGCCGCCCCGTCCTCAAAACTCCTTCTTCAGTCCCAGCGAGACCGAATAGACCGGCTCAGGATCGCTGCCGGCGAGGAAATCCGTGTTGAAGCCGAAGAGCAGGTCGAAATCCTGCTCGGTGCGGTTCTTGTAAACGAAGCCCAGCCGGAGCGGCAGGTCTGAATCCGCAAGATCGACGGAGAGGTCGTCGTAGCGGATCGTGCCGTCGGCGTCGCGCCCGACCGGCAGGCGCAGCTTTGCCTCGCCGGCGAATGCCGCCGGCCGCACGCCCGCATAGAAGTCGAGCATGTCGCGCCCGGTGAAAACGTCGCGGCGCCGCGCGGTGAGCCCCCCGCTGGCATAGGCGAACGAGCCATAATCCACCAGCGCGGAAGGATCGTCGTCCACGAAGGTGCTGCCGAACTCGGCATAGGCGCCCACCGACCAGAACGCGGAAAGCGCCTTGCTGATGCTGACGCCCGCCGCCAAGTTGCCCGTGTTCTCGGCGGCCATGAAGGGGCCGCGCGCCTCCGTGCCGAAGAAGCTGCCGCCGCTCTGGCCGAAGGAGAAGGAAAGTTCGCTCGAAAAACCTTCGCGTGCGATCAGGCGCGAAACGGAAAAGGCCGTCGTGCCACCATTGGACACGTCCTGCATCTGACCGGAAAATTGCAGATAACCGCCATCCTCCGTCGGAAAGAGCTGCGAGAAGGCGGTATCGCCTTCGAGATTGGCGAGCGTCTGCGAGAAGAAGAGTTTCGGCACCGCCGCGTCGTGCAGGCCGGCGCCTGCGGCACTTTCCGCCTCGACAAAGGCGAAACTCGCGGCGATTCGGTCGACATTGCGCGAGAGATGGGCGGCGTCGGCGCTGGGTGCCCTCGAGCCGCCGCTTCCGTTGAGTTCGTCCCCGTCGACGTAGAAATCCGTCCCGAGCGCGTCGACCACCATGACGCTGCGCCCGGCCAGCGCCTTGGCCACGCTGTTGCCCACCACGGAACCCGAGGTGGTCACGCCGCCGTCCAGGCTGGTGCGCTCGGCGGTGAAGACGTTGCTGCCGCTCGCGACCGAAAGCCCGCCGACCGGCTCGAGGGCCCTCTTCATGTCCGGCACGCCGTGGCCGTAGTCGCTGGAATAGGCGTGCGTCACGCCGGGCGCGAAGGTCTGCTGGCCCACGATCGTGCTTTGAAAGCCTGCCCAATCCGTCCGCGCGGTGGCCAGCAGCCGCGTGGTCCATTCGGCCGGCGAAAGGTTCGGGAAGGCTTGCGCGAGGAGCGCGATCTGGCCGGAGACCTGCGGCGCGGCGAAGGAGGTGCCGGTGCCGATGACGTTGTCCTGATAGTAGGAATCGTCGCCACTGGCGGTAGGAAGATGGGCAAGTGTTCCGTCGCTCGTAACGCAGAACCGGGCCGCGGAGCCGCAAGGCGCAGAGAGCAGGGTGGCGCTGCGGATCGAGCCGTCACTGGTATTCAGCGTAAAGGACGCGTTGGTGACGGCGATCCAGGCCTCCGAAAGCTCCGGCACGAACAGGGGCAGGGCGGTCCAAGCGGAGGCATCTCCGAGGCTGGATTCGTTGGAATTGGCGACGACGATGACGCCCGAGGTCTGGAAATTGTCATAGGCGTGGAAGAGTGCCTGCCATTGCGCCGGCGTGCCGCCCCTTTGCATTGCGCTGTATACGGCATAGCTGCTCGCGCCGGAGTTTTCGTAGTTCGTCCTCTCCTGGCTGGCGGCAACTTCCGTGTCCCAGCCCCAGGAATTGTTCTGCGCGACGGCGCCTTTGGCTGCCGCGTCATTGGTGGCATTCGTAAGGTGACTAACCAGGCTTGCGGGAGCCACATTCTCCCAGGAGGTAAGGTGCAGATTCGCCTCCGGAGCCACTCCCATCATGCCGATGCCATCGGCCTTGCCCGCGACAATGGAGGTGACTGCGGTGCCGTGATCAAGCGGAGTATTGGTGCTGAGATAGGTGCTATCGATGCTCTTCCCGGCCAATTCCTGATGCGAGGTCAGAAAACCGTCGTCCACCACTGCAATCAGCGTGCCCGCACCACGCACCTTCTGGCCGTTGCTCAGCGTCGCCGTATGGGCGTAATGGATGTTCTGGAGCTCGTAATTGTTGGCGCCGGTGCAGCCCGTGCCGCAATTTTCGCCGGGGTCGATGCGGCGGAACTCGGAGCCGGCGGCATAAGAAGAGGCCGCAGTCTCATCCATCACCGGGTGGCCGGTCGGAGCTTCGACAGGCTCCTCCGGCGTGGAGGTCATCTGAGATTCTTCGCTGTCGCTTCCGCTACCGTCGCTTCCCCCGCCTCCGCAACCGGCAAGAAGAACGCAGGCCGAGCCTGCAAGCAGCTTCAGCGTAAAGTACCTGAAACTCATCCGAGCCGTTCCCCTCTGCGGCACGATCAGATTGGCCAGCCCGTTAAAAGAGCTGTTTGAATCACTTGGCGCTATAAAACAATTACATAAAGTTAACGAGTGAACGCACTCACATTTCTTCTCATGCCGTTGTAAAATTCGCCTGGCTTCAAGTGGATTCGATTTCCGCCAGCACTGTCGCAAGCGCACCCAGATCCGGCACTTCGCGGAAACGCGGCTCGTTGACCGGTGGTTCCTCGCGCTCGAAGGCCCAGGTCAGCGCGTGCGGCACGAAAACGCCCCAGCCGCCGGCGCGGATCGCAGGGATCACGTCGGATTTCAGCGAATTGCCGACCATCATGCTCTTGTCCGGCCCGTCGCCATGGCGATTGAAGACACGCACATAGGTCTCGACGGTCTTATCGCTGACGATCTCCACGCCATCGAAGAAATCGCCCAGGCCGGATTGGGCGAGCTTCCGCTCCTGGTCGAACAGATCGCCCTTGGTGACAAGCACCAGCCGGTACCGCCCCGACAGGGTTTCCAGCGTTTCGGCGGCGTGCGCAAGCGGCTCGATGGGGTGCTGCAGGAGTTCGCGGCCGATCTCCATGATCGTGGCGATGGTCGATGTGGGTACCTTGCCCGCCGTCACATCCAGTGCGGTCTCGATCATGGAAAGGGTGAAACCCTTGATACCGAAGCCGTAGAGCTTGAGATTGCGCATCTCCGCCTCAAGCAGGCGCTGTTTCAGATGCTTCGATTCGGCGTAGTCTGTCAGCAGGTCGGCGAAGCGCTCTTCCGTCACCCGGAAGAACTGCTCGTTCTGCCACAGCGTGTCGTCGGCGTCGAACCCGATCGTGGTGAGCCGCATGGCGATCCTCACACCCCTCGGGCCCACGCATAGCTGCGGATGGCAGCGGTGTCTATCGCTCCTCCGCGCCTTTACACAGCCTTCCCAGGGAGGAGAAATGCTCGTTCAGGTCGTCGAGCGCGGCAAGGTCGTTCTCATCGAGCGTGAAGTCGAAGACGTCAGCGTTTTCTTCCAGATGGTCGCGGCTGTTGGCCTTGGGGATGGGCACGGTCCCGCGTTGCAGGTTCCAGCGGATGAGCACCTGCGCCGCGCTCTTGCCGTATCGCGCGCCCATATCGCGCAGCACTTCGTCATCAAGCCGCGTGGCCCGCGTGAGGGGGCTGTAGGCCTGGATCAGTATTCCCTCGAAATCCGCGTGGTGCTTCAGATCCATATCGTGGCCGAAAGGGCTCCACTCGATCTGGTTGACCGCGGGTATCTCCCCGGTGACGTCGACCAACTGCTCGATGAGCTCGATGGAGTAGTTGCTGACGCCGATGTCGCGCACGAGCCCTTCGTCCCGCGCGCGGATCAGCGCACGCCACAGCTCCTCGCCGGCGCCCGTGCTGGGCGGCCGGTGGATGAGCATGAGGTCCGCATAGTCGAAGCCGAGTTCTTGCAGATTGGCCTTGGTCGCCTGGTAGGCGTCCCCGGTTTCTTCCACCTTGGTGACCAGGTAGATGTCCCGGCGGTCCAATCCCGTCCGCCGGAACCCGTCTCCGATGCCCGGTTGCGTTCCATAATCGCCGGAGGTGTCGATCATCCGGTATCCGAGAGCCAGGGCCGCGGCGATGGTCTCCGCCGTGTTCCGGGTGAGCTGCCATGTGCCCAGCCCGAGGACAGGCATATGATTGCCGGTATGCAGCCGGGCGGTCGAAGAGAGATCCATCACCACACCTCCTCCCAGCGAGAGCAGTAAAAAACGATTACATCAGGTAATGCGCACGCGAGGGAATCGGTTCCAGGCGGACCGGCGCCTTATCGCATCTTCGAACGGTCCCCGCCTACAAGCCCGTCGGCGCGTCCCGGTGCATCAGGCCTTCTGCCTTGAGGTCGGCCCAGAGGCGCGCCGGGATCTCCCTGTCGAGAACCTCGCGATTACCCCTCACCTGCGCGACGCTCTGGCCGCCGGGGATGATCGAACAGACGACGGGGCTGAGAAGGGGGAAGCGCAACGCGGCTTCGATGAGCCGCACGCCGTGCCGCGTACAAACCTTCTCGATGCGGGCCACCCGGTCGAGGATCTCCTGCGGCGCCTCGGAATAGTTGTAATAGGCGCCTGGCACCGCTCCGGTCGCCAATATGCCGGAATTGTACGGCCCGCCGAGAATGATGCCGATGCCGCGCTGCTCGCAAAGCGGCAGGAAGGTGTCGAGCGCCTCCTGCTCGAGGAGCGTGTAGCGTCCGGCGAGCAGGAAGAGGTCGAAATCACCCCGCTCGGCGAGCCACTGGCACGACTGCCACTCGTTCACGCCCGCGCCAAAAGCCTTGATGACGCCCTGATCGCGCAGCGAGAGCAGCGCGTGATACCCCGACTCGATGAATTCCTCGAGCTTCGGCTCCAAGGCCTCCCGCGAGCCGTGCGTGAAGATGTCCAGGTCGTGCGCGTAGAGGATATCGACGCGCTCGACTCCCAGCCGCTCCAGCGAAAACTCGAAGGAGCGCATCACGCCGTCATAGGTGTAGTCGTAGACCTCGCGCCGTGACGGGGTTTCGAAAAACTTGCCGATGCCGGTGCGCTTCTCCGGCGAACATGCTTTCAACAGCCGGCCCACTTTGGTCGAAAGCACGTACTCCTCGCGCTTCCTGCCGCGCAGGAAGCGATTGAGGCGCGTTTCGGCAAGGCCGAGGCCGTAGAGCGGCGCGGTATCGAAATAACGCGAGCCGGTCTCCCAAGCCGCCTCCAGCACCGCGTGTGCCTCTTCGTCGGAGATGGCCTTGTAGAGATTGCCGAGCGGCGCAGTGCCGAAACCGAGCTCGCTGAAGGAAATACCGCCATTGCCGATCCGATCGAAACGTCGCGTCTTCATCTCGATTTTCTGCCTCCGTCCTGAGCGCGCGGACAGTAGAGCCTTTCATGGTCGGATTGAAAGGATTCCGTTCGCATCGGAGCGCCCGCGCCACAACCCGCCTTGACGACAGGCCGGTGCAGGGTGGCAATCTGTGCGGCAACCGGATGTGATCAGGGAGGAGGAGTGGATGAACCAGATCGATCTTGCCGGGCAGGCGGCGGTCGTCACAGGCGGCGCACAGGGCATCGGCTATGCGGTGGCCGAGCGCCTCGTTGCCTCGGGCGCCAGGGTCAGCCTGTGGGATGTGAACGAGGAGCTGGTCGCCTCGGCGGCGGCCTCCCTCGGCGATGCCGTAACGGCGGTCGCGGTCGACATCACCGATTACGACGCCGTCGCCAGGGCGGCGGCGGGGACGGAGAGGGCGCTGGGGACGATCGACATCATGGTTCATTCCGCCGGCATCGCCGGAAAGAACGGGCCGCTCGACGAATATGACCTCGGGGAGTGGCGGCGCGTCATCGACATCGACCTCAACGGCACCTTCCACGTCAATCGTGCCGTGGTTCCCGGCATGAAGGCGCGAAACTACGGCCGTATCGTCAATATTGCCTCGATCGCCGGCAAGGAAGGAAATCCCAATGCCTCGGCCTATGCGGCGGCGAAGGGTGGCGTGATCGCCATGACCAAGGCGCTTGGAAAGGAGCTGGCGGGCTACGATATCGCGGTAAACTGCATCACCCCGGCCACGGCGAAGACGCGCATCCTGGACGAGCTCAAGCCGGAATTCATCGACTACATGCTGAGCCGGATCCCGCGCGGACGGTTCCTCGAGGTGGAGGAGGCGGCAAACATGGTCGCGTGGCTGGTGAGCCGGGAAAACAGCTTCACCACGGCCGCCGTGTTCGATTTGTCCGGTGGGCGCGCCACCTATTAGCTCCTTCCAATGGCCCGGATTACCCGTTAAATGACTTCCGCTTCCACGAAGAACCGAGGCGAACATGGTTCCTGCTCTGGCTGCCGTCTGCGCGGCATTGATGATGGCCTTGGCCGCACTGCGCGGTTTCCGGCGCAAGGCGAGGCCCGTCGAGCGGCTTTATTCGCTCGCCACGGGCGGCTGGTCGGCCCTGGGTGCGGCGATCTATTACCCCGCGCTCTACGGGCGCTGGGCGCCGGTCGGCTTGGCCCATAGCCACCTGCTGGTAACCGTTTTCGGCTTCGGCCTGGTGCTCTTAGGTGTGGTCGGCGCCTCGCTGCTCATCGGCGACTGAGCAAGGCGCCCGCCGCCGCTCAGTGATATCCTTCTCCAGGCTCGACCTTGGCGCGGAACATCCAGTAGACGAAGGCCGTGTATCCGAGCACGAGCGGCAGCAGGAAAATCGTGCCGATCAGCAGGAAGATCTGCGAGGCGGGCGCGGCCGCCGTGTCCCAGAAGGTCAGATGCGGCGGCACCAGATAGGGCACGTTCGAGATCACAAGGCCCGCATAGCCAAGCAGGAACAGGAGGATGGCGCCGGCAAAGGGCAGTCCTTCGCGGCCCTGTTTCAGCCAGCGCCAGATGCCGAACCCGACAAGGGCTGCGGCCAACGGCACGGGCCATAGCAAATAGAGGTTGGGCAGGCTGAACCAGCGCTCCGCGATGCGGTCGACGGCAAGCGGTGTCCACAGGCTGACGACCGCCATCGCGCCCAGCACGGCAAGCAGGAGCGGCGTTGCGAAACGGCGGGCAAGCGCCTGCACCGGGCCCGAGGTACGCATGATGAGCCAGGTGGCGCCGAGCAGCCCGTAACCCGCCACCACGGCGAGCCCCACAAAGAGCGAGAAGGGAGTGAGCCAGTCGAACGCGCCACCGGCATACTGGCCGTCCGCAACGGTGATACCCTGCAGCAGCCCGCCCAGGATCACGCCCTGCAGGAAGGCCGCGACGATCGAGCCGCCCGCGAAAGCGATGTCCCACATCCTGTGGCTGGGCTTGGCCACCCAGCGGAACTCGAAGGAGACGCCGCGGAAGACCAGCGCGAGCAGCATGCCGAGGACCGGCAGGTAGAAAGCCGGCATGATCACCGCATAGGCCATCGGGAAGGCCACCCACAGGCCGCCCCCGCCCAGAACGAGCCATGTCTCGTTGCCGTCCCAGAAGGGTGCGACCGAATTCATCATCTGGTCGCGTTCCTCCTCCTCGGGCGTGAAGGGGAAGAGAATGCCGATGCCGAGATCGAAGCCGTCGAGGACGACATACATCGCCACCGCGGTGCCGATGAGGCCGGCCCAGATGACAGGAAGATACCATTCCATTGCAGTCATCCCTTCGGTGCGGTGAGCGGCTTGCCGGGACCTTCGTTCGCCGGCCGGCCGGTGGCTTCGCGAGTGGCTTCCTCGGCGGCGGAGAGCGGCCGGTTGGGCACGCCCGCGGCGGCCTCGGTGGCTTCGCCCTTGGGGCCGGAGTTGATCAGCCGGTTGATGTAATAGATGCCGGTGGCAAACACGATGCCGTAGATGAAGACGAACAGGGCGAGCGTGCCCGCCACGCTCGCCCCCGGCACGGGCGAGATGCCGTCTGCAGTCCGCAGGTGCCCGTAGACGAGCCAGGGCTGCCGCCCCTGCTCCGTGACGAACCAGCCGGCGAGGATCGCGACGAAGCCGAGCGGCCACATGTGGGAGGTCGCGCGCAGGAAGAGCCTGTTGTCGAAGAGGCGACCCCGCCACCACAAATAGAGGCCCCAGAATCCGGTGACGATCAGCAGCAGGCCGATGCCGACCATG
This sequence comes from Chelativorans sp. AA-79, assembly GCF_029457495.1. Classification (NCBI taxonomy): domain Bacteria; kingdom Pseudomonadati; phylum Pseudomonadota; class Alphaproteobacteria; order Hyphomicrobiales; family Phyllobacteriaceae; genus Chelativorans; species Chelativorans sp. AA-79. The sequence goes on from NZ_CP120361.1 coordinate 111,427, forward strand.
ATCCGAAAGGTGAAGAAGACATTGGCGATCGGTGGCCACTGGTCCTCGGGAAAATCCGTGATCCCGAGATAGGTGCCCTCCCAGTCATGGGTGAGGATGAGCGAGCCGAGGTTCGGGATCGCCACTTCCAGATGATTCGTCCGCGCTTCCTCGTCGGGAAGGCCGAACAGGACGAGTGCGCCAGGGTCGCGGCCGCTCCAGTGCCCTTCCATGGCCGCAACCTTCACCGGCTGGTGTTCCAGCGTGTTGAGGCCGTGCATGTCGCCGATGACGAGCTGCAGCGTGGCGGAGACGGCGATCATGCCCACGGCCATCCGCATCATCGTACGGCTTTCTTCGATATGGCGCCCGCCGAGCAGGTAGCGCGCTCCCACCGCCAGAACCACGACGGCCGTGGTGAGGTAGGCCGCGTTGAGCATATGCGCGAAACGGTAGGGGAAGCTCGGATTGAAGATGATCTGCAGCCAGTCGAGCGGATAGGCGACGCCGTCGCGGATTTCGTGCCCTGCGGGAGTCTGCATCCAGCTGTTGGCGGCGAGAATCCAGAATGCGCTGATCGCCGTTCCGGTCGCTACCAGGCATGCCGCCACGGTGATGAGCCAGGGCGGGAAGCGGTTCCACCCGAACAGGAGGATGCCGAGGAAGGTTGCCTCCAAATAGAAAGCCGTCAGTACCTCGTAGCCGATCAACGGGCCGATGACGTTGCCGGCGTATTCGGAGAAGCGGCTCCAGTTCGTGCCGAACTGATAGCTGAGCACGATGCCGGAGACCACACCCATGGCGAAGGAGACGGCGAAGATCTTGGTCCAGAACCGTGCCAGCCGCTGATACTTGTCGTTCCTGGTCCACCGCCAGGCCATCAGCAGTACGGCGATGAAAGCCGAAAGTCCTATGGTGAAGGCAGGAAAGATGATGTGGAACGAAATCGTGAACGCAAACTGGATACGCGCCAGCAGGACCGGATCAAATTCCATAGCGCTCTCCACCGCTCCGCATCGCTCCGGCGATCACGTCCGGTTATAATGGAGGAGCGTTCCCGAATGTCCACCCCCGGATGGTTACATCCGGCGCGCGCCGAATCCCTTGCCGAACACAGGGCCTTCGGGCCGGCGGGCGTTTCTCAGTTCGCTAATGTTTCGAGCCAGCTTCCGAAGGTTTCCGTGCTCTCCGGGAGGTGTGCGTTTCCAAAGGCGCCGCGGCCGAGGGACATCGGGTCCCGCGCGTCACGGGGGCTGTAGCCGAACTCGGCCTTGAATGCGCGGCTGAAATTCGCCGGCGTGTCGAAGCCGACGGCTTCCGCGATCTCGAGAATGCGCTGGCCGTTGGCCGGATCGCTGAGCGCGGCATGAGCGGCCAGAAGGCGTTTTTTCCTGATATAGTGCAGCACCCCGCCGCTGGACTCGAACAGCTGGTAGAGACGCGTGCGCGATATGCCGAGTTCCTGGCAGAGGCTGTCGGGTGTAAGTTCGGGGGAGGCGAGGTGCTGGTGGACATGGCGCCGCGCCCGTTCCATCAGGCCGGCCGCCTGATGGTCTGCCGTGGGCTTGTGGGCTCCTGAGGGAACACTTACGGTCATCATGTTGCGCAGCGTCTGCGCGATTCCCGGAAGATCCTCCGCCACCAGACTGCACAGGGATGCTTCCACGCTGCTCACATAGTCGATCAGCAGCCTAGCAAGGTTTCCCGATCTGATCGAGTTGTTTGCATCGTCGAGAATCGCCGAGGCATCGCCGAAGAGATCGCGCGGCATGTAGAAGATCAAGGATTCCGCCTCGGTGATTCGTCCGCGGAACGGGTACCCGAGCGTTCGCAATTCCGCCTTGCCGGGCACGTTGTGGGCGACCCGGCGGTCGACCTCGGTCCAGCTCTGGCCGCTGCGCAGCAGGCCCAGGCTCCAATGATCGATCGGGCTCGCCCGCAGCTTGATCGCCGACCGCTCATAGCTGTGAGCCGGCGCGCGCTGTTGTACGATCAGCACCTTCCCCAGATTCCAGGCGACATGATCGGCGGGAAACCCGTGACCTGTCGACACATCGTCCGGCAGCCTGAGGTCCGCAAGCGGCTTCATATAGTCCTGCCATGCGCCGAACTGATCCCGTGCCGGCAAACTGCGGGTGGAGAACTTCAGCGGTTTCAGAACGGGTGCCCCCTTCCTGAAAGCCTCGGTTCCCGTCTCCGGTCCCCGCGGCCAGCGGCGCCGCTCCATAGCCGCCCCAGCACCGTTGCGTTCGTCCATATCCGTCCTGTGAACTCTCGGCGGACTCTCGCCCATTGGCCTGCCACTCCGGCCCTCTTCCAACAGTGCTCCCGCCCTCTGGCCTTTTCGAGGCATTCCGGGTCGAAGACATAAAACGCCCGAGTGCGCTGCCTGTTCCAAATCAACGGTTCGCAGGTGAAGCTGTGCGGCGGCGTCAACTCTTCGCCCTTGCAAGAATGTACTCGATGATAATTCCGCGGATTCTGAGGTAATGACAGAATTCTCCCATGGTCGTATCTATCGGATGCTGCCGATAGAGGTCAATTTGTCCTTTCGGGGGAAATAACGGGCCTCTTTGAATACAACTCAGGGTTCGAGAAGAGTTCCGTGAGGTCCAGAGCTGTTGCTTGGCTTCGCTGAGGACCTGTTCTTATGTTGAATGCAAATCGCGGGCTCGGATCCGCCGCGAATAGGCGTTGCCGGCTACGGGTTTTCTCGGATCTCCACTTTTGAGGCATTTCTGCCTCGGCGGGGCGCCATGCGGCTTGCCTCGACAGTTCTTCACGGGGTGCGCGGTGAGATATCCGGCGCAAGCGCCGAGTTTCGAATTCAGCTTGGTGGCCGCTAACCCGCGGAACCGTCCCTCCGAGGATCGGTCACCGAGAGAAGACGGCCAGTGATGGCCGTCTTCTGCAATTCCGCCTCCGCGAGAATCGCTGCTAAGACCGCGCGCTCCCGTTTTCCACATCCCACTCGGTGAATCTCCTTGAAAACGCCAGACGGCGGAGCCGGGCGTAGCGGCAATGAAGCTCGCTTTCACCGTCCCACTTCTGAGCTTGCCGAACGCTCGAGGGGGGATGCGCGACGAAACCGACATGGCTACCCCTTGTTCACTTGGCGGGCTATATAGGCTAACGCGCCAGTCCATGGAGGCGTTCAGATGATGCACACAGGACAATTTCCGGATCTCGAAAATGCGTCCGTGCTGATCACGGGTGGCGGTATGAGCATCGGTGCCGCCCTTACCGAAGGCTTTCTGCGGCAGGGCGCACGGGTCGCCTTCATCGATATCGCAGAGAACGAAAGCCGTGCCCTCTGCGGGCGGCTGCATGACGCGCTTCACCGCACGCCGCTTTTCCTGCACGCCGACTTGCGAGACATCTCGGCACTGCGCAAGGCCGCCGCTGAAGCCCAGGAGGCGAACGGCCCCGTCACGGTGCTGGTCAACAACGCGGCGCGCGACGACCGGCACGAAATCGAGGAGGTGACACCCGACTACTGGGACAACAACCAGGCGGTCAACCTGCGTCCCCAATTCTTCGCCGCGCAGGCCGTCGTGCCCGGCATGAAGGCGGCGGGCGGCGGCTCCATCATCAATTTCACCTCCATCTCCTACATGATCAACAACGGCGAAATGCCGGCCTATACGGCCGCCAAAGGCGGCATCGTCGGGCTCACGAAAGGGCTCGCCGGCGCCCTCGGTCCCTTCGGCATCCGCGTCAACGCGCTTGCTCCCGGCTGGGTGATGACGGAGCGGCAGAAGGATCTCTGGGTCACGGAGGAAGGGCTCAAGGACTTCGTGGCGCGCCAATGCCTGAAGAGAGAACTGGAGCCCGCGGACATGGTCGGGCCGTGCCTTTTCCTGGCGTCCGGCGCTTCGCGCGCGATCACCGCGCAGACAATCATCGTCGATGGAGGATATCTATGAGCAAGGTCGCGGTTTCGGTCCTGTCGGACGTCGCTTGCCGCCTGGGCGAGGGGCCGAGCTACGATGCGCGCACGGATACGCTCTTCTGGTTCGACATTCTTGAGCGCAAGCTGCTGGAGAAGCCGCTGTCGGGCACGGAGACGATCGTGCACACACTTCCGGTCATGGCGAGCGCGATCGCCGATATCGATGCGGAACGCCAGCTTCTGGTCACGGAAACCGGCCTGCAGCTGCGCGACCGCGCCTCGGGCCGGCTGGACATGCTGATGGAGGTGGATGCGAACCGACCCGACATGCGGTCGAACGATGCCCGGCCTCACCCGGCCGGGGCGCTCTGGTTCGGCACCATGAGCAAGACGGCGGAGGAGCAGGCCGGCGCTATCTATTGGTTCTTCAAGGGCGAGCTGCGCCGGCTCTTCTCTCACATCACCGTCCCCAACTCGATCTGCTTCTCGCCCGACGGAGCGATCGGCTATTTCGCCGACACGCGCGAGAATCGGCTCTATCGCATTGCCTGCGATCCGGAGACCGGGTTGCCCGTGGACGACCCGGTGCTCACCGTGGAAGGCAAGGAAATGCCGGGCGGCATCGACGGCTCGGTGGTCGATACGCAGGGGACCATCTGGAATGCGCGTTGGGGTGGCGCAAGAATCGATGCGTGGAGCCCGCGCGGCGAGCTCATCCGCTCGATTCCTATGCCGGCGCGGCAGATCTCCTGCCCGGTCTTCATCGGCCGTGACGCCGGCCGGCTCGCCGCCACCTCCGCCTATGAGGGCATGGACGGGGAAGCACGCGAGGCCGATCCGGAGGCGGGCAAGACCTTCCTCGTCGACCTCGACGTGCAGGGGCGCCTGGACCCGCCGGTGCTGCTTTGACGGGCAGGCGGCTCAGCCTTCCAGGATTTCCTTCGAGGCCGCGGTCGAATCGGCGTTGAGCCGGTAGACGATGGGAACGCCCGTTGCGATCTCCATCTTGACGATCTCCTCGCCGGAAAGGCGATCCAACACCATCACCAGCGCGCGCAGCGAATTGCCGTGAGCGCTCACCAGCACCGTCTTCCCGCGAAGCACCTGCGGCAGGACCTCGCGCAGGTAATAGGGCCAGACGCGTGCGCCGGTGTCGCGCAGGCTCTCGCCGCCAGGTGGCGGCACGTCGTAGGAGCGGCGCCAGATATGCACCTGCTCCTCGCCCCACTTCTTGCGCGCGTCGTCCTTGTTCAAGCCGGAGAGGTCGCCGTAGTCGCGCTCGTTGAGCGCCTGGTCGCGGATGGTTTCGAGATCGGGCAGGCCGAGCACCTCGAGAATGTGCGTGTTCGTCACCTGGGCGCGCGAGAGGACGGACGTGAAGGCGATGTCCGGCTTCAGCCCCTTCTCCCTGATCCTGCGGCCGGCGGTCTTCGCCTCCTCATGCCCGCGTTCCGAGAGGCCGGGGTCCCGCCAGCCCGTGAACAGGTTCTTCAGGTTCCATTCGCTCTGGCCGTGGCGGACGAGGATGAGGGTTCCGGACATGTTTCTCCCCTATGAGGCTTGGACGGACGTTTCGGAAAGGCCCAGCACGTCGAGCATGGAATGAAGTCCAGGCTTCCTGCCGCGGGCCCAGAGTGCAGCCTTCACCGCGCCGCGCGCGAAGATGGTGCGGTCTTCTGCTTGATGCGAGAGCGTGATGCGTTCCCCGGCGCCCGCCAGGATGACGGAATGGTCGCCCACGACCGAGCCGCCGCGCAGCGTGGCGAAGCCGATCGTGCCTGCTTCGCGCGGGCCGGTATGGCCGTCACGGACGCGCACGCTTTCCTCCGCCAGGTCGACGCTGCGCCCTTCGGCGGCCGCTTCGCCCAGGAGCAGGGCGGTGCCGGACGGCGCGTCCACCTTGTGGCGGTGATGCATCTCCAGGATCTCGATGTCGAAATCGGCCGCATCGAGCGCCCTAGCCGCCTGCTTCACCAGGACCGCGAGCAGGTTGACGCCAAGGCTCATATTGCCCGACTTGACGATGGTCGCATGGCGGGCCGCGGCGGCGATCGCCGCCTCGTCCTCGCCGGAAAGCCCGGTCGTGCCGATCACATGAACGATGCGGGCCTGTGCGGCATACCCCGCAAACTCGACCGTCGCCCGGGGCGTGGTGAAGTCGAGCACGCCGTCGGCCCTGGCGAAGACCGGCAGCGGATCGTCGTTGATCTCGACATTGATGATGCCGATGCCGGCGAGCTCGCCGGCATCGCGGCCGAGATGCGGCGAGCCGGCGCGTTCGACCGCGCCCACCACCCGCGCGCCTTCCATGGCATGGATGGTGCGGATGAGCGTCTGGCCCATCCGGCCGCCCGCTCCGACCACAACGAGACCCATATCGTCCATCAACGGCCCTCCTCGGCTTCACTCATCGGGGTGCCCTTCACATCGACCGTGGCACCTTCCAGCAGATTCTCCGCCCCTTCGGTCTGCATGCGATAGAAGCGGGCATAGATGCCATGCGGCTTCTTAACCAGCATGCGATGCGTCCCCTGCTCCACCAGGCGGCCCTCCTCCAATACGACGATATGGTCGGCGTTGACGACAGTGGAAAGACGGTGCGCGATCACCAGCGTCGTGCGCTTGGCCATCACCCGCTCCAGGGCCTGCTGCACCTTGGCCTCCGATTCGTTGTCGAGCGCCGACGTGGCCTCGTCCAGGAGCAGGATGGGCGCATTGCGCACGATCGCGCGCGCAATGGAAAGGCGCTGGCGCTGCCCGCCGGAAAGCGTTGCGCCATTTTCTCCAACCAGCGTCTCGTAGCCGTTCTCCTGCTGCAGGATGAATTCCTCCGCATTTGCGAGTCTCGCGGCCTCCTCCACCTCCGCATCGGCGGCATCCGGCCGGCCGTAGCGGACGTTGTCGCGGATCGTGCCCTCGAAAAGATAAGGATGCTGCGAGACATAGGCGATGCTCGACCGCAGGGACCGCTTCGTGACCCGGGAAATGTCCTGTCCGTCGACCAGGATCGCGCCGCCGTCGAGGTCGTAGAAGCGCTGCAGCAGTGCGAAGAGCGTGGACTTGCCTGCGCCTGACGGCCCCACGATCGCCGTGGTCCTGCCCGCCGCCGCATCGAAGCTGACGCCATGCAGCACCGGCATGTGCTCCGAATAGGAGAAGCGTACCTTTTCGAAGCGCACGTTTCCCGTGCTGAGCTTCAGGGGCTCGGCGCCCGGTGCATCCGGCTGCGCGGGCTCGAGGTCGAGGATCTCGTAGATCATGCGCGCATTCACCAGCGCCCGCTCGATGTTGACCGGCGCCCGCACGAGCTTTCGTGCCGGCTCGTATGACAGGAACAGCGCGCCGAGAAACGCCACCACCGCGCCCGGCGGCTCGCCGTTCCTCGCGATGCGCCAGCCCGCATAGACGACGACGGCGGCAATGGCGAAGCCGGTCAGGAGCTCGGTGATCGGCCCCAGCCGCTCGGAAAGGCGCGCGATCTTGTTTGAACGCGCCTCCGCATTCTTGATCAGCCTGGCCATCTTATCGGCCAACACGCTTTCCATCGTGAAGGCCTTGATGATGGAGATTCCCTGGACGGATTCCTGCATGGCGCCGAGAAGACGGGAATTGATCTCCACCGCCTCGCGGCTCACGCTGCGCACCCGCCGGGTCACGTAGCCGATGGCGTAGAGGAGCGGCGGGACGATGATCAGCACGAAGAGCGACAGCACCGGATCCATCGTCACCATCGCCACCACCAGCGTGACGAGTTGGACCACGTCGCGGGCCAAGGCGGCCAGGGTCAGGTTCAGGAGATCGCGAATGCCCGTGACGTTCTGCGCGATCCGGGAAGCAAGCTGGCCGGAGCGCGTCCCGGTGAAAAAGCCGACATCAAGCCGCATGAGGTGATCGAACATACGGCGCTGGTAGCGGGCCACGATGTTGTTGCCGACCTGGGCCAGCAGCACCGCCTGGCCGTAGCTTGCGACGCCGCGGATGGCGAAGACGACGACGATCGCCCCGGCGATCATCCAGGCGGCGTTCCAGTCGCGCTCGACGAAGACGTCGTCGGTTATGTATTTCAGCGCCCATACGTTGAAATAAGCCGTGGGCGCAAGGATCAGCATGCAGAGGATGGCCAGTCGGTATTGCGGGATGAAATCCCGACCGTTCTCCGCCAGCACCCGCCGGATGACGGCAATGATCGCATCCGGCTCTATCTTGCTCGGGAACCTGCCGAAGATCGAGGCGACTGTCGTTCGCAAACTGCCCAACTGTGACTGTCCTTCGTCTGCTGTCCCGCACGCTCCGCGGCGCTCGCCCATGGCTGCGGCCAGCCTATGCCCGATCGACGGCGCACATGCAATTGCAGGCAGGCAACAGGCGGTATCAGACGCTCAGCGCTCCCGCCAACGCCGTCCCACCGTTTCAACGCCGAATCGCGCCGGCGTGCGCGCATAGGCCGCAAGGCCCTGGAGGGCGGCCATCGGGTGCGTGATGACGAAGACCGGCATGGAAGCCATCAGCGCGTTGTGGGGCGCCTTGTCCTCGAAAGCAGTGCGAAAGAGCCCGTTCTGCAAAGCCGGCACGATCTTCTGGGCGATGCCTCCGGTGAGGAACACGCCGCCGCGGCTCATGAAGATCAGGCCCAGATCGCCCGCGATGCGGCCGAGATAGGTGACGAAGAGGTCGAGCGTCTCGGCTGCCACAGCATCGCTGCCGGCCAGTGCCGCGGTCGTGATCTCCGCCGGTGTCGTGAAGCCGGCTTTCTTGCCGTCCGCCTTGGCGATGGCGTGGTAGAGGTTCACGATCCCGCGGCCGCAGAGCACCTGCTCGCCGGAGACACGACCGCCGATCTTCTCCAGATGCGGGAAAATCTCGTCGTCGCGCGCCGTACGCGGCCCGAGATCGATATGGCCGCCCTCGCCGGGGATGGGAATCCAAGTCCGGCGGGCGTGGACCAGGCCGGCGACACCGAGGCCGGTGCCGGGCCCCAGGACGACGCGGCTTCCCACCGTCTCCGCATTGCCGCCGCCGATCTTCTCCAAATGCTCCTCGCCGAGCGCGACCACGGCCAGCGCCTGGGCCTCGAAGTCGTTGAGCACGACCACGTCGCTGAAGCCCAGACTGGCCATCATCTCGCGCGGACGGACCACCCAGTGCGCGTTGGTGAGGTCGATCTCGTCCCCGTCCACGGGACCGGCGACCGCCAGCACGGCCGAACGGGGGATGAGATGCGTCTGATCGAGGATCGCAGCCTGGATCGCGTCTTCGATGGTCGGATAGTCGGCCGTCTGGACGACGGGGAATTCCCGCGGCTCGGCATAGGTGTCCACCACGATGGCGAAGCGCGCATTCGTGCCGCCGATGTCGCCGATCAGGATCGGGAAGTCGAGCATCACGTCATGATCGGTCGAATACGCCATCTCGCCTCGAAGCCTCCTTGCCCAGCTCTCACGCCGCGGGCTTGCCCGCTTCTTCCAATCCTAGAATGTTCTTGGCCGTGGCACGGTTCAAGGCCATCGGTATATCGTAGACGATGGCGAGCCGCATTAGCGCCTTCACATCCACATCATGCGGCATGGGCGTGAGCGGGTCGACGAAAAAGATGACGAGGTCGATCGCCCGCTCCGCGATCAGAGCCCCGATCTGCTGGTCGCCGCCGAGCGGCCCGCTTTTCAACCGTCTTATGGTCAGATCGGGACAGGCTTCCGCGACGCGCCCGCCGGTCGTGCCCGTGGCGACCAGGTCGCAGCCCGCGAGCCAAGCCCGGTGGTCGCGCGCAAACGCCACCATGTCGTCCTTTTTCTGGTCATGCGCGATCAGCGCAACACGTCTGACTGCCAAAACGGTCTTCCACGGCTTGCCGGGCTTCTAAATCGGTTGAAGCTCTATAGGCGAGCGAGGCGGCCATGAAAAGCCGCTTACGCTCTTCCGGAGAGATTTAGCGATAGGGCCTCGGAGAGGGACGCGGTATCTCCGTCGGCTGCAGCGAAAGCAGGAGCGAGGCCGGATCCGCCGCCTGCACCGCCGCAGATGCAGCCGACGCATAGAAGGGCACCTGGCCCGAGTCGACCAATGTGGCCGATGCTTCCGAAGGCGGCGAGGGCGCGGCAAGCACGCCCTTGCAGGCGGCGGGCAGCGCCGCCATGGTCATGACGTCCCGCGCCTTCGGCTTTTGTGGTCCCTTCGCTGGTTTCCAGGGTTCGTCGGTGAACCACCAGGCCAGCGACTTGTCGCAGCCGTCGCTTCTGGGGGGCGGGTTCTGGCTCTTGCAGCCGGGCGAGCCCTTCGGACAGCCGATGCGGATATGGAAGTGGTAGTTGTGGCCCCAGAAGGGACGGATCTTGCTGAGCCAACTCCGGTCGCCCGTCACGGTATCGCACAGCTTCTTCTTGATGCCGGGATGGACCAGGATCCGTTCCACCTCCGAGTAGCTCGCAGCCTGCTTGAGCAGCGCCGCATGGGCCGGTGTCCAGCGGCTTTCGTCCACATAGAGCGAGTTCTCCTTGATCATGGAGACGGCGCTGATTTTCTCACGCTCCAGAACGGTCATGCGGCGGTTGGGCATGGGGGTGAACCAGATATCGGCATCGAGCCCGATCTGGTGCGACGCATGGCCCGTTAGCATCGGCCCGCCACGAGGCTGGGAAATGTCGCCGATGAGGAGCCCCGGCCAGCCGACCGCCGCCGCGTCGTGCGAGAAGCGTTCGAGCAGGCGGATGAGGTCCGGATGGCCCCAGCGCCGATTGCGCGAAAGCCGCATGGCCTGCCAATGCTCGCCATCGGGCGCGATCGCCACCCCGCCGGCGAAGCAGCCCTTGGAATAGAAGCCGTAGGAGGCCGGCCGGGTGGCCGCCGGCAGGGTCTTGGCCCCGAAAAGCTCCTTAGCGAGCGGCTCGGCCTTGGCCGGGACCGCCCACGCAAGGGCAGACAGGAGGCCGGCACCAGCCAGCCGTATGATCGAGAATTGCCGCATCTTTCGCTCCTGGTTCGGCCAGGGTTGCGGCGAATCATAGCATATTTGCGGCAGACTCGCCCCTCCAGTCGCCGGCCTTCCATATCGCTTCCAACGCATGGCGATAGTTCGGGTAGCGCAACTCGTACCCCGAGGCCTTGAGTTTTCCGTTCGAAACACGTTTGCATTCGGAATAGAAGGACCGGCCCATCGGGCTCAAATCCGCTTGATCGAAGGGGACTTCCGGCGGCGGGTCCATGCCCATCAATCGCGCCGCATAGGCAACCACGTCCTGCGCCGGCGCGGGTTCCTCATCGGACAGGTTAAAGATGCCGCCGGCCTTCATCCGCATCAGGTGGCGCGTGGCGCCTGCGATATCCTCCACATGGATGCGGTTGAAGACCTGGCCGGGCTTCACGATACGTCTTGCCGTCCCTTCGGAGAAATTGACGAATGCATTGCGCCCCGGCCCATAAATGCCGGGAAGGCGCAGGATGGCAACAGGAACGCCGGTCTGCCTGCCGAAGGTCAGCCACGCATCCTCGGCCTCAAGGCGCTGGCGCGAGCGGGAAGAGGAGGGCCGGCATTCGCTTTCTTCATCCACCCACGCGCCGCCGTGGTCGCCGTAGACGCCGACGGTGGAGAGGTAGCCGACCCATTCCAGGTTCGGGATGCCGCCGCTGAGCGCTCGCAGGTCGGCCAGCACCGGATCTCCTCCCTCGCCGGGCGCGATCGAGATGATGAGGTGCGTTGCCTCCTGTAGCGCCTGCTTCGTTTCGCCTCCGAAACCCTCCCCCGCATAGAGAAGCGGCCTGATGCCGAGGCGGGAGAGTGCCTCCGCATTGTCCGCACTGCGGGTGGTGCCCGCCAGGAAATCCGCTTGCGGCGCGAGCGCGCGGCCGATCGCCCGGCCGCTGTAGCCCGCGCCGAATATGAGGACGCGTCGCATCAGGCGAGCACCTCCTGCTCGGCCCGGTCCCATTCGGCCTGCACTTCCGGATCGCCTTCGATGGGCCGCAGGCGCCTCGCCAAGGCGTCGAAGGCGGCAGGGTCCAGGAGCCGCGAAAGCGCCCAGACGGCGGCACCGCGAACGAGCGGCGCTTCGTCACGCGCGAGGCGCTCGCACCGGGGGATGAGGTCCCGCGCATCGGAATTGCCCGCCGCGATCAGCACGTTGCGGACGAAGCGATCGCGGCCGATGCGTTTTACCGGCGAACCGGAGAAGAATGCCCGGAAAGCCCGATCGTCCAGGTCCAGCAGATCGGCCAGTGCGGGCGCCTTCAGGTCTTCGCGCGCCTGGAGCTTGGCTTCGGAGGCGGTCCGGGCGAACTTGTTCCACGGGCAGACGGCGAGGCAATCGTCGCAGCCATAGATGCGGTTTCCCATCTTCGCGCGGAACTCATGAGGGATCGGCCCCTTGTGTTCAATGGTGAGATAGGAGATGCAGCGCCGCGCGTCGAGTTGATAGGGTGCGGGAAAGGCCTCGGTCGGGCAGATGTCCAGGCAGGCGCGGCAGGAGCCGCAATGGTCCGTCTCGGGTCTGTCGGGCGCTATCTCGACGGTGGTGAAGATCGAGCCGAGGAACAGCCAGGAGCCCAGTTCCCGGCTCACCAGGTTCGTGTGCTTGCCCTGCCAGCCGAGCCCGGCGGCGGCGGCAAGCGGCTTCTCCATCACCGGTGCGGTGTCCACGAAGACCTTCACATCCTCGCCGGCTTTTGCGGCGAGCTTGCCGGCGACCTGCTTCAACCGGCCCTTGATCAGGTCATGGTAATCGCGATTCCGCGCATAGACGGAGATGGCCGCCCTGTCCCTTTGTTCGAGGACCGGCAGCGGGTCCTCCTCGGGCCCGTAATTCATGCCGAGCATCACGATGGAGCGCACATCCGGCCAGAGCGCGCGCGGGCGGGCGCGGCGCATGGCCGTTTCCGCCATCCATTCCATGCTGCCGTGCCGGCCTTCGCTCAGGAATTCGGCAAGCCGCGCCGGGGCCGAAGGCGCGGCGTCGGGCGTGGTGAAGGCCACCATGTCGAAACCTGCCGCGCGCGCCTCCCTCCCGATGAACGCGCGCAGCCGTTCCGGCTCGGCTCGCGCGGTACGCATCAGAAATCCAGATCCGAGTAGTGGGAGGCGGGCGAGACCCCCCGCACGCGGTCGTTCAGGAGGGAACGGAAGGAGGGACGCGACTTCATGCGACTGTACCAGTCGCGCGCGGCCTCGAATTCGCGCCAGTCTATCTCGCCGAGATAGTCGAGGATCGAGAGCGCAGCAGCAGCAGCCGCATCGGCATAGGAAAGGCGCGGCCCGGCCAGCCAGTCCCGCGTCGCCGCCAGCCAGTTCGTATATTTCAGGTGCTGGCGCACATTGGCGCGCGCGGTGCGGATCGCGCCTGAATCGGGGGAGCCGCCGCCTTCTCCGCCCATCAAGGGCTTGAGTGCCCGCTCGCGCACGAGGTGCTTGGTAACTTCGTTCTCCATCTTGACGAGATACCAGTCGACAAGCCGGCGGATCTCTGCCCGGGTCAAGGGATCCTCCGCCATAAGCCGCCGCTGGCGCTGCAGCGCGCCGCGCGTCTCGTCGATATATTCAGCAATCACCGTGGCGCCGATGATGGCATGATCCCCTTCCGCCAGGAGGACGGGGATGGTGCCGGCCGGATTGAGCGAGAGGAATTCCTTGCGCCGCGCCCACGGGCGCTCCTCGATCAAGGCCAGATCCTCGCCGTATTCGCCAAAGGCGAGGCGCACGAAGCGGCAGGAAGCATAAAGTGAATGATGGAACAGCGTCAGCATTGTCGCACTACTCATGTACGCTCTGGCCATTTTCCGGCCGCAACGGTAATCCTCGGATTGCCTGATTCCAGGCCCTCCGCCGAGCTATAGGGGGAGATGCCAAGCCTGACAAGCAAGCCCGACAAGGAGAAATCGTGGCGGAACAGACCATTGCTGAGGCGCTCCTGCTGGGTGTGCTGGAGGGGCTGACCGAATTCATACCTGTCTCCTCGACCGGGCACATCCTGCTCGCCGGCCATTTTCTCGGATTCGAATCCACAGGCAAGGCGTTCGAAATCCTGATCCAGCTCGGCGCCATCCTGGCGATTCTGAGCGTCTACGCCACACGGCTCTGGAAGATGCTGGTCTCGCTGCCCGGCGACCCCGCCACAAGGCGTTTCGTTCTCGGCATCCTGATCGCCTTCCTGCCCGCCGCAATCATCGGCGTGCTCGCCTACAGGATCATCAAGACGGTGCTGTTCGAGACGCCGATGCTGATCTGCGTCATGCTGATCCTGGGCGGCATCGTGCTCCTGTGGGTGGATCGCTGGGTGAAGGTGCCCCGCTACCGCGACATCACGCAGTTTCCACTTTCGGTATACCTCAAGATAGGCCTGTTCCAGTGCCTGTCCATGATCCCCGGCACGTCGCGCTCCGGCTCCACGATCGTCGGCGCGTTGCTGCTCGGCGTGGAAAAGCGCGCGGCGGCGGAGTTCTCGTTCTTCCTCGCCATGCCCACCATGACCGGCGCCTTCGCCTACGATCTTTACAAGAATTACAACGTACTGACCGCGGCTGACCTTCAGATCATCGGCGTGGGCTTCATCGCCGCCTTCGTGGCGGCGCTCTTCGTGGTGCGCTCGCTGCTCGATTTCGTCTCCCGGCGCGGCTACGGCCTGTTCGGCTGGTGGCGCATTCTCGTCGGCGGGCTGGGGCTGATCGCGCTGCTCACAGTCGGCTGACGGTCAAAGGAGTCCCGCGAGCCCCTGCCGGACAAGGTTCAGCGCGAGCAGGGTGAGGCCGATGCGGAACCAGCGGCGGAAGCGCTCCTCAGGCAATTTTTCCAGCAGCCCGGTGCCGTAGATCGTGCCGAGATAGCCCGAGCCGACCATCAGAAGGATGAAGGGCAGCCACTCGGCGAAGGCAAAGCCGGCGAGTGCGAAGCCTATCACCTTCAGCGCATGCTGCACCGTCATGCCGGCGGCATGTGTCGCGATCAGCGCCTTCCGGTCGTCCGGGATCAATTGCGCGAAGAAGGCCGAGAGAAGCGGACCGGTCGCGCCCAGGAGCATGCCGAGAAGCGCCATGACCGCGCTGCCAACCGCCAGCCCCGCATGGCTGAGGCGGGCCAGGCCGGGAATTTTCCCCCATGTAACGGCGATGACGAAGAGGCCCAGCGCCAGCTTCAGCACCGAATCGGGAAGCTGGACAACAAAATAGACGCCGGCCACCGCCCCCACGAGGCTTCCGGCTATGAAGGGCGCGGCAAAGCCCTGCACGATGTGCATCCGCTGCCGCCAGGCCCGGCCGGTGTTCGAACCGAGCTGAACCGCGCCATGCACGGGGATCAGTGCGGAAACGGGAACGAAGAAGCCGAGCAGGGCCAGCATGGCGATGCCGCCGCCGACGCCGAAGGTGGCGGTCAACGCCGAGGTGAAGAAGCTGGCGACGACGAGGAATGCTCCCGAAAGGGCGCCGATGCCCTCCGGCAGGAAAAACGCCAGGGCGTCCAAGCCGCGCCCGCTTACATCTGCGGCTGCGTGAACTGCCCTGCCGGCCGGTAGGTCCAAAGATAGGTGGGCAGGATGGCGCTCAGCGTGTGGCGCGGAATGCCGAGCCCTTCCAGGGTGAGGCCGCGCTTCTTCGCCTCCTCCGACACCACATTGTCGACTTCGAGCATATGCACCTGGTCGAGCGTGAGGAGCGGCTTCGGCAGAAGCCCGAGGATGCGACCCTGCAGGCGGGCAATCGGCCAGGGCACGGAGATGAAGCTCCGCTTGCGCTCGATCACCTCCAGCATCTCTTCCATGCATTCGCGGAAGGTCAGGACCTGTGGGCCGCCGAGTTCGTAGATCGCGCCGCCCTTCAGTTTGCCGTCGACGGCGCGCGCATAAGCCTCCGCCACGTCACCCACATAGACCGGCTGGAATCTCGTGTGCCCGCCGCCGATGAGCGGAAGGAAGGGCGAGAAGCGGGCCATGTTGGCGAAACGATTGAAGAACTTGTCCTCCGGCCCGAAGATGATGGAAGGGCGGATGATGACGGCGTTCTTCACCGTCTCCAGCGCGGCCTGCTCCCCCTCGGCCTTGGTGCGGCCATAGGTGCCGGGCGAATCGGGATCGGCGCCGATGGCCGATGCCTGGGTCAGACCGGCGCCCGCGGCACGCGTGGCCTCGGCCACCGCGCGAGCCCCGAAGCTCTGGACCGCTTCAAAGCGCTGACGGCCGGATTCGTGCAGGATGCCGACCAGATTGATGACGTGATCGGCCCCTTCCACCGCGCGGTCCACCGACCAGCGGTAACGCACATTGGCCTGGATGGCATGCACCTGACCCATATTGCCGAGCGTGTTCACATGGATTGCCGTATGCGGATTGCGGCAGGCGACGCGTACGCGGTAGCCTCTGCGCGTCAGCGCGAGCACCACATGCCGCCCGACGAAGCCGGAGCCGCCGAACACAGTGACGAGCTTTGGTTTCTCGCTGATGATGGCCATGGACGCCTCGGGATTTGGTTGTGTGCCTGCCTGCGCTTCATAATGCCTTTCGCGGCAAAGGCAAAGGGCGCTTCACGCCGGATGCGTCCCCAGGCCGGTCAGCCGGCAAAACTTGGAAAAACAGGCTGGAAGCCCTATATTTTAGACATCTTCGGCTGCTGATTCGCAGCCATCCCATGATGCCCCGAGGGGCGCCCCTTAACGAAAGCATCTGATGAGCGCTACGCCCGAAACAATCCCCGGCGAATCTGCCGAATACGGTGCTGAATCCATCAAGGTTCTCAAGGGCCTGGACGCCGTACGCAAGCGGCCCGGCATGTATATCGGCGATACCGACGACGGCTCCGGCCTGCACCACATGGTCTACGAGGTGGTGGACAACGCCATCGACGAGGCGCTGGCCGGCCACGCCACGCTCGTGACTGTGGCCCTCAACCCAGACGGTTCCTGCACCGTGACCGACAACGGCCGGGGCATCCCGACCGAAATCCATACCGGTGAGGGCGTCTCCGCGGCCGAGGTCATCATGACCCACCTCCATGCGGGCGGCAAGTTCGACCAGAATTCCTACAAGGTCTCAGGCGGCCTGCATGGCGTGGGCGTTTCCGTGGTCAATGCCCTTTCGAGCTGGTTGAAGCTGAAGATCCGCCGCAAGGGGCAGATCCACGAAATGAGCTTCACCCACGGTGTGCCGGACGCTCCGCTCGCCGTCACCGGTGACGCGGGCGCGGAGACCGGCACGGAGGTGAGCTTCCTGCCCTCCAGCGAAACCTTCACCATGACCGAATTCGACTACGGCACGCTAGAGCATCGCCTGCGCGAGTTGGCCTTCCTCAATTCCGGGGTGCGAATTCTCCTGAGCGATCGCCGCCATGCGGATGTGAAGGAGCAGGTCTTTCTCTACGACGGCGGCATCATCGAATTCGTGAAATATCTCGACCGCGCCAAGAAGCCGCTGATCGCCGATCCGATAGCTATCTCCGGTGAGCGCGACGGCATCACCGTCGAGGTGGCCATGTGGTGGAACGAATCCTACCACGAGAACGTGCTGGCCTTCACCAACAACATCCCGCAGCGCGACGGCGGCACACATATGGCGGGTTTCCGCGGTGCGCTGACCAGGCAGGTCACGAACTATGGCGAAGTCTCGGGCCTCACCAAGAAGGAAAAGGTCTCGCTGACGGGCGACGACTGCCGAGAGGGCCTGACGGCGGTTCTCTCCGTAAAGGTTCCGGATCCGAAATTCTCCTCGCAGACCAAGGACAAGCTGGTTTCCTCAGAGGTGCGACCGGTCGTGGAAAGCCTCGTCAACGAGGCGCTCGGCACCTGGCTTGAAGAGCATCCGGGCGAAGCCAGGATCCTTGTCGGCAAGGTGGTGGAGGCGGCCGCCGCGCGCGAGGCCGCGCGCAAGGCGCGAGAGCTCACGCGGCGCAAGGGCGTGCTCGACATCACGTCGCTGCCAGGCAAGCTTGCCGACTGCCAGGAGCGGGATCCGGCGAAGTCGGAGATCTTCATCGTCGAAGGCGACTCGGCCGGCGGTTCCGCCAAATCTGGCCGTTCGCGCAAGAACCAGGCGATTCTGCCGCTGCGCGGCAAGATCCTGAACGTGGAGCGCGCGCGTTTCGACCGCATGCTCTCCTCCGACATGATCGGCACCTTGATCACCGCGCTCGGCACCGGTATCGGCAAGGACGAGTTCAACGCGGACAAGCTGCGCTACCACAAGATCATCATCATGACGGACGCCGACGTGGACGGCGCCCATATCCGCACGCTGCTGCTTACCTTCTTCTTCAGGCAGATGCCGGACCTGATCGAGCGCGGGCACCTCTATATCGCCCAGCCGCCGCTCTATAAGGTCACCCGCGGCAAGTCGGTGCAGTATATCAAGGACGAAGCAGCCTTCGAGGAGTTCCTCATCGACACGGGCCTTGAGCAAGCGTCTCTGGAGCTCTCCACTGGGGAGGTTCGCTCAGGCCAGGACCTGAAGCAGGTGATCGAGGATGCGCGCGCCGTGCGCGGCCTCGTCAACGGCCTCCACACACGGTACGATCGCGCCGTGGTCGAGCAGGCGGCAATTGCAGGTGCGCTCAATGCGGCGGTGCTGGCCGATCCGGGCCGGGCAGCGGAGGCCGCCACCTATGTAGCGCGCCGCCTCGACATCATCTCGGAAGAGACCGAGCGTGGCTGGGAAGGCCGGATCAACCCGTCCAATGACGGGACGGGCGGCTATCTCTTCGAGCGCACGGTGCGCGGCGTTCGCGACGTGGTCATACTCGATGCGGCGCTGATAGGCTCGGCCGACGCCCGCGCTATCGACCGGTACACGCCGCGCCTGCAGGAGGTCTTTGCAAAACCGCCCGTGCTCCGGCGCAACGACAAGTCCGAGGTTGTCTCCGGTCCGATGGCCCTGCTCGATGCCATCTTCGCCACCGGCCGCAAAGGACTTACCATGCAGCGCTACAAGGGCCTGGGTGAGATGAATGCCGAGCAGCTCTGGGAGACGACGCTCGATCCGGATGCCCGCTCGCTGCTGCAGGTGAAAGTCGCCGACGCCACCGATGCGGACGCACTCTTCGCCCGCCTGATGGGCGACGAGGTGGAACCGCGCCGCGAGTTCATCCAGGAAAACGCGCTCTCGGTCGCCAATCTGGACGTTTAGGCGCAGCTTCCGGGAGATGGTTCTGACGGCGGCCGACCAGGCCGCGCCAAGGGCAAGGTCATGCAACAGGACCGTTTGGAGAAACTCGAGCTTCTTGCCGCCGAACAGGAACGGACGATCGAGGAGCTTTCCGAGCAGCTTGCGCGGCAGTGGGCTCTCATCGAACGCATGCAGAAGAAGCTCGACCTTCTGAGCGAGCGGTTCTTCGCACTTGAAGAGCGCACGGCGCCTGACATCCCTGTCACCAAGCCGCCGCATTGGTAGGAACTGTTGCGGCGGGAGTGCCCGTGGCGAGGACGGAGTGCCCCTGCTATGCCGTCTATCCGTCACCGGGCGAATAGTCGGGCGCCATTGTCGCCAACCACACATGAACGAAAAAGCCCTCGCGTGCTTTCGGCACGCGAGGGCTCCCTGGAGAAGTTATGAAACAGGGAAGAACTACTCCTCCTTGTCGCCGCCCTGCTTCTTGAGCGCGGCACCCAGGATATCGCCGAGCGAGGCGCCGGAGTCGGTCGAGCCGAACTGGGCCACCGCTTCCTTCTCCTCGGCGATTTCCAGCGCCTTGATCGAGACGTTGATCCTGCGCGTCTTCTTGTCGAACATCGTCACGCGGGCATCCACCTTCTGGCCGACGGCGAAGCGCTCGGGGCGCTGCTCGTCGCGGTCACGCGAAAGGTCGGAGCGCTTGATGAAGGCATCCAGGTCATGGTCGACCAGGCGCACCTCAAGTCCGCCGTCCTTCACCGCCGTGACCTCGCAGGTGACGACCGCATTCTTGCGCAGGTCGCCGGAGGCCACCGCCTCGCCCACCGCGTCGCGGCCGAGCTGCTTGATGCCGAGAGAAATACGCTCCTTCTCGATGTCGACGTCGAGAACCTGCGCCTGCACGACATCACCGCGGTTGTACTCCTCGATCACCTGCTCGCCGGGGCGCGACCAGTCGAGGTCGGAGAGGTGGACCATGCCGTCCACGTCGCCTTCCAGCCCGATGAAGAGGCCGAATTCGGTCTTGTTCTTGACCTCGCCCTCGACCTGGCTGCCCACCGGATGGTTGCGGGCGAAGGCTTCCCACGGGTTCTCCAGCGTCTGCTTGAGGCCCAGCGAGATGCGGCGCTTGACCGGGTCGACCTCGAGCACGACCACCTCGACCTCCTGCGTGGTCGACAGGATCTTGCCCGGGTGCACGTTCTTCTTGGTCCATGACATCTCGGAGACGTGGATGAGGCCCTCGATGCCCGGCTCCAGCTCCACGAAGGCGCCGTAGTCGGTGATGTTGGTCACGCGGCCTGCAACCTTCTTGCCGAGCGGATACTTCGCGCCGATGCCTTCCCACGGATCGGCCTCGAGCTGCTTCATACCGAGCGAGATGCGGTGCGTCTCCTGGTTGATGCGGATGATCTGCACCTTCACCGTCTGGCCGATATTGAGGATCTCGGTCGGATGGTTGACGCGGCGCCATGCCATGTCGGTGACGTGCAGCAGGCCGTCGATGCCGCCGAGGTCGACGAACGCACCGTAGTCGGTGATGTTCTTGACCACACCCTCGACCACCTGGCCTTCCTCGAGGTTCTGCACGATCTCCGAGCGCTGCTCGGCGCGGCTTTCTTCAAGGACGGTCCGGCGCGAGACGACGATGTTGCCGCGGCGCTTGTCCATCTTGAGGATTTCGAAGGGCTGCGGCGTGTGCATGAGGGGCGTCACGTCGCGGATCGGGCGAATGTCCACCTGGCTGCGCGGCAGGAAGGCCACGGCACCATCCAGATCGACGGTGAAGCCGCCCTTGACCTGGTTGAAGATGACGCCTTCGACGCGCTCGCCTTTGTTGAATTTCTCTTCGAGCTTGACCCAGCTCTCCTCGCGGCGGGCCTTCTCGCGGGAAAGCATCGCCTCGCCCAGCGCGTTCTCGATGCGCTCGACATAGACCTCGACCTCGTCGCCGGGCTTGAGCTGGCCGTCCTTGGCCCTGGCGCCGAATTCCTTCAGCGGAACGCGCCCCTCGACCTTCAGGCCGACATCGATGATGGCCATGTCCTTTTCGATGGCCGTGATCACGCCTTTGACGACAGAGCCCTCGGAGGCGTCGCGCTCGGTAAAGGATTGTTCGAGAAGGCTCGCAAAATCATCGCGAGACGGATTGAGTTGTGACATTGATTCTCCTGAAAACGTCCCGGTTTGCGGGACGATGCGCCGGCGGGTTGGCGTTGCGTCAGGTCTTGCCCAAGCATCCGGCCCTCTCGGGCCAAGGCCGCTTCCAGCGGCAATCCGGCGCATGGGGTGCGGGCAGACCGGTTTTTCATTCCTTATGGAACGCGATCGGAAACACCGTCTCCAATTGCGTTACACAAAACCAAACAGCACCCGCCGCTCCCCTCGGGAAGCCGCCGGCGCCATCCATTCAGATCCCGTTTCGCGCCGCCAGGGCCTTTTCCACCAGGGACCGGGCCGCGAGAAACGCGGTCTCTATATCCATTTCGGTGGTGTCTAGCAAGTGCGCATCCGCAGCCGGTCTCAGCGGACTGTCCGTGCGGCCCATGTCGCGCGCGTCGCGACGCTCCACATCGGCGAGGATCTCCGAGTATTCGGCATCGCCGCCCCCGGCCAGAATCTCGCGCCAGCGGCGCTCGGCACGGACGGAGGCGCTTGCCGTCACATATAGTTTCACATCCGCCTCGGGGCAAACCACCGTACCTATATCGCGGCCGTCGAGCACGACACCAGGCGGCATTCCGGCAAATTCGCGCTGCTTTTCCACCAGCGCCCGGCGCACCGCCGGGATGACCGCGACCGTCGACGCCGCCTCGCCCACGCCGTGCGCAGAAAGCAGCCGGCGGTCGAGCAAGCCGATATCCAGGGCGCGTGCGGCTTCTTCCGCTGCCGCCGTGTCGTCGAGCGGCAGGCCGGCATCGAGCAGGGCCTTTGCCACAGCCCGGTAGCCCAGGCCTGAATCGAGATGGTGCAGCCCGAAATGCGCCGCAAGCCTGCGCGCGAGCGTGCCCTTGCCGGACGCAGCCGGCCCGTCGATGGCGATGATGAAGCTTTTCGTCATGCGCCGCTTGAAGCCGATAACGAAGCGGGAGGCAAGCCGCCTCGCAACGCGATGATCAATTTTGCGCCGGATGCGGCACTTGCAGACGCCGGGCCGATTTACTCGATCTCCGCCCCCAGCCCCCTCATCAGGTCCATGAATTCAGGGAAGCTGGTGGCGATCATCGAGCGGTCGTCGATGGTCACGGGCTTTTCCGTCGCGAGACCCAGCACCAGGAACGCCATGGCGATGCGGTGATCGAGATGGGTGGCGACCGTCCCGCCGCCCAGGCGCTTGCCATCGGGCCGTCCGCGCACGGAAAGGGACGCCTCGCCTTCCGTACAGTCGACGTCGTTCGCCTTGAGCCCCTCGGCCACGGCGGAGAGGCGGTCGGATTCCTTCACCCGCAGCTCTTCGAGCCCGTGCATCACGGTCTCGCCCTCGGCGAAACTCGCCGCGACAGCCAGCACCGGATATTCGTCGATCATGGAGGGCGCGCGCTCCGGCGGCACCGTCACGCCCTTGAGCTCGGAGGATCGGATGCGCAGATCCGCCACGTCCTCGCCGCCGGCGGAACGGCGGTTCAGGAGTTCGATCTCCGCGCCCATCTCCTGCAGCGTGAGGATCAGGCCCGTGCGCGTGGGGTTCATCAGCACGTTCTCTATGACAATATCGGATCCCGGCACGATGAGCGCGGCGACCAGCGGGAAGGCGCAGGACGAGGGATCGCCCGGCACGGCGATCACCTGGCCCTGCAGCTTTCCCTGGCCCTCGATGCGGATCTGACGGCTGCCCTCCGCATCCGTCTCCACCTCGATCGCAGCGCCGAAGCCTTGCAGCATCTTCTCGGTATGGTCGCGGGTCATCACGGGTTCGATGACGGTGGTGATCCCCGGCGTGTTGAGGGCTGCAAGCAGAACCGCCGATTTCACCTGGGCGGAGGCCATCGGCACGCGATAGGTGACCGGCACGGCATGCTTCGGTCCCTTGAGCGTGATGGGCAGGCGATCGCCCGGCCCGGCTTCGGGCACCTGCACGCCCATCCGGCGGAGCGGATCGAGCACCCGGCCCATCGGACGCTTGGAAAGCGAAGGGTCGCCGACGAAGCGCGTGGTCATGTCGTAAGTGCCGACCAGCCCCATGGTGAGCCGCACGCCCGTGCCGGCATTGCCGAAATCGAGCGGCGCAGCCGGTTCCATGAGGCAGCCATTGCCCGTGCCCCGCACGGTCCAGGTTCCCTCCCGCTGCTCGATCAGCGCGCCCATGGCCTTCATGGCCTCGGCGGTGCGAAGCACGTCCTCGCCCTCCAGCAGGCCGCTGATGCGGGTATCGCCGGAGGCGAGCCCGCCGAACATGAGGGAGCGGTGCGAGATGGACTTGTCTCCCGGCACGCGCACTCTGCCTGAAAGGCCTTGCGACCGGCGGCTGAGCGCGGGCTGGCGCGGCGAATGATGGGTCATCGGCTTCCCTCCGGGGCGGCATGCATAGGACCGAGCCTCTAGCATGTCGGAAAAGGCCGGTCATCCCCCATGAATTCGGGCTGGCGCGGAGGCATGGAACGGGCCATCTATTAGGCTTTGACAGGCGCACGATCTGTGGTTATGGGACCCCGAAAAGACATGGCGGTGGCGGCGCTGGTCCCCCGCCGGACGAGCCGGTTCATCAGGCCGGCCAAAGGACAAGAGGCAAGACGGTGGTTAAACCCGAACTCGGCACAAAACGCATCTGCCCGGAGACGGGCCGCAAATTCTACGATCTGAACAAGGATCCGATCGTGTCGCCCTATACGGGCAACTCTTATCCGCGCAGCTTTTTCGAATCCGGCGCGGAAAAGTTGGTCGAGGAAGATGAGGAGATCGAGGAGAAGGAACTGGACGCGGAGGACGGTCCGGAAATCGTCTCTCTCGAGGAGGCGGACGAGGAGACCAAGAGCGACGACACCGACCTGCCCGACATCGATGACGAAGAGGTCGATCTCGGGGACGACGACGACACCTTCCTCGAAGAGGAGGAGGAAGACAACGATGATGTGTCTGACATCATCAGTGTGGGCGAGGAGGATGACGAGCACTGAAGCCGGGGACTGCCAATTCAACAGTCCAACTTCAATTGCGGACTTGATTCTGCGGGCGGTCGGGTTTAGAAGCCGCCAGCATCTTCGGCGAAAGCCGAAAGACCTCTTTCGCCGGAGACGGCGGCGGTTCGCAAGAGCCGAGTGTGGGGCCATAGCTCAGTTGGGAGAGCGCTTGAATGGCATTCAAGAGGTCAGGGGTTCGACTCCCCTTGGCTCCACCAATTCCTGTCCTGCCATGATATGAAGAAGGGGATCTGAGGCCTAGCTGCGGTCTCTCGAGACGAGGGCATATGCCGCGCCAAGGGCTACGCCGATAGCGATTCCCACCGGCATATCATCGAACAGCGCTTCGCCCAGGGCCGCTCCCAGTCCGACACCGATCGCAATGCTCAGGCCAACATTCATGGACGACACCTCCAGAGCCGGTAACGGGATCTGAGAAGAAGCTGCGAGGAGGCCACTGAAGTGCCTGCGCCATGCGCGCTGCTTCGGCAACCCCGTCTTGCGCCCTTTTCGCACGGGCGATGCCGTTCTCCAACGGGGTGTGGCGGTGAATGCCTGGAAGCCCGTTCTGATTGCCTGCAGCCGGCGGCCATCCGCGCTGACCCCGCGCCGCTGACGCGGCCCAAGGGAACCGCAGCGGCAATTCCACGTTCACCGGCATGAACATTGGGCATTGGAATGAACCGGTTACGGTGCGTCTCGGCCGCTCCGGCGCGATGGTCGATGCAATCGATTCCGCGCTCGCCGCCCTTCAGGTCCTCATTCACCAGTGGCCCGTCCAAGGCGGCCCCGCCCATGCGAACGCCTGCGACATCTGCTTCGCTGCGCTCGACGGGACAGCGGATCCCGAGGCGGCACGGCTGGCCTTTAAGGAGGCAGCAATGGAGGCGGATATTCTGGCAGAGTGATGAGCTTTTCAGCCTTTCCGCGCCCTGGTGCGAGCCACCCGCCCGACTTCCTCCGGCCGCGCGGCGATTGTTAGCCGCGACAAAACAATTGACGTTCAGAGACTTCATCCGCTAGCGTTGCCCATGCCCTATCGCCGCAAAGCTAAAGAAGCTGGCATTCTGAACCCGGTCGAGGTGGAACTGCTGGGGCGTGTCTTCGACACGACAGCGGTGCCGGGCGAAACCGAACATGATCGCGAGACGCGCGCTTCGCGCATTCTCGGATACTACCTCGCCGGAATCACCGACGAAGAAGAGCTGGTCGGCCTCGCGAAGCAGCCGCTCGGCCGGTAGGGCGAGGCCTCCGGCACTACAGTGATTTTGCCTGAACCTCTAAACCTGTATCCCCGGGCTATTCTGCGGTGCGCCGCGCCCCCGCTGCTTCGGGATTACGGTGATAGCCGGGGCCGACGGTCAGCGGAGCGTCGGGAACGATCGTATCGCTGATCTGGCTCTTGTAGCTTCGCTCCGCCTCCCAAAGGAGCTGCTTGCGTTTGCGATCATAGACCCGGATCGCCACGCGATAGGCCTTGCCGGCTTCCACACCGCGGATCGAGGGCGAGCGCAGGGAGTAGCGGTCCGTCATCGTGCTCACGCGCTCGGATACCGTGTGCGGAGGCCCGCCTGCCGGGTCCTCGAAGCTTGCTTCGATGATAGAACCGCTCGCAAGCGGGCGCACCACCTGGGCCGTGAAGCCGTAATAGACGTCGGCGATGCGGTAGTTGTACATAAAGCCGCCGCCCATGATCTTCAGGTAAGCCTTGTCGGACGGGTCCTCGCGGGAGAACCAGCCCGCCACGAAGAGGACGGCGCAGAGCGCCAGGGCGATGCACAGGACCTTTTTCTCGGACCATCTCCAGCGCATCCTTCCCCTCCCGTCAAGCGCCGTGCCGCGCGGCGTAGCGGCGCGCCTTGGCCGCGCCGCCGCAATGCTCCATGCTGCACCAGCGGCGCGAGGCGTTCTTCGTCTCGTCGTAGAACAGCCAGCCGCAGCCATCCGGCCCTGGGCACGCCTTCACCCGTTTCAGGTCCTCCCGGGCGAGAAGATCGGCCGCCGACAGCGCTACCGCGCAAGCCGGCAAGTGCAGGTCTATCCGCATCGCGTCCCATGTCCATGAGAAGCCCTGGTCCGTTTCGGCGAGAACCTGCCGCCCGTTCGCCTCGTGCAGCCAATCATTGAGGAGCCGCATCTCGGGTTTCGGCGCGGACGCCTTGTCCATGACGCTGCGGAAGATCCCATAAAGCGCCTCGCGAAGCGCGATCGCTGCCTCACGCGCCTGCGCCGCCTCGGCGGGAGCCGCCTCGGCCCGTGCCGCGAGCCGGCCCAGCGCCGCGGGCTCGAATAGGCGCATTTGCCTGCTCCAACCGAGCACCTCTCGGAAACCCGGCAAATAGTCCCTCGTGGCGGGCCTCGTCCGGCTGTTCACCGTGTTGACGAAATTGAGGCACAGCCTGCCACCAAAGAAAAACGGCACGGGCCCACCCGCCGCCAGTGATGCGTTCATCGGCACCTCCGCTTTTGCGTAACCAGCTAAATTCCTTTTGCTGGTTACGTCAAGCGGTGATGTGGCGTCGCGGACCAGCGGGTACCTTGCGCCCGTTCTCGTCGTGCCGGCGTTAGAGTTCGACCTTTACATTCTCGCCCATGGCCGGGCGGGCGCCGGAGACGGCGGCCGCGGCCATTTTCACATAGCTGATGACGGTACCGGGACTGACCCAATACTGGGCGTCCTGCGGGACCACCTTGAGCACGCGGATACTCGGATCGTCCGGACTCTGCCACCAGGCTTTTGCGGGCGTCGACCACAATTCGCGCACCTTTCCGCGGTCGTTCGACACCTCGGCAATGCCGCTCAGGGAAAGATAGGTCTGTCTGCCGGTATCGGCGAAGGCCAGGACCACGTGCGGATCGCGGTCGAGCTCCTCCTTCTTGTGGCTGTCGGCATCCGTCAGGAAATAGATGACACGCGTCTCGGCGTCGAAATGGGCCGCCATGGGGCGCGCACGCAGCATGTCACCGTCACGGCTCGCCAGCATGCATATGCCGATCTTGCGGATCAGCTCCCACACGCGTTCTTCCTTGTCCGTTTCCGCCATCGGGCACTCTCCATCGTTGGTTTACCAGTGGAACAACCCCGCTCGGCCCTTGTTCCCCTGCGGTGCGGACAATCCGCCCGCGCCCGCATCGCGGTCCCGGTTGGCAGCCCAAAAGCCGCATGCTACCTGTTGACCAAACGATAAAATCGCAGGGAAAAGCTGGCATGGGGAACGCCGCGATCGAGCTGGTTGGCATCGACAAGAGCTTCGGCACGGTCCACGCCAACCGGAACATCAGCCTGAAGGTTCCGGCCGGCACGATCCACGGCATCATCGGCGAGAACGGGGCGGGCAAATCCACCCTGATGTCGATCCTCTACGGCTTCTACCAGGCCGACCGGGGCCAGATCCTCGTGCGCGGCGAGAGGGCGAAGATCCAGACGCCGAGCGACGCCATTGCGCTCGGCATCGGCATGGTGCACCAGCATTTCATGCTTGTGCATAATTTCACGGTGATCGAGAACATCATCCTCGGTGCCGAGGGCGAGGCACTGCTCAACACCTCCATCGCCAAGGCGCGCTCGGAGCTGGAGCGGCTGGAGCGCGACTATGGGCTGGAAGTGGACCCCGACGCGGTGGTGGACGACCTGCCCGTGGGCCTGCAGCAGCGGGTGGAGATCCTGAAGGCGCTCTACCGCGGCGCCGAGGTGCTCATCCTCGACGAGCCGACGGGGGTGCTGACGCCGGCCGAGGCCGACCATCTCTTCCGCATCCTCCGCCAGCTCAAGGAGGAGGGCAAGACCGTCGTCCTCATCACACACAAGCTGCGCGAGATCATGGCCGTTACCGACAATGTCTCCGTCATGCGCCAGGGGGCGTTGGTCGCCACCCGCAAGACCAGCCAGACCACCGTCGAGGAACTCGCCGAATTGATGGTGGGCCGCCGGGTGCTTCTGCGCGTGGAGAAGGGACCGGCCGCCCCCGGCGAGGTCCTCCTCTCGGTCAAGAACCTCACCGTGAAGGATTCGCGCGGTGTCACCATGGTGGACAACGTCTCCTTCGACCTGCGCGCCGGCGAGATCGTGGGCATCGCCGGCATTGCCGGCAACGGCCAGTCGGAACTCCTCGAAGCCATCACCGGGATCCGCAAGGCGGTCTCCGGCACGGTGACGCTCGACGGCAGGCCCGTGGACCTCACGGGTGCGGCCGATCCCGCGGACTTGCGCGCCCGCGGCCTCGCCCACGTACCGGAGGATCGGCATCACATGGGCCTCGTTCTGCCCTTCGATGAAAGCGAGAACTCCATCCTCGGCTATCACCGGCAGGAAAAGTACGCCAAGGGTCCCTTTCTCGACATCAATGCGATTCGCAACGACGCTCGGGAGAAGATCGGCAAATTCGACATCCGCCCGCCCGATCCCCTCCTGAAGACAGCCAATTTCTCCGGCGGCAACCAGCAGAAGATCGTGCTCGCCCGCGAGATCGAGCAGGATCCCAGGGTGCTCGTCGTCGGTCAGCCCACGCGCGGCGTGGATGTCGGCGCCATCGAGTTCATCCACAAGCGGCTGATCGAGATGCGCGACCGGGGAAAAGCCGTACTTCTCGTCTCCGTCGAGCTTGACGAGATCCGTTCTTTGTCGGACCGCATTCTCGTCATGTTCGGAGGCCGCATCGTCGGCGAGCGCGACGGGGAGGCGACCGAGGGCGAACTCGGCCTTCTCATGGCGGGCGTGGAAGAAGAGGAGGCGGCCGCGTGAGCGCGCCATACGCAAAGCTGCCGGCCTGGGCCGATTACGGGCTCATCCCCCTCATCAATCTTACGGTCGCCTTCATCGTCGCCGGCCTCGTCGTGCTGCTCATCGGCGAGAATCCCTTCCGCGCCGCCGCGATCCTGATCGACGGGGCGCTGGGGCGCGGGCAGGCCATCGCCTACACGCTCTATTACGCCACGAGCTTCATCTTCACCGGGCTCGCGGTCGCCGTCGCCTTCCATTGCAGCCTCTTCAATATTGGCGGCGAGGGGCAGGCCTATATCGGTGGGCTTGGCGTGGCGCTCGCCTGCCTCGCCTTCGACGGCATCCTCCCGTGGTGGCTCACCTTTCCTCTGGCGATCGCCGGCGCTGCGGTCTTCGGTGCGGCCTGGGCCTTCATCCCGGCCTATCTGCAGGCAAAGCGCGGCTCGCACATCGTGATCACCACCATCATGTTTAACTTTATCGCCGCGAGCGTGATGGTCTATCTCCTCGTGAACGTCTTGAAACCCGCCGCCAGCCAGGCGCCGCAGACGCGCACCTTCCTGGAGGGCGGACAGCTTCCCAAGCTCAATTTCCTGCTCGAGGCCATCGGGCTTTCGGTGCGCTCCTCGCCCTTCAACCTCTCCTTCCTGCTGGCGCTCCTCGCCGCCTTCCTCGTCTGGGTGCTCATCTGGCGCACGCAGCTCGGTTACGAGATCCGCACGCGCGGTCACAGTCCGAAGGCGGCGCGCTACGCGGGCATCAGCGAGGCGCGCGTGATCGTCATCACCATGCTGATCTCCGGCGCGCTGGCCGGCATGATGGCTCTCAACCCGGTCATGGGCGACCAGAACCGGCTGACGATCGACTTTGTCACCGGTGCGGGCTTCGTGGGCATCGCCGTGGCCCTGATGGGCCGCTCGCACCCGGCGGGCATCGTGCCCGCGGCCATCCTCTTCGGCATCCTCTACCAGGGCGGCGCGGAACTCGCCTTCGAGATGCCCGGCATCTCGCGCGACATGATCGTCATCATCCAGGGCCTCGTCATCCTCTTCGCGGGGGCGCTCGAAAACATGTTCCGGCCGAGCCTTCAGACGCTGTTCGCCAGCCTCCGTCCAGCCTCGGTCGTGGCCGAGGCGAAGCAGGGGGAGCGGGCCTGATGGAGATCTTTCACACGCTCGTCTTCCTGCTCGATTCCACCGTTCGCGTCTCGGTACCGCTGCTGCTCGCGGCACTTGCCGGCCTCTATTCGGAGCGCTCCGGCGTCTTCGATATCGGGCTTGAAGGCAAGATGCTCGGGGGCGCCTTCGCCGCCGGAGCGGCGGCGGCCGTCTCCGGCTCCGCCTGGATCGGCCTTGCCGCGGCGGTTCTCATCGCTGTCTTCCTCTCGCTGGTGCACGGCTTCGCCTCGGTCACCCATCGCGGCAACCAGATCGTCTCGGGCGTGGCGATCAACTTCATTGCCGCCGGCTCCACCATCATCCTCGGCCAAGCCTGGTTCAGTCAGGGCGGGCGCACGCCGCTTCTCGCCAGCGAGGCGCGTTTCGGCGCGATTCAGTTGCCGTTTGCGGAAGCCCTGAGCGGTGTGCCTGTCATCGGCGAGATTTATTCCGACCTCCTCTCCGGCCATTCCCTCATAGCTTATGTCGCGTTCCTGCTCGTGCCCTTCACCTGGTGGGTGCTGTTCCGCACCCGCTTCGGGCTGCGGCTCAGGGCCGTTGGCGAGAGCCCCGCCGCAGTGGACACGGCCGGCATCTCCGTTGCCTGGCTGCGCTATCGGGCGCTCATATGCACGGGCATTCTCACCGGCCTCGCCGGCACCTATCTCGCGCTGTCGCAAAATGCGGGCTTCGTGAAGGACATGACCGCCGGGCGCGGCTTCATCGCGCTTGCCGCCCTCATCTTCGCCAAATGGCGGCCGGTACCCGTCATGTTCGCCTGTTTGCTCTTCGGCTTTCTCGATGCCTTTTCGATACGCGTCCAGGGCTCGCCATTGCCGCTCATCGGCCAGGTGCCGGTGCAGTTCATGCAGGCGCTGCCCTATATCCTCACCGTCATCCTGCTCGCCGGCTTCATCGGCAAGGCCGAGCCGCCGCGGGCGGGCGGTGTCCCCTATGTGAAGGAGCGCTGATGAGTACGGACGAGCTTTTCGCCGCCGCCAAGGCCGCGATGGAACGGGCTTATGCGCCCTATTCGCGCTTTCCCGTCGGTGCCGCGATCCGTACGGACACAGGCGCTGTCTACGCCGGATGCAACATCGAGAACGCCTCCTATCCGGAAGGCTGGTGCGCCGAGACCACTGCACTCGGCCACATGGTCATGGCGGGCGGGGGACGCGTCTGCGAGATCGCCGTGGTGGCGGAGAAGATGCCGAGGATCATGCCGTGCGGCGGCTGTCGGCAGCGCCTTTCGGAATTTACCACCGCAGATGCCAAGCTCCATCTGTGCGACACGGAAGGCGTTGTGGAGACCGTGCCCTTCTCCTCCATCTTCCCGCGTGCTTTCGATCTGGAGTCCCGCGCATGAAGGACACCGTGGACATTCTCGTCGAGCGGCTCGGCGGACTCGCGCCACGGCTGGCCATCGTTCTCGGCTCCGGTCTCGGCAAGCTGGCCGACGGACTGGCGAAACCCGTGCGCGTCCCCTATGCGGACCTGCCCGGTTTTCCGCAGAGCGGGGTGACAGGCCATGCGGGCGAGCTCGTCGCGGGCTATTTCGACGGCATCCCGGTCGTCATGCTTGCCGGCCGCGCGCACTATTACGAGCACGGCAACGCCGCCGCCATGCGTCCCGCTCTGGAAGTCCTGGCGGGCATAGGGGTCGTCGCGCTCATCCTCACCAACGCCGCGGGCTCGCTCCGGACCGACATGCCGCCGGGCTCGGTGATGCTCATCGAGGACCACATCAACTATTCCGGCGCGAACCCGCTGATCGGCGAGCAAAGGGAGGCCCGCTTCGTCGGCATGAGCGAGGCCTATGACCGGGAGCTGCGCCAAACACTGGAGCAGGCGGCAGGCAAAGCCGGCGAGACGCTGCACAAGGGCGTCTATATGTGGTTCTCCGGCCCCAGCTTCGAAACGCCGGCCGAAATCCGCATGGCACGCATTCTCGGTGCCGACGCCGTCGGCATGTCCACCGTGCCGGAGGTGATCCTCGCCCGTTTCCTGGGCCTGCGAGTCGCCGCCTGTTCGGTAGTTACCAACCTCGCCGCCGGCATGGCCACGGGCGAGCTTTCGCATGAGGAGACGAAGGACATGGCACCGGTGGGCGGAGCCAAGCTCGCAAGAGTGCTCACTCAATTCGTGCGCGATAGCGCGGCGGAGATCTGATCCATGCCGCTGCCGCAGGAAACCATCCGCAGGAAACGCGACGGCAAGGCGCTGTCTGAGGCCGAGATCGCCGACTTTGCCGAGGGCCTCGCCTCTGGCTCCTGGAGCGAGGGGCAGGTAGCGGCCCTCGCCATGGCCATCATCCTCAACGGCATGGAGCGCGAGGAGACCGTCGCGCTCACCCTTGCAATGCGCGATTCGGGTGACGTGCTCGACTGGTCCTCCCTGCCGGGGCCGGTCACCGACAAGCACTCTACAGGCGGCGTGGGCGACAATGTCTCGCTCATGCTCGCGCCCATCGTGGCCGCCTGCGGCGCCTATGTGCCGATGATCTCGGGGCGTGGGCTCGGGCATACGGGCGGCACGCTCGACAAGATGGATTCCATCCCCGGCTATCGCAGCCAGCCCACGCAGGCGGATTTCGAAAAGACCGTGCGCGCCGCCGGCTGCGCCATTATCGGCCAGACCGGGGATCTGGCACCGGCCGACCGCCGCTTCTATGCGATCCGAGACATCACCGGCACCGTGGAATCGATCCCGCTCATTACGGCCTCGATCCTCTCCAAAAAGCTCGCCGCCGGCCTGCAATCGCTGGTGCTGGACGTAAAATCCGGCAACGGCGCCTTCATGGCGCAGAGGCGCGACGCCGTGGCGCTCGCCGCAAGTCTGGTGCAGGTGGCGCAGGGCGCAGGCCTTTCGGCAAGCGCCCTCATAACCGACATGAACGAGCCGCTCGCCACGGCGGCCGGCAATGCGGTCGAGGTGCGCAACGCCGTCGATTTCCTCACCGGCAAGGCGCGCGACCGGCGGCTCGAAGAGGTCACGCTAGAGCTCGCGGCGGAGATGTTGACGGCCGCCGGAATAGCGGGCGGCGTGGATGATGCGCGCAAGCGCGCCCGCCAGGCTCTCGAAGACGGCACCGCTGCCGAGCGCTTCGGCAAAATGGTGTCCGCGCTTGGCGGCCCGGCCGATTTCGTGGAGCGCATGGAGGGATATCTGCCCCGCGCACCGGAGCAAATTGCGGTGAAGGCCGATCGGAACGGATTCGCCGCCGGTATCGACACACGGGCCCTCGGCATCGCCGTGGTCGAACTCGGCGGGGGCCGGCGCAAGCCCGAAGACGTCATCGACCACGCAGTCGGCCTCACCGCCACACAGCCGATCGGCGCAGAAATCCGCTGCGGCGATCCGCTTGCGATCGTGCACGCCCGGACGGCGGACGATGCCGAGCGGGCAGCCGAAGCGGTACGCCGGGCCTACCATCTGGCCGATGGGCGGCCCTCCATGGAGCCGCCGGTCCTGGATAAGTTCTCCGGGTGATTGCAGGCGGCGGATTTGCGTGAGCCTCACGGGTCGGCGGAAGCAAGTCCGCCGAGCAATCAATGATCGCGCGGTCGAACGAAAGTCTGCACGGCGTAGACCTTTCCCGCCGCCTGGGCGATACCGAATCCGAAGGAGTCGAATCGAGCGTCCAGGATGTTGCGCCTGTGGCCCGGGCTGCGCATCCAGCCTTCCTGGAATTTCCGCACTTGCCCGGCGTTAGCCGCACAGTTGAGGCAGGTCGAGATGTTTTCTCCGATGATGTCCCACAGGCCGCCCCCGTTGGCCTTGTAGCGATCGGCCACATCCCGCCTTTCCGGCGAACGATGGCCATAGAAGCCACGCCGGGCCATGTCCTCGGCATGGGCCTGGGCCGCGGCATTCAGCGTTGAATCGAGGCGCAGCTCCGGCGCGCCGTCCACCCGGCGTACCTGGTTGGCCAACGAGAGCGCTTCCGAACGGAGCGCCTCGGGGTAGGCTACATTATCCAGCGCGTTGTTCTCATTGGGCGCACTCGCACACGCCGCACAGAGAAGCGCAATGCTGACGAGCGCCGCCGCCCGTATCTTGGCTGTCATGCAGTGAATCCCGTTGCGGGCGGCTTGTTAGCACGGGAATGAGGCTCGTCTAGCCTTTTTTCGGCTTCTCCACGGCCCGCGGCTCGCCCGTCCTGTTCGTCTGGCGGGCCAGCGCATCGGCCTGCGCCTCGGTGCCGTAGGGCGAGGCCTGCCCCTCGCCAACATCACCCGCATCAGCCACCCGTTTGGCGCCGCCGCCCGCGATCCGCTCCCCCTCTTCATCGGCGGGGGTGCGTTCGGCGTCTTCCCAGACCTCCTCCGGATCGGTCAGGTCTTCGCTGTCGGGCTCTGCGTCCATGCGTTCATGGGTTCGGTTCCGGTCGTCTCGGTGAGGTCCGTCTCGACCTTCACATGCTGCTTCGCGTCGTCCTCTGGCATCGTCGCCTCCTTGGCTTTCCGCCCGTGAACCCGGCGCGGCCCGCCTTTGTTCCGTCTTGCGGGCCGCGCCGGCGCACTATTGCGGCAAGGCATAGGCGATGATCGAATCGCCCGCCTTGGTGCCCGTCGAACCGTGGCCGCCGGCGACGACGATGAGATATTGCCGCCCGTCGGCACCCATATAAGTGGACGGGGTGGCCTGGCCGCCGGCCGGCAGGCGCGCCCGCCAGAGTTCCTCGCCGGTGCGCAGGTCATATCCGCGCACGTAGTAATCGAGGGTGCCACTCAGGAAGGCGACACCGCCCGCCGTCACGATAGGCCCGCCGATTCCCGGTACCCCCATCTCGAAGGGCAGGGGAACGGGTGCGAGATCGCGCACCGTGCCGTTCACGTGCTGGTAGACCGCTTCGCCCGTAGTGAGATCCACTCCCGCGACATAGCCCCATGGCGGCTGCTGACAAGGCAGATTGAGGGGCGAATAGAACGGCCCCATTTCCGCTGCGTAGGGCGCGCCGAAATTCTCGTTGAACACCGGATCGCCTTCCTGCGTCACCACGCGCGACAGTGCATCCTCGCGCGGGATCAGTTTCACCGTGAAGGCAAGATAGACAGGCATGCCGAACATGATGTCCCGGTTCGGGTCGACCGCCACCGAGCCCCAGTTGAAGGTGCCGAAATTGCCGGGATAGACAATCGTTCCCTGTGTGGAGGGCGGTGTGAAGGCGCCTTCATAGCGTAGCTGGTTGAAGCGAATCCGGCAGTAGAGCTGATCGACCAGGGTAGCGCCCCACATGTCGGCCTCCGTCAGCGGCTCCGGCAGGAAGGAAACGGCCGAATGCGGTTGTGTCGGCGCCGTCTGGTCCCCTTCGACCGCCCCTTGCGGCACCGGCACCTCCTCTACCGGCAGAACCGGCTCGCCGGTCGCGCGGTTCAGCACGAAGATTTCGCCCTGCTTTGTGGGCGCTATCAGCGCCGGCACGGCCTCCCCGTCGATCGTGAGGTCCGCGAGCGCAGGCTGGGCGGGTACGTCATAGTCCCAGATATCGTGATGCGCGGCCTGGAAAACCCAAGCCACCTCGCCGGTGTCCGCGCGCAGCGCCAGGATCGAGGAGGAGAACCGCTCCGTATTCTCGCCGCGGTTTCCGCCGAACTGGTCGGGCGACTCGTTGCCCATCGGCAGGTAGATGAGACCAAGCTCGGGATCGTAACTTGCCACACTCCAGAAGTTGGGAGCGTTCTGAGAGTAGGTTTCCCCGGCGGGAATGGGCTCCGTCGCGTCTGGGTTCTTGCTGTCGAAATTCCAGACCAATGCACCGGTATAGGCGTTGTAGGCACGGATGACACCGGAAGGCGAGGTCGTGGCGACATTGTCGTTCACCGCTCCGCCGATGATCACGAGATCCCTTGTGACGACTGGCGGCGAGGTGGAATAGAACGAACCGGGTGTGACATTGGGCAGGTTTGCCCACAGGTTGACCGTGCCGTCCTCTCCGCCGAAGCCGGCGCAGACCTCGCCGGTTTCAGCGCTGATCGTGATCAGCCTTCCGTCCGAGGTCGGGACGAATAGCCGGTTCATGCACTCGGGAGACAGCGTAACGCTGGCAGGCGGATCTTCCCGTTCCACCAGGGGAACCGGGCCGCCCGGCTCCGCCTGCCCGGTGACGATGTTCTGCGGCACGGGAGCGGCCTGCGTGGTCACTTCGTCAACGCTTTCGTCCACCAGGCGCTCCTCCTGTGCTTCCGCGGTTTGCTGCTCGTCGGCCTCGCCCGCCGTCGTTCCGCCGCCCGCGGGCGCGGCGGCCGCAGGGCTCGTGGCCGGCAGATCCTCCGGCCGGGCGGAATGGTAGGAGACCCCACGGCAGGTCATGTGCTGGGTGGTCTGCGTAGGCGGTTGCCGGAGCTGCGGATCGAAGCGCCACTTCTCCTCGCCCGTGACCGGATCGAGCGCGATCACCGTGCTGAACGGGGTGCAGATATAGACGGTGTTGTTCACCATCAGCGGCGTCACCTCGTAGGTGGTTTCGCCCGGATCCTCCTCGTCGCGCACCTGTCCGGTCTGATAGGTCCAGGCCACCTCCAGATCGGAGACGTTCTCCGGCGTGATCTGGTCGAGCGGCGAGTAGCGCCGCCCATAGGACGTACGCCCATAGGCCACCCACTCGCCCGGCGGTACATCCACATCCACCGCGTTTTCGACCGTCATCCGGTCTTCCGCGAAAGCGCCGGCGATTTCGTGCGGCTGCTGGAACATGGAATAGATGCCGACGGCGGCCGCAATGACGACCGCCACCGCGAGCGCTATGCTGTTTGCGCCATAGCCGGCCCGGGGACCTCCGGGCGGATGCACTGCCCGCACCATCGGCGGCAGAAGCAGGAGCACGCCTAGAATGAGAAGCAGGCTGCCGCGCGGCGCAAGAGCCCACCAGTCGAAGCCCACCTCCCAAAGCCCCCAGGCCAGAGTGATGAGAATGGTCGCGGCGTAGAGCCCAAGCCCGATCGCACGTCGGGCGATCAGCAACCCGCCGGAGACGATGAGCAGGATGCCAAGCAGAATATAGTACCAGGACCCGCCGACCACCGCGAGCCAGACGCCGCCTGCCGCGAGGACGAGTCCAAGAATGATGACGATGACGGAAAGAACGATGCGATACACGATTGCACCCCCTGCAAGCTCAAATCGGATGGCGGCGATCAAGGCCATCCCAACATGCCAAGGCGGCGAGCCTGGAGGCCGCTCGCTGGCAAGGGTACAACTCCGCTCGCGGACTAAACGTTCCGTAGCACAACCTCTCATTCGCTTGCGCCAGGCCGGGGCGACGTCTCCGGAAGCCCTCGCGGTTTCGCGGCATCGCTTTTTTGCCTGCTGGGGCGAACAATCCCTTTCGCCCTTGGTTCGGTTGGCGAGCCGGGCAAAAGGGCCCGAACATACCCAAAGAGTTAGGAGGACTGGATATGAGCTCCACCGGCCTCGACGTTTTGGACAAGAGCGTTCAGACTACGAATATCTGGCTCAACGAGATCATGGAGAACCATGGCCATGATCGGCAGGTTGCCTGGCACATTCTTGGTGCCGTGCTGCACGCGCTGCGTGACCGCCTGCCGGCCGATCTGGCCGCGCATCTGGCGGCCGAGCTGCCGCTCGTCATCCGCGGTCTCTACTACGACCAGTACAAGCCCTCCGAGCAGCCTGACGTCACGCGCTCTCTCGATGAATTTCTGGAGCGGGTGCAGCAAGGGCTGAGGATGATCAGGCCAGTCGATTCCAATGAGGCGACACGCTCGGTCTTCCGTGTGATCGCTCATCATGTGGATCTCGGCCAGTCAGCCAAGGTGCGCGACGCGCTGCCGAAGGAGATCCAGGCGCTTTGGCCGGAGAGCGTCGGCGTGTGAGGAACTGTACATGGTCGATGCCACCACCACCGAACGCAGTCGCACACGCCACACGGACGAGGCGGCGTCTTGGATCCGGGACAAGTGCGAATCCCTCCCGCCGCCGGAAAAAGCGGACGCCTTCGGGGCCTTGTTCGACCGCTTCTCCGATGCACGCGTCGTGCTGCTCGGGGAGGCGACCCATGGCACGGCGGAATTCTATCGTGCGCGTGCCGCTGTTACGCGGCGACTCGTCGAAAAGCACGGCTTCAACATCGTGGCCGTCGAGGCGGACTGGCCGGATGCGGCACGGGTCGACCGCCACGTCCGGCATCGTCCGTCCGGACGTTACGATGCAGAGACCTTCGCGCGGTTTCCCAGCTGGATGTGGCGCAATCGGGAATTCGCCGACTTCGTGGAATGGCTGCTATCCCACAACAGGGGCCTGCCTGAGGCCAGGCGGGCGGAGTTCCGCGGCATCGACGTCTACTCTCTCGATTCGTCCATTGAAGCCGTGATCGGCTATCTCGATCGTGTTGATCCGGAAGCTGCCAAGAAGGCCCGCGAGCGCTACGGCTGCCTCACACCGTGGCAGGGCGAACCCGCGCACTATGGCCGCGCCATGCTGCGCGGCGGGCGTGACACCTGCGAGGATGCAGTGGTGGCCCAGCTACAGGAAATGCTGGAGCACCGTCTCGACTACGCGGCTCGGGACGGAGAAGACTTCTTCGATGCCGCGCAGAATGCCAGTATCGTTCGTGCGGCGGAGCATTATTACCGCATCCTGTATCACGGCTCGACCGAATCCTGGAATTTGCGCGACCGGCACATGTTCGACACGCTGAGAGCTCTGCTGGCAAGGCGCGGTCCGGAGGCGAAGGCCGTGATCTGGGCCCACAATTCCCATATCGGAAACGCGGCGGCGACCGCGATGGGCTGGCAGGGCGAGTTCAACATCGGTGAGCTCTGCCGCACGGCCTTCGGCGATGGAGCGGCGCTGATCGGATTCGGCACAGACCGGGGCACGGTGGCTGCCGCGGATGATTGGGGAGCCCCCATGCGCATCATGAATATCAATCCCTCCCGGCCGGATTCGTACGAGCACGTCTTCAGGAAATCGGGCATCACCTCGTCGTTGACGGACTTGCGCGCGCCCGCCGGACGTGAGTTGCGGGATGCCCTTTCCTCTCCGCGCCTCGAGCGCGCGATAGGGGTCGTATATCGGCCGGAGTCGGAGCTTTACAGTCACTATTTCGAGGCGGTTCTGCCCGAACAGTTCGATGCCTTCGTATGGTTCGAGGACACGCGTGCGGTCACCCCGCTTCCGACCGAACGGCCGCATGGCGTGCCGGAAACCTATCCATTCGGAGTCTAGGAGGCGTCATGTCGACCCAGATTCCCCCGGACCATCAGAACGAGGCGGGCACGGAACCGGTAGGCGCAATGGTCGAGATAAGGCCGGACCTCGCCTACCGCCGTCTGATGATGGTCAACGTCGTCTTCTACGGGTTTCCGGGTGCAAGGGACTGGGTGCTGATCGATTCCGGCATAGCGGGTTCGGCGGGAGCCATCCGCGAGGCGGCCGGAATGCGCTTTGGAGAAGGCAATCCGCCGTCTTCGATCGTGCTTACGCATGGACATTTCGATCACGTCGGTGCGCTCGAAGTGCTTGCGGAAGAGTGGGACGTGCCCGTCTATGCGCATCCGCTGGAGCATCCGTATCTGGACGGCCGCCGCTCCTATCCGCCTGCGGATCCATGGGTGGGCGGCGGCTCGATGGCGCTTCTTTCGCCTTTGTTTCCAACCCGTCCTATCGATGTGGGCGCGCGCTTGCAGGCGCTTCCCGATGACGGCACCGTGCCTGGCATGCCGGAATGGTGCTGGATGCATACGCCCGGTCATTCACCCGGCCACGTCTCTCTGTGGCGCGAGGAGGACTCCTCGATCATCATTGGGGACGCGGTCGTCACCACCGGCCAGGAATCGGCCTATGAAATCGCCGCCCAGTCGCCGCAGATGCACGGACCTCCGCGCTATTTCACGCCGGATTGGCAGGAAGCATGGGCGTCCGTCCGCAAGCTGGCCGCCCTTGAGCCCGAACTTATCGTCACCGGCCATGGACACCCGATGCAGGGCGCGGAGATGCGTCGCGCACTCCACAAGCTAGCCGACGAGTTCGACAGCACCGCATTTCCGGTGGACATGCGGGCGATGTGATTTTGTGCAATCGCAGGAGCACGCGCCATGTTGGGCAGGAAAGCCGAGTTCAAGGATCGCCGCGAGGCAGGACGGCGCCTGGCTGCGGAGCTCGGCCATCTGAAGGAGGAGCGTCCGGTGGTGCTGGCTCTGCCGCGCGGCGGCGTGCCCGTCGCTCTCGAGGTCGCCAGGGCTTTGTCCGCCCCCCTCGATCTCCTGATGGTCCGCAAACTCGGGGCTCCCGGTCATTCGGAGCTGGGCATCGGCGCCGTGGTGGACGGCAAGGACCCCCAGCTTGTTCTCAATGACGAGGCGATGGAGATCATCAGGCCCTCCTCCGATTACGTAGGTGCCGAGATGGAGCGCCAGTTGACCGAGATCGAGCGGCGGCGGGCGGCCTATTTCGCAAAGCATAGCCCCACGCCGGTTGCTGGCCGCGTGGTCGTCCTCGTGGATGACGGCATTGCAACCGGAGGAACGGTACGCGTCGCCCTCAAGGCGCTGCGAAGATCGAGCGCTACCCGCGTGGTGCTCGCTATACCCGTTGCACCGCGCGACGCGCTCGATTCGCTGCACGATGATGCCGACGAGGTGATCTGTCTCGCCGCGCCCGCCGAATTCCACGCCGTTGGCCTCCACTACGAAAATTTCGACCAGACGAGCGATGAGGAAGTGATCCGTTGCTTGCAGGAAGCCCGGGAGTGGCAACCCGAAGTGGAATGATCTCTATGACGAGCGGAAGGAGAACTGCATGCCCTTGACCCTGCTGAGCCCTGCATTCGCCGATGGTGAGCAGCTGCCGGGCAAATATGCCCGCGATGACGAAAATCTCTCGCCGCCGCTCAAATGGACCGGTGCACCCGATGGCACGAAGAGTTTCGTGCTTGTCGTCGATGATCCGGACGCCCCGAACGGTACGTTCGGACATTGGGGGCTCTTCAATATTCCTGCTGATCAGGATCACCTGCCGGAAAGCGTCGAGACGGGCCCGAAGAAGGACATGCTGCGTGTCTGCCGGAACGGCTTCGGGAACAATTACTACGATGGTCCACAGCCGCCTCAGGGTCACGGTGTGCACCACTATCACTTCCGTCTCGGGGCGCTCGACGTGCCGTCCATCGGCCTGCCGCCGACCGCCAGCGTGGCGGAACTCTGGGACGAGGCCGGGAAACACACGCTGGAGGAGGCGACGCTGGTCGGCACCTACGAGCGCTAGACCGGTTATCGGCTTCCGAGGGAGAGGAGACGTCTTCGTTTGGTCTCGCCGGCAACAGAGGGCTGCGGGGTGATCGCCGCCAGAGCGGCTTTTACCGGCCCGCAGCCGGAGGGGAAGGTTTCCCCCTGTTCCCGCGTTCCCGAATGCCGCAGGACGAGGTCAAAGTCCCAGGAATGGCTGGAAGCCACCGAAGATCATGCGTTTGCCGTCAAAAGGCATGTCTTCGGCTTTCATGCGCGGATCGGCCATCACCTTGGCGAGAACCTCGTCGCGATGTTCTCGCGACCTGTAGACGATCCAGGAAAACACCACGACCTCGTCTTCCCGGGCCTGTACGGCGCGAGGAAAGGACGTCACCTCTCCATACGGCACGTCGTCGCCGATGCATTCAACATAGCCGATCGCGCCGTGTTCCCGCCACACCTGCTGACCGAGCTGCGCTTGCTCCTTGTATTCCTCGATCCTGTCCTTCGGCAGGGGAATGATGAAACCGTCGACGTAAGGCATGAGAAATACTCCTTTGCTCCGTTGCAGCCAAAGGACGAAGGAAGAACGCCGGGGCCGACATCCAACGAAGGAAAAGTTCAAGCCTGCGAGCGTATCAGCGCCGGTGTGACCTTCTTGTATCTCCGCATGGCCGACGTGAGATGGCTCTGGCTCGAGAAGCCACTGAGATAGGCCACTTCCGCGATTGTCATCTCCGTTTCGACGAGCAGCTTCTCCGCGAAGCTCAGGCGCAGGTTCACGAGATATCTGTGGGGAGGCTCGCCAAAGGTCTTAGAGCCTTTCAGGTTTTGGCGGAAGCGTATCCTGCATTGACGAAGTAGTTGCTGCATTCACTGGGCTGGATTGAGGAGACGAGGCCGCCGATATGACGCCATGTCTCCTCATGGTTCACTTTTTGGGCCGCGCGCATCCAGTGCTTGATCTTGGCGAAAGCCTGCTCGATGGGGTTAAGGTCTGGGGAATAAGGCGGCAGGTACCAGAGCCTGGCACCGGCGGCTTTGATCATCTGCCGGACGGCGGCCGACTTGTGCGAGCCGAGATTGTCCATGACGACGATGTCGCCCGGTTCAAGCACCGGCACGAGCTGCTGCTCGACATAGGCGCGGAAGCACTGGCCGTTGATCGGTCCATCGAAGACGCAAGGCGCCGTCAGCCGGTCATGGCGCAAAGCGCCGAGGAAGGTCAGCGTGCGCCAGTGGCCGTGCGGGGCAAAGCCGCGCAGGCGCTTGCCGCGTGGTCCCCAGCCCCGCAGCGGCGCCATGTTGGTCTTGATCCAGGTCTCGTCGATGAACACCAGCCGTGTCGGATCGAGACCGGACTGCCAAGAACGCCAGCGTTGCCGCCGGCGGGCGATGTCGGCACGAGCCTGCTCAAGGGCGAACAGCGTTTTTTGAACCGAAGCCCCTCGCGGCGCAGGAACCGCCACACCGTATCGTGCGACACCTTCACGCCGCGCGCCGCCAGCTCTTCCTTCAGCTTGTGCAGCGACAGATGCGGCGTCTGGCTGATCCGCTCGGCGATGAAGGCACGGTGCGGCTCCAGCACGCGCTTGCGGTGCCCGCCCATCTTGCCCGGCGCCACAGACCCGCTCGCACGGTAGCGCTGAGACCACTTCACCGCCGACGAGACGGCAACGCCGAAACGAGCCGCCACCGACCGGCAGCTCTCGCCGGCCTCGACCGCCCCAACAACACGTTCACGCAGATCATTCGAAAGAGGTCGCGTCATCCCATGCTGGCCTCCACTCCAGCCAGCATCTTGAATCACAAAACCTCCGAAATCGGAATCCCCTCCGATTCAGACACAACCTGAACCGCTCTAGTGAAAGCTTGAATGAAGTGGCCGGCCGAGAGGTCACATACCGCCGCGAGTTCCGTCACGGAGAGTTTGCGGGCGAAATTCTCCCTCAGGTAGTTCTGTACGCGCCTGGCAGTCGCCACGGGAAGCCCGCCCTTCTTCCGGCTGGGCGGCACCGCGCGCCCCGTATAGTTGCGCAGAAGGTGAATGCCGAAAATGGTGATCAGGGAGTCTACCATCAATTCGTTCGGCGGTTCGGCGCGCGTCAGCTCGGCCTTCAGCAACTGCGCCAACTGGAGGGCCTTCAAATCGACCGTTCCGAACGGCGGCGGCTGGAGATCCCACGCGCTGCCGCCGAACTCGCTCTCCGCGAGTTCGATCATGCTTTCCGGCGTGATTGCCACTGCGATATTTTCCCGGCGGGCAGACCAGCTGCTTCTGCTCTCGACGAAAGCGGGGCTGACGACGATCATCCCGAGCGGTGCGTCATAGGTCTGCGGCTTGTCGCTTCCGAACGAAGCCGTGATGCCGGACAGAGGCGCCAGCATTACGGCTGCGAAATGCATGTCGGACACGAAGGTTTGGGATCCGGCCGGGCGTACGGAATGGACCGCGCCGCCCCGGAATGTCGTTACCCTTGGGCCGGCATTTTCAGGAATCACATCCAAAATACGAGGTTGTGCCGACGGACGGTCAGAAGAAAGCCGTCCATACGACAGTGCATTCACATGATGTTGCATCGGTAGCCGCCACCCGAATTATGTTTTTCTTACAGTCTCGGCTATTTCGGAGCCGATCGCAAGGTTGATCGAGGCCTTGGCTGAAATCTCCCTTAGGGGATTGAGTATATTTGTAATTTTTCTCTGCATTCTGTGCAAAACGGCCGGAAAACTGCACTTTTACGACAGCGATACTTATGGTCTTCGTGGCCATGCGAGCACATCCCCGTGGCGATCGACCAGAAAAGTTGCGGACCTGCCAAGCTATCCGCCATGAATCAGCTTGTCCTGACGGGCCCGGAGTTCGGCAATCTTCGACCCCGCGGGCGGAGCGGCATTTTCATAGGTGAGAAGCTCGCCCTTGCCGACCGGCTTGAGAACCCGCCCGCCCTCCAGGAGGCCGCAGGGTACCGCTTTCGCCGCTCTTGCTTCCCCGGCCTGCATGATCCAGGCGCGATAGGAATATTCACCGATGGCGTCAAGCTTGTCGCCTGGCTTCAGGTCTTTCTTGGCCACCGCGCAAACCTCCGCCACCGGCCTAGCGAGCGGCACCATGTCGGCCTTGCCGTGGAGCACCACACGCGCGCAGGTGAGCGGCACTTCGAGAGACGTAAGATGATAGGGCCGATGGAAAGTGAAATAGGGGCCCTCGCCCATCTTGAGGTCCTCCATGCGCTCGCGGATGCGCGGATGGGACATTTCCGCGATCACGAACACACCGGGTGCAACCCCTTTGCCGATCGAATAGTCCACCACGCCGCTGCGCGAAAGTATACCGCCATCCCTTTCCGGGATGAGCGTCCTGTTGAGTTCGCCGAGCGTAGCGGATGGACCGTGCATGCCGGGCCTGTCGGGCACGAGGCCGGTGGCGTTGGCTATTGCGGCCATCTCGACCATGGTCTTCGAGCCGTCGACGAACTCCACCAGCATGCGCACATTCATGTTTCGGCGCCGCGCTTCCTCGGCATAGTCGTCGGGGACGGCGCAGATATTGAGCGGGTTGTTCTTGCCCTTGCCTGCTGCGACAATCGGGTGGCCCATGGCGGAAACGAACTCGATCAGTTCCATGCACGCGGAAGGCTCGTCGCCGGCTCCCAACGAGTACGTGACGCCCAGACGGTCCGCTTCGCTCTTCAGATAGGCGCCGATGGTTACATCCGCCTCGACATTCATCATGACGAGGTGCTTCCCGTGCTCCATCGCCCGAAGGCCGATTTCCGCGCCGACGGCGGGAACACCGGTGGCGTCGACCACCACATC
Source organism: Chelativorans sp. AA-79 (assembly GCF_029457495.1). Classification (NCBI taxonomy): domain Bacteria; kingdom Pseudomonadati; phylum Pseudomonadota; class Alphaproteobacteria; order Hyphomicrobiales; family Phyllobacteriaceae; genus Chelativorans; species Chelativorans sp. AA-79. Next base: position 156,371 of record NZ_CP120361.1, read on the forward strand.
GATCAGGTCGCTTTCGATGATCCGGCTGGCGTCCGGCGTGACGGCGATCTTTCCGGCCTCGATCGCGCGTGTCATGGCGAGAGCACTGTCCACGGCCGTGGCGTGGCCGTCCTCCCGATAGGCGATTTCGACAGCGATGAGTGCGGCTTCGGGTCGCAGCTCCGAGATCGCACCGATTTCTATTCCCCTCATATGCGCCACTCGGGCGACGATATCCGTTCCCATTTCGCCCGAACCGATCAGACCGATTCGGACAGGTTTTCCGGAATTCGCGCGTTCTTCCAAGTCTCGCGCGAGGCCAACCAGCGCAACATTGGTCGCCATTGAATGCAAACCTCCCGAAACGGTCACAGCGTTGTACGATCGTTAATGGGCCGGGAGCCGAGCCGCCGTCAAGAACGGCGCCATGCTGCGGTGCGACAGAATTGCACGGCTGACATGCAAAATGGCCCTTTAAACGGCACCGCGGCCAGCCTATGTAACCGCCAAGTTCTCGACGAGGTTCTTCCCTCCTCCCAATCCTCGTCGAGCCGCGGTCAGCCCATCCTCCTCCCGGGCTGACCGAACCAAAAGGCACCCGTCGGATCTCCTCCCCCGGCGGGTGCTTTTTTGTTCTAACCGCGAGTGACGGGGAACGCCGCTCACACGCCACGGAACATTCGGCTCGCGTGCGGCGTTCCCGGCCTGTTGGGAACACGGCGGAATCGCATCATGCAGCACACGTCCCGTCCGGGCCAGATCGCGAAGACACATTCCGAAACCGAACCATGGTGGCAGCGCGGGGTCATCTATCAGGTCTATCCGCGTTCGTTCCAGGACAGCGACGGCGATGGGATCGGCGATCTGCGCGGCATCATAGACCGGCTCGATTACCTTGTCTGGCTGGGGGTCGACGCAATCTGGGTATCGCCCATCTTTCCTTCGCCGATGGCCGATTTCGGCTATGACATCGCAGACTACCGCGGCATCGATCCGCGCTTCGGCACGGTGGCCGACTTCGACCGACTTCTCCTGGAGGCGCATCGGCGCGGCCTGCGGGTGCTGCTCGATTTCGTGCCCAACCATACTTCCGACCGTCATCCCTGGTTTCTGGAATCCCGTAGCTCGCGCCAAAATCCCCGGCGCGATTTCTATCTCTGGCACGATGCCGCTCCTGATGGCGGACCGCCGAACAACTGGCGGAGCGAGTTCGGCGGCAGCGCCTGGCAGTGGGACGAACACACGGGCCAATACTACTATCACGCATTCCTGAAGGAGCAGCCGGACCTCAACTGGCGCAATCCGCAGGTGCGCCGGGAGATGTATGACATATTGCGCTTCTGGCTCGACAAGGGAGTGGACGGTTTTCGGGTGGATGTCATGTGGCATCTCATCAAGGATGCCGAATTTCGCGACAACCCGCCAAATCCCGACTGGACGGAGGAGATGCCGCCGCACAAGAAAGTGCTCCCGCTCTACTCCACGGATCAGCCGGAGGTGCACGAAGTCGTCTCCGAAATGCGTGGGGTGCTCGAGGAATACGGGAGCGATCGGCTCCTGATCGGCGAAATCTACCTGCCCGTCGCCCGCCTCGTCGGCTATTACGGCCGCGATCTGCGCGGCGCGCATTTGCCTTTCAATTTCCATCTCATCCAGGCTCAGTGGGACGCGCGGCATATCGAGCGCCAGATCGCCGAATACGAGGCAGCCTTGCCGGAGGGTGGCTGGCCGAACTGGGTGCTGAGCAACCACGACAAGCCGCGCATCGCAGCCCGGGTCGGGCGCAAGCAAGCACGGGTCGCCGCCATGATGCTGCTTACTCTGCGCGGCACGCCCACGATCTACTACGGCGACGAAATCGGCATGGACGACGTCCCGATCCCTGCTGACCGGGTACAGGACCCCTTCGAAAGGCGTGTCCCCGGCAAAGGCTTCGGGCGGGATCCGCAGCGCACCCCGATGCAGTGGGACAGGGGCGCGAATGCCGGTTTCACCATTGGTTCGCCCTGGCTGCCTCTCGCGTCGGACCGGGACAAATTCAATGTAGAGGCGGAGCGGGAAGATCCCCGCTCCGTGCTGGCCCTCTATCGTCGTCTCCTGGGCTTGCGGCGCAAGCGCGACGCGCTCGCCATCGGCCGATACGCCGCGGTTCAGGCGTCAGGCAACATGCTCGCCTATCTCCGTGAAACGGAAGAGGAGCGCTATCTGGTCGCGCTCAACCTGGGGGCCGAGCCTGCCGCTCTTGAGCTTCCCGGACCGTGCCGCATCCTGGTCAGCACCGAAAACAGAAAAGAAGGCGAGCCTATCGCCGGCAAGCTCGACCTTGCCGGGAACGAAGGTGTGCTGGCCGAAATGGCCGAGTAGGCGCAGCCACGCCCGGAACGTTCCCGCAGCAAGCGCGTTGGCCCGCAGGTTCTTCGGATATCAGCGACGTTAAAGGCTCATGGATAAATGTTGGTGGAAGGATGCGGTCATCTATGCCGTCGACGTGGAACGCTTCTTCGATTCCGACGGCGATGGAATCGGTGATTTCAAAGGGCTCGCATCGAAGCTGGGATATATCTCCGATCTTGGTGTGACCTGCATCTGGCTGATGCCCTTCTATCCCTCTTCGGGAAGGGATAACGGGTACGATATCACCGACTACCTGCGCGTAGACACACGCTTCGGCCTCTTCGAGGACTTCCTGGAATTCGTGCACCGGGCGGGAGAGTACGGAATCCGTATTGTCGTCGATCTCGTGGTTCACCATACGTCGACCCAGCATCCCTGGTTTCAGGCCGGCAGGCATAACGAGTCGTCGAGCTACAGGGACTATTACGTGTGGACGCACAATCCTCCGCCGACTCCGCCCGGCAAAGGCACCATTTTTCCTGGCGAGGAGGAGACGGTCTGGACCTATGACGACGTGGCGCGCGCCTATTACCACCATCGCTTCTATCACTTCGAACCGGGGCTGAACCACGCGAACCCCGAGGTGCGCGCTGAGATCATCCGCATTGTGGATTACTGGTTGAGTTTCGGAGTAGCAGGATTCCGCGTGGATGCCGCTTCGCATATCGAAGAGGACCCCCTGTCGAAAACGGGCAAGGAGCAGACCTCACCCGACGTGCTGAGAGAGATTTACGACCGCGCGTCGGGTTTCAAGTCCGACGTGGTGCTTCTCGGCGAAGTCGACGAAACACCTGAAAAACTCGAAAAGTTCTTCGACGGCACACGGTTGGACATGATGTTCAACTTTCTGCTCAACTGCCACATGATGCTTTCCCTGGCTTCCGAAACGGCAGAGCCCCTGCAGCGCGGGCTCGCGTTACAGCCAGTGCCGCCGCCGAACGGCCAGTGGGCCAACTTCCTGCGCAATTTCGACGAGGCCGACCTGGAGCGGCTGTCGCCGCAGGAACTCGAATTCGTTCTCGATCGTTTCGCGCCCGACGAAAGAATGCGCATCTACGATCGCGGGATCAGAAGGCGCCTCGCTCCCATGCTGGGCGGAGATCCCCGGCGGATAAAAATGGCGATGAGCCTTCTCTTCTCCATGCCGGGCGCGCCGCTCGTTGTCTATGGCGACGAAATCGGCATGGGAGAGGACCTTTCCCAGGATGGGCGCAATTCCGTGCGCTCGCCGATGCAGTGGACCGGCGGTCACAACGCCGGCTTCTCCTCGGCCCAGAAGAACAAGCTCGTGCAGGCTGTGATCGAGGACGGCCCTTTCGGCTACGGGAAGGTCAATGTCGAAGCCCAGACCCAGGATAAGGATTCACTGCTGTCCTTCGTAAAGAAGCTGGTGAAAATCCGCCGCCAACGCATCGAGATCGGTTCCGGGTTCTGTGCGTTTCTCGAAAGCGGTTCGGATCACGTCCTGGCACACCATTACAAGTCCGAATTCGCACCTTTGGTACTGCTGCACAACCTCAAGGGTGACGAGGCGGAGGTAAACGTGCCGCTGCCTCCCGGCGCAACGAGATTGGCGGCGCTCGTGGGAGACGAGCCGCCAGCCGTTGAGAACGGCCGCCTGCGGCTCACACTCGAACCTTATGGCCTGCGCTGGTTTGGTCTGCCGCATGAGGGAGGCTGACACGCTTCGAAACGGGAGATTCTCATGAGAAGGAGCAAGCGCACCCGCCCTCGCATCGTCGCAATCACGGGCGCTTCCGCAGGCATGGGGCGCGCCACGGCCCACCGATTCGTCCGTTCGGGTGCTGCGGTTGCGCTGATCGCGCGCGATCAAGCCGCATTGGAGGAGACGCGGGCCGAGCTGGAAGCTCTCGGCGGGAAAGTCATGGCCATTCCGCTTGACGTCGCAGATGCGGACGCGCTCTTCGCTGCCGCGCGCGACATCGAGGCGGAGCTGGGGCCCATCGATGTCTGGGTCAATGACGCCATGGCAACGATGTTCGCGCCGGTCTCGGACATGACGCCGGAGGAGTTCCGTCGGGTCACGGAAACTACATATCTGGGTTTCGTGCATGGGACCATGGCGGCGCTGCAGCAGATGAGCCGGCGCAACCAGGGTGTGATCGTGCAGGTCGGCTCCTCGCTCGCCTATCGCGGGATTCCCCTGCAGTCGGCTTATTGCGGTGCGAAGCATGCGATTCGCGGCTTCACCGATTCGCTGCGTTGCGAGCTTATCCACGCAAGAAGCCGGATCCAGCTTACGATGGTGCATCTGCCGGCGATCAACACGCCGCAATTCGATTGGGCTCGTACGCGCCTGCCGCACGAGCCACGGCCCGTCGCTCCCGTTTTTCAGCCGGAGGTAGCGGCCGACGCGATCTATCATGCGTCGCGCAATCCACATCGGGAGGTGTGGCTCGGCGCGAGCACCGCAAAGCTGATCCTGGCAAACGCGCTCGCGCCCTGGTGTCTGGACCGCTATCTCGCGCGCACCTGCTATAGCGGGCAGCAAAGAAGGGCGAAGCTGCCATCCGGCCGTCCGGACAACCTGTTCCACCCGGTGCACGGCCCCCATCGGATGCATGGATCGTTCGACAGTGAGGCGTCGGCTTCGGCGCAAGCCTTTTCCGGAAATGCGACGAGACTCGCAGCCGCGGTGGCAGGTTTCGGCGTGGCGCTTGCCGCCGGAATTCTGGCGCGCAGCATTCTTTCGTTGCCGCCAAAACGGTGAGTTGCTCCGTCTCCCCGGTTCGACGGATTGCTTGGAACAATCCCGGGCAGGGCCGGGTTCGGGCCGCATCGCAGAAGGCTCGGCAAGGAGCGTTCCATGACTTATCGACATCAGTACCGGGCTGGCGGCCGCGCATTCGCGGCAGGCATGCTGGGCGCCGCTGCCGGCGCCGTGATCCTCGTGGCCGCCCGCAACATGATGAAGGACAGGCATCCCCTCGAGCCGGAGGACGCCCCGCGTCGGGCTTGGCGCCGCCATGCCAGTCGCAACTGGCGCGAGGGGGCGGTCGTCGGGCGGGCCATCACCGTCAACGCCCCGCGCGAGGAGGTTTATTCGCGCTGGCGCGACTTCTCCACTTTCCCGAATTTCATGGAGAACGTGATCTCGGTCACGTCGCTGGATCAGACCCGGTCGCGTTGGGTGGTCGAGGGACCGGCCGGCAGTACGGTCGAGTTCGAGACGAAGATCATTGAGGATAGGCCCGGCGAGCTTATCGCCTGGGAGTCGGATGAGGATGCGGAAATCCGCAACAGCGGCAGGGTGACGTTTCGTGATGCGCCCGGCGGGCGCGGCACCCAGATCGAGGCCGTCATTTCCTATGACCCGCCGGGCGGCGCGGTTGGCCGCATGGCGGCAAAGCTTTTCCGCAAGGAACCGGGCATCCAGGCAAAGCGCGAACTTCGGCGCTTCAAGCAGTTGATGGAAACGGGCGAGATCGCCACCGCGGCTGCGGGTCCCGCAGCGCCCCGCGCCTAACGGAAAAGGGACAGCAATGCGCGCTCTCGTCTGGCATGGAAAAAAAGACGTTCGCGTCGACACCGTCGACGATCCGCAGATCGTCAATTCGCGCGACGCGATCATCAAAGTGACCTCTACGGCGATCTGCGGGTCGGATCTGCATCTTTACGACGGCGTGATTCCCACCATGCGGGCAGGCGATATTCTCGGTCATGAATTCATGGGCGAGGTCGTGGAGGTCGGCAAAGGCAACACGAGGTTGAAGAAGGACGACCGGGTGGTCGTTCCCTTCGTGATCGCCTGCGGCAAATGCTTCTTCTGCGAAAAGCAGCAATATTCCGCCTGCGACAACTCCAATCCGGCGGAGAAGGCGGATATTTCCGAGATGCTCTACGGCCACCAGACGGCCGGACTTTTCGGCTATTCGCATCTCACCGGCGGCTATGCGGGAGGGCAGGCGGAATATGTCCGCGTGCCGTTTTCCGACGTCGGCCCGATCGTTGTTCCCGACGGTATGGAGGACGATCAGGTTCTCTTCCTGTCCGACATCCTGCCCACGGGCTGGATGGCGGCGGAGAACTGCGAGATCGAGGAGGGCGATACGGTGGCTGTCTGGGGCTGCGGACCGGTCGGCCTCTTTTCCATCCAGAGTGCGCTCATCATGGGGGCAGCCCAGGTGATCGCCATCGATCACTACCCGCATCGGCTGGAACTTGCGAAGAAGCTCGGCGCCAAAGTCGTCAATTACAGGAATGCCCGCGTCTACGAAGCGCTGATGGAGATGACGGGGGGCATCGGCCCTGATGCAGTCATCGATGCGGTCGGCCTCGAAAGCCATGGCTTCGCTCCCGACAACGTGTACGACTATGCCAAGCAGACGCTGAAGCTCGAGACCGACCGACCGCATGTGCTGCGCCAGGCGATCTATGCCTGCCGCAAGGGCGGTCGCGTCTCGGTGCCCGGCGTCTATGGCGGTTTCGTCGACAAGTTTCCGATCGGAGCTCTCATGGAAAAAGGGCTTACGCTCCGTTCCGGCCAGACCCACGTGCAGAGATACCTGCCCAAACTCCTGGATATGATCCGCGACGGCAAGATCGATACGACCTTCCTCATAAGCCATCGCCTCCCACTCGAGGAGGCGCCGGACGGCTACCGGAAATTCGCCTATGAGCAGAACGAGACCACGAAAGTCGTGCTGAAGCCCGGATGGGAGAAGAGCGATGGCTGACGAAGCGGGACTTGCCGTCATCACCGGCGCATCCAGCGGCATAGGCTATGAACTGGCGAGGTGCTGCGCGGAAGCCGGCTATGATCTCGTGGTGGCGGCGGACGAACCCGAAATCGCCAGAGCTGCGGAAGATTTCCGCGCCATCGGTGCCCAGGCAGAGCCCGTCCAAGCGGATCTCGCGACGGCGGAAGGCGTCGAGAAGCTCTACATGACCCTCGAAGATCGCCCGGTGGAACTGCTTCTGGCCAATGCGGGGCAAGGGCTCGGCAACGCCTTTCTCGATCAGGAGGTGGCCGATATCCGTCGCGTGGTTGATACCAATATTACAGGCACCATCCTGCTGGTCCACCGTATCGGGCGCGACATGCGCCTGCGGAACAAAGGGCGCATACTCTTCACCGGCTCGATCGCCGGCTTCATGCCCGGGAGCTTCCAAGCGGTGTACAACGCGACCAAGGCGTTTGTGGACAGCTTTTCCTGGGCGTTGCGCAATGAACTGAAGGATACCGGAATCACCGTTACATGCCTTATGCCCGGTCCGACGGATACGGAATTCTTCGAGAGGGCTGGTATGACCGACACCAAGATTGGCTCGGACCCGAGCGGAATGGATGACCCGGCCAAGGTCGCGCGAATCGGCTTCGAGGCCATGATGCGGGGTGATCCGGGTGTCGTCACTGGATTCTCCAACAAGATCCAGGCTGCGATGGCGCATCTCGTCCCTGCCGGAATGCTCGCCGAGATGCACCGCAAGATGGCGGAGCCGGGCAGCGCCAAGCGTTAACCAGATCGCCCCCCGGCATCCTAACGCCCGGTGGGCGGATCGCCTTCTTTTTGCTCTTTCCCAAAATGCCCGCTCATTGTAGCAGGTTGCAAATGGGGACGGTCGGATAGGGAATCCGTCCGCATGGAGGGGTGGCGCGTCGATGTACATCGTGACCCGGGCTGCCGCGATGGCGATCATCGTGTTCGCGCGCTTCCTCACGGCCGTGCGCGGCATCTGGCAAGGGTCGGAACCGGTCCCACGCCAGCGCATCTACTTCGCCAACCATGCCAGCCATGGCGATTTCATCCTGATCTGGACCGTACTGCCGCCCCGGCTTCGCGGGAAAACCAGGCCGGTGGCGGGGTCGGATTACTGGTTGAAGACGCCGCTGCGGCGTTTCATCGGCTGCGGCGTCTTCGGTGCGGTGCTCATCGACCGCGATCGGGAAAGCCGCAGGGAGGATCCGATCGAGATCATGGCCAGGGCGCTTGATGCCGGCTCCTCGCTCATCGTCTTCCCCGAGGGTACACGCAACGAGACGGACGCACCCTTGCTGCCCTTCAAGAGCGGGATCTACCACCTGGCAAGAACGCGGCCGGAGGTTGAACTCGTCCCGGTCTGGATCGAGAACCTCAACCGCGTCATGCCGAAGGGCGAGTTCGTCCCGGTTCCGCTGATCTGCACCGTCACCTTCGGGGCGGCCATGCGTCTGGGTGCGGAAGAAGGCAAGGAGGCCTTTCTGGGCCGTGCCAGAGGCGCGCTGATGGCACTCTCTTCCAAGTTGACGGAGGCGAATGGATGAGCCTGATGCATGCTCATCTATTCATGCTGCTTCTGGCCGTTGCGGCGTTTCTTGTGGCCGCTTCCGTCGCTGGCTACATTCTGGAGCGCCGTCTTTCGCCTGACGGCTCCAATGCGGTGATCGAGAATCTCAACGCCCGCATCAAGGCCTGGTGGGCGATGGTGGTGCTGATGGCGATCGCTTTTATCGGTGGCCGCGCTGGTGTGATCCTCCTCTTCGCTTTCTGCTCATTCGCCGCATTGCGCGAATTCGTCACCCTCACCAACGCTCGCCGCGCCGATCATTGGGCCCTGGCGGCGGCCTTCTTCCTCGTCTTGCCGGTTCAGTACTACCTGGTCTGGGTGGACTGGTACGGGCTCTATTCAATCTTGATTCCTGTTTACGCCTTCCTTCTGATGCCGATCATCTCAGCGCTCCGCGGTGATACCGATCATTATCTCATCCGCGTTGCCGAAGTGCAGTGGGCCCTGATGATCTGCGTGTTCTGCGTCTCCCATGTGCCGGCGCTGCTCAGCTTGCAGATTCCCGGCTATGAAGGGCGCAACGTGCTGCTGGTCGCTTTTCTCGTCGTGGTGGTCCAGCTCAGCGATGTCCTGCAATATGTCTGGGGCAAGCTCCTGGGCCGGCGCAAGATCGCGCCCCTCCTATCGCCATCCAAGACAGTCGAGGGCTTTGTTGGAGGTGTGGCGAGCGCCACTGCGGTCGGGGCGGGCCTCTGGTGGATGACGCCCTTCACCATCATCCAGGCCGGCCTTCTTGCCCTTGCGATCGCGCTCATGGGCTTTTTCGGCGGGCTGGTCATGTCGGCCATCAAGCGCGATCGTGGCGTGAAGGATTGGGGACATCTCATTGCCGGTCATGGGGGATTCATCGACCGGCTGGATTCGGTGATCTTCTCCGCTCCGATCTTCTTCCATCTCGTCCGTTACTGGTGGTCGCTGACATGAGCATTTTTCCTGTCCGTGACCGTCTTCGCACCCGCTTGCAACCATGCGCTCAGGAAGGGGAGGAACCGACATGGCGGAGGATGCCAACCGCCGGCCACTGGCGAGCCGCAACACGGGATGGGCCGCGGCGCTGACGCGCTTCCTCGCGCAGACATCCGTCACACCAAACCAGATCTCCGCCGCCAGCATGGCCATGGCCGCCCTTTCCGGTGCCGCGTTCTGGCTGGCCGGCGCGGCCGAGGGGTGGGAACGTGTCGTTTCGCTTCTGTGCGGCGCCGCCTTTTGCCAGCTTCGCCTTCTGTGCAACCTGCTGGACGGAATGGTCGCGATCGAAGCGGGCAAGAAGACGCCCGATGGCGCCTTCTGGAACGAATTCCCGGACCGGATCGCGGATATCCTGATCTTGGCCGGCGTCGGATATGGCATCGGCATACCCGCACTCGGCTGGGCCGCGGCGGCGTTCGCCGTTCTCACCGCCTATGTCCGCGAGCTGGGGCGCGCGTCGGGTGTTCAGGCCGACTTTTCCGGTCCCATGGCAAAACCTCATCGGATGGCCGCCGTCACGGCTGGTGCGTTGCTATCCTTGCTGGAGCCGCTTTGGAGCGGTCGCAACGACATCCTGACCTTCACGCTGTGGGTGGTCGCCATTGGCGCCTTGCTCACCGCGCTGCGGCGCTCATCGCGACTTGTCGCGCAGCTGCGGACGTCATTGTGATGCGCTCCGTCAGGCCGCGAAGCGCTCCGCCTCGGCACCGTAATAGGCGATGTAGCGCTCAGAGATCGCTTCGATCGGCAAAATCACGAAGACGTCGGTGGTAAAGAAATCCCGGTCGATCACGCAGCCATCACCGAATTTGGCGCCAAGCCGAAGATACCCCTTGATGAGCGGAGGCATGGCGGAAAGTGCTGCCTTCGCATCGATCGCCTCGCGCGGCATCAGGTCCATGGAGACGTAACGCTCGTCCTTGGCGCGCAAATACCACGGGCCTTCGGCCTGACAGAAGTGAGCCAGGAACGAAAGCGCCTGCGCATGGGCCGCCGGTATGGTTCCATGGAACGAGGCGCAGCCGGTCATCACATCGATGTTCCGGCGGCGGCAATAGGCCCAGATCCCCTGCCACAAGAGCTCGATGGTGCGCTTGGAGCGGTAAGCCGGCAAAACGCAGGAGCGGCCGAGTTCCAGGAAACGGCGCCCGGCATGGCGAGCCAAAAGCGTCTTCAATTCGAACTCGGCCTCGGAATAGAAGCCGCCCGAGGCCAACGCCTGCTCCTGGGGGAGGAGCCGGTATGTGCCGACGATACGGTCCCATTCCGCTCCGACCAGCGAGGTGTCGATGACCAGAAGATGGTCGCAGACGGCATCGAAGCGGTCGGCATCGTGCTGCTCCTGCGCCTCGACCGCGGCCTGCTTCGCGCCCATCTCCTGATAGAAAACCCGGAAGCGGATGGATTGTGCGGCCGCGACTTCATCGGCATCACGGGCGAGCCGAACCACCAGGGGTCCTATTCGGCCCAGGACGGACTGATCCGGAAGCGCGCCGGCTTCGACAAGCGCCAGCGTTTCCGCGTTCTCGCGGCTGATGATCGGCTTCAGCGTCTGGCTTTGCACGGCTGATTCTCCTCCACGACGCGACGATGGGGAAATAAGGGCAAGCTGCGACAGAACGATGACAGGAAACTGGCCGGCTTACAATCATCCATGTAAATGGCCCTATGCCGGGGTGTGTAATTCCAGGGCGGAAAGCAGGCGGGCAGGATCGAGCGGCTTGGTGACGAACCCGGTGGCCCCGTGGGCAAGGGCGGTGTGCCGGGTCTTCTCCTGTCCGTCTGCCGAGAGGACGAGGATCGGGATCGGGGCGAGGCCCGTATCTTCCTCGTGCCGGCGAATCTGCACGATGGCATCGAGGCCGTCCATAACCGGCATATGCAGGTCCATCAGCACCATTTCGTAGTCGCGGGCGGGATGGGTGAGCGCTTCAACGGCGGCCCGGCCGTTCGAGACCAGAACGACCGAATGTCCGGCCTTGGAAAGTGCGGCGCGCGCCAGCATGGCGTTGATTTCGTTGTCCTCGGCCACCAAAACCTTGAGGCCGCGGCTCGCCCGGGTTGCGTCGCCGCGCGCGTGGTCATCGGGAGCAGGTGCGGTATCCGTCATCTGGGTGTTGAGGAGCAGGCGCAGCAATGTGCGGTCCCGAGCCGGCCGCGCGATGAAGGCGTCGTAGCCGTTGGCGCGAAACTCGGTCAGCCGGCCGCGGTCGGTCGGCGCGATAAGCGTGAGCGCCTGGGTGGCCCGAAGGCCTTTTCGGCGCAGGCGGCCCAGGAGATCCCCCTTTTCGTTTTCGAGGGCGGCGTCGATGATGATGGCGTCGAAAGCAGTCTTTCGCCGGCGCAGGAGCGCCAGTGCGCTCTTCTCCCCTTCAAAGACCCGTGCCTTGCCGCCGTGCGCGCGCACGGCCATTGCGAGCGCCTCGCCTTCCACCACATGAGGCGTCAGGATGGCGATGTCGAAGCCCTTGAGCGCCAGCCGGGTTTCCGCCTCGGTTCCCTCCGGATCCACAAGCGGGATGAAGACGGTGAAGCCGGCGCCCTCTCCGGGGGCGCTCTCGACCGTGATCGTGCCTTCCATGGCACTGATGAGGCGCCTCGTGATGGCAAGACCGAGGCCTGCACCGCCGTGTTTTCGGGTGGAGCTGGTGTCTGCCTGCTCGAATTCCTGGAAGATTCGGGAGAGACTTTCCGGCTCGAGACCGGGGCCCGTGTCGTCCACCTTGAAGGCCAGCTTCACTGCGCCGTCCTGGACCACCATCGTGACGGTCACCAGGACACCGCCCTCTTCGGTAAACTTTATCGCGTTGCCGAGAAGATTGAGTAGGACCTGCCGAAGCCGCCCGGGATCGGCCAAGATCGTATCCGGAACTTCCGGGGCGATGTGGCAGCCGAGGCCGATCTTCTTCGCGAAGGCCCGTACGGCCATAAGCTCCACCACGCTTTCGACCAGCTCCCGTACGGACATGCGCTGCGGTTCGATCTCGAGCCGTCCGGCTTCGATCTTGGAGTAGTCGAGCAAATCCTCGATGAGGGCCAGAAGCGCGCTGGCCGAAGTCGAGATCGCCCCGACATAGGTGCGCTGTTCGGACGAAAGCCGGGTATCGGCCAGGAGGGTCGCCATTCCGATGATGCCGTTCATCGGCGTACGGATCTCGTGACTCACCGTCGCGAGAAAGCGCGATTTGGCAAAGCTCGCCTGTTCCGCCCGTTCGCGCGCGTTCACGAGAGCGGTTTCGGCGCGCTTCCGCGCGGTGATGTCGCGGGCGATCGCCCAGTGGGAGACCGTGCCGCTTTCGCCCTCTCGCAGGGAAATTTCCGTCCAGGAGAACCAGCGCAGGCCGGCCTTGGTCTGGATCGAGACGTCGGACGAGCTCAGGAGTTCGCCCTCGATGAGGGCGGTCTCGGATGCCATACCGATATCAATGCCGAGTTGCGGTAGGGTTTGGCCTACAAGATCGCGCGCGTCGCACTCCATGAGTTCGCCCAAAACGCGGTTTGCATAGAGGATGCGGCCTTCGCCGTCCCTGTTGATCACGAGGTCCCCGAGCGTCTCCAGGAGCCCATAGAAGCGCTGCTCTGCCTCCCGCATCGCCGTAACGCGATCGGCCAGCTCTTCCAGGTGGCTCGCCGCCTGCGCCGGCTCTGCCGCCGATGTCTTGCCGCTGCTGTCGGGCAGGGCGATGGCGGCGGCGAATGCCGAGATGGCGAGGAAGACGAGCAGGAACGTGAGCAGGGGTACAGCGCCGCTGACATGGGCGGCGACAGCCAGAAGAAACGCCGCAACGCTGAAGATGAGGAGGGAGAGCCCGCCGTAGCGGGAAAAATCGTTCGCCGGCCGCGTTTCCCCGCTCCGTAGCCACTGCATTATACGGTTTCTGCTCACCGACCCCATGCCGACACGATACTTCCGGCAGACTTATAGAGAGTTACGGCCGCTCTTCTTTCCTGCACATTTGCTTTACATTTGTATAACCAGCCGCCCGCGCACGCGCCCGGCAACGATGTCTGCACCGGCTGAGATGACATCATGGAACGGGATCGTCTGCGATATCGCGGAAAGCTTGGCGCGGTCGAGATCGCCGGCGATGCGCTTCCACGCCTCCAGCCGCAGCGGTCTCGGCGCCATCACCGAATCGATCCCGAGCAGGGACACCGCCCGCAGGATGAAGGGAGCCACGGAGGCGGGCAGGTCCATACCCTGTGCGAGGCCGCAGGCAGCGACGGCGCCGCCATAATTCGTCATGGAGAGTACATTGGCGAGCGTATGGCTTCCGACGGTATCGATCCCGCCCGCCCAGCGCTCTTTGCCGAGCGGCCGCACGGGGCCGGAAAGCTCGTCCCGCGGGATGAGCTCGTGGGCGCCGAGTTCCTTCAGATAGGTTTCTTCCCGCATCCGGCCAGTGGATGCGATCACTTCATAGCCAAGCCTTGCCAGGAGGGAGACGGCGATGGAGCCGACCCCTCCTGCAGCCCCCGTGACGACCACCGGACCGCGATCCGGCGTAATGCCATGCCATTCGAGCGCCATCACGCAAAGCATAGCCGTGTAGCCGGCCGTACCGACCGCCATCGCCTCTTGCGGGCTCATGCCTTCGGGTAGCGGTGTCAGCCAGTCGCCGCTCACACGGGCACGCCCTGCATAGGCTCCGTAGTGCGTCTCCCCCACGCCCCAGCCATTGAGGATGACCTTGTCGCCCTCTTTCCATTCACGATGACCAGAGCGCATGACAGTGCCTGCGAGGTCGACGCCCGGTATCATCGGAAAACGCCGCACGACCGGGGCCTTGCCCGTCAAGGCGAGACCGTCCTTGTAGTTCACCGTCGTCGCTTCGACCGCGATGGTCACATCGCCCGCCATCAGTTCGTCCTCGCCCATCTCCACGAACGCGACGGACTGACTCTTCTCCTCGTCGCACGTGATCAGCACGGCTTCGAAACGATCGCTCATGGCGCGCTCTCCAGATGACACGGCCTAAAGTGCGTCGCTGGGGCTTCGCGGTCAACGCCGGTTCAAGAATCCCGCCGCTCGCGGCGGTAGGCGAGCACTTCTTCCAGGATCACGAGCACTGCTCCGATGGTGATGAAGGCATCGGCCAGGTTGAAGATCGCGAAGGACCAGACCGGCGTGTGGAAATAGACATAGTCCACCACATAGCCGCGGGCCGCGCGATCGATGAGATTTCCGATAGCTCCGCCGAGGATCAGGGCAAAGCCCAGCCGTGCAAGAAGCTGCGCCGAATCGGTGCGGAAGGCGAGCACGGCAATGAAGATGATGATCCCGAATACCAGGAGGCTCAGCCAGAACCCGCCGACGCCGGAGAAGAACGAGAAGGCGACGCCCGTGTTTCGGGAGTGGAGGAGGGCAAGGAACGGCAGGATTTCGACCTGCTGGTGCAGTGGAAGCCACGCTTCGACAAGTGCTTTGACGCCCTGGTCGAACAGGATCGCAACGATCACGATGAGAGCATAGGGTGCGACTCGACGAGCTTTCATCACGCGGCCCCGTGGCTTGCAGGCAGTGCTGCCCGGCGGATTTCATAGAGCATCACACCCGTGGCGACGGCGAGATTGAGGGAATCGGCCCGGCCCGCCTGGGGGATGCGGACCAGCCGGTCGCATGCCTCGGCGAGTGTTTCGGGCAGGCCTTGCTGCTCATTGCCCATGAGGAGCAGAATGGGGCCTTTCGAATAGTCGACGTTGCGATAGTCGACCGAACCCTTCAGATGCGTGCCCACCATGAGACCCGGGAGTCCCCCTCGCCAGGTGAGGAATGCCTCCCGCTCCGCCCGTGTGATGGACACCGAGAACAGCGATCCCATGGTGGCGCGCACGGTCTCGATGGAGAAAGGGTCCGTGCACTCGCCGACAAGGATCACGCCCTTGGCGCCGACCGCGTCAACCGTGCGGATGACAGTGCCGAGGTTGCCCGGATCCCGCACGCGATCGAGCGCGACCCAGACGTCCTGGTCGGAGGGGCGGATTTCCTTGAGCGGCAGATATCTCTGCTCGAAGACGCCCACCACCATCTGCGGGTTCTCGCGCCGGGTGATGGAGGAAAGCACCTTTTCGCTGACCTCGAGCACCAGCCCCCCTGCCGCCACCGTACGGGCGGCCGCCTTCTCCACGGTGGCATTTCCGCGCCCGGCCTTTGCGTAGACGAGCGTCCGAATGATCCAGCCGGCATCGAGCGCGTCGAGCACCAGCTTCAACCCCTCGGCCATGAAGGCGTGCTCGCGGTCCCGGTACTTCTTGAGCGAGAGCGCCTTGATGTCCTTGACGAGGGGATTGGAGAGGCTCGTCACCTCCTTCACCTGGCCCGGCGCCCGCCTGCTCCTCTCCCCGCCGGTCATCGGGCCACCCAGCGCGAGAAAAGCGAAGTGGAAAGCGCGCGGCCCGCCGACTTCTCGCGGATGACCAGTTCACCCGATTCGACCCGACCGCCCATCCCGACAAAGCTGTCGCGCATCAGTGCATGGATCGCAAAAAAGGACGCGCGGATCGAATAGGCCGTCAGCACCACCGCGAGCGGCTTCGGCGAAAGGATCGCGCGGCAGGTCTCCACCAGCGCCGGCAGGTCTTCGAAAAGCTGCCAGACCTCGCCCTTGGGGCCGCGGCCATATGCAGGTGGATCGAGAAGGATGATGTCATAGCCATTGCCGCGGCGCGCCTCGCGCTCGGCGAATTTCACCGCGTCCTCGCAGATCCAGCGGATGGGACGGTCCGAAAGGCCGGCCATTTCCTGGTTCTCGCGCGCCCAGCCGATTGCTTTCTTCGAGGCATCCACATGGGTCACCTGCGCGCCGGCCTGGGCCGCGACGAGAGAGGCAAGGCCGGTGTATCCGAACAGGTTGAGCACCTTGATCGGCCGCCGCGCTTCTTCGATGAGGCCACGCATATGCGCCCAGTGCGTCGCCTGCTCGGGAAACACGCCGACATGCCGGAAGGACGTGAAGCGGCCGAGATAGGCGATGCCTTCATGCCGCATGGGCCACGTCTCGCCGAGCGGTGCGGCGGGGAAGCGCCAGCGGCCCATACCCTCCTCGTCGGTGTCGCCGGTGAAGACCGCGTCTGCCTTCTCCCATTCCGTCGCATTCCACGCCGGCTGCCAGATCGCCTGGCCCTCCGGGCGGATGATGCGATAGGGGCCGTATTGCTCGAGCTTGCGGCCACCGCCCGAATCGAGCAGCGCGTATTCGTCATCTGGCTGCACTTCCAGGATCACGGGCAGGCGTTCGTCCGGCAAGGGGCCGGCGCGGCGACCCATCTTTGCAGGCTCAGGCCGCGGGCGGGCGTTAGCGTGCTGGCGGGGATTTCTGTTCTTGTCCCGAGGAGGCTTCAACAAGGGCTCCGAATGGATTGTGCATCACCGGCTTCTGCCATAGGGCTCCGATGCACGCAACAACGCTCCCCGGGTGGCTTCAGCCCCTGGAAGCCCGGTAGATGGCTATTCCCGCGGCGAGGTCCTCGATTGCAGCGCCGACGGACTTGAACAGGGTGATCTCGCCGCCAGTCTGCCGCCCCGGCTTCTCTTCCCGCGTGAGTTCGAAGAGATCGGCCTTGATTCCCTCCGGCGTCAGCGCGCCGGACAGGATCGCCTGCACGATGTCACCGGCCTCCTTGGTAGCGCCAGCATGGGTGTCGACGAACACCGAGGCCCGGGAAACCGCTTCGTCGTCGCTTTCGCGCATGGTCGGAGAGAAGGCTCCGACGAGATCGACATGAGTGCCCGGTCTCAGGAGAGCGCCTCGGACCAGGGGGGTCTCCGAGAGCGTGGCGCAGGAGATGATGTCGGCCCAGCCGAGCGCCTCATCGAGGTCGCCGGCAACCGAAGCGTCGAGCCCTTCCTCCCGCAAGGACCGGACCACCTTTTCGGCATTGGCGGGGGTGCGATTCCAGATTCGCACCTCCTCGATCGTCCGCTGGCTGGCATGGGCGCGCGCAAGATGCGGCGCAAGTG
Organism: Chelativorans sp. AA-79; assembly: GCF_029457495.1. Taxonomy (NCBI): domain Bacteria; kingdom Pseudomonadati; phylum Pseudomonadota; class Alphaproteobacteria; order Hyphomicrobiales; family Phyllobacteriaceae; genus Chelativorans; species Chelativorans sp. AA-79. Next base: position 173,961 of record NZ_CP120361.1, read on the forward strand.
CGCCGGCACCCACCACCAGAAGCCGTGACGCGTCCTGGCGCGCGAGATAGGAGGCGGCAAGCGCAGAAGCGCAGGCGGTCCGCCATACCGTCAGCCGCGGGCCGTCGATCAAGGCCTGCGGCTCGCCGGTCCTCCCGTCCATGAGCAAGTAGACGCCCATGACCGCGGGTTTGCCGATCCCGTTGTTATCGGGTGAGACGGTGACGATCTTGACGCCGATATGGCCGTCGCTTTCCGCCGAGCTGCCCGTCCATGCCGGCATCAGGAGCAAGGTCGCATCGCTTCCTCGCTGTCGGGCGATGGTATGATGGTGGCGCACCGGCTGCACCGCCCCGTTTTTGAATGCACTGCGCAGCGTCTCCACCAAACCGGGATAGGTAAGACATCCGTCGACGTCGTCAGGGGAGATCGTGATCATGCCGCGTTTCTACGCATCCGTGCGCAGCAACGCGGTCGTGCTTGCCTCCGGAGCGGCGCGCGTGCGCAAGCGCTCGATTTCCGAGGCCCGCTCGCGAGCGAGCCTGCGGTATCGCCCCTGCCGGAACCAGGTGACCGCGCCGCCGATGATCATGCCCAGGATCATGGCGAGGAAGAGATAGACGAACAGCGGCATCTCCACCGTCAGCCCCGGGTTTCCGGGATTGAACGGGTCGATGGTGAACGGCATGAGGGCTCGGTTCGCCACCGCCAGCGCAATCAGGATGATCGCGAGGGGCACGATGATCAGCACGAGCACGGCACGGTTGAGCATTCGAGCGGGTTCCTTCGCTGAGACAGGCTATTCTTCCGCATTCAGCCGCTCGCGCAACTCCTTTCCGGTTTTGAAGAAGGGAACCCATTTCTCCTCCACGGGAACGGATTCCCCGGTGCGCGGGTTGCGCCCCGTGCGGGCGGGGCGGTTCTTCACTGAAAAAGCACCGAAGCCGCGCAACTCCACCCGGTTTCCCGCGGCGAGCGCCTCGGTGATCTCGTCGAATATCGCATTGACGATGTTTTCCACGTCACGAAGAAACAGGTGCGGATTGCGATTGGCAATGGTCTGCACGAGTTCGGACTTGATCATAGTCTTTTCCGCCGCTCTGATTGTTCACATATTCCCCTGAATTTATTCTTTTTTTCATTCTTGAAACCCGGCTTCAGGTTGCCAGAGCGACACCAGACCGTCAAGGAAGATGTGTTCCATTCCGAGACGATTAAGGAACGCTCCTTCTTGCGGCAGACCCAGCACGGCCGCGATCCACCGGATCGCAGCGCCCGGAAGGAGGAACGATCCGCCCGACCCTTCCGGCTTCCACTCGACCACTTCGAGATCGCCGCTGAGGCCCTGTTCGGTCAGCCACGCCTGCGCTTCGCGCTCGCCGCCCAAGGCGTCGACAAGCTTGCGCTCCAGCGCCTGGCGGCCGGTGAAGATGGAGCCGTCCGCCAACGCCAGCACGTCTTCGCGAGGCAGCTTTCGCCGCTCGCTGACGAGGTCTACGAACCAGTCGTAGCTGTCGCTGATCATGGAGGCCAGCATCTGGCGTTCCTCTTCCGTGGTCGGATTGAAGGGAGAAGGCTCCGCCTTCAACGGGGAGGATTTCACCTCTTCCACCTTGATGCCGAGCTTGTCCAGCAGTTCGGTGACCTCCGGATACTGGATGATGACGCCGATCGAGCCGACGATCGAGGTCTGGCGCGCAACGATGAAATCAGCCGCGCTCGCCACCATATAGCCTGCTGAAGCGGCCAGCGTCCCGACCTGGGCCACCACCGGCTTTTCGGCCGCAAGCCGGCGCAAGGCATCGAAGATCGCCTCCCCGCCTGCCGTCGTGCCTCCGGGGGAATCCACGGTGACGATCACGCCCTCCACGGCGTCGGTTTCCTGCAGGTCCTTGATCAGGTCGAGAAGCTCCCTGTCCTCCAGGATGGTGCCTTCGATTCGAACCTGCGCGATATGCGGGCCGGCGGCCAGCGTATCGCCGAAGAGCCAGCGAGCGGTAGCGGCGATGGCAAGGACCAGCACCAGCAGGGCGGCGGCACGCCAGAACGTCAGCTTGCGCCTCAGGCGCCTCCGGTCAACAAGATCATCGGCTCGGGTGGACATGGCGGGCTCTTATACTCACATATGATCAGGCTTGCCTTTTAGACGAAGCTGCGCATATGAGCTACCCGTGTTTCGCTCCGGATCACGGGTGGGCGTCGGGTCCACTGCTGCTAAGCCTTTGAAGGCAACCCAAAATCGGCCATAATGCGGTGGGACGGCGAGAAAGGGCGAGGAACCCCGATGCAGCGGCCGGCAAAAGGCGGCGAAAGCAGCAGTGCTGCCGAAGACGCGAACGGGCAGGATGCAAAGGGCCGGAAGACGTTTTTTTCGTTCGCCAGGAGTGGATTGTTGAACAGCATCGCCAAAGCAGAAATGAGCGGGATTTCCGCCCCGGCCACGCGGCACACCGAGCGTGGCGCGGAAGCTTTCGCGCGCGCCGTTCGCCACTCGCGCCGCGTCCGCGCTCTCAAATTCATATTGCCGGCGGCGGCCATCGTGGTCTCCGGGCTCTTTTTTGGCTATTCTCTGCTTTCTCCGACAGGACTCGAGGCGATCGATCTCGATTCGGCGACAATCGAAGGTGGCAGCCTGGTGATGCACAATCCTTCCCTCAATGGCTTCACCAGTGAGGATCTGCCCTACAGCATGACCGCCGAACGGGCGCGGCAACCGATCGGCTCCGATACGGGGCCGATCGAGCTTGAAAAGATCAGGGCGACTTTGCCGATCGACGAGGAGCACAAGGCGACGATCAGCGCCGGCGGCGGGGTTTTTGACAGGCAGGCGAACAAGCTGGTGCTTGATGACGAAATCACGGTGACGATGAGCTCCGGCATCGTGGCGCGGCTGCAATCCGCCAATGTCGATATCGAATCGAACGATCTGGCGACCGATGACCCGGTAGAGATCGAGATGGAGGGGATGCGTGTGAACGCGGATACCTTCCAGGCGACGGAAGGCGGCAGCAAGCTGATATTCGAGAAGCGCGTGCGCGTGGAGCTCGACCCCGCGCGGCTGCGGCAGCGGCAGGAGAGCGGAGAACAATGACGAAACTTCTGGGGGCACTCCTGGTGTCGGCGCTTGTGCTTGCGGCGCCGGGCGCATCGGCGCAGGACACGCAGACACAGTTCGGCAGTCTCAGTCTTTCGAGCGATGAACCGATCCAGATCGAGAGCGACCGCTTCGAGGTGGACGAGAACAAGAGTCTCGGCACGTTCACGGGCAATGTGACGGTCGTCCAGGGGCCGACCACCATGAAGGCCGCAGTGATGAATGTCTATTACCGCAATGACGGAGGCTCCGCCACGGCCGGCAGCGCGCAGATCGACCGCATCGAGGCGGAAGGCGGCGTCTATATAAAATCGGAGACACAGGTCGCAACCGGCGACCGCGGCACCTTCGACATGGGAACGGAAGTGCTGGTGCTTTCCGGTGACGAGGTGGTCCTTTCTGAAGGCGACAACGTGATCGTGGGCTGTAAGCTCACCGTGCAGATGAAAAGCGGTCAGGCCACCCTGGAGAGCTGCAAGGGCGGCGGATCGAACGGCCGCGTGAAGATGCTCCTCACCCCGAGTTCCGAGAACAGGCAGTAAGCGCCAGTGGCATTTCTACAGTCGCGCGGGAATGGCGGGGCCGGGAAGCCGGATTCCAACGCGGTTCCGGAGCCCTACAAGGGCACGCTGATCGCCCGCGGTCTCACCAAGTCGTACAAGAACCGCCAGGTCGTCAGCGGCGTGTCGCTCGGCGTGCGCGCCGGCGAGGCGGTTGGTCTTCTCGGGCCCAATGGCGCCGGCAAGACCACCTGCTTCTACATGGTGACCGGTCTGGTCCCGGTCGACCAGGGCACGATCCACATAGACGGTTATGACGTCACCTCCATGCCGATGTACCGCCGGGCGCGTCTCGGCATCGGTTATCTGCCGCAGGAAGCCTCCATCTTTCGCGGCCTGACGGTCGAGGCCAATATCCGCGGCATCCTCGAAGTGGTCGAGAAGAGCCGCAAGGAGCGCGAGCGCACGCTCGATTCGCTTCTCGAGGAGTTCCATATAGGTCACCTGCGCAAATCGCCCGCCATCGCTCTCTCGGGCGGCGAGCGGCGGCGGTTGGAGATCGCGCGGGCCCTTGCCAGCAAGCCGAACTTCATGCTGCTTGATGAGCCCTTTGCCGGTATCGACCCAATTGCGGTGACCGATATCCAGCAACTGGTGCGGCACCTGACCGCGCGCGGTATCGGTGTCCTGATCACCGACCACAATGTGCGTGAGACGCTCGGTCTGATCGACCGCGCCTATATCATCCATGCGGGCCAGGTCCTCACCCACGGGAGGCCGGAGGACATCGTCGGCAACGCCGATGTCCGTCGGCTGTATCTCGGCGAGGGCTTCACGCTTTAGTATTCCGCGGCGCGCGGCGTCCCGCCGGGATTGCGACCCGGGAAGCTGTCCTGCGCCCAAAATGCGAAAAGTACCGTCTTCGAGCGTGCTTTCGCCTTCTTTTGACGCTTGTTTCTTGACAAGCAAATACCGGGCCAGTTTTATCGCGGCCAGGCGGAATGGTCCGCGGGAACGGAATCGAACGGCGCGGCATGGCGCTTTCACCCAGCATATATTTGCGGCAGGCCCAATCGCTGGTGATGACGCCGCAACTGCTGCAGTCGATCCGGCTGCTTCAGCTTACTCACGTGGAGTTGGAGCAGTTCATCTCCGCCGAGATCGAGCGCAATCCCCTTCTGGAACGGGAGGAGGCGAACGAGGGAGATGCCCTTTCCGACACCACGCAGCCTCCTTCCTCTATCGCCGAGGGGATGGCCGATCGGCTGGACAGTTCGCTTGAGAATCTCTTTCCCGACGATCCCGGCATGCGGGATGCCATTGGACCGGATCTCTCCGCACAGTGGCGCTCGGCTTCGGGCAACGGCCTCGCGGGAGGTGAGGACTGGAATCTTGAGGCGATAGCGGCAGCGCCGGTGACGCTGCGTGACCACGTGCGCGAGCAGATCGTCCTTACTTTTCCGGATCCCGCCTCCAGGTTGCTCGCCGAGGAATTCGCCGAGGGCCTCGACGATGCCGGCTACTTCACGGGTGACCTGACCGAGATCACCGAACGCATGGGCGCAGATCCTGCGACGGCGGAGCGCGTGCTTCAAACCTGCCGGACATTCGATCCGCCGGGGCTGTTCGCCAGTGATCTGGCGGGATGCCTCGCGCTGCAGCTTGAGGCGCGCGATCGCCTGGACCCGGCCATGCGGGCGCTGCTCGATCATCTTCATTTGCTCGCAAAACGGGATTTCCAGTCGCTGAAGCGGATCTGCGGCGTTGACGAGGAAGACCTCATCGAAATGCTGGGCGAGATCCGGGCATTGGACCCGAAGCCGGGTGCTGCGTTCACGTCCGTGCCCGCCGAGCCGGTCGCGCCGGATGTGATCGTGCGGCCTGCTCCGGACGGCGGATGGGCGGTCGAGCTCAATCAGGACGCGCTGCCGCGCGTCCTCGTCAACGAGACCTATTTCACGACCGTTTCCAAACGTGCCACCAAGGGTGAGAAGGCGTTTCTTACCGAGTGCCTTCAGAACGCCAATTGGCTCGCCCGCAGCCTGGACCAGCGGGCGAAGACCATCTTGAAGGTAGCGGCGGAAATCGTGCGGCAGCAGGATGCCTTCCTGCTGCACGGGATACGGCATTTGCGCCCGCTGAAGCTTCGCACGGTGGCTGAGGCAATCGATATGCACGAGTCGACCATCAGCCGGGTGGCGGCCAACAAATACATGATGACGCCGCGTGGCCTCTTCGAGCTTCGCTATTTCTTCACAACGGCGATCGCAGCGGCGGACGGGGGCGATGCGCATTCGGCGGAATCCGTACGTGACCGCATCCGCGGCCTCGTCGAAGCCGAAGACCCCAACGACGTGCTTTCCGACGATACGATCGTGGACGTGCTGCACAAGGAAGGGATCGATATCGCCCGCCGGACGGTCGCCAAATATCGAGAGGGCATGAATATTCCGTCTTCGGTGCAACGCCGGCGCGAAAAGAAGGCGATGGCCGGCGCCGGCGCATGAATGCTGCTTGCGCCCGATTGTCCGCGCGCTTCGATTGACAACGGTCTGTGAAGCCACTAGAAGCCCGCCCCCAAGAGGACGGCGGGTTCGGCGCTCGCGCCTGCTCCCTCGGGGGCAGGCGGAAAATGAGCCGAAGTCCCGACTGCATGGACCTCATTTTGCTTCCGCGGAACCTTGTATGCGCGGACCACGGGTATAAACTCGCATCTGTTGGTATCCTGACCAGGAAAGGTCGTTCTCTCATGAGCCTCCGTATTTCTGGCAAGCATATGGAAATCGGTGATGCGTTTCGGACGCGCATCGAAGACCGGATCCACGAAGCGGTGGAAAAATACTTCGACGGCGGGTCTTCGGGGCGGGTAACTGTGGAGAAGTCGAACAGCCGCTTCTCGGCGGATTGTACGATCCATCTCGACACCGGGGCTATGCTGCAGGCAACGGGCGAGGCACAGGAGCCGCAGCTTGCATTTGACATGGCCGCGGAACGGATAGAAAAGAGGCTGCGACGCTACAAGCGGAGGTTGAAGTCTCACAGCATCGGCCAGAACGGGTCCGGGTCCTTCGAAGCGGACTACCGGGTCTTCGCTTCCTTTGACGAGGGCGAGGACGAGGTGCCGGAGGACTATGCGCCGACCGTCGTGGCCGAATCGAAGATGCCGCTCAGATCCATGTCCGTCGCTTCCGCCGTCATCGAACTCGACATGAAGGACAGCCCCGTTTTCGTCTTCCGCAACGCCGGAAGCAATGAGGTGAACATCGTCTACCGGCGTTCGGACGGAAATATCGGCTGGATCGATCCTTCGGCAGCCACCAACGGATAAAGCTTGGCCGCTGGGCAAGCAGAGGAAGCATGAAATGGATCTTAGCGATCTGATCGAGGTTTCGGCGATCCTGCCGGCCTTGAAGGCGAATTCCAAGAAGCAGGTCCTGCAGCTTCTTGCTGAAAAGGCGGCTGCCGAGACGGGGCTGCCGGAGCGCGAAATCTTCGACACCATCCTGCAGCGGGAGAAGCTGGGCTCCACCGGTGTGGGCAACGGCATAGCCATCCCGCATGGAAAGCTGCCCGGAATCAAGCAGATCACCGGTGTGTTCGCCCGGCTGGAGACGCCGGTCGATTTCGATTCCCTTGATGATCTGCCCGTCGACCTGGTATTTTTGCTGCTGGCCCCCGAAGGGGCAGGCGCCGATCATCTCAAGGCGCTTTCGCGCATCGCGCGTGTCCTGCGCGATGCGGAAACCACGGCGAAAATCCGCGGCACGCATGACGCCGTGGCCATTCACACATTTTTGTCTGAAGCTCCCGCCTCGAACGCCGCCTGACCATCAGGCATCCGCCACGCAGGCATTCCGGCGTGGCGCCATCGGCTTGTTCAGCTCCTCGTCAGTGCAGGCTGACCGGCTGCAGATCGTTCTGGAACGCGCCGGCAAGGGCTGCATCGCGCGCATCGGCCAGCAGGATCGGCTGACCATTGGCGGCAAACAGCGCCCACAGCTTGGTGCCCGGTGCCATGTCGGGCACACCGGGGAACTTCACCTTCAATTCCGCCGCGTCCATTTCGCGCATATAGGCGATTGCACCTTCGCCGAGATGGGCGAGCTGCTGCGGGGTCACCGTGAATTTCATTTCGTTCTCAGTCATCTTAGCCTCCTGTCCGGCAGGCCGTCCTCAAGGGACCAACCCGCCAAAGAGCTTGTGGTTCCGGTAAAAAGGGAGCCGCCGCTTTTGTCAGTCATGGCTCCTTCACCGAAATATTGATCTTGCGCACCAGCCGCTCGGGCTCGGGTCTGTCGAGATCGATGGCAAGCAGGCCGTTCTTGAGTTCGGCACTCAACACCCGCATGCCGTCGGCAAGAACGAAAACGCGTTGGAACTGCCGCGAGGCAATGCCCCGGTGCAGATACTCGCGCTCGGTCTCGTCGTTCTGCCGTCCCCGTACTAGGAGCTGGTTTTCCTCCGTGGTCACTTCCAGGTCCTGCTCCGAGAAGCCGGCAACGGCAAGCGTGATGCGCAGACGTTCGCCTTGCCCATCGGTGTTGCGAATGCGTTCGATATTGTATGGCGGATAGCTGTCGCCCGACTTTGCGATGCGTTCGAGCGTCTTTTCCATACTGTCGAACCCCAACAGAAGCGGGTTCGAAAACGGCGTCATGCGCGTCATGTCTTCCTGCCCTCAAAGAGCGACGTGGAGAGGCGGAAACCCGAATGGCGTTTCCGCCCGTGCTCCTGATATGGTCGATCCTGGGGACGAGTTCAAGAAGGGTAAAGTCCTGTGGCGCAACCGAGAAAGATCATCATCGATACGGATCCCGGCCAGGATGACGCAGTTGCCATCCTTCTGGCGCTGGCGAGCCCCGAACTCGAAGTCCTCGGGATCACCGCTGTCGCGGGCAACGTGCCGCTCGCGCTGACGGTGAAGAACGCCCGCAAGGTCTGCGAGTTGGCGGTGCGGCCGCATGTCGCCGTCTATGCCGGCGCCACACGTCCGATGGTGAACGAACTCGTGACGGCGGAGCACGTCCATGGCAGGACGGGCCTCGGCGGTCCGGACCTGCCGGACCCGACAATGCCGCTGCAGCACGCGCATGCCGTCGATTTCGTCATCGATGCGCTGATGGCGCATGATCCCGGCGAGATCACCCTTTGCACGCTCGGGCCGCTCACCAATGTCGCGCTCGCTCTTGTGCGCGAGCCGCGCATCGCTCCGCGCGTCAAGGAGATCGTCATGATGGGGGGCGGCTTCTTCGAGGGCGGCAACATAACGCCCGCGGCCGAGTTCAACATCTATGTCGATCCGCACGCGGCCGACGTCGTCTTCCGTTCCGGGATCCCGATCGTGATGATGCCGCTCGACGTCACGCACAAGGCCCTGACGACGGCAACCCGCATCGCTGCGTTCCGCGATCTCGGTACCCGCGTCGGCGCGGTCACGGCGGAACTGCTCGAATTCTTCGAGCGCTTCGACGAGGAGAAATACGGCTCGGACGGCGGCCCGTTGCACGACCCGTGCGTGATCGCCTATCTCCTTCGACCGGAGCTTTTCCGCGGGCGCCGCTGCAATGTGAGCGTCGAGACCGCTTCGCCGCTGACCCGGGGCATGACGGTGATCGATTGGTGGCGCATCACCGACCGGCCGGTGAATGCGCATGTGATGCGCGACATCGATCACGAGGCCTTCTTCGAGCTTCTGGTCGAGCGCCTGGCGAGGCTGTAGCAACGGTCCGAAGGATGCTGCCGGCCAGGTGCCGGTGGATTGTAACAAAACTGACACCTCGCCGACATTCCAAGTTCATGCTGAGGTTTTAGGCGGTTTCCCCAACAAAGGGTGCAAAGCCCGAAACGGGGAGAAGCAGCTCATGCTTCAGCTACGCCAGGTCACGCGGCGGTTTGGCTCCAATGCCGCCGTGAAGGGAGTGCAGATCGAGATCGGCGAGGGCGAGATGGTCGGCATTATCGGCCGCTCCGGCGCCGGCAAGTCGACCTTGCTTCGCATGATCAATCGCCTCATCGATCCGAGCGAGGGCGCGATCTTCTTTCGCGGCACCGAGGTGTCGGCGCTCAGGGGCGCCGAGCTTCGCCGCTGGCAGCGCGACTGCGCGATGATCTTCCAGCAGTTCAACCTCGTGCCGCGGCTCGACGTTCTCACCAATGTGCTGCTCGGACGGCTGAACCACCGGTCGACCGCGCTCAACCTCCTCAACCTCTATTCGCGCGAGGAGCGGCTGCAGGCGATCGCGGCCCTCGAGCGCCTGGACATCGCCCAGACGGCGCTTCAGCGTGCCGGAACCCTTTCCGGCGGTCAGCAGCAGCGCGTCGCGATCGCGCGTGCGCTCATGCAGGAGCCGAAGGTGATCCTCGCCGACGAACCGATCGCGTCGCTCGATCCGCTCAACGCCAAGGTGGTGATGGATTCGCTCGCCGACATCAATGCGCGCGAGGGCATTACCGTCATCACCAACCTGCACACGCTGGACACCGCACGTCACTACTGCTCGCGCATCGTCGGCATGGCCAGGGGTGCCGTCGTCTTCGACGGCGCGCCCGACGAACTGACCGGCGACGCCGTGCGGCGGATCTACGGCGCGGAAGGGGCGGACGCCATTCCCGAGGAGATCACCTCCACGAGCATCGACGAGCCGCTCCGGCCGCGAGGCGAAAAGCCGCGCCACCTGGAACCGGCCGTGCTCGCCGGCTGAACCGGCGCGTTTGCCCGCGTAAAGGGCGCAGCAGACAACAAGCGAGCCGGCAGGCCCGGCCCAGACAGGAGAGACGCAATGTTGAAGCATGTAGTGATGGGCGCCTTCGCCCTCGGCGCGGTTCTGGCGAACGGCGCACACGCGGAAGACCTGAAGGAATTCCGTATCGGCATCCTGGGCGGCGAGAACGAAGCCGACCGGCTGCGAAATTTCCAGTGCCTGGTCGACAAACTGCCTGCTGTGCTCGGCGTGGAGAAGGTCTCGCTCTTCCCGGCCGCCGACTATGACGGCGTGATCCAGGGGCTTCTGGGCGGCACGCTCGATTACGCCGAGCTCGGCGCCTCTGGCTATGCCAAGGTCTATCTCGAGGACTCGAACGCCGTCGAGCCGATCCTGACCACGGTGCAGACCGACGGTTCGACCGGCTACCATTCGGTGATGGTGGCGCGCAAGGATTCCGGCATCGAGACGCTCGCCGACCTCAAGGGCAAGAAGCTCGGTTTCGCCGATCCGGACTCCACCTCCGGCTATCTCATTCCGGCGGTCACCCTGCCGGCCGCGATCGGCAGCAGCATCGAGGAATATTTCTCCGAGACCGGCTTCGGCGGCGGCCACGAGAACCTCGTGCTGGAAGTCGTCAAGGGCACCTTCGACGCCGGCACGACCTGGGCCTCCGGGGTCGGTGACTTCTCCGAAGGCTACACGTCGGGCAACCTGCACAAGATGGTGGAGAAGGGTATCCTCGACATGGATGACCTGGTCGAGATCTGGAAATCACCGCTCATCCCGAACGGCCCGATCGTCGTGCGCACTTCCATGGACCAGAGCATGAAGGACACGTTCAAGTCCTTCATGATGGACCTGCCGAACAACGATCCCGAGTGCTTCTCCGCGATCCAGGGCGGCGATTACACAGGTTACACGGAAGTCACGCCGGCCTTCTATGAGCCCATCTTCGAGGCGCGCCGCAAGCAGATCGGCTCCTGAACATCGATTGCCCCACCTGCGCCGCCAGTCCCTCCTGGCGGCGCTTTTTTTGCGGAAAGAGCGGCATGAGCATAGCCAATCAGGGCGCAACCCTCTCCAGTGTCGGCCTTGCCATCGAAGGTCATTGGCAGGCCCTGGCGGCGCGCCGCCGGCTCTACACCATCGGCGGCATCCTCTTCATGGTGTTCGCCATGGGCGGCTCGCTCTGGTTCGCCAACGAATCCAATGCGGGCAAGTTCTTCGACCGCCTTCCCTATTTCTTCGACTTCGTCGGGCAACTCGTGCCGCGCGACGGCTGGGAAGTCTGGCGCGCCCTGTTCGATCTGCCCTCGCCCTATGACGACGGCAGCCTCAAATACAACTATCCGGCGGGCAGGGTCTATATCACCGAGACCTTCTATATTCCCGAGTATTTCTACAAGATGCTGGAGACGATCAATATCGCGCTCGTCGCGACATTCGTCGGCTTCGCGCTGGGTTTCATGCTCTGCTTCGTCGCTGCTTCGAATATCACGACCCGGCGCTGGCTGCGTTTCTTCGTCCGCCGCTTCATGGAAGTGCTGCGCGCGTTTCCGGAGATCGTGATCGCGGGCTTCTTCCTCGCCATCCTTTCGCTGGGCGCCGTGCCGGCCATCATCGCTGTCGCCATCCACACCGTGGGTGCTCTGGGCAAGATGTTTTTCGAGGTCGTGGAAAATGCGGATATGCGTGCCGAGGAAGGCCTGCGCGCCGCCGGCGCCAATTTGGTCGAGCGCGTCTGGTTCGGTATCGTGCCACAGGTGCTTCCCAATTTCCTGAGCTACGCGCTTCTGCGCCTGGAGATCAATGTCCGCGCCTCCACCATCATCGGTGCGGTTGGGGGAGGCGGCATCGGCGAAGCGCTCCGGCTCTCCATCAGCCAGACGCATGAGGCCAAGACGCTGGCGATCGTTCTCCTGCTCTTCCTGACGATTGTAGCCGTCGACCAACTCTCGGCGTGGCTCCGCCGCCGCGTCGTCGGCAAACAGAGCTTCGAATTCGGACGCGGAGGCTGAGATGGCTGTTTTGACGGAAGCCGAGGCTCAGGCGATCGCCGAACGCCACCCGCAGGTCTTTGCCGCGTCGGTGCGCAAGCGGTTGACCGCATTTCTGGTCGGTGCGAGCATTGTCGCCTATCTCGTCTTCGCGTGGTGGTTCTTCTCGATCGGGCAGGTGTTCTCCGGCGGGAACTGGGGCATTGCCGGCGCCTATATGGCTGACTGGGTTTCGTATGAAGTCCGGCCGGACATCGGGTTCCGCGAGAACCACCTGGAGATCACCTATCCGCGTTTTTCGCCCCTGGGAGAGCACCCCGACCCCGATTGGGTGACCAAGGAGACTGCTATCGTCGCGATACGCGAGCAGGCGGGGACCGCCTCGGGCGGTGCAACTAGCGGCGCGGGTTTCCTCGGCCCGCTGGATAATGCGAACGCCAAGGGCGGTGAAGACAGCTTTCTCGGCTCCCTGGGCGCGGGGGCCTCCGGTACGCCGTCGGTGGAGTCCTCTCCCGCCGATGGCGTGCCGGAGACGGTTCGGCGGGAAGAAGCAGTCGTGGAGGCCAGCATCCGGTTCGGCGCAGGAACCCGCGTGGATGTCCGCCCCGGTCTCGTGCGCATCGAACGCGGCGGCGAGGCACTGACGCTCGACGTCGAGGAGGGCGCGGGCGTGATCGCCCGCGAACCCCTGCCGCGATGGGCCTCGCAGCGTGAGCCCGGAGCCAAGGTGATCGCCTATTTGGGATTTGCCGGGCGTGCCGAGATCGAGGACGACGAGGTCAAGATCCGCCGCCGCTTCCTTGGCTGGGAAAACTTCCTCTTCGACACGCGCTCGGCCTTTTTCGGCCGTCCGCTCGGCGAGGTCGCTTCGCTCATCCTCTTCGGCGAGCGGCTCGATCCGGGTGTATCCAACGCGGCGCTCGCCTGGAGCGATTTCGTGAACAACGCCGAATGGCAGCACGGCGACGTCTGGGTGAAGCTTCTCCAGACCATCGTCATGGCCTTTGCCGGCACGGTGCTGGCGACCTTGGTGGCGTTCCCGCTTTCCTTCATGGCCGCCCGCAACATCTATCCGAACCGCGTCGGCAATTTCCTTCTCAAGCGCTTTTTCGATTTCCTGCGCTCGGTGGACATGCTGATCTGGGCCCTGTTCTTCACGCGCGCCTTCGGCCCGGGGCCGCTTGCCGGCATTTCTGCCATCTTCTTCACGGACACCGGTACGTTCGGGAAGCTCTATTCCGAAGCGCTGGAGAATATAGACGACAAGCAGCGCGAAGGCGTCCGCTCCGTCGGCGCGGCTCCGGCGGAGGTCCAGCGTTACGGAGTCATGCCGCAGGTCCTGCCCGTCTTCCTGAGCCAGGCGCTCTATTTCTGGGAATCGAACACACGCTCCGCCACCATCATCGGCGCCGTCGGCGCAGGCGGGATCGGCCTGAAGCTCTGGGAGGCGATGCGGACCAATTCCGATTGGGAGAACGTGGCCTATATGGTGCTGCTCATCCTTCTTGTGGTTTTCATCTTCGATAATATATCCAACATGCTGCGCCGCCGACTGATCGGCCCTTAGAGGGCCTTTCGACCAAGGCGACGGCATCACTTGGCGTTGCACAAATACGGCAAGAACAATCGGAACGCCTGCGGATGTGAGCGCCTTCCCAGGCTTCCGAAGGCGGCTGACGGGCGCTGCACGCCCCCAGCCGAGAAGAACCCGGCAGATGCTTTTCTGTGGCGGCTTCGTTAATCTGTCATGCAAATCACTTAATCCATCGCGATCTGCGAGGACCGACCATGCGATACGCGATCTATTTTACACCCGAGAAGGACGATCCGCTGGCCCGTGTAGCCGAGCGGTGGCTGGGGCGCAGCGCGTTTGGCGGTCAAACCCAGGCACCGTCCGCCGCCGGCCCTTTTTCCGCCGCCGAGATCGCCTTTCACACAGCGGCCGCCCGCCGATATGGTTTTCACGCTACGCTCAAGGCGCCGTTCCGGCTCGTGGAGGGCAAGAGCGAGGCCGAGCTTACGGCCGCCCTCTCGCGCTTTGCCGCCGAGCGGGAGCCATTCGCCGTCGAGCGCATCGAGCTTGCGCGGCTGGATGGCTTCTTCGCTCTCGTTCCGGCCGTTCCTTCTCCGCAACTCGATCGCCTCGCCGCTGATGTCGTGACCTTTTTCGAACCTTTCCGTGCTCCGATGACGGCGAAAGAGATGGAGCGGCGCAATCCGGACGGCCTCACGCCCGCGCAGCTTAAAAATCTCCACAAATGGGGCTATCCTTACGTGTTCGAGGAGTTCCGCTTCCATATGACGCTTACGGGGCGTGTCCCGGCGGCTGAAGCCGCGCGCATGGAGGCTGCGATCGACGAGTTCTTCGGGCCGCTGCTCCTGGAGCCGCTCGAGATCTCTTCTCTCGCGCTTTTCGCCGAGCCCGAGGCGGGATCTCCCTTCCATGTGAAATCCTTGCATGCCATTGGTGGCGCGAGGGAAAGAAAGTTCGCTTGAAAATGCCCAGTGAATTGATTCTCAAGAACGCCCGTATCGTTCTGGCCGACGAGGTGATCGGCGGCAGCGTCGCCGTCCGGGATGGCCGGATTGCCGAACTGTCCCGAGGCCAGATGGATGCGGGTGAGGATATGGAGGGCGATTTCCTCATCCCAGGGCTCGTCGAACTCCATACGGATCACCTCGAGCGGCACTATGCGCCGCGTCCCAAGGTCCGCTGGAACCCCGTGGCATCCGTGCTGGCCCATGATGCGCAGATCGCCGCGTCCGGCATCACGACCGTCTTCGACGCGCTGCGCATCGGTCTCGACGAGGATGCGGACGTGGAAGCCGAGGACATGCGCCGCCTGGCGGATGCGATCGAGCAGAGCATCGCGGCCGATCGGCTTCGCGCCGATCATTTTCTGCATCTGCGCTGCGAGGTTTCCGCACCCGACTGCTTGTCCGGGTTCACCCTCTTCGAGAATGACCCGCATGTGAAGCTCGCATCCCTGATGGACCATTCTCCGGGCCAGCGGCAGTTCACCAATCTTGACGCTTATGCCACTTACTACAAGGTCAAGATGAAGCTCTCGGACGACGATTTCCGGCGCTTCTGTGAGAGGCGCATGGCGGAATCGCAGGCGAATTCCGGTCCAAACCGGCGTGCCATTTCCGAAGCGTGCCGGGTTCACGACATCATCCTGGCGAGCCACGACGATGCCACGACGGAGCATGTAAAAGAGGCGGAAGCCGACGGCGTGCGCGTGGCCGAATTCCCCACCACGGCCGCTGCCGCGCGTGCTTCCAAGGATGCGGGCATGGCGGTCCTCATGGGCGCGCCGAACGTGGTGCGTGGCGGCTCGCATTCCGGCAATGTGTCCGCGCGCGAGCTCGCCGAGGCGGGTGATCTGGACATCCTGTCTTCCGACTATATCCCCTTCAGCCTCGTCCAGGCGGCGTTTTTCCTCGACGAGGTGGTGGAAGGCATCAGCCTGCCGGAGGCCGTGGCCAAGGTTTCCAGGAACCCCGCCGAATCCGTCGGGCTCACCGATCGCGGCGTGATCGAGCCGGGCCGGCGTGCCGACCTCGTGCGCGTCCGGCTTGATGACGGCATCCCGGTGGTGCGTACCGTCTGGCGTGAGGGGCGCCGCGTCGCGTGATGTTTTCGGCCACCATCGAGCGGGCGCAGGACGAGGCGCCGTTTCCCATCCGGCAGGGCGTGTTCGTCGCCGTAGTCGGTCCATCCGGCGGAGGCAAGGATTCCGTCATCGGCTATGCCCGCGAACGGCTTGGGCGGCTCGAAGGGGACATCGTCTTCGCGCGGCGCGTCATCACGCGCCCGATGGAGCCGGGCAGCGAGGAGCACGACACGCTCGACGAGGCGGCTTTCGAGCAGGAGAAGGCCGCCGGCCGTTTCGCCCTTTCCTGGCACGCCAACGGCCTGAGCTACGGCCTGCCGGTGAGTCTCGACGATGCAATGCGCCAGGGCAAAGTAGTGGTGGCGAACGGCTCGCGCGCGGTGATCCCGGAAATCAGGGCTCGTTATGCCCATGTCCTGCCGCTGGTCGTCACCGCCCCGCGCGCGGTCCTGGCGGAGCGTCTTTCCCGCCGCGGTCGGGAGACGCGGGAGGAGGTGCTTGCGCGGCTCGCCCGGGGCACGGCAAGCGAGCTGGCCGTGCCCGACGCCCTCGTCATCGACAATTCCGGCCCCCTCGAACAGGCGGGAGAGCGCCTCCTGGAAGCGCTGCGCAAGGCGGCTGCCTGGAGCGACGTTTGTGATATGGTCTGATCCCGAAAGGGATGGACCACATGGTGCTCAAGGCCGAACTGCACTGCCATATCGAGGGTGCGGCTTCGCCCGCCCTGGTGGAAGCACAGGCGCGGAAATACGGGGTCGACATCTCCTCCTTCATCCGCAACGGCGCATACTACTGGCACGACTTCACCAGTTTCCTGCTTGCCTATGACCGGGCGGCGAGTCTTTTCCGCTCACCGGAGGACTATGCGCTGCTCGCGGAGTCCTATCTGACGGAGCTTGCCGCCCAGGGTGCAATCTATTCGGAATTCTTGACCTCGCCGGACCATGCGGAGCGGGCGGGACTTTCGCCGCAGGCCTACACGGAAGCGCTCGGCGAGGGCATGGCCCGGGCGAAGGCCGCGACCGGCATCGAATCCCGCATGATCGTTACCGGCGTGCGCCATTTCGGCCCGGAGGCCATCGAGAAGGCCGCACGCTTCGCCGCAAGTTGCGGGCATCCGCTGGTGACGGGTTTCGGCGTGGCGGGCGACGAACGGATCGGGCACCCGAGGGATTTCGTCCGAGCCTTCGCCACCGCCCGCGAGGCGGGACTCGGCGTTACCATCCATGCGGGTGAATTCGGCGGGGCCGACAGCGTCGCGGCGGCGCTCGACCATATCCACCCTTCACGCATCGGCCATGGCGTGCGTGCGATCGAGAGCCTCGATCTCGTGCGCCGCATCGCGGATGAAGGCGTGGTACTGGAGGCCTGCCCCGTTTCGAACGTGGTGCTGAGGGTCTTTCCCGATTTTGCGCGGCACCCCTTCCCGCAGCTTCGCGCCGCCGGCTGCCGCGTAACGCTCAATTCCGACGATCCGCCACATTTCCACACCAGCCTCGCCCGTGAATACGCGGTGGCGGCGGAGCATTTCGGTCTCGGCGACGCGGCTCTCGCCGCCATCACGCGCACGGCCATCGAGGCGGCTTTCATGGACGAGAAAACGCGCGCCGTCCTCCTTGCCCGTCTGGCGCGGGAGGAGAAGGCCGCCTGAAGACGCGAGGCGACAAATCTGTGGCCGGAACCTGCGCGACGGTGGCGGCGCTACACATAAGCGGTATTGTTATCGGCTGTTGAGAAGTTTCGTGGAGCAGATCATGCAGGGCGTGACCGTCGTGGGCCATCCGCTTGTCCAGCACAAGCTCACCATCATGCGCGACAAGGAGACGTCGACGGCTGGTTTTCGGCGGCTCCTGCGCGAGATCTCGCTGCTCTTGTGCTACGAGGTGACGCGCGACCTGGAACTGACCACGCGCAGGATCGAGACCCCGCTCACTCCCATGGAGGCCCCGACGCTCGAGGGCAAGAAGCTTGTCTTCGCCTCGGTGCTGCGCGCCGGCAACGGCCTTCTGGACGGCATGCTTGACCTCGTGCCGGCTGCGCGCGTTGCCCATATCGGGCTCTACCGCGATCATGAGACGCTGGAAGCGGTGGAATATTTCTTCAAGGCGCCGAGCGATCTGGAGAACCGGCTGGTGATCGTCGTCGATCCGATGCTGGCGACGGCCAATTCGGCCGTTGCGGCGGTCGACAAGCTCAAGTCGCGCGGCGCCACCAATATCCGCTTCCTATGCCTCCTCGCCGCGCCCGAGGGCATAGAGCATTTCCGTGCAGCGCACCCCGAAGTGCCGGTCTTCACTGCCTCGATCGACGAGCGCCTCAACGAGCAGGGTTATATCGTGCCAGGCCTGGGGGATGCGGGCGACCGGATGTACGGCACGAAATAGCTTCACCCGTCCTTAACTGCGCTCGGTAAAACCGCGCGGCGGTTAAAGCTCCGGTCATCATGATACCGCCAGGATGGCGGCGGTGGAACGGGGCGGACTCCATGCTGGGCAGGCTGATCTTTCTTGGCGCGATCGCGGCGGCCGCCGCCGTTTGCATTCCTCCGCTCTACCAACAGAACGCAGACGCGTTCCGCAGCGTCCTGCGGGTGGCCGACGAACAGGCCGCAGCGCGCTCGTCCAAGGACGCGACCGCGCCGATCAGCGAGCCGCCGGATCAATTTCTCGGCAGAAAGGTGCGGATCGCGGCGGACGCGCGAGGCCATCATGTCGCCGATTTCAGGCTCAACGGCCGTACCGTGGAAACCCTTGTCGATACCGGCGCGACCTATGTCGTGATCAACCGGTCGACCGCCAGCCATATCGGCCTGAAGCTCGCGCCATCGGATTTCCGTTACGAGGTCAGCACGGCGAACGGGACTGCCCGGGCCGCCTCCGCGACGCTCGAAAGCCTGCAGATCGGCGGGATATATGTAGAGGATGTACAGGCTGTGGTGCTCGAGGATCAGGCGCTCGGCTTCGCGCTCGTGGGCATGAGCTTCCTCAACCGGCTTGCGCGATTCGAGGTGGAAGACGGCTCGCTGCTCCTGGAGCAATAGGCGTGCCTCACCATTGCCACGCCCGGTTTGCACCGTCTGGCCATTGTCAAAGAACTTGGGAAGCGGGGCGCACCGTTCGCGCCACAAAATTAAAAAAGGCGCTCCCTTTGGCCCTCCGCTTTCGCTCCGGGCGTTCGTTCGCTCGAAAAGCCAAATCGTTGGCTTTTCGTCCGCTGCGCGGACCGCTCCTCACCCCCGCCGGAGTCTGTCCCGACCTCGGCCGATCACTCGGACCCTTCTCCTTCCCGGCTGCACCCGATGAAGGGGGTGGTCTCTGCCGGGCCGAAGGAGAGCCCTAGCGGCTTCTCCGCGGTTTCCGCGATGCCGTCTCTCACCCAGCATCCGTTTTTCCGGAAACGGCGTCTCACACCCACCGCCCCGGCACCGCCGGCCTGTCGCGGGCCCTCGGATCCCCGGGTTCCGATCCTGGGGAGGGAGGTTTCCGCCGCCCTCCCGAACACCCGGTGCGCATCCGGTTCCCGCGAGAGCGATGGGGAAAGAATAAACCGGCTGGAGGAAGTGGGGAGAAAAAGAGTGCAACGAGCGAATGACGAAACAGCGAATAGCGAGTGGGAACAGAGGGTTGGCGGGCGAGAAAAATTCCGGAGGGGCGGATTTTATCCCCGCCGAGCGGCATCGTGCTGGACAGGGCCAGCGTTGATGGCTTTTTTCTTCCGCCGCCGCATTGCAAGTGATGGCCACGCAGAAGCCCACGCCTATCGTGTCAGCCGGCTATACACCTATCCAGGCATTGTCTCCTGTAGAGAGTAGTGGATGCTCTGGAAGACGATCTTGCCGTCCTGAACAACGAAGCTGTCGGCGCCGTCCTCCACGCTGCGGCCCGGCTCGCGCGCCCGCCATTCGATGAAGGCGAAGGGGCCTTCGATGAGTTTCATCGGAAACTCGTAGCCGGGCGGCACGTGGCCAACCAGCATCTTTGCGAAGTCACGGACGGCCGCATGCCCCTTCTTCATGCCTTTCGCGGTCATCACCACCACGTCGGGCGCATAATTCCGCTCGATATCCTGCTCGACCTCTCCGGCGATTCTGCACCGCAAATGATCCGCCAGGACCTCTGCGGTCGATCGTTTGGACAGATCCGGCATCTCTCTCCTCGCCAAATCCACTCCCATCGCGGAAGCGGCATCACCGCCATTCCGGACGGGGCGGCGCCTGCGCGACGCGGGCCGCCGCCCCAACGGCAATGCCGGGCGGGTTCGCACCCGGTTGCAGATCACCGGGCCTCGCCTCCAGCTAGCGCTTAGCGGCGCCCGAGTCGGTCGCCTCCCGCATGAGATAGGCCTGCGTGACCTGCGGAATATGATCCTGAAGCCAGGAGGCCATGGCTTCCTCTTCGCGGCAGATCTCCTCGCACACGCGCGCCGTCTCCGCGTCGCCCGCGGCCTCCGCCGCCGCCACCAGGATGCGATAGGAGACGATCTCCAAATGCTCGAACGTGTA
Organism: Chelativorans sp. AA-79; assembly: GCF_029457495.1. Lineage (NCBI taxonomy): Bacteria > Pseudomonadati > Pseudomonadota > Alphaproteobacteria > Hyphomicrobiales > Phyllobacteriaceae > Chelativorans > Chelativorans sp. AA-79. The sequence goes on from NZ_CP120361.1 coordinate 194,353, forward strand.
GCTCGCCATCGAGCCCTTCACCACCTCGTCGCCGGCAAACATCCCGCCTGCCGCCTGCATCAGAGCAGAGAACTGGGCCGCAAGGTCCTTCATGCCGGACCAGGAGGTGCCGCGTTTTTCCATGCAGGCTTCGAGGCGCTGCTTCTGCGACCGCGTCTCGGAGATGTGCTGCTCTATGCGCGCCTTGAGTTCGGGATAGTTCTCGATCCGGCGCGCCTGGGCATCGAGCATCTGCTCCGCCTGCTCTTCCATGGCGTGCGCATCGCGCAGCCATTGGTTCAACCTGTCGTTCATGTCGGTCATTCGTCTCTCCGTCGGCTATTGCTGAGCGATCTCTTGAATGCGGTCGAGGTGCTCCTGCAGGGTGGGGAGCGTCTTCTCGGCGAAATCCGCCAAAGCGCCTTCCTGCTCCGCATAGCTCGAAAAGAGCGCCACCGCCTGCTGATGCGCCGCGACCTGCATCTGCACGTACTGGCTGTCGAACTGATCGGCCGAGGCGTTCTCAAGCTCGGTGATCTGCTGCTGATGGGCCGCATCGAGCGTTTGCGGGACGTCATTGACGCCGTCGGCCTCCGCTGCCGCCTTCATTTCCTCCGCGGCCATGGTGTGATCGTCCACCATCCGCTGCGCGAACTGCCGGACTTCGTCGCTCTGCGCCTTGTCCAGCGCGATTCGGCTCGATTCGATTTCGAACATATTGGAATGCGCCGCCATGGTCGCGAATTCCTGCGGCGTGGAAACCGTGACCTCGCTGCCCGCAGGCAGATCGTTCCTGTCCGAAAGCTCCGGTTCGGTTGGTGATGTCGGGGTGGTATCCTGTGACAGAGCAGGGCCGGTAAACGCCAGTGCAAGGGCGCCGGCGGCCAACAGAAGACTGCGATGCATCGATGTTACTCCTCGGAAGTGGTTATGTTCGAGGCTCCAACATCGGAGCGGCACCCATGTTCCCCGCAAACCCGGAAGAATCAGGTGTTCCCCAATTCCAGCACGAGACCACTGTTCGGGAGCGTTGGGAGGCGGTTCATCGGAATGTGGAGGTCCTGCTCGGGAACGGCATAGTCCATCGCGAGGAGTTGCCGGACGGCCTCGCCCATCAGGGCTATTGTGAGCCATTCGCCCGGACAGCGATGACCGGAGAGGAACCCGCCGCCGCCTTGGGGGACGAGGGTGCAGCCATCGCCTTGCCAGCCACGGAAGCGCTGCGGATCGAAGGTCTCCGCGTCGTGCCAGGCATCGGGATGGTGGTTGGTGCCGTAGAGATCGAGGAGCACCCAATCGTCCTTGCCGAACTGATGGCCGGCCCAGGAGAACGGTTCCAGCACGCGGCCGCCGACCATGGGGAAAAAAGGATAGAATCGGCGAACCTCCTGAACGAACGCTTCCAAATCCGCGTCAGCGGCGTTGGCCGAGAGATGCGCTGCCGCATCACGATGGACATGGAGGGCATGTCCGATGAAGGTGACAAAGCGGGCGATCGCCACCAAGGGACGCAGAAGGTTGAGGAGTTCCACCGCGGCAATCCCGGGCGGAAGCTCTTCGCCCGAAAGGCCCCGATGGAGGGCGATCCGCTGCGCGGGGCTGTCGGACCTTGCCTGAAGAGCGCCGTCGCGGATCGCCTCAATGGTCTGCCGCGCCCAATGCTCGCAGCGACGGCGCATCAGGCGGGCGCGTATATGGCCTAGACCGAAGCTGCCCGCGCCTTCAATCATGGCTGAGAGTTCGGCCGTTCTGCGCTCCGGCTCCGCCTCTTCCAGCGGCAGCGCGCACCAGAGGATCGCCGTCCGCCCGAGAGCCTCGCGCGCCAGGTCATGCAGCCTGACACGCCGCGGCGCCCGATCAAGCGTCGCCCCCCATTCCGCTCGGAAGATCGATATCGCACGCCCGATCCCCGCCGCATCCATCATATCCATGAACATCTGCTTGCGGTGACGGTGCGCCTCGCCATCCAGCGTCTGCACGCTGCCCCAGTCCTGCAGGAGTGCCAGCGCGGTGCGCGGGATGGCGCGACGGCGCGTGAAGCGGCCAGGCATATAGAACTGCTCTGCCGCCGCAGGTCCGCGCATGCAGACCACGTTCCGCATCATGATGCGCGTGCGGAAGGCGTCCGTGCCCAGGCCATCGCAGCGACTGCGCACAAAAACATAGCCCTCGCGCCAGAGCGCAATGCCGCTGTCCAGCGCGGAGATGGAAGGGATGGCGGCGGGAGACCCGGACATGCCATCCAACGCACGACCCGAGCCCCCGTTCCGCGCCAACCCGGCGCGGCTCAGCCGGCGCGGCGCTTGGCCGTGGAGGGGGCATGCGCCCCCTCGGGCGGACCTTCCAGCGAATCGTCGGTGATCACCCGGGCGCCCCGCTCGAAGGTGAGGTAACGCCAGAGCCATTGCAGCGAGACCATGAGGCGGTGCTGAAAGCCCACGAGCAGGTAGACATGGATGATCGCCCAGGAAAGCCAGGCGACCCAACCCGTGAGTTTGAAGCGGCCCTGCTCGAAGACGGCGGCATGGCGCCCGACAATCGCCGTGTTGCCGCGGCCATGATAGGTGAAGGGCGCGAGCGGCGACCCGTCGAGGAGATGGCGGGAGAGGCTGCGGCCGAGATGCCGGCCCTGCTGCTTGGCGACCTGGGCGAGGCCCGGAAGCGGCTTCCCGTCCTCGCCGGTGAAATTGGCGGCATCGCCCACGACGAAGACATTCCGCAGACCCTTTGCCTGCATCGTCTCGTCGACGACGACGCGGCCCGCATCGTCGGTCTCGGCACCGAGCTGGGCGGCAAGCGGCGAGGCGGCGACCCCTGCCGCCCACAGGACGAGACCCACCGGGACGGTCTGACCGCCGAAGGTGATCCTGTCCTTCTCGATCGCTTCGACGGGGGTGTTGGTGTGCACCTCCACGCCGAGCTTTTCGAGGCGTTTCAGCGCATAGCCGGAGATCTTCTCCGAAAACGCCGACAGGATACGCGGCCCGGCTTCGATCAGCATCACCCTAGCCGCTTCCGGGCGGACGCTGCGGAAATCCCGCGCCAGGGTGAAGCGGCTAAGTTCGGCCAGGGACCCGGCGAGCTCGACGCCGGTCGGCCCGCCGCCGACGATGGCGATCGTCATCTGGCGGGCCTGCTCTTGCGGATCGACGGTACGCTCGGCGCGCTCGAAGGCGAGCAGCGCATTGGCGCGGATGCGGCGCGCGTCAGCCAGGGTTTTCAACCCCGGAGCGAAACGCGCCCAGTCATGGTGACCGAAATAGCTGTGAGTGGCTCCGGTGGCGAGGATCAGATAATCGAATGCCAGGCAGGACCCGTCGGTCAGGTCGAGCGAGCGGCTGGTCATGTCGATCCTTTTCACCTCTCCCATAAGGACCTGCACGCTCTCATACCGCCTGAGAACCTTGCGGATGGGCTCGGCGACGTCGGGCGCGGACAGCGCCGCGGTGGCGACCTGATAGAGCAGGGGCTGGAAGAGATGATGGTTCTGGCGGTCGAGCAGGATAACCGGAACCCCGGCCTTGCCCAATTCCTTTGCCGCCTCTAGACCGGCGAACCCCGCGCCGACGATGACGACGCGCGCAGTGCGCGGGGTGACAGGATCGGCTACAGGCATGTCGTCTCTGGCAATCATGCGCGCTATCTCTCGCTGGATGGGCTGCCCCCGGACATCAACGGCGAACCCGAACCGGAACGCGGCCCCTGCAGGCTTGTTCCGCCCGCAAGCGGACACGAAGACGGCCGCGATTGCAAATGGAACTGGCGGCGGTTTCGACGGTTCGCGCAGGAACGGGTTTTGATGGAGCAGCGCATGGGCACGGCACGATATGCACTTTTCAGCGGCACAGCGGCGGGCCTTGCCGCGCTGCTTGCCGTCATGGCTTCAGCCATGGCGGAAGGGCGCGGCGTGCTCGAGCCGGTGAGTGCGACGAGCCATTGGCTGCATGGCGACAGCGCCGGCAGGACGGCGAAGGCCGATGCGAGCCATACGGGCGTGGGACTCGTCACCAACGCCGCTTCGGCAATGTTCTGGGCCTTGCCTTTCGCGTTCTGGGCGTCGCGCGGCGGTCCGCGCAGCCTGACGCACCTCCTCTGCGGGGCGTCCGTGCTCTCGGCACTGGCCGCACTCCTGGACTACGGACTGCTGCCACGCCGGCTGTCGCCGGGATGGGAGTTGGCAGTTTCGAAGCGCGCCGTCGCCGGCGCATTCGCGGCCATGGCGGCGGGGCTTGCTGCCGGGGCGTGGGCGGCCCAGCGGAGGCATTAACAGCCATGGGCGGCGGGCCGGACGCACCCACGGGAACTTGTGGCGGGTTTGCGGATTGAAGCTTCGCCCACAGCGAAGCACACCGCCATGCAAGCACCCCCGATCCGCAAAGACGGCCTACAGCTTGAGGAGAAACGAAAATTTCACCGGTTCTTCTGGGCGGTCGAACGTGGCGCCTGGGCGGTCTTCGCCCTCTTCCTCCTCCTTGCACTCGCCGGCCTCACAGGTTCGGGAGGCTATTTCTCCAGGATCACGGCGGCTCTTCCGACCGGCAAGGCGGATTATCCTCGTGTTGCACGGTGGGAGGCCTCGGACGAGATGCGGGCCAGCTTCGCGGGCGGTGCGGATACTCACCGCTTGATCCTCGACCCCGTCCTCTTCGAATATTTCGAGATCCAGGGCATCCAGCCGGAACCGGAGAGGATGGTGACCGGACCGGATGGCGTGGCGATGGAGTTCGAAGCCGAGGAGCAGGCACCGGTCGAGGTGATCCTCTATCTGCGTGCACTGCATGCCGGTTTCCCCGAATACCGGATCACTCTCGACGGCGCCCAGGTGGAAGCGTCCACCCTGATCCTGCCATAGGAGAGAGCGATGGACTCGGTGACCCGCGGCATCGTCGTCTATCTCTTCCTCCTCGTCGTCGTGAGGTTTTCGGGCCGGCGCACACTCGCGGAGATCACCGCCTTCGACTTCGTGCTCCTGCTCATCATCGCCGAGACGACGCAGCAGGCGCTGCTCGGCGATGATTTTTCGCTGGTCAACGCGGCCATCCTCGTGCTGACCCTTTTCGTGACGGATATCGCGCTTTCCTATTTGAAGCAGTGGTCGCCGAGAACCGCCACCCTGATCGACGGGACTCCCACCGTGCTCATCAGCCTCGGCAAAGCGGACAACGAGGCGCTTACGCGGGCTCGCGTAAGCCTCGACGACGTGCTGGAGGCGGCACGGGAGCAGCATGGCCTGGAGCGACTCGATCAGATCAAGTTCGCCGTGCTCGAGATCGGTGGCAATATCAGCATCATTCCGCGATGAGCGTGCGCTTACGCCGTTTACCGCAGCCCATTGCGGACCGCGGACCACAGGAACTTTCCCGCGGGCCTCAGGTTTGATTCAGCATTTCAGGTTAGGAGAGGGTCGGCGTGGAGGGTCGGCGTGGAGATCGGCGTCCCCCTGGGCACTCGAAAAGGAGGTCCATGAAGGTTCTCGTCACAGGCGCCACGGGGCTGATCGGCTGTGCCGTGTGCGCTCGGCTTGCGGAGGAAGGCCATCAGGTTCTGGCAGTGGTGCGCCCGGGCAGCAGACCGCTTCCCATGGGCGCCGTCCGGGTGGTGGAGATGGATATCGCCCGCGCAACCGGAACACAGATCTGGGAACAGCACCTGCTGGGTGTCGAGGCGGTGGTGAACTGCGTGGGCGTCCTGCAGGACAGCGCGCGCGAAGATGTGGAGGGCGTGCACGTGACCGGGGCCGCCGCGCTCTTCCGCGCCTGCGAGAAAATAGGCGTGCGCCGCGTCATTCATTTCTCCGCGATCGGCGTCGATCGTGCCCAGCCCTCGGCATTCTCGGTGAGCAAGCTCGAAGGGGATCACCTGCTGATGGAGCGCGAGCTCGACTGGGTGATCCTCAGACCATCTGTCGTGCTGGGGAGAAACGTCTTCGGGGCAAGCGCGCTGATCCGCGGCCTGTCCGCCCTGCCGCTCGGGCTCAGCATGGGGCGTACCGCGCCCCTCCAAGTCGTGCAGCTCGACGATGTGGCGGCCACGGTCGCCTTTTTCATGCATCCCGCCGCCCCCTCGCAGGTGGCGCTGGAGCTTGCCGGGCCGGAGCGGCTCACCATGGATGAAGTGGTGGCGCGCTACCGGGAATGGCACGGGTGGCGACCGGCACGCCGCTTGACCGTCCCGGACCGGGCAGCGAACCTGCTTTATCGGACGGGAGATCTGGCGAGCCTGCTCGGCTGGCGATCGCCGGTGCGCAGCACTGCCCGCAAGGAAATCGAGCGAGGGGCGATCGGCAATCCCCGGCCATGGCGCTCGATGACGGGCATAGCGCCCAGTTCGCTTTCCAGCGCCTTGGTGCGGGAGCCCGCCAGCGTGCAGGACCGCTGGTTCGCGAAACTCTATTTCCTGAAGCCGATCATCTTTCTGATCCTGCCGCTTTTCTGGATAGGAACCGGCATCATATCGCTCACGGCCGGCTATCAGCAGGGCATCGAACTGATGACGAGGGCCGGCGCGGCTTCGCTTGCTTCCCCTGGCGTCGTGGCCGGCGCCATCACCGATATCCTGGTAGGGCTTGCCATCGCGTATCGGCCCACGGCCCGTCAGGGCCTCTATGCGGCGATCGCGCTCTCGCTCTTCTATATCGTCGCGGGCTCGATCCTCTTGCCTTCGCTATGGCTGCAGCCGCTCGGACCACTCATGAAGATCTGGCCGATCCTGGCGCTCCACCTCGTGGCGCTTGCCATCCACGGGGAACGCTGATGCTCTATTTCTTCCTGAAATATCTTCATGTGATCGGCGCGGCGGTGCTTCTGGGTACAGGCGCGGGCATCGCCTTCTTCATGCTGATGGCCCATCGCACGGGGGATGCCGCCACGATCGCAGCCACCGCGCGGATCGTCGTGCTCGCCGATTTCCTTTTCACCGCCACGGCGGTCGTTGCCCAGCCGATCACCGGGTTCGCGCTCGCATGGCACATCGGTTATCCTCTTGGCGAGCACTGGATCGTGCTTTCAATCCTGCTTTATCTCCTGACCGGCGCCTTCTGGCTGCCTGTCGTGTGGATGCAGGCGGAGATGCGCAGGCTCGCGACCACATCGGTGAAGAAGGGAGCGCCGCTGCCGCAGCGCTACCACAGGCTCTTCCGCCTATGGTTCGCCTTCGGCTTTCCGGCTTTCGGCGCGGTGCTCGCCATCTTCTGGCTGATGATCACCCGACCGCCGGAAATCTGGTAAGGCTTGGAGCCGCAGTGCTTCGCTCCTATGTTGAAACCGAGCAAGGAGCACCGGCATGGGCAAGGCACAAATCGTGGGCTGGGCGCATTCGCCCTTCGGAAAATCTGAGCTGGAGGACACCGAGGCCTTGATGGCCTCGGTCGCCGCGCCCGCGCTGGAGCATGCCGGCGTGGCGGCTGACGAGGTGGACGGCATCTTCGTCGGGGTGATGAACAACGGCTTTTCCAGGCAGGATTTCCAGGGTGCCCTGGTGGCCATGACGGACGAGCGGCTCGCACACGTGCCGGCCGTGCGGCTGGAAAATGCCTGCGCCACCGGATCCGCCGCGATCTACACCGCCATGGACTTCATCGAATCGGGACGCGGGCGCATCGCACTCGTGGTCGGAGCGGAAAAGATGACCGCAACGCCGACGGCGGAAGTGGGCGACATCCTCCTCGGAGCGAGCTACCGAAAGGAAGAGGCCGATATGGAGGGCGGCTTTGCCGGGCTCTTCGCCCGTATCGCGCAGAATTATTTCCAGCGCTATGGCGACCGCTCGGAGGAACTCGCCATGATCGCCGCCAAGAACCATGCCAACGGCGTGGCCAATCCCTATGCGCATATGCGCAGGGATTTCGGGTTCGAATTCTGCAACGCGGTTTCCGACAAGAACCCCTATGTGGCGCAACCGCTACGGCGGACCGACTGCTCGTTGATTTCCGACGGTGCTGCGGCGCTGGTGCTCGCAGACGAGGAGATTGCGGCCACGCTGGAGCGGGCGATCGCGTTTCGCGCACGCAAGCATGTGAACGATGTCCTGGCACTCAGCCGCCGGGACGTGCTCGCCTTCGAAGGAGCGCGGCGCGCATGGGCGGCAGCGCTGGAGGAGGGCCGGATCTCCGTGAACGACCTCTCGCTCGTCGAAACCCACGACTGCTTCACGATCGCGGAGCTGATCGAATATGAGGCCATGGGTCTCGCCAGACCAGGCGAAGGCCACCGGGTGGTGCGGGAAGGCATCACGCGCAAGGACGGAAAACTGCCGGTGAACCCCTCCGGCGGGCTCAAGGCCAAAGGGCACCCGATCGGCGCCACCGGCGTTTCCATGCATGCGATGGCCGCCATGCAGCTGATGGGCGAAGCGGGAGACATGCAGATCCCCAATGCCCGGCTCGCGGGCGTCTTCAATATGGGCGGGGCCGCCGTCGCCAACTATGTGTCGGTGCTCGAGCGGGCAAAATGAGCCGGCTGCTGATCACCTTCGGGATCGTGCTCATAGCGGCTGGGCTTCTTTGGCCGGTGATCCAGAAGATGGGCCTCGGACGCTTGCCCGGGGATCTTACCTTCGGCGGCGAGAGCTTCCGCATCTATATCCCGATCACCACCTCGATCGTCATCAGCATTGTGCTGAGCCTTGCCCTGTGGCTCCTCAATCGGTAATCTTGACAGCCCCGGGGCGATTCCGCTCCGGGGAAGTCGCGGATCAACTCTTCTGACTCGAGTTGGGATTGTGACGGTCGTCCTTCGTGATCGGGCCCTTGGAGCCCTTGGAGCCGCCGCCCCATTCCTGTGCCTTGCGAGCCTGGCTGCCGCCCTTCTTCGACGGCGCGCTCTCCTCCGTGCTGCCGCTGGTGGCCTTTTTCATCTCGTGTTCGCGCTTGGCTTCCATAACGTGATCCTCGATCAATGGCGGACGCCGACCTCTTCGGCCAGCTTCTCGAAGTCTTCGCGGCAGTCGTTCAGGGTCGGCAGATCCAGATCGCGCAGCTCGCGATGGATCTTCTGGGCAGGCTCGGAGTTAAGATCGTCCTCGAACATCTCGTAGACTTCCTTTGCCGAGCCATAATTGTGGAAGCGCTCGCGTTCGGCGCGGGTAGCCTCCTGCACATCCCTGAGCTTGTTGCGCTTGTCCTGCGGAAAGGAGTCGGGATCTGCGCCGAGTACGGGCCGGAAAGCCTTCCGCTCCAGGAAGCCCACAAGTCTCTCCTTTGCATTCTCTGCCATGGTCTTCCTCCTTCTCGGTGAGACTGGATCTGAGGCCCCAATCATTCGGGCCGGCGGAGGTTCCTGCCAGGCAGCGAAACCGGTCAAGAACAAGGCCTCTTGGGCGACCGCCCGAGCGGCACCATATGAACGGCAGCTACACCCATCCGGAGCGCTCCGCATGATACCCTTTTCCGTTCTCGATCTCGCGCCGATTCCGGAGGGAGCGTCGCCTGCAGACGCCCTCCGCAACACGATCGACCTGGCCCAGCATGCGGAGCGATGGGGCTATCACCGTTACTGGCTCGCCGAGCATCACAACATGCCCGGAATTGCGAGTGCGGCGACCGCCGTGCTGATCGGGCATGTAGCGGCGAAGACCTCGACCATCCGCGTAGGGGCGGGCGGCATCATGCTGCCCAACCATGCGCCCCTGGTGGTGGCGGAGCAGTTCGGCACACTCGCCACCCTGCACCCGGACCGCATCGATCTCGGGCTTGGCCGTGCGCCGGGCACCGATATGGCCACCGCACGGGCGCTGAGACGCGGGCTCGACAATGGCGACGGTTTTCCGAACGACGTGATGGAGCTGATCGCCTATCTCGGTGATCCCACGCCGGGGCAGAACGTGCAGGCCATTCCCGGGACGGGCACATACGTGCCGATCTGGATTCTGGGATCGAGCCTCTACGGCGCACAGCTTGCCGCTCATCTGGGCTTGCCATACGCCTTCGCTTCACATTTCGCGCCGCCTGCCCTCGAGCAGGCCATTGCGGTCTACCGCGAAACATTCCGCCCCTCCAGGCATTTGGAAAGCCCTCGTTTCATGCTGGCCCTCAATGTCTTTGCTGCTGAGACGGACGAGGAGGGGCTGTTCCTGAAAACCTCCATGCAGCTTGCCTTCGCCTATCTCCGCACCGGCCGGCCAGGCCCGTTGCCAAAGCCGGTGCGGGATATCGCCGAGCATGTCGATCCGGCGATGATCACCCAGGTCGATCACGCACTCGCCTGCACGGCGGCAGGTTCGCCTGACACGGTGCGGGAGCAGCTTCAAGGTTTCGTCACTCGCTATGCTCCCGATGAACTGATCATCACAGGGCAAATCCATGATCATGGTGCGCGGCTGAAATCGTTCGAGATCGCCGCGGACGTGCTCGGAACGCTGGAGACGCCGTAGGCGTCCCGCCAGACCGGCTTTTAAACGATTTAGCTTTGTCTTCAAATTTTTAAATCGATTAATGATTTGAAATCATTCCGCTTTTCTGGTCCTGAAAAGAAGCTCCCCTATATGGGCGCCCGTCGGCACCGCGGCCGGCCTCGACCAACACCTGTTCTGGAGTGACTTATGCAAGAGACCGGCCTCCGCAATCCCGCCAGCGGTATCGAAACCAGCGGGCTGAAGACGAGCGGGACTGTTTTCTTCAATCTCATCGAACCCAGGCTTTACGAAGAGGCGCTTCAGAGGAGAGAAGCCCGGCTTTCGGCCCATGGTGCGCTGACGGCCGATACGGGAAAGCACACGGGCCGCTCGCCGAAGGACAAATTCATCCTACGCGACACCGGCACCGAGGACACGGTATGGTGGGACAACAACAAGCCGATCTCGTGCGAACAGTTCGAAGCCCTTTACCGGGATTTCCAGCATCATGCAGAAGGGCTTGATCTCTTCGTTCAGGATCTCATCGGCGGCGCCGATCCGGACAACGCACTGCCGGTGCGTGTGATCACCGAATATGCATGGCATTCACTCTTCATCCGCAACCTGCTCATCCGGCCGGAGCCCGCGGCGCTCGAAACGTTCATACCGCAGATGACGGTGATCGACCTGCCCTCCTTCCGAGCCGACCCCGCGCGGCACGGTTGCCGCAGCGAGACAATCATCGCCATCGATCTCAAGCGCATGATCGTGCTCATCGGCGGCACGTCCTACGCGGGCGAGATGAAGAAATCGGTCTTCACCGCGCTCAACTACCTGCTGCCGGCCAAGGGCGTGATGCCCATGCATTGCTCCGCCAATGTGGGGCCGAAGGGAGATGTCGCGGTCTTCTTCGGCCTGTCGGGCACGGGCAAGACAACGCTTTCGGCCGACGCCTCCCGCACCCTCGTCGGCGACGACGAGCATGGCTGGGGAGCGCGCGGCATCTTCAATTTCGAGGGCGGGTGCTATGCGAAGACCATAAAGCTCTGCCGCGACGCGGAGCCGGAGATATTCGCCACGACCGAGCGTTTCGGCACGGTGCTGGAGAATGTGGTGCTCGACGAGCAGGGCGTGCCCGACTTCCACGACGGCAGCCTGACGGAGAACACGCGCTGCGCCTATCCGCTGCACTTCATCTCCAATGCCAGCGAGACCGGACGGGCGGGGCAGCCCAAGAACATCATCATGCTGACGGCGGACGCCTTCGGCGTGATGCCGCCGATCGCCAAGCTCACGCCGGCGCAGGCGATGTACCATTTCCTTTCCGGCTACACCGCAAAAGTGGCAGGGACCGAGAAAGGCGTCACGGAACCCGAGGCGACGTTCTCCACCTGCTTCGGTGCGCCTTTCATGCCGCGTCATCCATCCGTCTATGGCAATCTGCTCAGAGACTTGATCGCGGAGCACAATGTGGATTGCTGGCTCGTCAACACCGGCTGGACCGGCGGCGCCTACGGGACCGGTCACCGCATGCCGATCAAAGTGACGCGCGCGCTGCTTTCCGCCGCCCTCGACGGATCGCTAAAGCAGGCCCCGTTCCGCACGGACCCGAATTTCGGTTTTGCCGTGCCGGTGGCGGTGCCGAGCGTCGACGGCACGATCCTCGATCCGCGGGCGACCTGGAACGACAAGGCCGCCTATGATGCGCAAGCCGAAAAGCTGGTTTCCATGTTCGTCGTCAATTTCGAAAAGTTCGAGAGTCATGTGGAGCCGGACGTGATGGACGCCTCACCGCAAGTCAGGCAGGCGGCGGAATAGGCTTGCCGGACCGGCGCTCCCGGACCATCTTTCGGCGTGAGTCGCGGCTGGCACACGAACGGCCGCTCCTGAAACGCCGGAGCGTAAGATCATGGATGGGAGCCTCCATATCCGACCGGGGATTTTCGTCGAAGAGGACGAGCTGGAGGAGCAGTTCATCCGCGCTTCCGGGCCCGGCGGGCAGAACGTCAACAAGGTGGCGACGGCGGTCCAGCTGCGTTTCGACGCGGCCAATGCGCGGCACCTGCCCGAACGCGTGCGGGCACAGGCACTGAAGCTTGCCGGGAGCCGCGCGACCAAGGAAGGGCACATCCTGATCGAGGCCGGGCGCTACCGCACGCAGGAGCAGAACCGCGCCGACGCCCGCGCGCGACTGACGGAGCTCTTGCATAAGGCATCCGAGCCGCCCCCGAAACCGCGCAAGAAGACAAGACCTTCCCGCGGCGCCGTCGAGCGGCGCCTCAAAGAGAAAGCCGGACGATCGGGCATCAAGAAAATGCGCGGCAAGGTTTCCGCCGACTAAGCGCTGCCGATCCGGTTTGCCTTCCTGTGTTTTCTGTTCGATAAATTTGCCTGCCACACGTCGAGGGCATGCATTCAATCCGGAGGGCAGATTCCATGAGCATTTTCGATTTCGTCAAATCCGTCGGCAAGAAGCTGGGCATCGGGGACGACGAACCGCCGGCCGCGGACCAACTGAAGAAGGAACTGGAATCCCACAAGCTCGGGACCGAAAAGGTTGATGTCGATGTGCAGGGGGACAAGGTGGTGCTGAAGGGCGAGGTGAAGGACCAGTCGGCCTTCGAAAAGGCCGTTATCGCCGTCGGCAACACGCTGGGCGTCTCCAAGGTCGAAGCGTCCGAGCTGAAGGTGGCGAGCGCGCCCGCCAAGGAGCCCGTTTTCCATACCGTCAAGAAGGGGGACAATCTCTGGAAGATCGCCGAGGCCCAGTACGGCAAAGGCAAGGGCGCCAAATACACCCTCATTTTCGAAGCGAACAAGCCGATGCTGACGGACCCGGACAAGATCTATCCCGGGCAGGTGCTGCGCATCCCCGAGCTTTCGGACTGAGCTGACAACTCATTCCAACGACGAACTGCTCTTAGCCGGCGCGGTCCTACTCGCGCCGGCATGTTTTCGGGAGGAGGTCATGTCCGTTCTGCCGCGCGGCGTAAGCTATATGCCCGGCCTTTTCCCGCCGGCCGAGCAAGAGGCGCTGCTTGCCGACATCCGTGTGGTGGTGGCAGAGGCACCGCTCTATGTGCCGACCATGCCGCGCTCGGGAAAGCCCATGAGCGTACGGATGACCAATTGCGGCGCACTCGGCTGGGTGACCGACAAGGAGCACGGCTATCGCTATCAGGACAGGCACCCCGTCACCGGAAAGCCATGGCCGCCGATCCCGCAGAGGCTGCTTTCACTCTGGAACGAGCTTGCCGGCTATCCGCACCCGCCCGAGGCCTGCCTCGTCAATTTCTATACGCGTGAGGCCAAGATGGGTCTGCACCAGGATCGGGATGAAAAGGAGTTCGCGGCACCGGTGGTCTCCGTCTCTCTCGGAGACGACTGCCTTTTCCGCGTGGGCGGCACCAAGCGATCGGACAAGACGGAGTCGTTTCGGCTCAAAAGTGGCGATGTGGTGGTGCTGGGCGGGGAGGGCCGCCTCGCCTTTCATGGCGTCGATCGGGTGTATTCCGGCACATCGGCGCTTTTGAAGGACGGCGGGCGGGTAAACCTCACGTTGCGCCGAGTGAACCTGCCTTGATCGTGGGCGGTCGGCGCCTTCGCTCTACAGCTTCCTGAGCGCCACTTCCTCCACGAGGTGGTTCGTACCCTTGCGTAGGATAAGATCCGCGCGCGGACGGGTGGGCAGGATGTTCTCCCGCAGGTTCTTGAGGTTGATACTGTTCCAGAGCTGCTCGGCGACGGCGCGTGCCGCCCCTTCCGAAAGCTGCGAATATTTGTGAAAGAAGGAGTTCGGGTCGCGAAAGGCCGTATCGCGCAGCCGCATGAAGCGATCGACATACCAGTGATGGATCAGTTCTTCCGGCGCATCGATATAGATGGAGAAATCGAAGAAGTCGGACACGAAGGGCACCGCCTTGCCGTCCTTGGGCAGGTCACGCGTCTGCAGGACGTTGATACCCTCGAAAATGAGGATGTCCGGCCGGTCGATGGTGACGAATTCACCGGGCAGCACGTCGTAGGTGAGGTGTGAGTAAAGCGGGGCGCGCATATCGGGCAGGCCCGCCTTGATGCCCGAAAGGAAGCGCAGGATGCCGCCGACGTCGTAGCTCTCGGGAAAACCCTTGCGCTCCATCAGTCCTTCCTGAAGGAGGACCGCGTTGGGATAGAGGAAGCCGTCGGTGGTGACGAGATCGACCTTGGGGCTGGAGGGCCAGCGCGCAAGCAACTCCTTCAGGACGCGCGCGGTGGTGGATTTGCCGACGGCGACAGAACCGGCGATGCCGATGATGAAGGGCGTCTTCACCGCATGGTTCGAATCGAAGAAGACCTGGCGCTGGCGAAAGAGGAGCTGGCTCGCCTCGACATGCGCCGAAAGCAGCCGCGACATCGAAAGATAGATCCGCCGCACCTCCTCCAGATCGATGGGATCGTTCAGGGAGCGGAGCCGGCGCACCTCGTCCTCGCGGAGGGTGAGCGGCGTGTCGGCTCGGAATTTCGCCCACTCCTCCGCCGTGAAGAACCGATAGGGAGAGTAGCGTTCGGCGGGTACCAATTGATCCATCAGCGTCTTTTCCATGCCTGCTCGCAGGCCCATGATATCATCATGCCCGGCTTTCCGGAGTCTTTCCGCGCGCAGCCTTTTCCGCGACGCCCGAACGGCCCGTGCGCGACTGCAGCTCCGCCATGACCTCGTCAAGCTCGACCCCGGCCATCGCCAGCACCACCAGCCAGTGGTAGAGGAGATCCGCGCTTTCGGAGACCAGAGCCTTCCTGTCCTGCGTCACTGCCGCGATGACGGTCTCCACCGCCTCCTCGCCCATTTTCTTGGCAGCTTTTTCCATTCCGGCGGAAAAGAGCCGGGCGGTCCAGGACTCTGCCGCGTCGGAGCGGGCGCGCTCGGCGATGATGGCCTCGAGAGTCGAGAGATCAAACCCGCTCATACTTATCCTGCCTGGTGCCTGTCTGATCGAGCCGCATGGGTATCCCGGCCGCAGCCATGTGCCGTTTGGCTTCCACGATCGTATAGGTTCCGAAGTGGAAGATAGAGGCCGCCAGTACGGCCGCCGCATGGCCCTCCCGGATTCCCTCAACGAGGTGATCCAGCGTGCCGACACCGCCCGAGGCGATGACGGGCGCGCGGACCGCATCGGAAATCGTTCGCGTGAGTGGGAGGTCATAGCCGCCCTTGGTGCCGTCGCGGTCCATGGAGGTCAGCAGGATCTCGCCCGCGCCCAGGCCGACGACCTGTCTGGCGAACTCGACGGCATCGTTTCCGGTGGGATTGCGGCCGCCATGGGTGAAGATCTCCCATCGGCCGGCCTCGCCTGGAGCGGAGACTCTCTTCGCGTCGATCGCCACGACGATGCACTGGTCACCGAACTTGTCCGCCGCACGGGCGACGAATTCCGGATCCTTCACCGCGGCCGTATTGATGGAGACCTTGTCCGCACCCGCGAGCAGCAGCTTCCGGATATCGGAGACCTGGCGCACGCCGCCGCCAACGGTGAGCGGCATGAAGCACTGCTCCGCCGTGCGGGCGACCACATCGAAGATCGTCTCGCGGTTTTCGTGGCTCGCGGTGATATCGAGGAAGCAGAGCTCGTCGGCACCAGCCGCGTCATAGGCCTTCGCGGCCTCCACAGGATCGCCTGCGTCGACGAGATCGACAAAATTCACCCCCTTTACGACGCGGCCGTCCTTCACGTCCAGGCAGGGGATGACGCGTGCCTTCAGGGTCATGTGCGCGCCTTTCGAAGCATTGCGAGCGCTTCCTTCAGATCTATACGGCCATCATAGAGTGCGCGGCCGGAGATCGCACCTTCGAGCTTCGCCGCATCGGGCCGGGTCATGCGATCGATGTCCGCCATGGAGGCAAGGCCACCCGACGCGATAACGGGGATCGACACCGCATCCGCAAGGGCGATGGTCGACTCCCAATTGATACCCGTGAGCACACCATCGCGATCAATATCCGTATAGATGATCGCGGCGACGCCCGCGCCTTCGAACCGCCTGGCGAGATCGACAGCCGCAAGATCGGAGGTCTCCGCCCAGCCCTCGACGGCCACCTTGCCTGCGCGCGCGTCGATGCCGACGGCGATCCTGCCGGGAAATTTCCGGCAGGCTTCGCGCACCAATGCAGGATCGCGCACGGCAACCGTGCCCAGGATCACGCGGGCAAGCCCTTTCTCCAGCCAAGCCTCGATGTGGTGGAGCGAACGGATGCCGCCGCCGAGCTGCACCGGATTGCTTGTCGCGCGCAGGATCGCCTCGACGGCGGCCCCGTTGACGCTCGCGCCGGCGAAGGCACCATTGAGGTCGACCACGTGCAGCCATTCGAAACCCTGCTGCTCGAAGGTTCTGGCCTGGTTGGCGGGATCACGGTTGTAGACCGTGGCCTCGCTCATCTCGCCCAGCTTCAGGCGAACGCATTCGCCGTCTTTCAGATCGATGGCGGGGAAGAGGATCATGGGCGCCACCGCAGGAAATTGGCGATCAGAGCCAGACCCAGCGCCTGGCTCTTTTCCGGGTGGAACTGGGTGCCCGCGAGGTTGCCACAGGCGACGGCCGCAGTGACTTCGCCACCATAGTCGGTCACGGCCAGAACATCCTCGGGGCGCTTGGCGTCGAGGTGATAGGAGTGGACGAAGTAGGCATGCAGCCCCTCCCGTCCCGTCGTGATCCCGGTGAAGAGCGGATGGGAATGTTTCACGTGAATCGTGTTCCACCCGATCTGCGGGACCTTGAGCGACGGGTCGTCGGGCGTGATCTCCTTCACGTCTCCTGCGATCCAGCCGAAGCCTTCAGTAATCGTCTTCTCAAGCCCCCGGTCCGACATGAGCTGCATGCCGACACAGATGCCGAGAAAGGGCCTGGCATTCCCGATCGCGACCTCCTCGATGGCCTCGGTCATGCCCGGCACGGCATCAAGGCCGGCGCGGCAATCCGCATAGGCGCCGACACCGGGAAGCACGATGCGATCGGCCGTACGCACCCGGTCGGCATCGTCGGTAAGGTCGATTTCGGCAGCAATCCCCGTCTCGCGCGCCGCGCGTTCGAAAGCCTTTGTGGCGGAACGCAGATTGCCTGAGCCATAATCGATGATAGCGACACGCATGGGTCAATTCTTTCGCGGGTAGTCGATGAGGCCGAAGGCGGGGGACGCGGACCTTGGAGCACCCGGATGGGCGCGGGGAGCAACGGGTACCTCCGGAGTGCCGGATGCCGGCTGCCGGGCCGGCATCTCTTCCGCCTCGGCTACATAGCGCGCTTCTGCTTCATCACGACTGCCCGCCTCGACAACGCCCCAGACCTCCCACCCTCGCCTGCGGAGAGACGCTATCCTGAGCGCCTGAGCCTCAAGGCCGATAAATATGTAAAGAAACAGGGAGAGCAATGGAGCCAGCATCGTGAAGCCCGGCAGCGTGCCGAGACCAGCCAACAACAGTGCGGCCACAAAGAAGGCGGCGGCCTCCAGCCACATCCGATGCCACAGGAACCAGAGCAAAGGTATGATCAAGGCGAAGAGCGAGAAGCCGTCGCGAACGACCACGGCTTTTTCCGCCCTGTCTGGCCTAGTGTCCGGCGGCTCCACGACGACGTAGCTTGCCATGGCTCAGCCGCTCAGTGAGCCCTTGGTGGACGGGATCGCATTCGGCTGACGCGGATCCGGCGCCAGGGCAACGCGCAGCACACGCGCGACCGCCTTGAAGCAGGTCTCGGCAATGTGGTGAGCGTTTGCGCCATGGAGGTTCGCGACATGGAGCGTGATGCCCGCATTCTGTGCAAGCGCCTGGAAGAACTCGCGCACCAGCTCGGTGTCGAACGTACCGATCTTGGGCGAAGGGAAAGCGACCTGCCAGACCAGGAAGGGCCGGCCCGAGACGTCCACCGCCGCCCGCGTCAACGCCTCGTCCATGGCAAGGTCGAGCGAGGCATACCGCGTGATGCCGCGACGATCGCCCAAGGCCTCGGCGATGGCCTGACCGATCGCAATGCCGCAATCCTCCACCGTGTGATGATCGTCGATATGGAGATCACCCGATGCCGACACTCTCATATCGATGAGGGAATGGCGGGAGAGCTGATCCAGCATATGATCGAAGAATCCGACGCCCGTAACGATCTCGGAACGGCCTTCGCCATCGAGATCGACCGTGACGGAGATGTCGGTCTCGTTCGTCTTGCGGTTGACTTCGGCCCGGCGCGGATTGGTGGCAGCCATGGCTTTCCCTTATACTCCAAGAAGAGGCTCGCCTTTTAGAGCATGTGGACGAGGAATGCCAGAAGCCGCGGTATCGGGTTTGCCGCCGGATTTGCATTCGTTGTTCCGCCTCTTACATAAACGCTCGAACGGGCGTCCGCGAGAGGCGCCGCAGGAGCAGTTTCATGAGTGACAATCATTCCATGCATGCCACCACGATCGTGACCGTCCGGAAGGGCGGAAAGGTGGTGATCGCCGGCGATGGGCAGGTGAGCCTGGGGCAGACCGTGATGAAGGGCAATGCCCGCAAGGTGCGCCGCATCGGCAGGGGCAATGTGATTGCCGGCTTCGCAGGTGCGACGGCAGACGCCTTCACCTTGCTCGAAAGGCTGGAGAAGAAGCTGGAGCAGTATCCGGATCAGCTGATGCGCGCCTGCGTCGAGCTCGCGAAGGATTGGCGGATGGATCGTTATCTGCGCCGGCTGGAAGCCATGATGCTCGTGGCCGACAAGAACGTGACGCTGGCGCTCACCGGAAACGGCGACGTGCTCGAGCCGGAAGAAGGCGTGATGGCCATCGGGTCCGGCGGCAACTATGCGCTCGCTGCCGCACGCGCGCTGCTCGACACCGACAAGAGCGCGGAGGAGATCGCCCGCAAGGCGATGGAGATCGCGGCAAGCATCTGCATCTACACCAACGACAACGTCGTCCTGGAATCGCTGGATGCGGGATGAGATCGCCGTTCACTTCGTACCGGTGACGCAGACGGATCTGCCGATGCTGCGGCGCTGGCTCGAGGAGCCGCATGTGCGGGAATGGTGGGGTGAGCCGGAGCAGGAATTGGGCTTCATCCGCGACATGATCGAAGGGCGGGATTCGACGCGGCCCTTCATCATCAAGCTTGGCGGCGTGCCGGTAGGCTATATCCAATACTGGTTCATCGGCCACCATCAGAACGAGGATTGGATCAAAAAGAACCCCTGGCTGACGGAGCTGCCGTCCGATGCGGTCGGTGTGGATCTTTCGATCGGAGAGCCGGCGTGGCTATCGCAAGGGATCGGCTCCAAGGCGCTTGCCGCCTTCGTCTGCATGCTGCGCAGCGAGGGCTTCCGCACGATCATCACCGATCCGGACCGTGAAAATGCCCGTGCCGTGCGCGCCTATATGAAAGCGGGCTTCAAGCCCATTCCCGATCTGGAAGGGCGCACCGGGGACATCCTGATCATGCAATATGACCCGAACATAAAAGAGACGACGATATGAGCAGTTTTTCACCCAGGGAGATCGTTTCCGAACTCGACCGCTACATCATTGGCCAGAAGGACGCGAAGCGGGCGGTGGCGATCGCACTCAGGAACCGCTGGCGGCGCCAGCAGCTCGAATCCGGGCTGCGCGAAGAGGTGATGCCGAAGAACATCCTGATGATCGGACCGACCGGCGTCGGCAAGACGGAGATCTCCCGCCGCCTCGCGAAGCTGGCCGGCGCACCTTTCGTCAAAGTGGAAGCGACGAAGTTCACCGAAGTAGGCTATGTCGGCCGCGACGTGGAGCAGATCGTACGCGACCTGGTCGAGATCGCCATCGGGCTGACGCGCGAGAAGATGCGCGAAAGCGTGAAGGCCCGCGCGCACCTCAACGCCGAAGAGCGCGTGCTGGAAGCGCTCGTGGGAAAGACGGCAAGCCCGGCCACCCGCGACAGCTTCAGGCAGAAGCTGAGGAGTGGGGATCTCGACGAGAAGGAAATTGAAATCCAGGTCACCGACACCGGCGGCGGCATGGGCAATTTCGAAATCCCGGGCATGCCCGGCGCCAATATCGGCGTGCTCAACATCAACGACATGCTGCAAAAGGCGATGGGCGGCGGCCGCCCCAAGACGATCAAAACCACCGTCAAGGACTCCTACAAGCATCTCATCGACGACGAATCGGACAAGCTGCTGGATCAGGACGAGGTGATCAGGCGGGCGCTTTCGTCCGCCGAGAACGACGGCATCGTCTTCATCGACGAGATCGATAAGATCGCTGCGAGTGAAGGCGGCATCGGCGCCGGTGTCTCGCGCGAAGGGGTGCAGCGCGACCTTCTGCCGCTCGTGGAGGGAACAACGGTTGCGACCAAGTACGGCCCGGTCAAGACCGACCACGTCCTCTTCATCGCTTCCGGTGCGTTTCACGTGTCGAAGCCTTCGGACCTGCTGCCGGAACTGCAGGGCCGCCTCCCCATTCGCGTGGAACTCCGCGCGTTGGAGAAGGAGGATTTCCGCCGCATCCTGACGGAAACGGAGGCAAGCCTCATCAAGCAGTACGTCGCGCTGATGGGGACGGAAGGCGTGGAACTGGAGTTCACCGACGATGCCATAGACCGGCTGGCCGCGATCGCGGTCGACCTCAACGCAAGCGTCGAGAACATCGGAGCCCGGAGACTGCAGACGGTGATGGAGCGCGTATTGGACGAGATCTCCTTCAACGCCCCCGACCGGTCAGGCAACAAGGTGACGATCGATGCCCCTTATGTGGACGAGAACGTGGGCGATCTCGCGAAGAACACGGATCTGTCGCGCTTTATCCTGTGACTTTGAAGACACGGAAGGAGCGGGTGATCTCGCGAGCGTGGAAATTCGCTCGACTTGAGTGCCCGCTTTCCTTAGGTTCCGGCCAATCCGAAAATGTCTGGGTGGCGGATGGCTTTTCAGCGCGGCATGCTATTTGGCCTTGTCATGGTTCTGGTGGCGAGCGCTGCCGGCGCCACCACGCTCGTGCCACCGGGAAACCGCAACGCGGAACAGCCGCCCGTCCCGGGGGCTTCCGCCAGGCGCACCGAGGCTGCCAGGACGACCTATGAAGCGAAATACGCGAAGGTCTTTGAGCTCCTGAAGAACGACCGCGCGTTGCGGGCCAAGATTCGCCGGGCGGCTGCCGCCTACAATATCGATCCGATCCATATCATCGGCGCCATCGTCGGCGAGCACACCTACAATGTGGATGCCTACGACCAGCTGCAAACCTATTATGTGAAGGCGGTCTCGTATCTGCGTAGCAGCTTCA
Source organism: Chelativorans sp. AA-79 (assembly GCF_029457495.1). Taxonomy (NCBI): domain Bacteria; kingdom Pseudomonadati; phylum Pseudomonadota; class Alphaproteobacteria; order Hyphomicrobiales; family Phyllobacteriaceae; genus Chelativorans; species Chelativorans sp. AA-79. The sequence goes on from NZ_CP120361.1 coordinate 215,912, forward strand.
CCTTTTCCTATCGCGGCGAGGCGCTGGACGACTTCATCCACCGGCCTCAATTCACCGGCTGCGAAGAAATCAGGGAAAGCTACGCTCTCTGGGGCTGCCGCGAGGCCGTTTGGGACCGCTTCTTCCGTGGCCAAAGGGTGGATGGCCAACTCTTCCCCAACGACCGTTTCAGCGCCGTCTTCCTGCAACCTTTCTTCGCTGGACAGACCTTCGGCATCGGCCAGTTGAACCCGCTTACGGCACTTCAGTTAAACGATATGGTGCACCGGATCTCCGGTCACGAGAAGATCGATCATCGCGACCCGCAGCAAGTGTACCGCGCCATCATGGATCCGGACATTTCCCTCGAATATGTGGCCGCGACGATCAGAAAGGCGATCGAAGCCTATCGGGAGATAGCCGGTTTCGACATCAGCAAAAACCCCGGCCTGACGGCCACGTTGTATAATCTCGGAGATCCCGAAACACGGGCGGAAAAGCTGGCGGCCGAGAATAGGTTGCGCCGTAAGCAGGGAATAGAGGCCAAATGGCCCGAGGAGAACTATTACGGCTGGCTCGTCAACGAGAAGCTGGAGGAACTCCGGGGGCTTGCGGCTGAATCGTAATCAGCCGTCCGGCTTAGCCGGGTTGTCCGTCCCTGCTCTCAGGAGGTCGTGCAGCACGCGGTAGAGCTGCTCGAGATCGTCTTCATCGAGGCTCGCGATGTTCTGCGCGAGCAGATTGGCGATTGCGGTGGCCTTTTCCGGAAGTCCAGCCGTATCCACCACCACGCGCGGGTGCGAGAGTTCGGCGAGCCGCTGGAGATCGTCCGCTTCATCCCAGATGATGTTGAAGTAGCCGATGATCTTCTGGACCATCGCCCAATTCGGGGGGCCGCGGCGCCCGTGTTCCAAGGCCGAAAGATAGGCGGAGGTCACGCCCAGCGCCGTGGCCATCTCCTTCTGGCTTACGCCGCGGGCGCGGCGGAGCGCTCGTATCCTCGCGGCAAAAGGGGTCATCGGCGGTTTTCCTTGCGGCGAAGCCGAACGTAAAGTGCGCCGCCACCGCCATGATGCCGGGCGGCCTCCTCGTAACCGCCCACGATTTCAGAAAATGGTGGCGTGGAGAACCATTGCGGGACCGCGTTTCGGAGGACGCCGCCACCGCTGCTGGAGCCTTTGCCGGTTATCACGAGCACATATCGGCGCTCGCCGAGAAAAGCCTGTCTCAGGAAGGAGAGCAGAAGCGCATAGGCTTCCGACTGGGTCAATCCGTGGAGGTCCACCCGGCCCCCTATGTCAAGACGGCCGCGGGCCAGCTTCTCGCGGGTGGGAGAATCGAGGCGGCGCGGATGCGGGGTTCGAGGTTGTCTTTCCGGAACCGAAGGCGCCTGCGGTGCAACAGCCGAGGGTATAATCCGAGGCCTCTGAGATTTTTCGACAGACGAGGCATCCTCCTCGGAGTGCTTCTTTCCCGGAAGCGGTGTTGCCGTGCGGGCCACACGGCTCCAAAGAATCCTATCTTCCGCCGAAAGCGTCTTTGATCCGCCCCGCTTCATGCTCCCTCAACCAGCAACCGTGGCAGAAGGGCATAGAAATCGGCTGCATGGCGTATCGAGCCGGCAACATCGCCGGCCGCGCTTCCCGTACCGATGAAGAGGTCGCCGCGCGCGGAGCCCGTGATCGCGGAGCCAGTGTCCTGCGCGATCATCAGCCGGCGGAAGGGCTCGCCGTTTACATGCCGAAGTTCCGGAGCATCAATGAAAAAAGGCGTGGCGAAGGTGTGGAGGAGCCGGTCGACGGCAATCGACCGACCGGGCTGGAGCTGCACCTTGGCGGCAGCGACCGGTCCGAGATTCATTTCGCCCAGCGGGGTCTCGCGGAAGAAGATATAGGAGCGATTCTGCCAAAGGAGATCGTCTTGGCGCTGCGGATTCCGCGCGAGCCATGCGCGGATCGTCTGCATCGTCACTTCCTGAAGAGGGATTTCGCCGAAATCAGCCAAAAGGCGACCGATCCCGGTGAATCGGTGGCCGGACTTGGCGGCGTAGGTGACGCGTTTCCTGCCACCGTCCCGCAGGCGCAACCGGGCTGCCCCCTGGATGTGAACGAAGAAAGCGTCCACCCGATCGGCTAGCCAGCAGAGTTCGAGCCCCCTTCCTTCCAGAGCGCCGCGCTCGACGGCCTGCCGATCGTGATAAGCGACCAAGGCACCAGCTTCATACCTGGCAAAGGCAAGATATGGATCGAGACCTTCGGGACGGTTCCCGTCATCCACATCGACAAGATCGTCCGGGCGGCGGTAAAGCGGCACCGAGAATACTTCGGTAGGGGTGCAGGACGCCTCAACCTCCGGCTCATAGTAGCCGGTCACGAATCCGCGCTCACCGATGTCCGGACGCACATGAAAGGGAAGAAAGTGGCGCTCGAAAAATGCCCGAGCCGCGTCGGCGGAATGGCTCATCGTCCGGGCCTCGCCATAGGCGGGTGCGAAGGCTTCGAAGCATATCCCGAGACTTCCAGAACGATAAGGCCGCGTTGCCGCCTGGTGGGCAGACCGCGTAAATGCAGCAAGCGCCTCAGCGATGCCGGTATCCTGCCGCCAGCCAGGAAGTTGGTCGTATGAAACGGGACGAAAAAACTCGGAAAGGCTCATAAGCACCTCTCCTCATCCGGACCCGAGGCTTCAACCAAAACTATTCCTCGGCTTCGGTCGCCACCAGCTTCCAGTTGGGATCGCGCGAGCGTGTGTCCCGGGCGAAGGTCCAGACATCCTTGACCTCGGCCACCGTCTCCGGGTCGCCATCGATGATGCTGCCAGCGCTGTCGCGCGTGGCTGAGATCAATTCGCTGACGATCCGAAGTGTTATGTGCGCTTCCGAACCCTTCATCTCAGCGCCAACGATCGAGGCCTTGTCGATCCCCACAAAGGAGGATTCTATCTTTTCAGATCGCTTTTCGCGCTCATCGATGGCCGATACAAAACCGTCGTAGACCTCGCGAGAAAGCAGATTCTTGAGGGTGCGCCGGTCGCCATCGGCAAATGCCATGACGATCATCTCATAAGCAAGCTTGGCCCCGTCGGCGAACACCTTTGGATCGAAGGAAGGGTCGGCATCCTTGATCGCCCGCAGCCCGCGGTTGAGATCCGTGCCCGGTTGGGCCACGGTATCGATGACGGCGTAGCGCTCCGCCGCGGGCTCGACCGGGTTCTTACGGCGCGGCAGCGACACGACCGTATCCGGTTTTGCGGATTTGTCCCCTTCGGTCGGGCGGCTGCGTCCGGCCGTATAAGGATCGAAAGGCGGTCTCTCGCTGCCGGTTCTCCGACCGAGCACATTGCGCAGCTGAAAAAAGATCACGACCGCCGCGACCAGAAAGAAAATTGTGCCGAAATCAAAGAATTCCATATTGTCCGCCAAAGCCGCTCTGTCGTGTTGCGCCTGCCGATACGGGCAGGCCTGAATGCCAGGCCACGGCGCCGCCGCGATTAGAATTCATATAGAACGCGTGAGGCGATCATTCAAATCGTCGGCTCGCTTTCCTATGTTCAGATCGGAACGGCCCGAAGGTCCAAGTGAAGAGGTTAGACCAAAAACGTGCGTTTCTCCATTCTCCCGTTTCTTCTCCTGGCTATTCCGCTCGCGGAAATCGCCGTTTTTGTGATCGTCGGACAACAGATCGGGTTGCTCTCGACATTGGGCCTTGTTCTTGCGACGGCGATCGCCGGCTCTATCCTGCTTCGCGTGCAGGGATTTGCAGTCCTTTCGCGCATGCAGCGCGAGCTTGCCGAGAACCGGCTGCCCGGACGCGAATTGGTGCATGGGATGATGATCCTGGTCGCGGGGCTTCTTCTCCTTACGCCGGGTTTCGTCACGGATAGCCTGGGGCTTCTGCTGTTTGTTCCCCAGCTACGCGATGCCGCCTGGAAATCTATCCGCAAACGTGTCGTTGTCGTTGCTCCGGCGGGCATGGGCGGCGGAGGCGCCCAACGGGGGCCGGCGGACAAGACGATCGACCTCGACATGAGCGACTATTCCAGCTCGGACGACAAAGATTCGCCGTGGCGGGAGAAGTAGGCCCGGGGCGCAGGGTGTCGACCAATCCAAACTTGTATTGCCAAGGTCACCGTGCTAGCCAACGCCTCTATTTTTGCAACCCGCGCAGGGCGGCGCGCGACATTCCAGAGGATCGAGGCGGATGGCTGAACAGCCCGAAGAAAAAGACGAGGCAAAGCAGGCGGGGAACAGCGACAACACTGTGCCGGCGAACCTTAATGTGCTGACGCAGTATATCAAGGACTTATCTTTCGAAAGCCCCGGCGCACCTCAGTCCCTGCGCGCTCGCGACAAGGCACCTTCGATCAACATCAATGTCAATGTAAACGCCAACCCGCTTGGCGGAACGGACTATGATGTCCTGCTCACACTCACGGCGCGGGCGGAGGCCGACAAGACGGTGCTCTTCAATGTCGAGCTCGTCTATGGCGGCGTGTTCCGTATCCAGGGCTTCCCACAGGAACATATGTTGCCGCTCCTTTTCATCGAATGCCCGCGACTTCTCTTCCCGTTTGCTCGGCAGATCGTTGCCGACGCCACGCGTAACGGCGGCTTCCCGCCGCTGATGATCGACCCGATCGATTTCGCACGCATGTTCCAGCAGCGTCTCGCGGAAGAAGAGGCGCGGAGGAAAGTTCAGGTTTCCTGAGCGCAAAGCAGCAAAAAAAAAGACAAAAGCCGGGCTCTTCGCCCGGCCTTCTCATCAAGTCGCCTCTGGCGCTCAGGCGATCTCGGCCTGTTCGGCCGGTTCAGCCGGAGCCAGCTTCCGCCAGAGGGCGTTGTCACCGATACCTGCCACCAACGCCTCGTGGGCTTGCCGTTCCTCTTCGGTCATCCGCGGAGGGAGGGGGCGGGGGCGGGAAGGCAGTGCGACGACAACGCGACTTTCACTTGCATCTTCAACGCGCTCCTGCGTCTCGACCTCCAGGCCAAAGGCCGCCTGCTTGCCGCCAACCAGTTCAATATAGACTTCAGCCAAGAGCTCGGCATCCAGAAGAGCTCCGTGTTTGGTGCGACGCGAATTGTCGATGCCGTAGCGCCGGCAAAGTGCATCCAGCGAATTTGGACCCATCGGATGCTTGCGGCGGGCGATCGCAAGTGTGTCCACCACGCGAGCGGGATCAACAAATGACTGCCCCAACCGATGGAACTCGGCATTGATGAAGCCGATGTCGAAATTGGCGTTGTGAGCTACGAGCTTTGCACCATCGATGAACTCCAGAAACGAGTCGAGGATTTCGGCAAAGACAGGCTTACCGACCAGGTCCGTGTCGGAAATCCCGTGCACTGCCTGGGCGTCGGGATGAACGGAACGTCCCTGGGGGTTGATATAGTGGTGCATTGAGCGGCCGGTGGGAAAGCGGTTCACCAATTCCACACAGCCAAGCTCAATAATCCTGTCCTCGCGCGAGTCGAGGCCGGTCGTTTCCGTATCAAAGATGATTTCGCGCATTCGAATCACTCCCCACCCGAAGCATGGGCCATGCAGCGCACGCGTTGCAAGGCAGAGATGGTTTAAAAGCCGTCAGCCTTATGTCAGCAGGCCGACGATTCCGCGCACCGCTTGACGCGCCGCTTCCATACCTTTGCTGGTATCGATGATGAAATCAGCCTGGCTCCGCTTTTCCGCATCCGATACCTGCCGGGCAAGGATCTTCTGGAACTTTTCCTCGGTCATTCCCGGCCGAGCCAGCACGCGCTCCCGCTGCACCTGCGGTGGTGCCGTGACGACGACGATCTTGTCCACCCGGTCGGTACCTGCGGTCTCGAACAGAAGCGGAATGTCGAGCACGACAAGCGGCGTTCCCTTCTCGCGATGCTTTTCAACGAACCGATCCGCATCCTCGCGCACGAGAGGGTGAATAAGCCGTTCCAGCCTGTCCAACGCTTCCTGGTTGCCGACAACCGCCTTGGCCAGGCGTGCGCGATCCACCTTTCCGTTCGCGATCGCACCGGGAAAATGCGCCTCGATCAGTGGGATTGCCTCACCCTCGTAAAGCCTGTGTACCGTGGCATCCGAATCATGCACCGGCACGCCTTCCTCTGCAAACATACGAGCAGTGGTGGACTTGCCCATGCCAATGGATCCGGTGAGGCCGAGGACAATCATTTTTCGTCCTCGAGATCCGCGACGACGATTTCACGCAGCCGTGTGCTGACCTGTGGCCACACGCCGAACCATCGGGCAAAGCCGGGGGCGGCCTGGTGCAAGAGCATACCGAGGCCATCCACTGTGCGCAGACCGCGTTCAGCCGCGCGCGTAAGGAGCGGTGTCTGCAATGGAACATAGACGATGTCCGTGACAATCGCGGAGGCCGGCAGCGGAGACAGGTCCAGCATCACCTCCGGCTCACCGTGCATGCCAAGCGAAGTCGTGTTGATGAGGATCTCCGTATCCGAAAGGAGTTCCGGGACCGCCTCCCAGCCATGGGCGCTGGTACTTCCACGAAAGTGATCAACGAGCGCCTGGGCCCGCGCCAGCGTGCGGTTGACGATTCGGATTTCATTTACGCCGCGGCTCTGCAACGCATGCACGATCGCCAACGCTGCACCGCCGGCGCCAAGCACCGTGGCAGCAGATTTCTTTTCCCAATCCGGAACGGCAGCATCGAGATTTGCCGCAAAACCATAGGCGTCGGTATTCCCCCCCCACAGACGGCCATCTTCGAGCCAAAGCGTATTGACGGCGCCAATGATCTCGGCCGCCTCGTCGTGCCGATCCGTCAGGCGGTGCGCGTGTTCCTTGTGGGGAATGGTCACGTTCCCACCCACATAGGTTAGAGGCAATTCCCTCACGAACGCCTGGAACTCTTCCGGGGCGATGTCCAGCCGCTCATAGCTGCCCCCGAGATGATGTTCCGCCAGCCAGTGACCGTGAATGATCGGCGAACGGGAATGGCCGATCGGGTGTCCGCAAACAAAAGCCCGTGGAAAGGGATCAGCCATCGATCACCTCGAGTTCGCGCAGCTTTGTCAGGAGCGGCAGAAGGGGAACGCCAACTATGGTGAAATAGTCCCCCTCTATCCTTTCGAACAGCTGAACGCCTTCGCCCTCGATCTGATAGGCACCAACGCTCGACAATGCCCTGTCGCCGACCCTCGAAAGATGCCGGCCGATGAAGCCCGGACCCAACGTGCGCATCGTCATCCGCGCGATTGAAACATGCCGCCAGGCGACCTCTCCGCCACGGACGAGCACCACTGCGCTGTTCAGAAGGTGCGTCTTGCCAGACAGCGCCAGGAGATGGCGACGGGCGCCCTCCATATCCTGCGGCTTGTGGAAGATTCGGTCGTCCAGAGAGAGAGTCTGATCACAGCCGATCACCCAGGCGTCCGGATGACGCTGCGAGACGTCCACGCCCTTGGCTTCAGCGAGGATGAGAGCGACTTCATCCGGGGTGACACCGGTATCTTCCAATGGTGTTTCCAGCGCCCGCTCGTCCACTTGCGGCGTGACGGTCCCTATGGAGAGACCGGCATCTTCCAGCAGCTTTCTGCGAAACGGGCTGGTCGACGCCAGGATGATGATCGAATTTTCCGTCGGCATTCTCTTCTCCCGTTTCGTCACCAGGGCTTGCCGCGCAGGGCCAATATGGCCGCCGCGGTTTCCTCGATGGAGCGGCGCGTGACATCGATCACGGGCCAATTGTATCGTGCGCAAAGCTGGCGTGCATAGGCGAGTTCCCGGGCAATGGCCACACGATCGACATAAGCATCGAAGTCCACGCTGATCGTGCCGAGAAGCCGGTTCTGCCGAACCTGGGAAATGCGCTCGGCGGAAGCGATAAGGCCAACGACCAACGGATGCGTTGCCTTCAACATCGGCTCCGGCAACGGCACGTCGAGAACGATGGGCACATTCGCAGTCTTGATGCCACGATTTGCCAGATAGATGCTGGTCGGCGTCTTCGATGTGCGGGATACGCCGACAAGGATGATGTCGGCCTCATCCACATCCTGCGGAAGTTGGCCGTCATCGTGTTCCATGGTGAAATTCAACGCATCGATGCGGCGAAAATATTCGGCATCCAAGACGTGCTGGGCGCCAACCCGGCGACCTGCGGGTGTGCCCAGATAGGACTGGAACACCGTGAGGACAGGCTCTAGGACGGAGACGCTTGGCAAACCCATGGATTGGCAGCGCTCGTCCACTTCGCGAGCAAGCTTTTGATCAACAATCGTGTAAAGCACGATCCCCGGTTCTTCATCGATTTCGGCGAAGACCTTGTCGAGCTGCTTTTCCGTGCGCACCAACGGGTAAATGTGCTCGATGGCACGCGCATTCTTGTATTGCGCGGCAGCCGCTCTTCCGGCCGCGAGCAACGTTTCGCCCGTGGCATCTGAAATCAGGTGGAGATGAAAGAAGCTCTGGGGCTTTTGCACAGGTTCCGATTCCACTCTGTGGAGAGATGTTGATAGCGCGGCGAAACACGCTTGGCGAATTTTCGGCTCTGGAAAAACCGGGTCGTGATCCACACCCATCGGGAATGGCGCAATGCATCGCGGGGTGTGCAGAACTATGTTGATGATGGACCATGTCCACATGTCGATGCCGGGATCTGCTTCTCTCTGCATGAGAAAAGGTATTGAAAATGCGGGATTTTTTTGACCTCTGTCGCAATTTTCCACATTGTACGGATATAAGGCGCGGCAATTTGCTCGGGCGCCGGGAATGCCTTCCGGTGGACAGGATTTAATCCACGTTCCAAACAGAGTCATAGAATCAGAAACCTTTTTTATAGAATCTTTATTTTTTGAATCCGGAGACCTGAAACGTGGCGGAACGGAAGCTTTTGGAAGTGCTGAAGGGGCGGACAGCCTTTCCGCCACCCGTCTGGCTGATGCGCCAAGCGGGACGGTATTTGCCCGAATATCGGGAAGCGCGCCGGAAAGCCGGAAGTTTCCTGGATCTTTGCTACAATCCAGATTTCGCGGTCGAGGTGACGCTGCAGCCGATCCGTCGCTTCGGTTTTGATGCCGCCATTCTTTTTTCCGACATCCTCGTCGTGCCCCATGCGCTGGGCCGCGACTTGCGCTTCGAGGAAGGGCTCGGACCGCTTATGACGCCAATCGGGGCGGAGGAAGCCGTGGCTCTGAGCATGGATGGTTTTCACGAACATCTGAAGCCGGTATACGAGACCGTGCGGCGGCTACGGCAGGAATTGCCGGAAGAAGCCGCGTTGATCGGCTTCTGTGGCGCTCCCTGGACAGTTGCCACCTACATGATCGCCGGGCGCGGAACCGCGGACCAGGCGCCCGCGCGTCTGTTCAGCTACAGGCATCCCGAAGCGCTTTCCCGTCTCCTCGATGACATTGCCGCAGCTTCTGCGGATTATCTCATCCGGCAGATCGACGAAGGAGCTGATGCGGTGCAGATCTTTGATTCCTGGGCCGGCGTGTTGGATGAGAAGAGCTTCGATCGCTGGTGCATACGGCCCGTAGCGGAAATCGTGCGGCGAGTACGGCAGAAGCATCCCACCACTCCCATCATCGGGTTTCCGAAGGGAGCGGGATGGCTCTATCGCCGCTATCGCCGCGAAACCGGTGTGAAGGGGCTCGGGCTCGATTGGACGGTGCCGCTCGATGAAGCGGGCCGGCTGCAAATGGAAGGTGCCGTGCAGGGCAATTTGGACCCCATGCGGCTCGTCGCCGGCGGCAAAGCTCTCTCGGAGGGCGTCAAGTCGATCATGTCGGCACTGAGCGGCGGCCCGTTCATTTTCAATCTCGGCCACGGCATCACACCTGAGACACCCGTTGAGCATGTACAGGCGATGATCAACCAGGTGCGGGAGGAACAATCATGGCAACCGACGTAAGCGTCAGCGGCGGGAAAGCCGCTGCACGGAGAGCAGCCGTGTCCCTTGCGATCTTCCTCCTCCTGACGGTTCTCCTTTTCGCAGCAGCGCCCGACGGCCTTTATCTCTGGATCAAAGCCTTTCACGTGGTTGCAGTGATCTCCTGGATGGCAGGGATGCTCTATCTGCCACGTCTTTTCGTCTATCATTCTCAGGTCGAAGCAGGTTCGGCCCAGAGCGAGACGTTCAAGTTGATGGAAGCGCGGCTTCTGCGTTTCATCATCAATCCCGCCATGATAGCAACCTGGGTGTTCGGCCTTTGGCTTGCCTGGAAAGGATTCGACTTCTCGGGCGGGTGGCTGCACGCCAAGATCGGTCTCGTGGTTCTTCTCTCCGCTCTTCACGGTTATCTGGCGAAATCTCAGCGGATGTTCGAGAAGGATCAGAACAAAAAATTGGCACGGCACTGGCGAATCCTCAACGAAGTGCCTACCTTTCTCATGATCGTCATCGTTATCCTGGTGATTGTGAAACCCTTTTGAACGCCCGTTGTTTAGCTCAAGTGAGCCGGGGCGCCCGAGCGGTTATTTCCATTTGGGCTGTTGAGGGAGTGAGAGAAAATCACTCCTTGCTCTTTTCCGGACGGGACGATAAAAGGGTCTTCCTTCCCTTCATGTCTGGTGCCGTTCCGTCTGAAGTTTCGGACGCTGCAGGCCCGCAAGAGCGCCCAGCCATCTCCGGTATCCCTATGCTACATTTAGAGTCCGCCCTTATGCAGGAAATGAAACTCCAAGAGCTGAAGAGCAAATCGCCAACCGACCTTATTGCATTTGCAGAGTCGCTCGAGGTCGAGAACGCGAGCATCATGCGTAAACAGGAGCTGATGTTCGCAATCCTGAAGAAACTCTCGATGCAGGACATCGAGATCATCGGCGACGGTGTCGTGGAGGTCCTCCAGGATGGGTTCGGCTTCCTGCGATCCGCCACTGCCAACTATCTTCCTGGTCCGGACGATATCTACATTTCGCCTTCGCAGATCCGGCGTTTTTCACTCAAGACCGGCGATACGGTCGAAGGGCCCATTCGGAGTCCCAAGGAGGGTGAGCGCTACTTTGCCCTGCTCAAGGTCAATACGATCAATTTCGAGGATCCCGAGAAGATCCGGCACAAGATCCACTTCGACAATCTGACACCGCTTTATCCTGACGAGCGGCTAAGAATGGAGATCGAGAATCCGACGACAAAGGATCTTTCACCGCGGGTGATCGACCTTGTCGCGCCGCTGGGCAAAGGCCAGCGAGGACTGATCGTGGCGCCTCCCCGTACGGGTAAAACGGTTCTGCTTCAGAACATCGCTCACTCGATCACGACCAATCATCCGGAGTGCTACCTCATCGTCCTTCTGATCGATGAGAGACCGGAAGAGGTTACGGATATGCAGCGCTCGGTGAAAGGTGAGGTTATCTCCTCGACCTTTGACGAACCGGCCTCGCGCCATGTCCAAGTTGCCGAGATGGTAATCGAGAAAGCAAAGCGTCTGGTAGAGCATGGGCGAGATGTCGTCATTCTTCTCGATTCGGTCACCCGCCTCGGCCGCGCCTACAACACTGTCGTGCCATCTTCGGGCAAAGTCCTGACCGGTGGTGTGGACGCCAACGCCTTGCAGAGACCGAAGCGCTTCTTCGGCGCAGCCCGCAATATCGAGGAAGGCGGCTCACTCACCATCATCGCCACGGCGCTTATCGACACGGGCAGCCGCATGGACGAGGTTATTTTCGAAGAGTTCAAAGGAACGGGCAATTCCGAGATCGTGCTTGACCGCAAGGTGGCCGACAAGCGGATCTACCCCGCAATGGACATTCTCAAATCCGGAACCCGCAAAGAGGACCTCCTGGTGCCTCGTCAGGATCTTCAGAAGATTTTCGTGTTGCGGCGAATCCTTGCACCCATGGGGACGACAGACGCCATTGAGTTCCTCATCGATAAGCTCAAACAGACCAAGGGTAACGCCGAGTTCTTTGATTCCATGAATACTTGAGGACGCTAGAGCCTTTCAGGTTTTGACGGAAGCGTATCCTGCATTGACGAAGTAGTTGCTGCATTCACTGGGCTGGATTAAGGAGACGAGGCCGCCGATGTGCCGCCATGTCTCCTCGATGGTCCGCTTCTGAGCCGCGCGCATCCAATGCTTGATCTTGGCGAAGGCCTGCTCGATCGGATTGAGGTCGGGCGAGTATGGGGGCAGATACCAGAGCCTTGCGCCGGCGGCTTTGATCATCTGCCGGACGGCGGCCGACTTGTGTGAGCCGAGATTGTCCATGACGACGATGTCGCCCGGTTCAAGCACCGGCACGAGCTGCTGCTCGACATAGGCGCGGAAGCACTGGCCGTTGATCGGTCCATCGAAGACGCAAGGCGCCGTCAGCCGGTCATGGCGCAAAGCGCCGAGGAAGGTCAGCGTGCGCCAGTGGCCGTGCGGGGCAAAGCCGCGCAGGCGCTTGCCGCGTGGTCCCCAGCCCCGCAGCGGCGCCATGTTGGTCTTGATCCAGGTCTCGTCGATGAACACCAGCCGTGTCGGATCGAGACCGGACTGCCAAGAACGCCAGCGTTGCCGCCGGCGGGCGATGTCGGCACGAGCCTGCTCAAGGGCGAACAGCGTTTTTTGAACCGAAGCCCCTCGCGGCGCAGGAACCGCCACACCGTATCGTGCGACACCTTCACGCCGCGCGCCGCCAGCTCTTCCTTCAGCTTGTGCAGCGACAGATGCGGCGTCTGGCTGATCCGCTCGGCGATGAAGGCACGGTGCGGCTCCAGCACGCGCTTGCGGTGCCCGCCCATCTTGCCCGGCGCCACAGACCCGCTCGCACGGTAGCGCTGAGACCACTTCACCGCCGACGAGACGGCAACGCCGAAACGAGCCGCCACCGACCGGCAGCTCTCGCCGGCCTCGACCGCCCCAACAACACGTTCACGCAGATCATTCGAAAGAGGTCGCGTCATCCCATGCTGGCCTCCACTCCAGCCAGCATCTTGAATCACAAAACCTCCGAAATCGGAATCCCCCTTCGATTCAGACACAACCGGAACCGCTCTAGGCAGTCGCGAAACATTTGGGCACTAGCCTGTCATTGCTTCCGATCTCTGGACCTTGGCGTTACCTTCAAAGCTGTCGCGAGCGCGGCAGGATCATGGATCGGGGGAAGGCAACTTTGCCCGATGCAGAGCCAGGCGGCACGAGCTGACCGGTCGATCTGGATTTCGGAGTGCCGTTCTGCCGCGGTTCCTCCTGCAGTGACGACAATGTCGACCCGCCGCGGGTCCGGCATCCGGTTCGCAACCGGAACAAAGTCAGTCCCGGTTGGATCACTCATCAGCAATTTCCTGGGGCGCTGGACCAACGCAGCTGCATGGACGATTCCCGCCTGACCATAGGGTTGGTTGCGAACTCGGCCCAAAGCGGCTTCAGCCATCTTCACCGCTCTTTCATACAGGCCGTGATCACCGGAGAGCGTGGAAAGCTGTGCAAGCGCGGTGATCACCTGCGCCGTGGCCGAGGGTACCGCTTCGTCCACGTCTCCGCGGATACGCATGGGTGTATCAGCGCTGTCGGCGGCGGTGAGATAATAGCCGCTCCCCGTCTCGTCGAGGTACCAGCGGTCGAGCATCTGTGCCCAGGCTTCTGCTTGTCGGACGAGAATGTCGTCCTGTACTGCACCATGAACAGCGATGGCTGCTTGGATCATGCTTGCATAATCGCTCGCCATAGCCGGGAAGAGGCGTTTTGCGCCGCGGATGCTGTGGGGCAAACGCCCGTCCTCCATCGATTCGCATACGAAATGAAATGCGGAGGAGGCCGCGTCGACCCAATCCGGTTTTTGGAGTTGACGGCCTGCGGTCGCCAACGCCGCTATTGCGAGGCCATTCCAATCTACGAGGACTTTGTCGTCACGGGCGGGACGCACGCGCGCTTCGCGGGCGATAAGCAGTTGATCCAGCAGCCCCCGTACGTCTCGCTCCTCAGCATCGCTCAATGCTGCGGGATGATGCAGACGGTGGAGGATGGGGTTTCCTTCCCATCCGCTCGGGTTCGCAAGGCCATAATATGCGAGCAATTTTTCCGAATCCGCTCCCAGGACCTTCTCTATTTCGTCGTGGGTCCAAAGGTAGAACTTACCCTCTTCACCCTCTGAATCTGCATCGAGGCTGGATGCGAACCCGGCGCTCTGCATACGCATTTCACGAAGAAGCCACTCAGCCGTCTCATCGATTCGGATCCGGAACAGCTCCTCACCGGTTTCCGCATAGGCGAAAGAGCAGAGTTGGATGAGCTGAGCGTTGTCATAAAGCATCTTTTCAAAATGCGGCACCAGCCACTGCTCGTCCGTCGAGTATCGCGCGAGACCGCCGCCGACATGATCGTAGATGCCGCCCGAGAGCATCTGACGAAGCGTCAGGAGAACCGCATTGCGATGATCCCTCTTGGCGTTTTCCAGCCAGTCGACCCAAAGCAGATTGAGGAAGGGCGCATTTGGGAATTTCGGGGCGCCGCGCAAACCTCCGAACTGCGGGTCGATCAGCGCTGCTATCTTTCCTGCAAAGTCACTCAGGGGCGGTTCGGCCGCGGGTTTGAGCGCTTCCGGCGCGAGACGCTGGTGAACATGGGAGGAGAGGGCTTCAGCGCTGCGCAAGATCTCTGTCTGCTTGTCCCGCCAGGCGGTATGCACCGCCTTCAAAACATCTAGGATCCCAGGCCTTCCAAAACGGGCCTCCTTCGGAAAATAGGTCCCACCCCAAAAGGGCTTCGCCTCCGGGGTTAAAAACATGGTTAATGGCCATCCGCCCTGCTCGCCCATGGCCGCAAGTGCGGCCATGTAGATCTGGTCTATGTCCGGACGTTCCTCCCGATCCACTTTGATGTTTACAAAGAGTTGGTTCATCACCTCAGCCACCCGACCGTCCTCGAAAGACTCGTGGGCCATGACGTGGCACCAATGACATGCAGCATAGCCCACCGACAGAAGGATCGGGCGGTTAAGCGACTTTGCCTCGGCCAGTGCTTCAGGTGACCATGGTCTCCAGTGCACCGGATTGTCCTTGTGCTGGAGCAGATAAGGGCTTGTTTGCTCGCCAAGCAAGTTCTTGTGAGGTAAGACCACGCGCATCTCTCCTATCCTTTCGCTAGAAGGTAGAGCGCTCGTCGTGCCCAATCAAATACCAGTCCGCGATACGATTTTCGCGCTATCAAGCGGTGCCCTGCCTTCGGGCGTGGCCGTGATCCGAATATCCGGTCCTGCGACCAGGAACGTGTTAGAGCGGGTGGCCGGCAGTGCTCCCAAGGCCAGGTACGCTCGATTGACCGAGATCCGCGATTCGGGCGGAGCCATCCTTGACCAGGGCTTGGTTTTATATTTCCCGGGTCCTGCCAGTTTCACCGGTGAGGATTGTGCAGAACTCCATCTGCATGGCGGGAGGGCTGTGGTGGCCGCTGTGCTGAACCTGTTGGGCAGCCTGCGGTCCCTTCGGCAAGCAGAAGCCGGAGAGTTTACAAAGCGTGCCTTTCTCAACGGGAAGGTGGATTTAACCGGCGCGGAAGCTCTCTCCGATCTCATAGGGGCCGAAACAGAGGCTCAACGCCGTTTTGCGTTGTCCAACGGCAGCGGGGCGCACCGGCGACTCTATATGGATTGGCGGCAGCGGCTTATACGCGCCAGGGCAATGATCGAGGCAGAACTCGACTTTGCCGACGAAGCCGATGTCCCAGGATCCGTTGGTGACACGGTTTGGGGTGATATCCACCTTCTCCGGGGGGAACTGGCGGAACATAAGGCGACCTACCGCACTGCAGAGATCATTCGAAAGGGCCTTGTGGTCGTCATTCTCGGCGCGCCGAACGCCGGTAAGTCAAGCCTTCTCAATGCGCTGGCCCGCCGGGAGGTAGCGATCGTGACGGAGGAGCCAGGGACCACCCGTGACATTCTAGAGGTGAGTCTCGACCTGCACGGGATGAAAGTGATTCTCGCGGACACCGCCGGCATAAGGGAGGCGAGCGGTCGAATCGAGGCGATTGGCATTGAGCGAACATTTGAGCGAGCACGAGATGCAGATCTCCTTCTGCTTCTGGAGGACATCACGTCTCCAGCCGAATTTGGCGGGATTCCGGATAAGCTCGCCCTCCGGGTAGGCAATAAAATGGATTTGGCCGGAACATGGGATGAGAAGCGCTATGACTGCGTGATATCGGCAAAGACGGGTGATGGCCTCGACGGACTTGTCGGCCTTCTCCGCAGCGTGAGCACCGGATACCATAGCCAGGCGGGCGAGACCCTGCCTTTCCGCGCTCGGCACGTCGTTCTTCTACAGGAGGCGATCGAAGCCTTGGATGAGGCAATCGCGGGCGAAGCGGCCGGGCTTGAATTGCGTGCAGAACATCTGCGCTTGGCAGGCGATGCGCTTGGACGCATTTTCGGCGAGATCGGGACCGAGGATCTGCTGGACACGATCTTTTCAACCTTTTGCATCGGCAAATGATTCACGTGAAACAACCAGGCTCGAACCAGCAGTGCGATTCACGTGAAACATTGTCCGTGAGACAAGCCGGCCCCCTTCGGTCAGTTTCACGTGAAACAAGCGAAAGACTTGACTGGCTAACGCGATATAAGCATCAGAAGCCAGCTGCGAGGATCTGCAATGAGCAAGAGTTTCGACGTTGTCGTTATTGGCGGTGGCCATGCCGGTTGCGAGGCTGCAGCGGCGGCGGCACGAGCCGGCGCCAGAACGGCCCTTATCACTTTGCGCCGAGATACCATCGGTGTCATGTCCTGCAACCCGGCTATCGGCGGTATCGGTAAGGGGCAACTGGTGCGAGAGATCGACGCTCTCGACGGGCTGATGGGCCGTGTTGCAGACTTAGCGGGTATTCAGTTCCGGCTTTTGAATCGCAGGAAGGGACCTGCTGTTCGTGGGCCTCGCGCGCAAGCGGACCGAATACTATACCGCAACGCCATGCAGGCTGCGATCGACACTCAGGAGAACCTTCATACGATCGAAGCTGAAGTTCATGTGCTGGGCATTGAAGGCGGTCGAATCACGCATGTGCTCCTATCTGACAACCGCCGAATAGGGTGCGGTGCGGTAGTCCTCACGACAGGGACTTTCTTGCGCGGCTTGATCCATATCGGCGAGAAGAAAATACCGGCCGGGCGGGTCAACGAGCCCGCTGCGAAGCAACTGTCCGCTTCCATGGAAGCGGCCGGATTCGCCCTAGGAAGGCTGAAGACAGGAACGCCACCTCGGCTGGACGGCAAAACCATCGATTGGGATCGGCTCGATGCACAAGAGGCGGACAACGACCCGGTGCCATTTTCCCTGATGACGGACAAGATCGCCAACCCTCAGGTTACCTGCGGGATAACACGAACGACAAGCGAAACTCACCAGGTTATTCAGGAGAATCTCGGCCGCTCTGCGATGTATTCCGGACAGATAGAGGGGATCGGTCCCCGCTATTGTCCATCGATCGAGGACAAGATCGTCAAGTTCGGGGAGCGCGATGGTCATCAGATATTCCTGGAACCGGAAGGCCTCAACGACGATACAGTCTATCCCAACGGTATATCGACCTCGCTTCCAGAGGACGTTCAACATGCATTCCTGAAAACGATACCAGGGCTCGAAAGAGCCAGCGTTCTCCAGCCAGGTTATGCAATCGAGTACGATCATGTTGATCCGCGCGAGCTCGATCCTTCTCTCGAGACGCGGCGTGTGCGCGGTCTCTTTCTTGCAGGCCAGATCAATGGAACCACTGGCTATGAGGAGGCTGCCGCCCAGGGTGTCGTCGCCGGCGTCAATGCCGCAAGGATTGCTTCAGGCGGTGCCTTGGTAAGTCTCAGCCGAACAGAAGCCTATATCGGCGTCATGATAGATGATCTCATCTCGAGAGGCGTAACCGAGCCGTACCGCATGTTTACTTCACGTGCCGAGTTCCGCCTTTCGCTTCGCGCTGACAATGCCGACATCCGCCTCACTCCAATCGCCATGCAATGGGGAATCGCTTCCGCCGCGCGTTTGGAAAGATTTTCAACTTCAGAACGGTTGCTTGAAGAGGCACGCGCGCTCCTGCGAAGGCTTAGCCTGACGCCAAACGAGGCGGCCCAGCATGGCCTGTCCCTCAATCGCGACGGAGTCCGGCGCACTGCCTATGACCTTCTGTCCCACCCGGATATGTCACTGCGAAGGTTGGCTGGAATTTGGGCCGAGCTATCCGCTATTGATGCAAAAACGGGCGAGCGCCTGGAGACAGAGGCTCGCTATGCCGTTTATTTAGACCGGCAGGCGGCGGATGTTGAGAGAGTGCGGCGTGAGGAAAACAGGGCAATCCCCGATTCCGTTGACTTTGATGCCGTTCCGGGACTTTCTAATGAGCTTAAGGACAAGCTTCGACGCCGCCGGCCACGGACTTTGGCGGAGGCTCAACGGATCGATGGGATGACTCCGGCCGCGCTGTCCCTCATCCTGTTGGCCCTGCAGCGCGGCAACGCACTGAAGGGTGCTGCATGACCGGCGGACGGTTTCTTGCCTTAGAGAAGGTTGCCGGATCCGTTTCACGTGAAACATTCGAGCGCATCGAGTGCTTCGAGGCAGCATTCGTCAGGTGGTCGGCGCGGATCAATCTTGCGGCTCCCTCAAGTCTTCCGCATCTATGGGAACGGCACATCCTGGATAGCGCACAACTGCCACGGCTGGCTCCCAACGCGAGGTATTGGCTGGATCTTGGCTCCGGCGGGGGCTTTCCGGGCGCTATCGTGGCGATCATGATCGCCGGTCGAGAAGGAGGGCATGTCGATCTGATCGAGAGCAACCGAAAAAAGGCAGCCTTTCTTCAGACTGTTTTGGCTTCGCTCGATGCGCCAGCCTCCGTCCATGCGCGGCGAGTCGAGAAGTGTTTCGGGCATCTCGAGACGCCGGACATCATCACGGCACGCGCGCTGGCGCCGCTGCCCGTTTTGCTGGAACTCGCAGCTTCTTGGATGAGCGAAGGAGCAAGAGCGTTGTTTCATAAAGGCCGGGATTATCGACGTGAGGTGGAAGAAAGCCGTGACGCCTGGGGATTCGATCTGATAGAACATCGCAACAAGGTTGGAGGGGACGGCGTGATTCTGGATATAAGCAATCTTCGCCGCCTCTAGCGATCGCTGGTTCTCGGATTCGTTGTTGGCAGGGGGCCTATGAGCAAGCCTTCACGCATTATCACCGTCGCAAATCAGAAAGGCGGGGTCGGGAAAACCACCACTGCCATCAACCTTGCCACGGCGCTGGCCGCGATCGGTGAACGTGTTCTGATTGTGGATCTCGATCCGCAGGGAAATGCAAGCACCGGATTGGGTATAGATAGACCGGCGCGGCATGTTTCATCCTATGACGTTCTCACCGGCGCATCGGATATCGATGGGGCGGCAATGGAAACCGCCGTTCCCGGATTGGCGATTGTTCCTTCTACGCTCGACCTGCTCGGTATCGAGATGGAAATCTCCACTTCCGCCGATCGAGTTCTCAAGCTGCGCAATGCCTTGCGGCAAGCGCCTTCGAAAAAGGGATTCTCCTACGTCCTGATCGATTGTCCGCCGTCTCTCAACCTGTTGACACTTAACGCCATGGCTGCCGCGGACTCGGTGCTCGTCCCTCTCCAGTGTGAGTTCTTCGCGCTCGAAGGGCTGAGCCAGCTTCTTGAGACGGTGGAACAAATTCGTGGTTCCATCAATCCCTCGTTAACCATACAGGGCATCGTGCTAACGATGTTCGATCGACGTAACAATCTGGCGAATCAGGTGGTGGAGGACGTGCGCGCTCATATGGGGGAAACGGTCTATGAGACCGTTATCCCGCGCAATGTTCGCGTTTCGGAGGCGCCATCCTATGGAAAGCCGGCGATCCTCTATGATTTGAAGTGCTCCGGCAGCCAGGCATACTTGCAGCTTGCTTCCGAGGTCATCCGCAGAGAACGGCGCCTTCGCGCGGCTTGAGAATTTTGCCCTAAACTGAAGAACCTGGTCACCGTCATGAATGAAGACCCCTCGCGTAAACGCCTCGGCCGCGGCCTTGCTGCCCTTATTGGCGAAGTCGACAAGCCCACAACCCGCGAGGAGGAGACCGTTCGTGCCGATCGGAGCATACCGATCGAATTCGTTTCGCCGAACCCGCGCAATCCTCGACGCAATTTTGCCGAAACGGACCTCATCGAGCTCTCGCAATCCATTCGCGAGCATGGGATTGTGCAGCCCGTGGTTGTGCGGCCGGCCGCCGCAACAGGGCGATACGAAATCATTGCCGGCGAACGTCGATGGCGCGCTGCTCAGCGGGCGGGCCTCACAGAGATCCCGGTTATTATCCGTGACGTCGATGACAAGGCGGCGTTGGAACTCGCCATCATCGAAAATGTTCAGCGAGCAGATCTCAATTCGATCGAAGAAGCACGTGGTTATCAGCAGCTCATGGATGAGCATAATTATACCCAGGCCGACCTAGCGCAAGTGATCGGCAAAAGCCGAAGTCACGTTGCAAACACTCTGCGGCTGCTGAAGCTTCCCGAATCCGTGGCGGAGTTCATCATCGACGGTTCCCTGACAGCGGGCCATGCGCGGACCCTTGTGACTGCCGTCGATCCGGCAGGGCTTGCGAAGCGCATTATCGACGAGGGGCTGTCAGTTCGCCAAGCCGAAGCACTGGCCGGCGCTCAAGATGAGGAGCCATCACGGGCCAAGGAGCGAAAGGAAAAAGACGCCGATACCATTTCGCTCGAGAAACTTCTTAGTGATCACACTGGGTTGAAGGTTTCGATCAATCATAAGGAAAAGGGCGGTGAGATGCGCATTTCCTATCGCTCGCTCGAGCAGTTGGACGAATTGTGCCGCCTGTTACAGCGCTAGAGCATTAGAGAGTGCATCAGTAGCGTTGTCGGCGCAGTCTCCCGGGCATATGCCTATAGACTTGCCAAGCCGCAGCCAGGAATAGACGCGGCGAGGAAATTCACACAAACGGTTTGGCGGCGGCGAATTTTCGGGGCACAAGCCGTGCGAGATATCTCAGGCAAATTTCCGATACGCGGTCTTCTTGTGGATGTAAGAAGTCACTGGGCATATGCCTTGTCTTGCCCGCCACCTCACTGAGCGGCACCAGCCGGAATATAGTTCCGGCGCTGCTATGGTGCAGTGCCGCGGAGCCGGCGCCTTTCTCCGCAGACGCGATCGCAAAGGCGCCAGCCTCGAAAGCTTCGCGTGCGTCGTCTTCATTGATGGTTGCAATGTTGCCGCGCGGCAGATAGCCGAACGTATCGACGCGGGCGCGTGTTCTAGGAAGATCTTCAGCCAGCATGCGTTCCACGGCCTGGCCCAGATCTGTGCCCGACAGACGAATATTCCCATGCTGATCCCGTTCCTGCATTTCCGGCGGAACCAGTTCCTCGACCAGGGAGCGCCGATTTGCGCCGACCACACCCTCGGACATCGCGACGATGCAGCGGCCGTGCCGGCTCATGGTTGCGCGGACGTCGTCAATAAAGCGTGCGCGTTCGAACGTCCGCTCCGGCACGTAGACGAGATGTGGGGCGCTATACTCGTCGAGTGACCAGGCGGCCGCCGCAGCGGTGAGAAATCCAGCATGGCGACCCATGACAATGCCGACATAGACGCCCGGAAGCGCGCGAAAATCGAGATCAAGGCTCAGGAAAGCACCGGCTACAAACTCCGCAGCGGAGATGAAACCAGGGGTGTGATCGTTCTCCACAAGGTCGTTATCGATCGTCTTTGGTGCGTGGATGCAGGAAATCCGGCCGCTCGAGGCATCGGCAAGGATTGCCTGCGTACCGGCGGTGTCATTGCCCCCGATATTTACGAAAGCGTCGGCACCGACCTTCCGCAGGCCGTCGAGGATGGATTCGCAGTAAGCGTCATCCGGCTTGTCACGTGTACTGCCGAGCGCTGCGCCTGGTGTCGCCGCCACTGCCCGCAACTGCTCATCCGACAGTTCGGAGAGAGTAACAAAATGTCCGTCTCGGATTCCACGTATGCCGTGCAGCGCTCCAAGAACGCGGGCGCCTGGAAACCGCTTTCGCGCCTCAAGCGTAGCACCTACCACGGTCTGGTTGATCACCGCCGTCGGCCCGCCGCCCTGCGCAATGACGAATGTCTCGGCCATGATCGCCTCCCGTCGGTTTTCAGGCACTGACATATTTACCCGCGGAGGGGCAGCAAACAAGCGTGCGGGACCAACTATCGCAGGAGGTAATGCCACAGGTCGGGTTCGCCGCCCTGATCGGATCGGGCAAAGGGACCGCCAGGCATCTCGCTACGCCGATATGCAGACCTTGTCCGGCGGCTATCCGACGAAGGCGCGCTCAACGACGAAATCGGCCGGCTCGGCATTGGAGCCTTCTTTCAGCCCCGCCTTCTCAACGAGCGCCTTGACATCCTTCAACATGGCCATGGATCCGC
Organism: Chelativorans sp. AA-79; assembly: GCF_029457495.1. Classification (NCBI taxonomy): domain Bacteria; kingdom Pseudomonadati; phylum Pseudomonadota; class Alphaproteobacteria; order Hyphomicrobiales; family Phyllobacteriaceae; genus Chelativorans; species Chelativorans sp. AA-79. The sequence continues at coordinate 238,228 of NZ_CP120361.1, forward strand.
AGATCATGACGCGGTCGTTCTCGGGGTCGAACGGCTTCGTGCCAAGGGCACGGAAAAGCTCTCCGCTTTCGATCGATGTCGTGATGCGCCCCATCTGCCGCGAGGTTTCACGGGTGGTGGACGTAAAATGATGCAGCCGCCCGTCGGTCAGCTCACCGATCAGCGGATCCTCGCGGGTCGCGGCAACCAATTCCGCTCCATAGGCAAGCTCCGCCACGTCGCGGCAGGTATGGGTGAGAATGATCTGGTCGAATTTCTCGTAGGTTTCGGGGTCGCGGATAAGACTTGCAAAGGGGGCGATGCCCGTGCCCGTCGAGATCATGTAGAGCCTCTTTGCCGATGTCAGCGCGTCGAGCACCAGCGTGCCAGTCGACTTCTGCCGCATCAGCACGATGTCTCCTGGTTCGATTTTCTGCAGGTGCTGGGTGAGCGGGCCGTCCGGCACTTTGATGGAAAAGAACTCCAGTTCCTCATCCCAGGCAGGGCTCGCAATCGAGTAAGCGCGAAAGATCGGCTTTTCCGCGTTGGGCAGGCCGATCATCACGAACTCGCCCGAACGGAAGCGGAAAGTTTGCGGCCGCGTGATGCGAAAAGAGAACAGTCGGTCGGTATAATGCTTCACACTGACGACGCGCTCGGCGTAGACACCGGCGGGGATGGGAAACTCCAGCCTGTCGGCGGCTTCGAGATTGTGCAGCGCGGCAGTGTTCATTCGGCTTTTCCTCTCAACGGGTCTTTGCCAACTTGGTTTGCTCAGCCAAGATTTGCCTATCGACCTATTTCAAAATGCTGCAGAGCAAAAGGTCTGGTATTCTCGAATTCCGGCGCACTTGAGAAAAAGAGACGCGACTTCTTGCGCCGGTAGGATCGCCCAACCACTTGCTCTGTCCCGTTGTTATCGCCTAATACCTAAAGTTTAGTTGAGGTCAAGCCCGGAGGCATGACATGGGTATGGGCAATGGTCGGCCGCTGGTGCGGGAGCTTAGCGTGGGCGAGGTGGCGCGCCGTAGCGGAGTGGCGGTTTCCGCCCTGCATTTCTATGAGGCTAAGGGCCTTATCTCCTCCTACCGGACGAGTGGAAACCAGCGCCGCTACTCGCGCGATGCGCTGCGTCGTGTCGCAATCATCAAGGTAGCGCAGCGGCTGGGAATCCCACTTGCGACCATCCGGGAGGCATTGGGCACCCTCCCGGAAGGGCGCACGCCAAATGCTGCCGACTGGCGCAAACTTTCGGAATATTGGCGTGCCGATCTCGACGCACGTATCAACAAACTTGTGCAGTTGCGCGATCACTTGGATGAATGCATCGGCTGCGGCTGCCTGTCGGTCGAAACCTGTCCGTTGCGCAATCCCTATGATGGACTCGCGGAGCAGGGGAGCGGTCCACGCCTGCTTGACCAGGCGTGACCCTTGGCGCGTTCCGAGCTATCCCACACCAACGTAACGATGCACCATGTCCGGGTCTTCACGCAGGCGCCCGACATCGACGGTTTCCCGATTTCTGCCGTTCTCGATGAAAGATACGCGCGCGGCCACGGCAAGCACGGCGTGAAGCCTTTGCTCGACCAGCAGGACGGAGACGCCATTGTTGTGAAGGGCGGAAACAGTTTCGTGGATCCGCTCGATCATCGACGGCTGGAGTCCTTCCGTGGGTTCATCGAGCAGCAGCACGTCGGGTTCGAGACAGAGTGCACGGGCCATAGCGAGCATCTGCTGCTCTCCTCCGGAAAGCGTGCCGGAGCGCTGGTTGAGCCGCTCACGCAGGACGGGAAAGAGACGCAGGACATCTTCGCGCGTAGCCTCGCCTTTCCGTCGTGTCATGAGGCCTATCTCAAGGTTTTCAGCCACTGTGAGATCGGCGAAGAGCCTGCGCCCTTGCGGCACATAGGCTATGCCGGTCTTGGGCACTTCGTGTGGTGCAAGCCGCGACAGTTCCGTATGGCCTTTCCTTATACTGCCTGAACTCACCGGCACTTGGCCCATGATCGCTTTCAGCGCCGTGGTCTTGCCCGCACCGTTGCGCCCGAGAAGACAGTGCACCTCGCCCCGGCGCAATTCCAAAGTGAGGCCATACAGCACCTGTACGGAGCCGTAGAAGCAGTCGACCTGATCAAGTGTAAGGGCCGTATTCATGGGACACTTCCCAAATAGGCGTGCTGCACGGCCTTATCCGCGCGGATTTCCTCGGGCGTGCCTTCGGCGAGGATGCGTCCTTGTTCCATCACCGTGATGCGCCCGGCAAGTGCCATCACCACATCCATATTGTGCTCGATCAGGAGAACCGTAGCAGACTTCCCGATTTCGCGGACGAGGGCGATAAAGCTCCTTATCTCCTCATCGGACAGCCCCTGCGTCGGCTCGTCGAGGATGAGAAGGCGTGGCTTGAGCGCAAGCCCCATCGCGATCTCCACGAGCCGTTGATGGCCGTAGGAAAGATTGCCGGCCCGAGCATCGACATAGCGCGCAAGGCCGACCTTCTCCAAGGCCTCGAAACTCTGTCTTGCAAGTGCTTGGTGCGAGAAGCGCGCGGTTTCGTCATCGAGCAGGTGCCGCTGCACTGCGAGCGCCACATTGTCGAAGACGGTCAGATCGGAAAAGATACTGGTTATCTGAAAGGTGTAAGCGATGCCGGCGCGCACACGCTTGTGGGCGGGCAAGCGCGAAATGTCGCGGCCATCGAAGAACACGCTGCCCGACGACGCCGCAATCCGTCCGCAGATAAGGCTCACAAGCGTGGTTTTGCCTGCGCCATTGGGGCCGATAATCGCGCGGATTTCGCCCTCAAGCAGTGAGAAATCGACCCCGTCCACTGCTTTCAGCCCGCCGAAGGAGCGGCTCAGACCTTGTGTCGCAAGAAGCGGCGCTATGGCAGCCATGGAAGCCATCTTTCGCGCGCTGTGCCGGCGATGCCTCTGGGAAAATAGAGGACGAGCAGGATCAGTGCGAGGCCCACGACCAGCATGTAGGCGCTGGTATAGCCGGAGGCGATATCCACGGCGTAGAACATGAAAAATGTGCCGACCACCGGCCCGAGCGTCGTGGCAGCACCTCCCAGCAATACCCAGAGAAGCGGGAGGATGGAATATTGGATCGAGGCGAAGCTCGAGCCGGCATAGCCGAAGAGGATGGCATATGCTGCGCCGGCGGCGGCGCAAATGAGCGCGGAAATCGTCATCGACGAGAGTTTGTTTGTGAAGACGTCATAGCCCAGCATGCGCATACGCTCCTCACTTTCGCGGATTGCCACCAGTGTGCGGCCAAAGGAGGAGCGCACGAGAAACAGGAGGGAGAAGAGTACGGTGGCAAACAGCGCTAGAGCCACCATGTAACGCGTCCCCGGATCAGTGAGGTTCAACTCTATGCCGGGCAATGAAAGCACGCGCGCCGATTGGGGGAGAACAAGGCCTTCTTCCCCTCGTGTGTAGGTCGTGAAATAGAGTGTGGCAAGATAGAAGACCTGGGCGAACATCAGAGTGACAATCATGAAGGCCACACCCGCGGTGCGCAAAGCTAGAAAGCTTGCTGCGACTGCCAGTATCGCGCCGGCGGTCAGCCCTGCCAGAAGGGCCGGCCAAACGCTCCAGTCCAGATGATAGATCGTAAGGCCTGCACCATAGAGTCCGGCTGCGAAGAACATTGCATGACCCAGGCTCAACAACCCCGTATAGCCGTAGGCCAGATTGTAACCCATCGCGAAGACGGCAAGCACCATCACGCGCGAGAAGATGCCACGGTGATATTCCGGCAGCACGAAGTTCAACGCGAAAAGCAAGGCAAGAATACCGAAATGCAACCACAGGGCCTTGGCGCTTATGGTCATTGCGTCACCGTTCCGAACAGACCTTGCGGCCGGAAGACCAGAACGAGTGCCACCAGCAATGTCGCGAGCATTTTGGCAAGGGTTGGCGAGAAGAACATGGATATAATGCCATCCGAAAGCCCGATCAGCAGGGCGGCGATAACCGTGCCGCGCAAGGAGCCCAGCCCGCCGATGATGACAACTATGAAGGACAGGAGCAACGGATCCTGGCCCATGAGATAGTGGGCCTGTCGGATCGGCACGACCAGGACCGCCGCAAGAGCGGCCAATCCTGCACCCAACGCGAAGACACCGGCGTAGACGCGGTCGACGGGTATGCCGAAAGCCTGCGCGGTCTCGCGGTCTGACTGCGTCGCGCGCATGACCAGGCCGGCCTTCGTGTGCGCAAGCAAAAACCAGGTCGCAAGCATCAAGAAGATCGAAGCACCGACAACAGCCAGTTTGTAGCTCGAATAGCCGAACCAGGGCAGCGATAGCCGCACATCGAAAGGAGGCTGCACAGGCCGCGCCTCCGGTCCGTAGAAGGTGAGCGCCAGTTGCTGAATGATGTAGAGAAGGCCAATCGTGGCGACGATCGTGGTTTCCGGCTCATAGTTTAGCCGGCGAAGGACCAGGCGCTCGGACAGAAAGGCGACGGCGGCAACGGTCAAGGGGCTTGCCGCAAGCGCAAGCAAAAAGCCAAGGGCCGGATGCCCCCCGATGAGGCTCGCGAACCACCAGGCGAGCACCGCACCCAGCATGTAGAACTCGCCATGGGCGACATTGACGATACGCATGACGCCGAAGACGAGCGACAGTCCCAGCGCCATCAGCGCAAGCACGGCCGCCATGACCAGACCTTCCAGGGTGGCGAGGAGGAGATAGGGGCCGAAGGCCATAGGAATGCATCCGGGATTGTGCAGCAGGCCAGAGGCCCACGACGGACAGGGGGAAACCGTCCCTGTCAGAACGGCATGGTCGTGTAATCGGCCTCCGGTTCGTACAATCCGTCTTCGATGGAGGTGCGATGCACCACCTCCAGCTTCCCGCCCTTTACCTGGCTGATGCTCTGTTCGCCGAAGACCTGATGAGTCCTGCCATTGAAAAGCTTCTTTCCCTGCGGATGCCGGCGTCCGGCTTCCATCTCCGTCATAGCCTCGGTGGCCTCGATCAGCTTGGCGCGGTCGCCCGGTCCCTCATAGCCTGCTGCCTCCATGGCGGCCTTGATGATGTAGAGCGTTTCCCAGCAGCCGAACATATGAGCCGCTGTGGAGACATCCTTGGGATCGTTGATGCTCGCACCGTTCTCATCGATGCCGACCGTCTTCCGGTAGAATGTCACGAAATCCGGCTGATCCGGTTGCGCGTAGCGTGGCATCCCTTCCCAGAAATGGCTGCCCTCCAGGAATTCAAGCCCCGGACTGTTGATGTCGACCGCTTCGAGCGAGTCGATGAAGCCGAAGAGTTGCGGCCCGCCCGAACCGAAGAACTCGCCAAGTTCCTTCACGAAAGTCAGTACCGCTGGTCCCACCATGACGTGATAGATGACATCCGTGTCGCGCGGTATTTGCGGGAAATAGCGGGTGAAAGAGGTTTCGGTCGGCGGGATCGGCACCTTGGCGATCACCTCGCCCCCCTGGACCCGGATCGCAGGTTCGAAGAAATCACGATGATCGTGCCCGAAAGCGTAATCGGGATAGATGAGGGTGACCTTTTTCCCCAGATTGTCCGCTATCCAGGGAGCGACGGAACGCACCTGCGCCTTTACGTCTGTGATGCCGGGCTGAACACAATAGCGGTTAAGCCTTCCGGAAGCGACGTGGTAGCCTTCGCTGACCACGTAGTAGGGTATCTTCAATTCGCCCGCCGTCGGCGCAGAGCCCACGACGACATGTGAAAACAATGTGCCATAGACAAGGTCTGCCTTGTGCTGGTTGGCAAATTTCTCGACCACCTCAGAGCCGCGTTTCGGGTCCGTGCCATCGTCCTCGATAATGATCTCCAAAGGCCGTCCGTTGATGCCGCCTTCATCATTGATGAGCTTCGCGGTTGCGGTGGTGACCCGTTCGTACCAGCGGCCGTAGGCTGCGCCGATGCCGGTCCGGTGGCACTGAAAGCCGATCTTGATGGGAGCGGACGACTGGGCCTGGGCATAGCGGACGAAGCCAGGCGCAACCAATGTTCCGGCGGTGGTGGCCAGACCCTGGAGGGCAGCCCTGCGGGAAATTCCGTTCGCCGCCGTACCCTGGAATTTGTTTTTGTGGATCATGACCCGTCCTCTCCTGTCGACGCGGGCGCAAAGCGCAGCGCGGAGAAGAAAACACCAAACCTTCGCAGTTGCAACAATGAGGTGGCGTGGGTTCAACCCGCCGTTGGTGTCGAAAGAAGCCACAGGCCGAAGAGGGTGTAACTTATCATCAGTATGGCCATCGGCAATTGACTGGCGGCGACGCGACGGTTGGTACCATAGACACGGTAGGCGAGAGCATGGGCGAGCATCACCGCCAACACGTGACCGAGAACGATCGCGGCTGCCTGCGCATTCCATATCGCCCAAGCGGAAGCGGCGCCCGTGGTCAAGCCGGCCCGCACATGCGGGATGGCCGTGCCGAAGAGGTTCCAGCCGAGGGAGAAAGGATCCGACAGCGCGGCAACGGCATACTGGCCATTGACCAGAAGAGCCGTGAGGTAGTGGGAAAAGTGGTAAGCAAGCGCAATGGGAGTGATGGACCAAACGAGCAGTCCTGCCGCACGGTACCAGCTTCTTGCGCCAGCCAAGCGTTCGCCCAGCCACACCGCCACCGCAAAAAACGCGCCGAGCACCAGGAATGAGGCAACCAGCCCCACGCTGTTTTCCACCACCACCGCCGACCGTCCGGGGAATTCGAGCGGATTTACCCTTATCAGATCCAGCCAAACGAAACTCCGCATGAATCCGTCGAAGGAGACGGTACTCAGGGCGAGCAGGAGAAACGCTACACCACTTAAGGGGAGCGGTTCGATATTTGCAAGCTTAGCTCCGGGGAGCCCGAGTGAAAGCTGAAAGCCTCCGGTTTCGAAGCGCGCTTGGAAAAGGGAAAGTCGCGAGAGCATCCGGAAGAAGACGGAGAGGAACTCCACCCGGCTTGTCCAGGCTTTAAAACCGAACAGGCATATGCCCATGAATGTCATTACCCAATAAGCAAGTGCGGCTGCCGCAAGGCGGGCGGGGTCGTCCGGCGCGATATAGACGAGCTCGAACCAGGCAAAGGCGAGAAAAAGCAGAACTGCGGCGCGATAGCCGAGCTTTTCCGGGAGATGGAACCAGCCAGACCTTCCGGTCAGCCTCACGAAGAGCCGCCATGGGCCATACCACGGGTTCAGCCAAGCCCAAAGGTTGCCGAGCAAGCCCTGTACCAGAGTGAGCCCCACCCACAGCAGCGTCCAAATCGTGAGTGGAAGGGGATTCGCCAGCGGATCGCGGCTGCCGGAGACGCCTGCATAAAGAAGACCGACGTAAAGAAGAAATGAGAGGAAGCTGGTCTGTGCGCGGCCGTCAAAGGGGACCTTGCCAAGGGAAACGCGTCGCGAGAAGAGCCGCATCAGCGGCAAAGGCGGCAGGAACGCCAATGCGAGAAAGCTCGCCGCCACGGCGATGGCGCCACCCAGCATGTAGAACTGTGTGGGCAAGAGGAGCACATGGCCGCGCTCCGAAGCATGCGCAAGGGCATGCCCGTTTTGAGAGAGAGACGCGGACAGTGTGCAGGTTAGAGAAAGAAAGACGCGGCGGATGATCGTAGATCGCATCCGGCCAATCTGGCCGAGGATATCCCGCTTGAAAAGGCGCGCCGTGCAGACACCGCTCCAGCGCGCCTTGACGTTCTTACATCCCGAGCAGGACTTTGGCTTCCGCCAGGGTCGCCTCGGAGGCGGCATGGTTGCCGGCTTGGTGCTCCTGCTCGCCTCTGGCACGCAGTTCCATGACCTTTGCCCTATCTTCTTCCGAGAGCTGGGCGTTGGGTAGGGCGGCGTCTATTTCGGCCATGAGGGCAGGGCATTGGTTGGCGAGCGCCGTCGCCGGAAAGGCGAGCAGCGACAGCACTATCAGGGCAGAACGCAACATCGGAAATCCTCCTCCATGCCGGCCGCGGTGTTCTCCGCGTTCGCAACGGCACAAAACAATATCCTGGCAAGACGCACCGTGAAAGATGTGCGGGGGTCACGTTTGCGCGAGCCCCGCCGACGAGGCCTTATTGCGGTCGTGGCCGGCCAAGCGCTTCAGCCCCTCCCGTTTCAAGGCCTTGCCGATCCCAAGACGGGCGGCCAGGTCTGCTGCGTTGAAAGGGGCATGCACCTTTGCGTCATTGTCGAAATAAACATAGACGTCGCGTCCCGCCGGCTGCGGTTTCGTCGGTGAGAGTACGCGGTTGGCGTCCACAGGTTCCCTGCCTTTCACCCAAGCCTTTATTCGCGTCGCCCAACGATCGAGCGCCTCGTCGTCGTAGCCGCTCGAATAAAGGTGTTCGGACCCATGGAGGCGGCAATAGATGAAGTCCGCAGCAACGTCCATCAGCAGGGGCCAGTCCGGCGTGTCTGCACACACCAGCGCTATGTTGTAGCGGCGCAGAAGATCAATGAATGCGCCGGTGCAAAAGCTGTCATGCCTGATCTCTACCGCGTGGCGTATCGGCTGGCTGATACCGGCTTCGGTCCAGGCACGGCCCTCGAGGCGCCGATCATGCCTGCGGGCCAAGGCTGCTGCTGCTTCGGTGTCGCTCGGGAGTAGCTTGAAGAATGCCTCGAACCGCTCCGGATCGAACTTCATGCGCGGTGGAAACTGCCACAGGATTGGCCCGAGCTTCGGCCCGAGGCGCAGGGGACCTGACGCAAGGAAATTGGCGAGCGGCGTTTCCACACCGTTCAGCCGCTTCATGTGCGTGATGTAGCGCGATCCTTTGATGGCGAAGACGAAATCATCCGGTGTCTCGCCACACCAGCGGGCAAAGCTCTCGGGACGTTGCATGCCGTAGAACGTGCCATTGATCTCGAGAGTACGAAAATGCTCCGCCGCATAAGCAAGCTCGCGCTTCTGGGGCAGGCCTTCAGGATAGAACACGCCGCGCCAGGGTTTGTAGGTCCAGCCAGAAATGCCGATGCGGATCGTACCTTGCTTCTGCATTCGCCCGTCCGGGGGGCACGATTGCCTCCTCACCGGAACGACCCTGTGGCGGCTTCGTTCCAAAGGCAGTCCGCCGGGCACCTGGCCCTTTCTCATCCTCACGTCATAGCAGGCGAGCCGGCAAGCTCCACCGCCGGCCCGCAGGGTTAGTGCTGACGAAGTCGCTTGCGGGCCGGGGAGGGAAACATCCCCGCCTGGGCTAACGCTGAGCCGAGAGCGATTCCAATACTCGCAGTCAGTCTCGTAGCTGTGCGTTGATCTCCGTCAGCCTCCGCTGACGTGCTTGGCCCCGCGTATCAGGCTCGGCGAAACCGGAGGCGAGAATGACGGCCGTCGTGGTTGCCGCGCGCCCAGCCTCCTCCAGTGCGCCACCGCCCGATCGGCGGCAATGCCGAAGACGGATTGGGCCTTCGGCGGATGGGAAAGATGGCCGGAAAAGCCCATCCCTATAGATTGCGCATGACAAAGCTTGACGAGGCGCCTGCCCGCTCAGTCGCGCCGACCTCGGCCACGGAGCGCGGGTTCATCAGCGCCTCATCGGCCAGTGTTTGACTCGTTGCTGGCCGCATTACGGCGTGCTCAATCGATGTCGAGGCGGACCGGAATTGTGCCGCATTCCGGCTCGCCGAACTGAGCAGTTTCGGAGAAGGTACTGGGCCTGCATATCCGTCGGTCTTGTCCTCGATGCGTGCCAGGCTGATGGCTTGGCACCGTTGGCCGCGAGATCGTGCAAGTTCATCCCCGCCGGGCTTTTTCCGGTTCGAGGGGGCGTGCTTCCGAAGCAAGCATCACAGGGACGCCCTCACGGACCGGATAGGCAAGCCCTGCCCTAACGGAAACGAGCTCGCTCCTGGCTGCGTCCCACTTCAAAGAACCCTTTGTCAGAGGGCACGCCAACAGCTCCAAAAGCTTGGGATCGATCGAAGCCCTCTCCGTTTGTCGAGCATCCGTCATCGGCTTATCTCACTTGTGGCCTACGCATCGAGGCCATTGGGGATCGCGGAGCGGTTCACCTGCCACTATCGACCCCGCCCGACCGCCGAGCTGGCGAGGAAATTGTTGCAGCGGGGCATTCGCTTCTGTCCGAGACGTGACCCGGGTTTCCGGTAGTGGAAACCCTTAGGAAAACAGCAGCGAAGAAAGCTTCCGTCGCGCCGCGAGCGTCTCGGGATCGGTCATTCCCCAGGCGTCGAAGAACTCAAGCAGTTTTGCCCGCGCGGCATCCTCGTTCCAGTCGCGGTCGGCTTTCACGATGGCCAGCAGATTGTCTGCTGCTTCCTGCCGCTTTCCCTGTGCGTTCTGGACCAGCGCGAGATCGAAACGCGCCTGGTGATCGGCCGGGTCGGCCTCAAGGCGCCTTTGCAGCTGGACGGGATCTCCGAGATCTGCGACCTGCTCCGCCAGGGCCATCTTTGCCCGCACGGCCGCGACCGCCGCCGCGTTCCTCTTCGTTTCGGGAACCCGGTCGAGAACGGACCGCGCTTCTTCCGTCTGGCCTGTCTCGAAGAGCAGATCGGCAAGGCCCGCGATCGCCTCGACATGTTCCGGCTCCTGCTGCAAAACGGCAGAGTAGATCTGTGCCGCCATCTGCGAATCGCCGGCTTCCCGTGCTTCGGAAGCGGCTGCAAGCGCGTCCTCCACCTGCTTACCGCCACCGGCGGAAATCCGCTTTATGAACTCGCGAATCTGGCTTTCCGGGACTGCGCCCATGAAGCCGTCCACCGGCTGGCCGTCCTTGAAAGCGATCACCGCGGGGATCGACTGAATCCCGAGTTGGCCCGGAATGGCCGGATGCTCATCGATATTGAGCTTCACGAGCTTCACTCGGCCGCCAACTTCCCGCACCACCTTCTCAAGCGTGGGCGTAAGCTGCTTGCATGGCCCGCACCACGGCGCCCAGAAGTCCACCAGCACCGGCTGATTGCGCGACTCCTGCACCACATCAGCTGCGAAAGCGGCAGTGCTGGTGTCTTTGATAAGATCGCCCGTGGATGGCGCACTGGACAACCCTGCTATCCCGCCGGCGGCGCCGGCATCCGCATGCGGTGCGTTTCCGAAGGTGACATTGGTTGTCATCCCGCCGCCCGCATAAGGGTTTTCACGGTCGTTCATCTCTGCCCCTTCCTGGACTTCATCCTTGATGACCTTGCGCATAGCAGCCGATCATGCAAACGCAAAGCGGCTCCCGTGATGTGGCGATCATTGCGATACTTTCAAGATGAGGGGCTCGTGACCCGTGGATCTGAGGAACCGCAGCAGATCAGAGCGGCGGATGGAGGTCGTGGCCTCATTGTGGAGCGGATGGGCATTGATCACATCGCTCTCCATGAGCTGTTCGTCGAGGACGACCGTCACCTGTCGCAGGTCATCGTTTATCACGCCGAATACCGTGACGGATCCAGGCGCCACGCCGAGGAACGCCTCAAGCCGCTCTGCGCTGCCGAAGGAGAGGCGGCCCGACGCGCCGAGCGTATGGTGGATGGCCTTGAGGTCCACGCGCGCATCTTCCGCGACGGTCAGAAGAAAATACCTGCCCTTCCTGTCCTTCAGGAAGAGGTTTTTCGTGTGGGCACCGGGAATCTTTCCGCGCAGGCCGCGGGATTCTTCGACGGTGAAGAGGGGAGGATGCCCGTAGGTGCTCACCTCGATGCCAAGCTCCGCGAGATGTCGCATCAAATCATCCGGTGTTTTAGGCATATGGCTCTCCAATCATGCTGAGGCCGGTCTACGCGTTTCGCCCGCACAGGTGCAAGCAGGAGAGCGCCCGACCACGGTGCGAGCCCTGTCTCCTGTTTCGACGCGAATTCCCTGTTGCAATCGGTGCCGAGTTCAGCCATATAAGCGCCGCTTACGGCGTTTCGCCGCGCGAGCGGGTGTAGCTCAGGGGTAGAGCACAACCTTGCCAAGGTTGGGGTCGAGGGTTCGAATCCCTTCGCCCGCTCCAGTTTTCCTTAGATTTGAAGGGCTTAGGGCTCGGGGTATCCGGGCCTTTCTGCTGTCTGGGCGCCGGGGAGCGGGCGGGGGAGTTTGCCTCAACAGATGGTGGCGTTCCGCTTCGGAACAAAATTTCACTCTGCCGCTTGGCCCATGGGCTCTGTTGCCGTGTCGCTGGCGCTCTCTCCCTCTCTGCTCGATACGGCTCCAATCGCCCCAGAAAGAAGGGCGTGAAGTGCCTCCCCTATCTGGCGCGCCAAGAAAGGCGGTACCGCATTGCCAACTTGGACAAACTGCTCAGTCTGGTTGCCGAAAAAGCGATAATTGTCAGGAAATGTCTGCAGACGAGCAGCTTCTCGTAGAGTCAGCGCCCGGCACTGCATGGGGTCGGGATGGATGAAGTAGTGCCCGTCTTTCGCAAGATGGCTGGTTATAGTTGTAGAGGGAGCATCCCAAATTTGCACTCGAAACCGATCGGAGAATACTCCACTATCCCAATTTTTATGGTTCGGTGCTAGGATAGGAGGAAACTCTTTAGCGACTGGTGAGCGTCCGGTCACCTCTGCAAATACCGCAGCGAAGAAATAGCGAGCAAGGTCGGATTCCATATGACCACGGCTGAGATGGCCCTTTAGCAATTTGAGTCTTCGATCCATAATCCACTCACGAAGGCTTTGGGGGCATCTTTCGGACAGAGCACCTAGGTCGGAACTGCTTCGATGTGTCGGACCTTCGCCATTCGCTATCTGTTTAGCGAGCACTCGGGATCGTTGGTTGATCAGACGATAGTTGTCGTCGCCGGATTCTGCCGTAGCCTCAATCACCTTTTGAACTGATCTGGCCAAAGCGCTCTTCCATGCATCGACCGAGTCTGCCTTGCTCACGCCGCTGCGTATAGCTGGCAACGTCCTCAACACATCAGCGACAGTAACCTTTATCGCGGTCAGCTCAGTTTCTGATTGAGTCTGCTGCTTCAACAGAGCTAAATCCCGACGTACGCCAACTATGATGATACGATGCCGTGCTTGAGGTACACTGAATACTTCCGAACGGATGACAAAGTCCTTTGGCTTCCGAGTAAGCTTTAGGTGGCCGATACCGCCTGGCCCCGGCGCAAAGGCGAAGAACTCATAGGTCTGCGAATTGCCTCCAACAGCGGCGAGATCGGCAAGCACCTTCTTGAAAATGTCCTCCCCCCCAACTGACGTGGAGAGCATCCCCTTTACATTTTCCATAACGAATGCTGCGGGCTTTAGTTTCTCCAACGCCGCGATGTATTCTTTATAGAGAAAGTGGCGCTTGTCTTTTGCCGGGTCGTACTCCGCAATTCCCCTGTTCCGAGCGCGGCCGGCAATAGAATAGGCTTGGCAGGGGGGCCCACCGATAACGATGGTTCTGTCACCCGAACTCTCACGAATTGCTTGGAGTTTCGGGGCGATTACATCGCTCGCGCCCTCCTCTCCAAGCTCCAACAGGAGTGCCTCGGCCTCAGCAGCTTGCCATTGCTCTGGATAGAGAGTTTCCCAGTCCGGCTCGTCAATCTCGTCGTTCAGAAATGAGTAATACCGGTCGGGGAAACTGTCGCCAAACTGGCGCAAAAAGGCTCGGAAACGCAGCGTCTTATGAGCTGTCGCATCCTTCTCAACTGATAAAGCAATATTAAAGGGACGAAAACCATCCGCATCACGGACGGATGCGAATCCTTCGGCGAGTCCGCCCGGGCCAGCGAACAAGTCCACTACCTGAAACGGTACTGCTGCTGTTTTCACGGTCAAAAACTGAGCGTCCCGGGCCTCATCAGATGCGCAGAGACATGCACCAAGATTGTCATTAACAACTGTTCGCGCAATCGCATTGAGGCGTCTAACCAATTCGGAAGATCGTCTTGGACCACCGTCGTCCCAAAGCGGGCGTGGACGAGTAAACTGTGAGGTTCTGGAGGAGCCCCCAAACTGAATTGCTCACGACAAAGAAAGACTGCTGGACTACGTTTTGTGTTCTGGAGCGCGTCAGTAGGCACGAGGAGAGCCAACTGCATAGGTAGTGGACCGGTATTGGCTTGTGCTTGATCGCAAGCCGCGCCCCCACGGATCACCACCAACTGACCGTCATTTACTCGATCCGGTTTTAGCTTGAATTCCTTATCTCTTAGATGTGCAGCAGTAACGCCGAACCTTGCTTTCATCGCAGCGTCTTCGAGTTGAGCAGCGGAAAGCGGAATAATCGCACCCCAGTCCGTTTTGTTGACGGACTCACCTGGCCCAATAGCCAAATGTGCCATCCGATTCATCTGTGCTTTCTGAGCGTCAGTAAGCACGATGCCCGGCTGAGGGAATGTTACGGCACGTTTCCATAGATCTGCAGAACCGGGTGCCTCGGCCTGATTCAGTATCCTGTCGCTGAGCAATGGAGACAGCGCTGCCGTCACAGCACCCCTCGGATCATTCGGAGCATTGGAAGCTCCAAAAGCAGCCTCCGCTAAGCGGCTCAGGATGCCATCAAGAGCCGCCGGATAGGCCGTAAAGGTTCGCTGATCGTCAGGTACAAGCTGACCCACAAGCGCCAGCGTGGAATTTGCCGCCGCCAATACGTCGCGCTCCCAACTCAGGAGTGCGGATAGCTGCGGCATAGACGCAATCTGCTCTCCAATGGCAGATCGGATACCTTTCACATCCCACTGACCGGCCGCCTGGCCGAACAGCTTCTTATCCAACGCAAGTACCGCGATAGGGCGCTTGCTTAGAGGCAGAATCTGTTCAAGCCGTCCCGAGAATTCAACTCGTTCTTGCTCATGGGATGTCCATAACACCAGTACATAGGGGCCATGCGTTTCCGGAATGCACAGATTCAGTATATTGGCAAGAGTGTCATAGTGCTGGATACTCGCGGGTGCGCCTTTCAGGAGATGGAGATCGCTGAACAAGATACGCAGTCCATGGAACAGCGACGGTGACGGCAGCGCCTCCGGATCAAATTCAATCCCAACACATGGGGCACCAAGGCGATGGAGCGCCTGAATTAGAGGTGAGAGCTCCTTAGGATCATCGTCTATCGCAATATATCGCGCAGGCGTGAACATTAGTGTCTACCAAACACAAGCGCAACTACAGCGCCGTCAAAAGCCTCGGGCACGTCAGCTTGCTCCGCAGCAGGAAACACAAGATGCCCTTCGTTAAGGTCCATCACCAAGTTTGCAAAATACAAGCCTAGACCGCTTCCACCAGGTCGACGTGTGAAAAACGGACTAACAATTGTGGCTGGATCATCCAAGAAACCCGGGCCATTATCCGCAACAATAATTGCGGGGCCGCCTTCGAAATCGGGGAACACATTGACGTATATACGCCTGTCGTCAGCATTTGGATGGCGGACTTTGACCCAGTGAACTGCGTTGTCTATCAAATTGGTCAGAGCACCGAGCACCAGGCCAGAACTGAAAACGGCGGTTGCGTCCGGGCCATCCTCCTCCAGAGCTGGACATGTAAGCTTGATGCCGTGTAGGCGAAATCGCAGAAGGCTCAGGTCTCTGGCTGTTCGCACAATGTCTCTAAGCGAGCCGGACTTTCTCGTCGTGTTCCGCAGCAGCTGTGTTGATGTTTCCAACAGGCCTTGAAGCTGGCCTGCCTGTTCGCGCAAGCTCTCAATATCGAAGTCCGGATCATTGATTGCTCCGGTTAATACACGGACGCCACGCTCCACCTCGTGAAAAATAACAGCAAGGCCGGCGTTGGACACACCGGATCGCGCGAAATTCTCACGCAATATTGCATAGTCGGTCTCAATCTTATGGATTGCAGGTTCTAAAATCTTGTCCACGCGGTTCGCCCGCGCCAGACGCCGCAACTCTGCCAATGGTCCCTCAATGCCCTCTGATGTCCCGCTCGGCTCTCCAGTCACTTGGCGGATATGTTCTTTGTCTATGTTGCGCTCGACTTGTAGTATCGTCAACGCACCAAGGACTATTCGTTTAAGTCTTTGATAAGCCTCGGTCTCCACGAATCCTTCGCGATTCGTCTTCTCCTGAAGAGCATAGCTTTCAGCTAAGCTTAGATCGACAACACCTACGGTGATATTCCGGCTTAGACGCTTGGCTGGCTCGTTTACTCGCCGGAGATCAAGGCCAAGCCAATCATCACTGGGTTCGCCATAATTATATACGCGGACACCGTCACGATAGACGCGGACACCACCATTCTGGTCGAGATATCGTTCGAGGAAACGGGTATCTCCATAGAGAGGCAAAATCTTCTTATCTCTGTCGAAGATGTAGAAGCGACCCGATACAGGCCCAATTCCTGCAAGAGTCTCTTCATCTGCCGCTATCCGGCCACGCCGCCGCGGTCGTGGTTCATCGCTTGGATCAAGTACGTCCGGCTCCTCGCCAGGCGGGATCTGAAAGTGAATTTCGTCGCGCTCCACCACACGTTTGTTGAGTTTCAGCCGCGGGATACCTCTGAATTCGTACCGGTAGTGCAGTCTGCGTCCATCAAAGTCGAACTCGAATGTGTAAGGGGCCTTCTCTAACAGTTGCTCCACTCCAGGGAGTGTTGACAACCATTCCGGATGCTCGGGCACCTCCAGCCTTACATCGAAATCACCTATCCGGTCGCCAAATGGCGAGGCTATGGAGGTAACTTGCCTATAAAGGTCGCGAACCTCGCCCCTCGTCCAGTCGGCAGAACGCAAACGGCTGATTTCGATGAGCGTCCCCGTTCCTGTCTTGAAGACTTGGGGAGTGCGTTCCCGCACAGTGATCTCCGCTTCTGCTAGATAGGTCTTCTCCAGCAGAACGTCCCAGTCGAAATCCACAATGCACTCGGCCTCCCCCTCCGCTCTGGTGACGAGACGGATTCGATCGCCGAGCTTATGAACAGCGAACCGTCCCACACCTTTCTCGCCAAGCGGCAATCGGCCGTATTTTGGTGATCGGACGTTCTTCTCGCGATCCTTTTCCCGGTGATCATGCCCAGGGACTAACCATACATCTTCGATGGTCTGCAATGACATGCCTTGACCATTGTCGCGTATGGTTATCTTCGCTTTTGTCGTGCCAACATTGTGAAATGTGATAACGACTTCGTCCGCATCAGCATCGTACGCATTTTTGACGAGCTCAAAAAGCGCCAGACGAGGCGAACCTATAAGCTGATCCCCCAGCAGCTGGAGCAACCTAGCGCGCGGCTTAAAGGACCGCTGCAATACGCGTTCAGCTTCTACCGGCACAGATTACCCCTCATCGCCCGCGGCACGGATCGACAGAGCCCACCCCCGAGCTCAAGCTAAACTACCCGGACAAAGCGCAAAAGTCTTCATCGGATGATGTGCATCCCCTAGGACTTTGAATTGGCGAATGCCAACTCTTCCTGCAGCTTAACCAACGCTTTCCGTTTCGGAAGCTGTAGCTTCCAGCGGATCATGTCACCGAGATGCCGTTGGATATCATTGTGCTTCGCTCCGAAACGCATGACCTGCATTTTCTCGTCGAAATTGCCAAGATCCAAATTGTAACCTGCCTCATCCGGCGTCACCGCGTCCTTCAATCCAGGGCAAAGCGCCTCACGATCAGCCGAGCTCATCTCAAAGTAGCGCCACATCGGATTGGTATGACCGAAGTCAATCTCACCCTCCTCAATAGCAGTAAACAAACGCTCAAGGTGCTCTGGGTTTTGATCCCGGCCATAGCCGAAATCGTACGCGAGCTTGGCCAAGGCCTTAAGTACGACAGGTTGCGCCGCGACGGTGTTCTTCTTGGCGCCTTCTTCTCCCCAATATGGAATTTGCGCGACGGCACCCCAAAACCGACAGCCATACGATTCCTTGGCGTTGATGTCGGCAGGTGAGGCGCCGTTAATAGTGGTCTTATTTAGGAAAAGGAGCGCATTTATCGAAATGAGATCCTTTCGAGAAATCACGCCCTCGTCCTTGTGCCAATCGTGCGGATTATCGGTGTCCACTACCTTGGCCTTGAGTATGTCGTTACCCAGCAACCGGTCCTTAATAAACCGATTGACGGCATTGGAATTATCGAACTCGTAAACCAGCCCACTCTCGACTGTCTTTCCAAGATTGTTAAGATCGTGGAATAATTGGCGCTCTTGTTCGAAAGTCAGACCCAAATGGGTCTCCACTACAATTGAGCATTCAGCACGCGCGACCTCAAAAGCGGCTGCCCAAACCTGCATCTCTTCCGGAGTCGGCTCCCGCTTGGCGTCTCCTGCCGGCACGTAGAGGGCGGGTTTCCGAGGGTAGCGACCATTGTTGATGACCGACTTAAGAAAATCGAACACCATGTGCATGGCGAAACGGCGGTGCTGGCCGTCAATTACCCAAAGCACGTGCTTATCTGACAGAAAGACCGTGATCACACCGCCCTTGCGCTCGAACCGAAGTCCATCCCCTCCAAACTTACAGGTCCGGATATTGGCCGTAATTGGTTGCATCGAGATATACGGTTGGGAGCCTATATCTTTCTGAATTGAGACAAGCGCGGGCGGAAGCGGGCGACCCTGCACCTCAAGCTTGCGGCGAGCAGTGTCGATGAGCCCCTTCAAGATAAATATTGCTAGCTTTTTAGCGTGCGTTTCATCAAGCCGCCGCTGTGCTACTGGCAACTCACGATGCGCAGGCAGTGCCTCAAGGTTAGCCTTATTCGCCACCTCGGAAATCTCATAAAATGCTGCCATGGGAACGCTCATAATAAGGGTTCGATTACCCATATTTGAGCCTACCAGAACGTTGAAGGGGCGACCCGAATGATCGCCCTGATCCAAGAGGTCATCCAAACTGTTGGTGACAGTTGGTTCGATTTGATCTACATGTACGTCATCCATCGAATGTTCCTTTTCCGCTTCGGCGGGATATCGGTGTGAATCGCGCGACCGGCGGTTTCCAGACACTCCGGTCGCGCGACGTTTTTTCCGTGGGCGAGTGGTATTTCCCACCCACGCTTAAACTCTCCTATTCGAGCTGAGCCACAGCATCTGGTTCCTCCTTTTCCGCTCGGGTTATCGGCTGTCGCTTGCGGTTTTCCAGACACTCAGCGACGATTCTTTTTGTAAAGGAATGACCGCGATGTCGTCAACGAAAAATCGCCTGGCCAATTGAAAAAATGGCCAGGTCGTTTTTTCAGGCGCGCCTGGGCGGTTGAGATGGGAAATGATCTGTGGTCGCCTACTGATCTACACGAGTCGGCCCGAGGAACGTCACCAGGCGTTTTTCTATCGCCTGAAGGTCGCGGAGTTCGCATTCCCAAATGATAAGCGCTCGCCAGCCGAGGGCTTCCGCTGCTGCTTGATTTTTCAAATCGCGGGCTCTGTTTTGCTCAAGTTTTTGCTTCCAGAATTCGCGTCGAGTGGTGGGGATCCGGGCCGCAGCGCATCCGGGATGCTGATGCCAGAAGCAGCCGTGAACTTGGATTAGGCATTTGCGATTGGGCAAAGCGATATCAGGACGACCAGGTGCGTTCTTCCAATGGATACGGAAGCGATAACCCAACCGATGAAGTGTACGGCGGACGAGTATTTCGGGTAGCGTGTTTCTTGAGCGAATGAGCGCCATGTTGGCGCTCCGCTGCTCTGGCGTAATAAGGTCAGCCATTGGAGATTCCGCGCCCTAACAGAACTGTTGAGCGCAATGCTAATGAAGGAACTTGACTAAGGCGAGGCGTCCATATGAGCCAAATGGTAGCGAACCCGCCGCCACTTGCCCTGCTCAAAACTATCGCTGTACCGCCACGCGCGATCTTCATTAATGAACGCCATCTCTTCGGCCTGGTCCCCATGCCGGACGACTAGTTCGGCCGCGATTGCCTCGATTTCGGCTTTGGGAATCAGACGCGGCCGTATCTGCCCCTGCCAGACCTCCCAGCCGATTGCGCCGACAATCGGGCTTAGCGCCAGAATGACAAGAGCCCATCCGACGAGCGTGAACAGAAAATCGCCGACCGCTTGCAGCATCCCATCCCCCTCTGTACCAGCAGGGGATGATGATTA
Organism: Chelativorans sp. AA-79; assembly: GCF_029457495.1. Lineage (NCBI taxonomy): Bacteria > Pseudomonadati > Pseudomonadota > Alphaproteobacteria > Hyphomicrobiales > Phyllobacteriaceae > Chelativorans > Chelativorans sp. AA-79. The sequence goes on from NZ_CP120361.1 coordinate 258,110, forward strand.
TCGTCTACAAGTGCCAATCCAAAGCAAAATGTGACTCATAGTCCGTGGGCCAATCGTCTACGCGATCGCCTCTATGCCCGACATGGAGGACGTTCGACAGATATTGGCGACGAACATGCGCTTAGCGCGCATCGCCGCCGGCTTTTCGCAAGAGGAGCTTGCCGACCGGGCGGGCATCGACCGAACCTATGTGTCGGGGATCGAGCGGGGGAAACGCAACCCGACGATCGCCGTGGTCGCTCGGTTCGCGGAGGCGCTGGGCACGACGACGGCCAATCTGCTGGCACGGGGCGCCTATGCCGGGAGTAGCCAGCGGAAGCCCTGATGGGCAGTATCGGCCTCGCGCGCGTGCGCGAAGAAGCGATCCACGAATCACAAATGGCGGACTGCCCTCCAACCCCCTACAGTTGCCCCGCCAATAGGCGCGGCAACGCCGTCCGGGGAGATTTTTTGGCGGGAGGGGGATTAGACGACCGGAAGGGAGCAAGCCCAAAACGGCGGCTGGGGGCACCATACTCTCGTTAAGGTAAGGGTGGCTTAGCCTAACGCGTTGGGGATGTGCAGCTTTCTAAATTGGACAAGTCTGCCGGGGAGCCTACGGGGAGCGAGCCGCCAATATCAGGGGACCTGACTGCCAATATCGTCTGAAGCCAAGGACAATTCCTAACAGCCTACAGCCTCGGCATTCAGGTCCCTTGAGCATGCCCTATATTGCCGCCGGCACACTGCCGGGTAGCGGAGTCCGTGTGTACAAACTCTGGTAAGGCGCGTCTTGCGAAACTCGCTCGACCAGCAGACCGAATTCCCCCTTGGCCAGGGCCACCATTTTAAAATCGCAGTCGTCGGCGGTGGCGGTGTATTCTGGCTCGCCGCGACGGACCATTGCCTGCGTCACAGCTCGCTGGCCTAGAAGGCAAAACTCTACTGCCTCCGCGATCTTCCCCAGGCGAACCAGTTTCTCTACTCCATCGCCAAACGATATCGAATCCCATTCGCGTTCGAGCAGAAGTCCCTGCTTCACATACCACATATCTTCTTTCCTCCTTATCAGAACGGCAGTTTCGGTGGCGGCAGCAATTGGATGCCGCGATATTCTGATTTCAGGTTCTTTGCGCCGCTCACCTCGGGAAACTCCTCGAACAGCCGGCGACTGAAATGTTGCAGCTGCATGCCCATACTGAGAGGAACATTGTTTTCCGCCGCCCACTGCCGAAATTCGCGGAAGAGTTCACTCTTATCGCATCGGGCATCCGGACTGAGATGGCACCTCTCGGCTACAAATTGCTTCAGCGGCGTCTCGGAGATGAGTTCGCGGATATCCGCGTCATCGGATTGCGAAAATGATCCCACATCACGTAGGCGCCTAAGGCCGGCAAGCGCCCAGTTCATGATCGCCGGCAGTTCGGCGGTCAGCTTTGCTCCAAGCTCTCGATTTTCCCGACCGACAAAGGATTCCTGAAGGCGAATGATAAGATACCGCGCTTCCAGTGCCTTCGCGCCGTCCGGCAGATCGGGCACCTCGTTGGACATAAGGGTTATCCGGGTATTCAGCTTACCCTGCCACGCGGTCTTGTTCTTCCGATCGATTGATTGAGGATCTTCACCCACAATCGACAGCAGGTTCTCGGCAATCGCATACCGGTCATCGCGAGAGCTGGTCCGAGCCTCATAAACGATTGCAACCGATTTACCGATGAGTTGTTGCAGGCCAAAGTTCTGGCCGAACTGCCGGAGCTTTGGAGCAACGGCGTTCGCGGGACCGACCAGACTCTGCAGAAGACGGCCAATCGTGCCTTTGCCGGATCGGCGAGGACCAACGATAAGCAACAGCTTTTGGTGAGAGGTATCGGTCCCGAGATTGTAACCGAACCACTCTTGAAGCAGGTTTTGCGCGCCTGCGTCATGAGCGAACACCTGGTCCAGGAATGCCTTAAAGTAAGGCATCTCGGTCACCGACGGGTCGTAGTCGAATGGCAGCACATTGGTGCAGAACAACGCTTCTGTCGGTGGTATCAGCGTGCCGGCATCGAGGTCGAGGACACCGTTCTTGAACACGACCAGATTGTCCGTGGCGCCTTGGCGGCCATCAAGCCAACATGGGGGCTGATGATCAGTGCGAGATAGCAGGCATGTCCCGTTGACGATGGAGATGACGCCCGCAAGATTGGTGGGCGAAGCAGCCCACGCCGCACGCTCCAGGCCTTCGCCAACAACGACCGGGTACCCGTCATATATTGCCACCAAATCCGCGTGAACCTGCCTCGGATCAAGAAGCTGGTAGCCTGAGCCGGTCCAGTCGTAATACTCGTCGTTAAAGTAGACGAGGTGAGGCCGAAAGTGGGTTAGGTAGTGCTTCGCTACTATTCCGTGCGCCTTACCCACCAGCGGGCTCTTGCCGCGAAGCTCTCGTGCTTTGCCGGCGAAAGGATTCTCAAAAGTCCTCATGGCCGGCCTCCACTTCTGAACGTTCCAATCCCAAGGCCATGATCGCCTTTGCGATTGCGCGAAAGGCAACGCGCCGAGGATTTGGCCGGCCGGATTTCGGCTTCAGCCAGTGCTCGTTGAGGGTTTCATTTTCGGGGTCCAGAAGTGCCGCCACGATAGCCGAGATCGGCTCTCCCGCCTTCAGCGCAGCTGACGCGAACGAGATGATGCGAGCCGAACGATCTGGGTTGATGTTCCCGGCCCAATCCTCGCCAGAAGCCGCGCGGTGCTGAAATTCCTCGGAGAGAGGAGGTGAGGGATTGCGGTCATGTGCTCCGATCTGCCGGAGCAAATCAAGCTCCGCCTCGTTTGGCTGCCGGCCGATTTCGCGTACCGCTTCCGCAACATAGGGATCAACACCGTCAGCGATGGCGACGCGCTGCCAGTGCCGCGCTCGCGTCGGAGTGATATGCCGCAGGGCAGTCTCGGGGCTAACCACCACGGCGTCAGGACAAGGCGGCATAATCCACGTCGCGCGCAGGCCGGTCTTTTGATTTATCGTCCCGCAAAGACGCGAAAAGCGATTGATGTTTGAAACGTCGTCAACCGTCACCAGCGATGGGTCGGCTTCATTGCGAAGCCAGGTATTGACGCGATCAGCCAATTCTAGCGCAGCTCGAAAACGCTTTTCATTGTCGCTGTGGGCAGGCTCCGCCAGCCGGAGCGCGGCTTGGACGCCCCGACCGCTGAACATTCGATAGTGCAGGGCGACAGGCAGGCGGTCGAGCAGTTCATTTGCGTGATCAACTGCGCGGTCGCCATCTGCGCTGACAGGATCAAGGTCGATAACCAGCCACTCGATCGATGCAATATCCTCGATGAGAGGCGGATTGCCCCATCTTGCAGCGGAAATACGCACCCCATCGGAACGCCGTCGATAGAGCCTTCCATCTACGCAAGGATTTCTAACGACGTAGAGATTCCGGGCGGCGCGCTCTGCACGCGACACCCAAGACGCCGCAGCATCCACCGTGTCGAACCGCACGGCGGTTGTTGTCCGTACTTCAATCGATGTAGGCAGCGGATTTCGCGCTACGAGAACAAAGGGGGGCGTCTGCATGGCAAGGTCGATCAGGAGATCATGGTTGCTCATGTCGGTCACTCCCCCGCCTTTGGAGTGCCGTCGCGATGATTGAGGCGGTCGGCAAACCACTCCTCGATTTCGGCTTCGGCGAAGGCGATACGATGGGAACCGATGCGAACTGGTCGAGGGAATCGGCCATCGCGGATGCGCCGATAGATTTCGGTCTTCGAGAGCGGAATGCGCTCCATGACCTGCTTTAGTGAGAGTAGGCGGTTCGGCATGTCTGGGTCCTCCATGTGGTTACATGCAGGCCCATTCGAGCAGGGAGGGTGGATCACGGGGCGTGGGTTAAATCGGGCGAAAGCAGGCCGATTAAGTCCCACCTAAAGGCGGTGTGGGTTTCTCTTGATCTGGCGCACCACAGTCTCGAAATTCGAGATTGTGTAGTTGATCGGGTGGAGCGCGACGCCCGCATGCTCGAGGAAACGCATTGCCAACGACTCTGCCGCACGCGGCGCTGATTTGTCGTCGCTGAGATCGACACCATCAAGGTCATATTGACGTTCAACGCCGTGGCCGAAGGGCATTCCTTTTTCGATGCTCCAGAAATCGATCAGCACGGCACAAAACGCTTTGAGGGGATCGAGGTCGTTGGCTGCCTGTCCAGTCCGCGAGCGGCCGGGATTGCCGCGAGGCCGCCGATAGTGGTCGCGGTACTCTTCCAATAGTTCAGCCACGAAGCGCAGCTTTGCGCCGACGGGATCGCTCTGGTCGGACGGGTCTTGGAAGAAAGCAACGTCGCGGTGCAATTCGGCCGGCACTTCGCTCCACAGCCGCAAGGCACGCTGGACGGCGGCAAGCGTCGGTTCGATATCTGCTGACTGCCCAGTCGAGCGCTCACGCCACAGCCAAAAATTCTGCACATCGCGATGCGCTTGCGCAGCTTGAACCAACGCGCCTTGGAGCCGCTCCGTATCGAGGCCGTAGTCTCTCGCTATCTCTTCGGCGAGACCGGCTTGGATAGACACCGTCACTTCCGCACAATCCCCATCAGGTGCGCGCCATACGCCTGTAGCGCCTCGCGCTTCTCCTTCAGATAATCGTGCTTGTTGTAGATCTTTTGCAACCCCGGCCGCGCGTGCCCAAGCACCGCGTCACGGACCTCCTGATTAAAGCCGAGATTGGCAAGGCGCGTTTCGCAGGTCACGCGCAGATCGTGGATGCGGAAGTGCTGGAGGGAAGCCGTCTTGTCGCCGGTCTCCTCGCGCAGGTGCTTGAGCGCCGCCGCGTCGAGCGCCCGCTTGCCCTGCGAGAAGCCCGCGACCGGAACCCTTCCATGCTTCGAGGAGAACACGAAATAGTCGTTGCGGCCAGCCCATACCGGAAAGGTCTCGAACAGCGCCCAGACGAATTCCGACATCGGCACGATGTGCTCGCGCCGGCTCTTGAAGCGCTCCTTGCCGAGATCGAGCCAGCGGTTCTCCGTGTCGATCTCCGAGCGCTTGCAGAAGGCCCACTCGGCCCGCCTCTGGCCGGTCAGCATGAGCGTCTGATAGAGCGAGCCGAACGGGTAGCGAAGGTCCTCCGCAGCCTTCCAGATCGAGCGTAGCTCGACGTCGGTGAGCGCACGGCCTGCCTCCGTGTTCCGGGCGAGGTCCGTACGCTTCATGCCGGAGAGCGGGTTGCTCTCGATGATCTCGCGATCCGCCGCCCAATTGAAGATGCGCGACATCTGCTTGCGCACCTCGCGCGCCGTGCCGATGCGGCCACTCGCAACAAGATCGTCCATGATCTCGTGGACCTCCGAGCGGCGGATGTCGGCAATCGGCCTGTCGCCCAGGCGCGGCACGACATGCAGGCGAAGCACCCGTTCGACGTTCTGCCAGCTCGATATGGTGCGCATCGCGTCCTGCTTCACATGACGGTCGAGCACGGCGGAGAAGGTGTTCGCCCGCCGCTCCTTCACCGCCTCGATAAGCTCCGCCCTTGGGTCGATCCCTTCATTGGCCTTGGCGATGATCGCCCGCGTCCGGTCCCTCGCGCTTGCGAGGCTGAGGACCGGCCACTTGCCCAGCGTGATGCGGTGCTGCTTGCCCGCCAGCGGTCGACCACTCTCCGTCTCGCCGCCCTCGCCGAGTACGCGGTAGATGACCGAGAACGATTTCGCACCCTGTTCGGTAACCCGCAGCACGAGCCCAGGGCATAGCTCATCGCCCATCTCCAGCCGCCCCGCCTTGGGCGGGCTCATCCGCTCCAGCACCTGATTGGTCAGCCGCTTCTTGTTTGTCGTAGCCATTGCTCCCCCGATGTGGCAAAGAGGTCCGATTCGATTTTTCCGGGGTTTCCACGGGGAGCCAAAAGGCCCGGTTTTCAGTGGAACCCCACGGAACGAATCGTGTCCGCTCCCCGGAGGTACGACAATCAGTTTTGGCATGAAGAAGTTACTCTGTGGGACAGAAAGTTAAGCAGAATCAATGGGTTGCCAAGGTTGGGTCGAGGGTTCGAATCCCTTCGCCCGCTCCAAAATCTTTAAGACTCAAAGCCGCGGAACGCCGCGGCTTTCGTGTTTTCAGGGCGGTTGAGATCATAATTCGAGATCTTGCATCGAGGGATCAGGGTTACCGCATGGTCACCAGATAGCGCATCCACCCCGGCGTGAAGTCGCGGTTTTTGCCTGCTCTTAGGCGGTCGACAATCCAGCTCCAGAATGCGAGCTCCAGCCCGAAATTGTACCCGAGACGACCCCTACTCCCGCAGCCGGCCGCTGGACCGTCATCCTGTCGACCCTGCTCAAGGCATTCCTCACGGCCGCGATCTGCCTGCTCTTCGCCTATCCGACTGCTTATGCAGTCCATTTTATCGCCGGCCGTCGGCTCGCCGTCGTGCTGTTGGCGCTGATGACGATCCCCTTCTTCACCTCCTATCTGATCCGCTCCTTCTCCTGACGGCTGGTGCTTGGCCGGACCGGCATTATCAACACCTTGCTGCAGGACGTCGGGCTGATATCGGCGCCGATCGACTGGCTGCTGTTCAGCGACTTTGCGGTGATCGTGGGCCTAGTCGCCTCCTACCTGCCTTTTGCCACCTTCCCTCTCATCCTGGCCATGCAGCGGGTCGATCCGATCGTCCTTGCGGCGGCGCGCGACCTCGGCGCGGGCTTCTGGACCGTGTTGCGAACCGTGCTTCTGCCGTTCACCCTGTCCGGCGTCTTCGCCGGCTTTCTCTTCGTGTTCGTCATGGTCGCGGGATCGTCGACCGAGGTGCAGATGCTGGGCGGCGCCGGCGCCAGCGTGATATCGGTGATGATCAACGACGTGATGCGGGTAGCGAACTATCCGCTCGCCTTCGCCATTTCGACGATTGTCCTCGTCATCATCTTCGGCCTGGTGCTGATTGGCAACTGGACGGTCTGGCGCGCCTGTTCGAGGATCGGAAACAATGACGATCCGTGACGAGCCTATCCCGCGGCTGGTGGTCTGGACGATCACCGTCCTCGGCTTCGTGGCGATCTACGCGCCGCCGCTCTACCTGCTCGGCATTTCGTTCAGCCCGTCCCTCCAGCCCCGCTCGCCCTACCCGTCGGAAGCGACGCTGAAATGGTATGCCGCGCTGGCGGGCGAACGCGCGCTGCTCGCGGCACTTTGGCAGTCGGTTGCGATTGCGACGGGAACGGCGCTGGCCGCCACCTTGCTGTCCCTGCTCGCGGCTCTCGCCTATGTCGAGCTGCATATCCGCCGCGCCAGGTGGTTCCTGATCGTCATTCTTCCGATGTTCGTGCCGGGCGTCATCCAAGGGCTTGCCCTCTCGGTCATCATGACCCGCGTCGGGGTCAAGGCTTCGGGCCTCACCGTGATGGCAGGGCATCTTTTATGGGCGATGCCCTTCGCGTTCATCGTCATCCTGACCAGCTTCGCGGCGGTGCGCGGCTCTTTTCTCATGGCAGCCGCGGATCTCGGCGCCGGCCGGTGGAGGCAGTTCCGCGACATCATCCTGCCGCTGATCCGGCCCGGCCTTGTCAGCGCTTTCGTATTTTCGTTCCTGCTGTCCCTCAACGAGTTCACCCGCGCTTTCTATCTCGCGGGCAGACAGAACACACTGCCGGTCGTCCTCTTCGGCAAGATGAATTCCGGCGCCTCGCCGACGATCTACGCCATGTCGGGCGCAAACCTTTCTGGTGTCGGTCCTTTGCGTAGGCGCGATCGCCGCCCACGCTTCCGTCAAGCGGCCTCGAGAATAGCATCCAAGGTGCTTCGGTTCTTCGCCCGCTTGTTGGAGGCAGGAACGCCGGAGGCCTGGCCATTATGCACGCCTGATGCAGGTCAAGGGGCAGCGGCATTCCTGGTTCAAAGACTGGCGCGATATTTGCATTACTTGTTTGGCACTAGGCCAGAGGCAACCGAAGGGGAGGTTGCAATCAGAGAGGTAGCGCCATGTTCGCGCATCTTAATCCCACCATTGACGTCCGGCTGCTCCGCACGCTGCATCTGCTCTTGAGTGAGCGCAATGTTTCGCGGGTGGCCGTGTTTCTGGGGCAGACGCAGCCGGCGGTGAGCCAGAGCCTGAAGAAGGCGCGGAATGTATTCGGCGACCCGCTGCTCGTGCGCAGCGGCCACATGCTCGTGCTGACGGAGCGCGGCGAAGAGGTGCGGCGCGCTATCGAGATGGTCCTCGGCGGCCTCTCCGAGGCATTGTTGCCGGCCTCGACCTTCGATCCGCGCACCGCCCAGACCCGCATCCGCATCGCGGCGGTCAACTGCTTCGGCATCTTCCTGATCCCGGCGATCGGCGAGCGGATAAGGAGGGAGGCGCCACAGATTGCGGTGGACTTCTTCGCCCCCTCCCCCAACTCCGACCTGCAGCAGGAATTGGGCGCTGGGCGGGTGGATATCGTCATCGGCAACTGGCCGGCACCCACGCCAAGCCTGCGGCATTCGGCGCTTCTTCACTGCGGCATCGCCTGCGTGGCGCGCGCTGACCATTCCTTTTTGGGGCCGGGGCCGATCCCGCTGGAGGCCTATCTGGGATTTGACCACGTCTCGCCCACGCCGGGCACGAGCGCTGCGTTCAGTCCGATAGATGGCCGCCTTTATCAGCTTGGCGTGCAGCGCCGCATCGCCATGTCGGTGCCGGAATATTCACTGATCCCGGCGGTGCTTGCGGAAACCGACCTGCTGTTCACCACGGCCCGTCCCTATGCCGAGCGGATCATCGCCGCATCGCCCCCGGGGCAGCTCCGCCTCATCGAGGCGCCTGCGGAGTTCGGCGAGATGAATCTCTACATGCTATGGCACGAGCGCGCGCATTTCAGCGCCCACAATCGATGGCTGCGCGGGCTCGTCAAGAGTGCCGCCAAGCGCTTCGACCTTGCGCTGCACAGCGCGGAAATTGCCGGCACATTGCGCGGAAGGATGACGCAACCCCTTGAGACTGCTAGGTCATAAGCGATCGGTAATAACAGGTATGTCGCAGCTGCTCTTACGCGGCGAGCCCGTTCCTGCCTACTATCATTGCAGAAACGATGGACGCCTAAATTTTAGGCGATCAGCCCGAATTCTTGACCGATCGAAGGGAATCCTGCGCGATGCTCATGCACACACTGTTGCTGGATGGCGCCAACCGAACTCCGGATAAGCCCTGCTTCTTCTGGGTGGACCGCGGCCGTGGGCTCACCTATGCGGAAGCGGCCGCTGCCATGGACCGCATGGCCGGCGCTCTCCACGAGCTCGGCGTGCGCAAAGGCGACCGCGTCACGATCTTCGCGCATAACGGGCTCGACTACCTTGTCGCCATGCTCGGGTGCTGGCGGATTGGCGCAATCGCGGGGCTGGTCAATGTGAAATTCGTCGACGAGCTCGATTACTATTTCGCCGACCACGAGCCGAGCGTGGTCATCTACACCCACGATATGGTTGATGCGGTGCGCCGTGCCGCAGCCGGTGTTTCCTCGGTCAAGGCGCTGGTTTGCATGGATGGTCCGCAGGACGGTGCGCACGGCCTCCCCGAGCTCATGGCGGCCGGACTGCCTGCGCCGGCCGATCCTTCAGACGAAACGGCGATTGCGCACCTGTCCTATACGTCCGGGACGACAGGCAAGCCGAAGGGTGCGTGCCTAGCGCACGAGCCTACCGTGCGGGCCTGCCGCTGCATTGCCGAACGGCTGCGCATCACCGGCGATGACATATCCTTCGGCCCGAGCGCGCTTTCGAGTTCCTATCAGCTCGTCGGCAATCTCTTGCCGCAGCTTTCCCGTGGTGCGTCGATCAACGTGATGGGCCGCTGGACGGCCGAGACCGGATACGATGCGATCGAGGTACGGCAGGCGACCATGCTGATCGCCAACCCGCCGATCCTGCAAGACCTTCTTGTCCAGGGGACGCTGCGCGGCCGAAAGCCAGGCCGGTTGCGGCTGGGCCTGTCCGGCGGCGGGCCGGTGCCGCCGCAGCTCAAGGCGGCTTTCCAGCAGACGCTGGGGATTCCGCTCGTCGAGAGCTACGGCCAGTCGGAGCTCGGCGGTTTCGTCGCGCTCGGCTTTCCCGAAATAGGCCCGCGGGATCAAGAGACGCGCCGCGTGGGCCCGCCATTGCCTGACAAGGAGGTGCGCATTCTCGGGCGGGACGGCAACGAACTGCCCGTTGGCGCCGTGGGCGAAATCGCGCTGCGCGGCGGCTTCATGGTCGGCTATTGGCAGCGTCCCGAGAAGACCGCGGAAACGCTGCGCGACGGATGGCTGTGGACCGGCGACCTCGGCTCCATGGATGCAGAGGGGCAGGTCACCATGCGGGGCCGCCGCTCCGAGCTGATCGAAGTGGGCGCGCAGGACTGGTATCCGCGCGATGTCGAGGAGGCGCTTTGCACCGATCCCGACATCGCCGGCGCCGCGGTGGTCGGCGTGCCCGATCCAGCGCTCGGCAGCCGTCCGGTGGCCTTCGTGGAGACAGCGGCGGCGGTCGATGCGGACGCGCTCAAGCGGATGATCGCCGGGACGGTGAGCTACGACCTTGCACCGCTCGAGATCGTCGCAATTGCCGAGATGCCGATGACGCCGACCGGCAAGATCGCCAAGGCCGAGCTCACTGCCCGCGCCCGGGCAGGGCTCTGACACGACCGGAGATTTCGAATGCAGCTCAAATCGCACTGGTGGTGGGACCATACCACCAAGGACTTCGCCGAGTTGGACATGTCGAAGGTCGTGGCGGTGTTGCCCGTCGCGGCGGTCGAACAGCACGGGCCGCACCTGCCGGTCAAGGTCGATGCCGCGATCAACGCCGGGGTCCTGACGCGCACGGTCGAGCTGATGCCGGCGGACATGCCGGTGCTGGTGCTTCCCATGCAGGCAGTGGGCAAGTCGGTGGAGCACATCGCCTATCCCGGCACTCTGACGCTCAGCTACGAAACGCTGGCGCGTGTCTGGTACGAAATCGCCGAAAGCGTGTACCGCGCCGGCTGCCGCAAGATCGTGTTCATCAATTCGCATGGCGGTCAGCCGCAGGTGATGGAGATCATCTGCCGTGAGCTCAGGGTCAAGCTCGGCATGTTCGCCGTCAGCGCCTGGGCTTACAGCGGCGCCGACATCTCGGACCTGTTCAGCGCGCACGAGCGCAAGCACGGCATCCACGGCGGCGAGATGGAAACAAGCCTGATGCTCCATCTGCATCGCGATCTGATCGACATGGAATACGCACGGGATTTCGTGCCGGTCTCGGTGGAGATGGAGAAGAAGGGCGGCCTGCTGATGCCCGAGGGCGCGCTCGTCGGCTACGGCTGGCAGACGCAGGACGTGCAGCCTTGGGGCGCCTGCGGCAATGCCTCGGCCGCCGACGCGGACCGCGGACGGATCGTCGTGGAGCGTTGTGCCGAAGGTCTTGTCCGTCTCTTCCAGGAGGTGCTGGACTTTCCGCTGGACGGCATGACCCGGAAAACCGCCTTCGGGGGCGCGTGAGGTGAACACTGCCTCTCCGCCACGCTTCGCCGTGATCGGCCCCGAGCGCGCGGAGTTGGGTTTGGACGATGGGGCGGTGCTCGTCGCCGACATCTACCGGCCAAGCGGCGGCCACCATCCGGTCCTCCTGATGCGCCAGCCCTATGGCCGCGCCATCGCATCCACGGTCGTGTTTGCGCATCCCGCCTGGTACGCGGCGCGGGGCTATATCGTGGTCGTGCAGGACGTGCGCGGTTGCGGAGACAGCGGCGGCGACTACCAGGCTTTCGTCAACGAGGCGGCGGACGGCGTGCGCACGCTCGACTGGGCTGCGGAGCTTCCTTATTCGAGCGGCCGCATCGGGCTCTACGGGTTCAGCTACCAGGCAGTGACGCAATATCTGGCGCTGGCAGGGGGCGGCAGACGTCCTGACGCGCTCGCACCCGCCATGGGCGGATGGTCGCTGCGCGACGACTGGGCCTATGAAGGCGGGGCCTTCCGCATACAGAACAATGTCGGCTGGGCGGTGCAGATGGCGAAGCTCAAGGCTGCGCGCGCCGGCGATCTTGAGGCCCATGCCGCGCTCTCCGGTCCCTGCGGCCATGATCGGCTGCGCGAGCTGCTCGTCGCCCGGCCGGACCTGTCGCATCTGGCCGCATGGCTGGCCGACGATCCGTCCTATTGGGCGCGCATAGCCCCATCGCAGCTTCTTGCCGACGATCCCCTCGATATACCCGTGCTGCACACCGGCGGCTGGAACGACTTCCTCCTCGGCGGCACGCTTGCCGCGGATGCGGCGTTCCGCGCGAAAAGCCCCCAGACCGCACATCTGGTGGTCGGCCCGTGGGCGCACCTACCGTGGAACCGCTCTGCCGGAACGGCAGACATGGGTGCGGCGGCCGAGTTCTCGGTCGACCGCGCCCAGCTCGCCTTCTTCGACTTCTACCTCAAGGGACAAGGGGAGCGGCCACCGTCTGCCCAGATGTTCGATATGGGCCGGCGGCGCTGGCTGACGCTTCCGCATCGGCCGGCGGCCGCTTCGACCTCCTTCTTTCTCGCCTCGTCGGGTCTTGCGGCCGCGCTGGTGAGCGACGGCAGGCTGGCGCGCGAACCCGGAGAGCCCGGCGAGGACCTCTTTGTGCACGACCCGACGAGGCCGGCACCGATGGTGGGCGGGGCATTGGGCACGCCCAACGGCTTCGCCGATCCGCGCGCGGCCGACGACCGGGCCGACGTGGCCGTCTACACCACGCCGCCCTTCGAAAAGACGGTGCTGCTGGCCGGCGAGGCGAAAGCCGCGATCCAGGTAGCCACGGCCGAGCCGGGTTTCGACCTCAGCGCGCGCCTGTCGCTGGTCCACCCGCAGGGAGGAGCGTTCGTGCTCGCCACCGGCTATGCGCGCAGCCATGCCGGCGGATCACAGGAAATCGCGATCGCGCTCAACGCCACCTGCGCCACGGTGCCCGCCGGATGCGCGCTAAGGCTGTCGCTTCAAGGCGGGGGCTGGCCGGCCTTCGACATCCATCCGGCCTCCGGCATGGGCGCCGCGCCCGTGACGCTGCAAATCAGCCACGGCGCCATGCGGCCGTCGCGGATCGACCTGCCCATCCTGTCCGAGGAAACGCCTGATGCCGATGCCGTCTAACCCGTATCTGACGCTCGACAACGTCACGGCCATCTACGGCGACACGCGTGCGGTCGACGGTGTCACCATCGAGGTACTGAAGGGCGAACTGGTTTCGCTGCTCGGACCTTCCGGATGCGGCAAGACCACGACGCTGAGGATGATTGCCGGTTTCGTGAAGCCGCATTCCGGCATGGTTGTGCTCAACGGCCGCGACATCACGCGGCAGCCGGTGCACAAGCGCAATATCGGCGTGGTCTTCCAATCCTACGCGCTGTTTCCCCACCTGACCGTGCTGGACAATGTCGGATTCGGTCTGCGCATGCGCCACGTGCCGACCGCGAAGCTGCGCGAGCGCGCGCGGGCCGTTCTTGACACGGTGGGCCTTGGTAACCTCTCGGAGCGCTATCCCGGTCAGCTTTCTGGCGGGCAGCAACAGCGCGTGGCATTGGCAAGGGCCCTGGTCATCGAACCCGAAGTGCTGCTGCTCGACGAGCCGCTCTCCAATCTCGATGCGCATCTGCGAGCCGACATGCGCGCCGAAATCCGCGCGCTGCAACAGCGGCTGGCGATCACGACGATTTTCGTAACCCACGATCAGCAGGAGGCCCTCGCGATCGCCGACCGCATCGTGGTCATGAACAAGGGCGCGATCGCCGAGACGGGGCGGCCGGAGCAGCTCTGCGACCGGCCTGCCTCGCCCTTTACGGCCTCCTTCCTCGGTTCGCGGACGGTGATCGAGGGTGTGAGCCGCGACGGTGTTTTTCACGCACCGGGCCTGACCTGCGCCGGCGCGCCCGAAGGTGCCGATCGGTTGGTGCTTCGCGCCGCCAGGCTTCGTGTATCGGACGAGCCGGGCCCGCTTTCGCTCACGGGCACGCTCGTCAGCACCGGCTATCTGGGTGACGTCTACGAGGCCGACATCGAATCGGCCGCGGGCACCATCCGCCTCCTCCTGCCTTCAGACCTGCCGCCGCCACCCGTCGGGACGGCGTGCAGGATCCAGTCCTTGTCCGGCGGGACCACCTTCATCCATTCGCACAAGGAGCACCGCGCATGACCGTTTCACGCCGAACCGTCAACAAGCTCATCCTGGGAGCGGGCCTGACTGCCCCCTACCATTTCGTGCGTCCCGCCGTCGCGCAGCCCAAGCCGGGCGACGAACTGGTGGTCGGTGTCTGGGGCGGGGCCCAGGAGCGCATCGTCAAGGCGCATATCGAACCTGCGCTCGTGGAGAAATACGGCTGCAAGATCAGCTACGTGCTGGGCGGCACCGGCGAGCGCCGCGCCCGCGCCTATGCCGAGCGCGGGCGCCCAAGCTTCGACGTCATCTACCTCAACATCTACGAAAGCCGCCAAGCCGTCCGGGACGGTGTCACCCAGGCGCCCACGCCGGCCGTCGAGAACTTCGAGAACCTCTATCCCCTTGCTCGCCTGGGCGGCTACGGAGTGGCCTTCAATCCCTGCACGATCGTCTATGACAAGACGCGGGCCTCCGCACCCATCACCTCCTGGAAGGACATGTGGAATCCCGAGTGGCAGGGTCGCATCGCTTGGCCCTTGATGGGCGGCGCCGAGGGAATATCGGCGCTGATGATGGCCGCGCGCGCCTGGGGCGGCGACGAGAACAATGTCGAGATCGCCTTCGAGAAGATCAAGGAACTGAAGCCGCTCGCCGCGATACAGTCTAGCCAGGCGCAGCTCTTCGAGATGTTCGACCAGGACATCTGCGACCTGTCGATCGAGTTCGGCAGCTTCACGCGCTCCTATGCCGAGACGCGCAATCCCAATATCGAAATCGCCGATCCGGTCGAAGGCCAGGCGGTGACGATGAACGTCGCCTGCATCACCGAAGGCTCGCGCAACCAGAAGCTCGCCGAGGAGTGGATCAACCTGCACCTGAGCGAGGACTGCATGCTCGCCTATGCGCGCGAAATCTACTATTCGCCGACCGTGAGCAACCTCACCATCCCCGACGATCTGAAGCCGAAGCTCATCATCGGCGACCAGGTCGACCGCTTGGTCGACTTCGACTGGGACGTCGTGACCGCCGGCCTGCCGAAATGGCAGGCGCGCTTCGACCGCGAGATCGCGGGATGAACCGTTGGCTCGGACCGGCGCTCGCGGCGCCGGTCACCCTTTGCCTGCTCCTCAGTTTCGCCGCGCCGATGCTGGTCGTGGCGATGCTGTCGCTGCACGAAGTGGCCGATCCCTTTGGACCGCTGCTCCAGAGGCCTTCGCTTGCCCAGTTCACCGTGATCGCCACCGATCCGTTCTATTCCCGCGTCATCCGCGAGACCATGCTGCTCGGCTTCGGGGTCACAGCCATCTGCATCGTCCTGTCCTACCCGCTCGCCTATTGGCTGGCGCGCATGCCCGCGAAATGGCGGCCGCTGGCATTTTCGGTGATCCTCATTCCGCTGCTCACAAATGTCGTGGTGCGCTCGCTGGGCATCATCCTGCTGCTTGCGCCGGAGGGGCTGTTGAATTCCGTCACCGGGCTCGTCGGCCTGCCGCCCATGCGCAACATGCTGTTCACCCACGGGGCAGTCGCCATAGCGCTGGCGCAGGTCTTCATGCCGTTCATGGTGCTGGCGCTCTACGACAGCCTGCAGAACACGTCGCCCCGCGTGCACGAGGCGGCCGAGAGCCTGGGCGCTTCGCCCGCCGTCCGCTTCCTGACGGTCGACCTGCCGCTTTCCCTGCCCGGCTTGAGGGCCGGCATCGTGATCGTCTTCCTGACGTCGACCACTGCCTACGTTTCGGCGACGCTGCTCGGCGGCAAGAAGGTGTGGACCACCGGAATGCTGGTCGTGCAGGAGGCGATCAACTACCTCAATGCTCCGATGGCTGCGGCGCTCGCGCTGATGATGACCGCGATCGGCCTTGCCTTCGCCGCGCTCACCTCTTTTCTCATCGGCCGGCTCATGCCGTGGACATCGGGCAGGAAAAGCCGCCCGGTCACACCTCCGAAAGCCGTGCTTGCCGTCATAGACGTGGTCGGACGACCAATCTCATGGCTGTTGCTCGCCGCGGCCCTGCTGCTGCTGCTTCTGCCGCTGGTGCTCGTCTGCGTGCAGAGCTTCAACGACGTTCCGCAGGCGACCGCCTCCGGTTTCCGCGGCTTCACCCTGCGCTGGTACGAGGCGGTGCTGTGGGGCGGGGCTTATGCCGATTCGTTTTGGGTTTCGATGCGGCTTGCGCTGGCCTCGATGGTCGTTGCGCTGGCGCTGGCGCTGCCCGCCGCATTCGCGCTCGCGCGCCATCCGTTCAGGGGGCGCTCGGTGCTGCTCGTGTTCTGGCTCCTGCCGCTGTCGCTGCCGGGCATCGCGATCGGGGTAGGCATGCTGCGGCTCTTGCAGATCTATGTCGCCATCCCGCCGTTCATCGGCCTCATGGCGATCCACGTGGTGGTGATCCTGCCTTTTGCGATCACCCTTCTCACCGCATCGGTGATGGCGCTCGACCGCGCGTTGGAGGAAGCGGCAGCGAGCCTTGGCGCCAATCCGGCCCGGACTTTCCTGCTGGTGACGCTGCCGGCGCTGGCACCCGGGCTGTTCGCCGCCGGCATGGTGGGATTCCTTTTGAGCTTCGGCGAGGTGACCGTCACCAGCTTCGTCACCACGGCGCGGCTCACCACGCTGCCCGTCCGCATCTACGCTGATTCCACCTTCAGCCTCGAGCCGACTGCGCACGCGATCTCCGCACTGCTGATCGCATTCACCGTCGTTGCACTGATCCTGATCGGGCGCGCCGTTCGGCTCGATCGATTGTATGCGCGATGACTAGAGCCTTTCAGGTTTTGACGGAAGCGTATCCTGCATTGACGAAGTAGTTGCTGCATTCACTGGGCTGGATTAAGGAGACGAGGCCGCCGATGTGCCGCCATGTCTCCTCGATGGTCCGCTTCTGAGCCGCGCGCATCCAATGCTTGATCTTGGCGAAGGCCTGCTCGATCGGATTGAGGTCGGGCGAGTATGGGGGCAGATACCAGAGCCTTGCGCCGGCGGCTTTGATCATCTGCCGGACGGCGGCCGACTTGTGTGAGCCGAGATTGTCCATGACGACGATGTCGCCCGGTTCAAGCACCGGCACGAGCTGCTGCTCGACATAGGCGCGGAAGCACTGGCCGTTGATCGGTCCATCGAAGACGCAAGGCGCCGTCAGCCGGTCATGGCGCAAAGCGCCGAGGAAGGTCAGCGTGCGCCAGTGGCCGTGCGGGGCAAAGCCGCGCAGGCGCTTGCCGCGTGGTCCCCAGCCCCGCAGCGGCGCCATGTTGGTCTTGATCCAGGTCTCGTCGATGAACACCAGCCGTGTCGGATCGAGACCGGACTGCCAAGAACGCCAGCGTTGCCGCCGGCGGGCGATGTCGGCACGAGCCTGCTCAAGGGCGAACAGCGTTTTTTTGAACCGAAGCCCCTCGCGGCGCAGGAACCGCCACACCGTATCGTGCGACACCTTCACGCCGCGCGCCGCCAGCTCTTCCTTCAGCTTGTGCAGCGACAGATGCGGCGTCTGGCTGATCCGCTCGGCGATGAAGGCACGGTGCGGCTCCAGCACGCGCTTGCGGTGCCCGCCCATCTTGCCCGGCGCCACAGACCCGCTCGCACGGTAGCGCTGAGACCACTTCACCGCCGACGAGACGGCAACGCCGAAACGAGCCGCCACCGACCGGCAGCTCTCGCCGGCCTCGACCGCCCCAACAACACGTTCACGCAGATCATTCGAAAGAGGTCGCGTCATCCCATGCTGGCCTCCACTCCAGCCAGCATCTTGAATCACAAAACCTCCGAAATCGGAATCCCCCTTCGATTCAGACACAACCGGAACCGCTCTAGAGAAACGTCTCCGGAATCGGCGTCCATCCGTCCGGACCCGGCGCGAACTGCGGAATATGGGCCAAGCTATGGATCAATGCGCGGTCCTCCCCAAGCATCGTCTGCCAATCCCGTGCTTCCGTAAGGATTACGCCGGAGCCCACGACATTCGCCCCCGCGCTGCGCACCAACTCGATGGAGCCCTTCAGGCTCGACCCCGAGGCGACCACGTCGTCAACCACCACCACCCGCTTGCCCGAAAGCAGCGGTATCGAGCGGCGGTCGAGAAGCAGGCGCTGCTCGCCCTTCGATGTAATGGAGGAGATGCGCTGGACGAGTGCGTCCCCCAGATGGATTTTCGGCGACTTCTGCAGGATCACATACGAATCGAGAGCAAGGGCGCGCGACACTTCGATGGCGACGGGAATACCGAGCGTGGCAGCACCCACCACCACGTCGGGCTTTAGCGGACCGAGCTTTTCGGCAAGCTTGCGACCGACATGCTCGCCGAATTTCACACCGAGATCGACGACCATCATCAGCGAAATGGCGAAGTCGGGCTTGATGGCCACGATGGGCAGCTCGACGGTCAGCCCGGCGACGTCGACCTGCCATGTCTGCCGGGTGACCGGCGAGGGATTGTTCATTCTGCTGATCCTTGGCTGGGGAGGCGCGGCTCGACCAATAGCCCCACATTGCGCCATGTCGTGCGCTTGCGGTGCATGTCGAACCCATAGATGGAAAGGGAGAGCGAGATGGCGTGCGCCATGCGGATGGCGTGCACGAGAAGCGGGATTCCCCGCGCCAGCGCGAAGCGCAGCCGGACCGGCAACGGCACATCATCGATCTCCATGCCGCGGGCGCGCTGCGCATCCGCAATGCGCTCGAGATCCTCGCGCAGCATGGGGATGACCCCGAATGTGAGCGACAGGACCAGCGTTGCCATCGGCGGAAGACGCGCGGCGCTGGCCGCCGCCAGGATGGAGCCCGGGGTGCTCGTCTCCATCACGAAGTAGAACGCCGCGGTGGTGGTGAGCAGGCGCGCCGCCATGCTCGCCGCGATCGGCAGAGCTGCGGCAAGCGGTTGGCCTTGCAGCAGGAGGTTGGCGATCCAGCTCGTCATGACCAGGAGAACGAGCAGGCCTGCTCCCTTGAGATAGCCGCGCAGCCCGGACACCCGCGCCAGCCGCAGAAAGCCGATGGAGAATCCGGCCAGAAGCAGGCCGAAGCGCCAGTCCGGCATGAGCCAGGCTGCGAGCATGACGGCGAAGGCCGCAGCCAGCTTCACGAAGAAGTTGAGCTCATGCACCCTCTTCATGCGGCCGCCTCTGCGGACAGCACCGAAGGCACGGCCCAGCCAAGCTCGAAAAACGCCTTCGATGTCCAACCTTCCCGCGGCGTTCCGTCATAGGTGATCCCGCCGTCCTCCAGGATCAGCATGCGCGAGGCGGCCTCCTCGACCAGGTCCAGATCGTGCGAGATCAGCATGAGGGCGCGCCCCGACGACAGCATGGAATCCAGGAAGAGGTCCAGCATGCGGCGGCCGTGAAGGTCGCGGCCGAGCAGCGGTTCGTCGAGGATCGCCACCGGGGATTGCGCTGCGTCGGCGCAGGCGAGGCCCAGCAATGCCTGCTGCCGCACCGAAAGCCCGAAGGGATTGGCTTCAGTGAGCGTGCCGAGCCCGTATTTCTCAAGCGCATCGCGCGCCGTCTTCATGGTCGCTTCGCTGGCCAGAGTTCCCGCGGTCATTGCGAAGACCACTTCCTCAAGCGCCGTCATGTTGAAAAGGATGCGGCGCATGTTCTGCGGAAGATAGGCAATCGCGCGGGCGCGCCGTGCCACCGTCCAGCCATCGGCGGGCATTCCGCCGATTGCAACGGAGCCGCTTGCCACCTTGGACAGGCCGAGAATCGACTGAAACAGCGTCGTCTTGCCGGCGCCGTTGCGCCCCACCAGCGCGACCGCCTCGCCAGCGCGGAGTTCGAAGGAAACGTCCCGCAGCACCGGCCTGCCGTCTCGGCGGGCAAGCCGCGTCGTAAGTCCAGCAACCGAAAGAAGCGTACGACCGGGCGAACGGCGGGGCGCGTAGGCGGCTCGGCGCCGGGGCGGCAGGACACCCGCTTCGAGCCATGGCTCGTGCTGGGCCATTACGGTGTGGGCGGCGGCAGGCGGCGAGAGCCTGCCCGCCGTCAGGAAGCGCACGGTTTGCGCGATCGCTTCGAACGCGCCGGGATCCTGTTCGGCCACGAGCAGCGAAGGCACGTCGGCGGCAAGTGCTGCAAGGACCCGCCCCAGCCGCTGGCGCGCGGCCGGGTCCAGGCCCGTGGTGGGCTCGTCCAGGATGAGCAGGGCGGGCGTGGCGGCCAGTGCTGCCGCAATTGCCACCATCCGCCGCTCTCCCCCAGAGAGGGAGAGGACCCGCCTCCCTCTGAGCGCGTCGAGCTTGAGCGCGCCGAGCAGCACCTCCAGCCTTTCACGTAAGCGCTTTTGCTCCACGCCGCGATTTTCGAGGGGGAAGGCGATCAGGTCCTCGACGCCCAGATCCCAGAGCTGGTCATCGACATTCTGCATGACGATGCCGGCCTTGGTGAAGAGCTCATCCTTTGAAAGGGCCGCAAGCGGCCGGCCGTTCAGGGATACGGAACCCGCGAAGCGCGCCGGCCTGACGAGGCGGGGGATGATCCCTGCCGCCACTGCGAGTAGCGTGGTCTTGGCCGCCCCTCCGGCCCCGCAGACGAGCAGACGCTCGCCGCGGGCGAGCGTCATGCTGGTGTCGGCAATCGCCGGCGTTGCCTCGCCGAAGCCGACCGTCACGTTCTCGAGCGTGAGCACCTCTTCCGCTTCGGCTCAGAACCGGGAGAAGCCCGTTGGATGCGCGTTCTTCAGGATTTTCAGCGCTGGGATGACGAAAAGGGGAGTGCCGATGATCATGGGCACGATATCCGACAGGCCCAGATAGAACACCGCCCACCAGAAAGGAAAGATGCCCAGGAAGGCGAGGCTTGCGGAGACGGCAACCACCATCACGAGACCAACGATCAGGCAAACTGCCGCAATTTTCACCAGTGCGATACGGTCGAACGTCGTCTTCGCCGGGTCGAACATCAGCCCCGGCAGAAGGCCGGTCAGACCCACCATTATGCCATCTACGATGAGCGAGTGGGCGGGAATGAAGGTGCCTGCAAGAAGCGACCAGACGATCGTGCCGAGATAGCCGCAGATGAAGCCGCTCTTCCAGCCGAGCAAAATGCCCACCAGCGGCGGCAGGAAAGCAAAGATTCGCCACTGGATGACGCCCGGGACGAGTTGAATAGGGTTCGCGTAGGCCCAGAGCACGCCGGTCGCCGCTGCAGCGACGATCGAAAGCACGATGGGAAAGAGCGAGTCGCCCTCGACGCGCGCGTTCGTGGTTTCTTGCATGGTAAATACCCCACTGATGCTGCCTCTGGCTTCACATGCAAGTGCCGTGCCGGAAAGCCCGGCTACCGGTGTTGCCCCATCTGGCGAAGTCCTGGACGGCGAACGAGGACGGCACCGAGCACGTCTTCACACTTTGACGACACTAAACGCCACGACGGCACGCCGCTCGACGCCAACGAGGTGAAGTACACGATCGACCGGGCCTCCGACCTCGACAGCCCCCGGCGTGACACATGCGAGCTGGGGGGCGGTGAGAGGTGCCGAGGCGATCGGTCCGCTGGCGGTGAAGATCACGCTGGAAAAGCCCTTTGCGGCTCTCGTCCCGTTCCTGGCTGGCAGCTTCTCCTAGACCGTCTGCCACTCCAACGCGGATACGGAAGGATTCGGCACCACAGCGGCAAGCGGCTTAGGCCCTGGAAGTTCGTCTCTTGGACGAAGGGCGACAAGATCGTGCTGGAAAAGAACCCGGACCACGTGAATTTTCGGCAAGCTCGCGGAGAACAAGGGCCGTTCTACATGAAGGGCTCGGTCATCATAGTCGAGCCGGAGCCACAGGCGCGGCTCGCTACGCTTAAAACCGGCGAAGTGCACATCGCCGAGCTGCCCTTCGACGATGTGCCGGCCCTTTAGGAGTCCTGCGAGTTTGGCATCGTTGTGGCGGAGAATACCGGCCACAACGTATTCTGGGAGTTCGCGGTGCACCGCCCGCCCTTCTCGCCAGGCCGTGGGCCACGCCACAGACGCGGCGGCCGCCGTCAACCTGATCCATGGCGGCAATCGGCGGCGTCCGGCGTTCTCAATCAAAGCAGATTTCAGAGTAGTTGGCGCTCCAGAAAGTCGCGTTGGCGGACCTCGCCGACCACCTGACGCCCGCGCGGCCGAGGCTCATGAGGACTGCCGGAACTGCAGGGCCGAACTGGTGCTTGACCGCCCTGACGACGGCCTAGACTGACAGCCCACCGTCGAGGCCCTTCTTTGCGTAGGGCAGCGGCTTGCTCAGCGCTACTCGGTAGAGGGCGTCGACACCCATCAGGATCGCGTTCATGGCGTCATCGAGTTGCTTTCCTGATAAACGAGCTGGGCGCGCTTCGCCTCGTATCCCTTGATCGCGGAATCGATCATCGCGGAGGTGAACCCTGAGCCCTTCTCAGCCTGCAGCCAGAACAACTGAGTGAAACGACCTCGCTCCTTGGCGTCCGAGCGGAAGCCAAGTCCTCGGTAGCTGTCCGCGTCGGTGGTGTGTCGCTCCTTGACCAGCAAGTCGGCTCGGAGCGGGTCCTTGCTCTTGGACGTGATCAGGCCATAGTGCCGCTGCAGACGCTGCTGGTTGCCCTGCAGGGCGCCCGCCACGAAGGCCCATGCAGCAAGGAGCGCGATATTCTTCGTCTTATGAATCTGATCCGGCTTGCCCTTGAGCTTCTTGCTCTTGGGGTCCCGGAAATGTTCTGCCTGCGCCGCGATCATGCCGCGAACCGCTTCCCTGCCTCCAGAAGCTGAAGGTCGCTCCAGAGGTCCGGATTATTCTTGACCGTGTCCTCCCACAGGACCGGGTGGCGCTCGCCGGACTCGACGACCTGGGGCACCGTCTCAACCGACTCGAACTTCTCGGCCGGAATCGCCTTGCCTAGACAGAAGTTGGCGATGAAGGTTCGCGCCTCCTTCACCGTCATGGGGGCACCGTGCTTGCTCCTGTCTGCGAAATCCTGACCTTTTTCGAGCAGCCCTACCTTCTGACACCAGGCACGGAGATCCTTGCCCTCCATAGTGGCGTACATGCGGTCGAGCAGGTCTGTGGGCACCGAGATGTTCGTGTTGGAGATCACCTGAACGTCGAGACGCTGTTCCTTGGTCAGGTTGAAATAGACCTTCAGTCCGTGGTGGACGTCGACGCCCTCTTCCACCGCCATCGCCATGTGTCCGGTACGAATCGCCACCTATGTCTCAGGTCGCTCATTAGATTTGAATGGCTTGGGGCCGGCGCGATCACCGGGTTCTGATCCGCGGCAGACGCAGCAACTCAGCTTGTAGCGCGCTGGCAGGCTCGATCTCGTTGGCTCGAATTGGCTTCTCCCGGGCCTTCATGACTTCGATCGAATCCCGTCAACGTCCGTGGGGATCGGGCCAGAAGCTTACGCCGGGCCGGGCAAGGCCGCCGCCGATCGCCATCACCGTGCCATCGGCGCGCCAGCAAGCTGCGCCT
This sequence comes from Chelativorans sp. AA-79, assembly GCF_029457495.1. NCBI lineage: Bacteria > Pseudomonadati > Pseudomonadota > Alphaproteobacteria > Hyphomicrobiales > Phyllobacteriaceae > Chelativorans > Chelativorans sp. AA-79. Next base: position 281,597 of record NZ_CP120361.1, read on the forward strand.
TCCATCAGGCCGTTCTCCTGAAAGCCGATGATTCCCATGCCGCCGCCCACGTGGGGCACCTCTTGCACGTCGTGTCCCAGGGCCGCCAGCGCCGCTCGGGTTTCGGCGGCGAAGCCCTTCTCGAGCTCGGCCTCCTGGCCTTGCGTGAAGACGCGCGGCGCCTCGACCGCCTGCTGCAGCGACATGCCGTGATCGACAATGTTCATGATCGCCTGAAACACGCAGGCAGGAATGCGATGCGCGCCCGGCAGGCCGACCGCGAAATAGGGCCGGTTTTCGCGCAGCGCGATGAAGGCCGAGATGCCGGAGGTAATGCGCTTGCCTGCTTCCAGCGAAAGAGCGTTGCCGGGGTGCGGATCGAAGAGATACATGTAGTTGTTGGGGATGATCCCGGTTCCGGGGATCACGACCCGTGCGCCGAAGAGCGAATTGATCGTCTGGGTCGAACTGACGACATTCCCCTCGCTGTCGGCCATGGTTACATGGGTGGTGTTGTCGGACTCGCGGAGGAGCACTTTCGATACGTGAACCGACGCCGCGTCGGGGCGGATTTCCGGGCGGCGTTCTTCGGCATAACTTTTCGAGATGAGCCGCTCGATGGGAACATTCACGAAAGCCGGGTCGGCGGTGGTGGCGCGGCGGTCCGCAGCAGCGATCTTCAGCGCTTCCAGCACCAGATGCACCGTCTCCGGCGTGCCGAAGCCCTTGCCGGTGATGTCGTAGCCCTCCATCAGGTTGAGCATCTGGATCACGTGAACCCCGCCGGAACAGGGTGGAGGCGGGCCGATCAGGTCGACACCGCGATAAGTGCCGCGCACGGGCTCGCGCCATTCGGTGCGGTAGGAGGCCAGATCATCGGCGGTGACATAACCACCGCCGCCTTGCATGAAGTCGTGGATCACGCGGGCCAGATCACCGCGATAGAGTAGGTCGGGTCCTTCGGCCGAAATCCGGCGCAATGTCCGGGCGTAGTCGCTCTGAATGAGGCGGTCGCCAGCCTTCAGCGGCGTGCCGTCGGGCAGGAAGATCGCAGAGATCGCCGGATCGAGCGACAAATCGTCGACATGTTCGGCGATGCAGTTTTCCAGGTAAGGGGTCACAATGAAGCCGTTTTCGGCGAGGCGGATCGCCGGGGCGAGGACCTCGGACAGGGTGAGCTTGCCAAACTCGCCGAGCATCTCGCACCATGCGCGCAGATTGCCGGGCACTGCGATCGACCGGATACCGACGCGATTTTCTCGGCCCTCGGTCTCCATGTAGGTGGGCCAGGTATTCGAAATTGGGCGATACTGATCCGGCTTACAGCCCAGCGGCGCGGTGCAGAGCCCGTCAATCACCGCCTCGCGACCGTCGGCCATGCGGATCACTGCGCAGCCACCGCCGAAAATGCCCACCATCATCGGCTCAACCACGGTCAGCGCGAACAATGCGGCTGCCGTGGCGTCGGCAGCGTTTCCGCCGAGCGCCAAAATTTCCATAGCCGCCGCCGAGGCCAGGGGATGATTTGTCACCGCCACGCCCTTCGCGCCAATGGCGGGCGATTTCTCGCAGTTAAAGGGGGGAACGGAAGTGGGGTCGGTCATGAAGGATCTCCGTGGTTCAACGTATGAGCCAAATGGCTCTTGCCCTCATGATTGACTCAAGAAAGATAATACGTCTAGCATGGTTCATGTGGAAAATATCTGGTTCATCAAATGAACCTAGGTTCTGCGTCCGACGCTATGCTAGGGAGGATACGCCATGAAATCTGCCGGTCTAATCGCTGCCGCCATCGTCGCCGTTTCGGCCACAGTGACCCGCGCGGAAACCAAACTCACCTACGGCAGCACGCTACCCGCACCGCATCTGGTGCACGAAGAGGCGCTGAACCCGTTTTTCGAGCGCGTGCACGCGGCAACCGACGGGGAGCTCAGCATCGAACTCATCCCTGGCGGCGCCATGGGCAGCGTCAAGGAAACTGTTCAGATGCTGCGCGACAACGTCACGGATTTGGGCCTTCTGCTCGACATTTATACGAGACAGGAAGTTCCGGTGAGTTCGATGTTCGCGGATATGATCGCCCTGCCGGACGATTTTGTTGTTTATGCCGCGGCGGCGAACGAAATGCAGCTCGTCGCCTGTGAGGCATGTCAGGCAGAGCGCAAGGAAAAGGGAATTTTGACCCTGGCGCTCTATGGGCCGGACCCGTACCGTCTGATGTGCGCCGACGATGTGAGATCGGTGGCCGAACTTGCCGATAGGAAGACCCGTTCCAGCGGCCGGATGGGAGTGCTTGTCCAGCAACTCGGCGCGACCGCCGTCACCCTGCCCAGTTCCGAAGTATATGAGGCGCTGCAGCGAGGGCAGGCGGATTGCACTATCGCCTCGACTGCGTGGCTCGACAGCTACAGTCTGAGCGATGTGGTCGAGACGGTGATCGATCTGCCGATGGGCAGCTATTTCAATGCTGGCCTTCTGGTGATGAATCGCGACGTCTGGGACGGTTTGTCCGGGGCGCAACAAGCGGCAATTCGTAACAACCTCGCTGAACTGGTCGTCGATGCGCTGCTGGCCTACAAGGCAGGTGGCGACGATGCGCTGGCAGCCGCCGAGGACGCCGGCGTGGTGGTGGTTCAACCGGGCGATGACATGAAACAGGCGCTGGCCGACTTCCGCGAGGGCGAGATCGCCAACACGATCGCGAATGCCGAAAAGGCTGGAATTGAAGGCGCCGAGGAGCGGATCAGGACCTATATGGCGCTTGTCGAGAAATGGCGCGGCATCCTTGCCGAGGTCGGCGACGATCGCGCAGCTTTCATTGACGCGATAGACCGTGAAGTCTTTCAGAAACTAGCGCTGTGATCCCCGGCACGCCCGTCCGGCATGCGCCGCGATGAGGCGTTGCCCTTGCCAACTGGGCCGATCATGAAAACCCTTCGCCACTGGCTGGACAAGGCCAACAATGCGATCCTCGCCATCGCATTTCTCAGCGTGGCCCTGATGATGGTTCAGGTCACTGCGGACGTGCTGTCGAAATATCTCTTCAACAGGCCGATACCCCTGACGCTCGAGGCGGTGGCGAGCTTTTACATGGTCGCGCTGATCTTCTTGCCGCTGGGGCTGGTAACGCGGGATCGCGGCCATGTGGGGGTGGATCTGTTCACCCGTAACCTGCCACCAAGAGGTAGGGCGGCTTTGGATGCATTCGGCGATCTTCTGGGGGCGGTCTATGCCGCGCTGCTGCTATGGTTCACTGCCGCCGAGGCGCTGCATCAGACGCGGATCGGCGAGACCTGGGAGACGGCTTTTGGCTATGTCGAAATCTGGCCCGCGCGCTGGCTGGTGCCGCTGGGGTGCCTGACCATGCTGGCATGGTTCCTGCTGCTCGTCGCCGAAGATATTCGGGCCGCGCTGGGCGGTGACGGCCAACACGCATAGGGATCCCATGATCGTCGCCGTCTGCTTCATCTTGCTTCTGGTGCTGCTCGCCGTCCGCGTGCCCATCGCCATCTCGCTTGCGCTGGTCTCGATCGGCGGGATCATCGCGCTGCGCGGCACCCGTCCCGCCTTTGGCGTGCTGGGGTCACTGCCGTTCGACTTCGCCGCTTCGTGGTCACTATCGGCGGTGCCGATGTTTCTACTGATGGGGGCATTGGCTTCGCATACCGGGATGACGCGCTCGCTCTATCAGGCGGCGCGGTTGTGGTTCAACGGACTGCCCGGCGGGCTTGCTGTGGCATCGAACTTCGCCTCGGCCGGGTTTGCGGCCGCCTCGGGATCAAGCCTCGCCACTGCCGCCGCCATGGGCCGGTTGGCTATCCCCGAGATGCTCGCCTTCAACTACAACAAGGGGCTCGCGACGGCGACCATCGCCGCCTCAGGCACGTTGGGCGCTTTCATCCCGCCGTCGATCGCCTTCGTGCTGTATGGCTGGTACACGCAGCAGCCCGTGGGCACGCTGCTCGTGGCGGGGATCGTCCCGGGCCTGCTGACGGCGGGCCTCTATTCGGCGATGATCATCCTGCGGTGCATGCACAATCCCGATCTGGCGCCGCGTGCCGACATCACCGTCACCTGGCGCGAAAAATTTGCGGCGCTGACCGACATCTGGCCGATGCCGCTGCTAATTCTATGCGTCGTCGGCGGGATTTTCTCGGGCATGACCACTGCGACCGAGGCGGGTGCTTTCGGGGCGAGCTTTGCGCTGCTGATCGCGCTCTTCTCGGGGCGACTGAGCAAGCGCGCGCTATATGACAGTTTCACGGAGGCCATGCGCACCACCGCCTCGCTATTCTTCATCGCCATCGGGGCTATCCTGTTTACCCGTTTTTTGGCCATGTCGGGGCTGCCGCTCATGATGGGCGATGTGGTGGAGGCGTGGAATCTCGGTACCCTCGGGGTCATACTGATCATGATCGTAGTCTATCTGATCCTCGGCATGTTCCTCGATCCACTGGGGATTATCCTACTGACGCTTCCTATTTTTTTGCCGATGTTCAAGGAACTGGATATTAACTTGATATGGATCGGCGTGTTGGTGGTGAAGATGATCGAAGTGGGGTTGTTGACGCCACCGGTCGGTATGAACGCCTTCATCGTGAAAAATATTGTTGGTGACAGGGTCCCGCTTAGCACGATCTTTGCCGGGCTGAGCTGGTTTCTGCTGTGCGAAGTGGTGATTGTCGGGCTACTCATCGCCTTTCCAGGCCTGTCGCTCTGGTTGCCCAACCTGATGTGAGGGAACAGGAGGCAATAGCCCCCCGAAACGGCGGCGGGTGCAGACCAATCAGGAGACGATCCAGGTGACGAACGAACCTGCCCGTAAGCCCCCTGTCTACAAAGCCGTTTCGGCCTCGCTCAAAGTGCTGGAGGTTCTTGAGGCTTTGAATGCGATCGGCCCGGCCGGTTTGACCGCGCTGCACAAGCGCTGTGGGCTGCCCAAGGCAACAACACTGCGAATGCTCGAGACACTCCAGGCCGGGGGATTTGCCACCTACGATCCTATGCGCAAGACTTTTGCGGTAGGGCTGCGGGCGCTGGCGCTCAGCAATGGCTATGACGCGGTGGACGAGATCGTGAACATCGCCCGACCCATCGTCGCCGAACTTCGCGCTTATCTGGGCTGGCCCTCGGATATCGTGGTTTGCCAGAACGACCAGCTCGTGATTGCCGATACCAACACCTCGGAACCGCAGTTCGCGGTCGTGCGATCGCGCGGGGCAGGATCGAGCCTGCCGTTTTCCATCTCGGCCACAGGGCGAGCCTGGCTGGCTTTCTGTCCCGAGGAAATGCGTGAAAGAATCCTCCGTTTCGACAATCCACATTCGCTTGAATCGCGCGATTTGATGGCAAATCCCGAACAGTTGCGTGCCATCCTGCACGAGACTCGCTTGCGCGGCTACGGGTTGCAATCGGGCGAGTTTCTGGACCGCGAGGCCGGCGCCGGCGTGCCGGTGATCGTAGACGGAGAGCTGCGCTGCTGTCTCAATGTCGTGACGGCACGAAACGCGGTGTCGGTCGAACAGATCGAGCGCCAATACGTGCCTCGCCTGCAGGAAGCGGCGGCGGAAATTGCAAACCGGGCGAAGGCGATGCAGTTTTCCACTGTCGGATCGCCGAAGGACAGGACATGAAATTCATCGAGACTTTGGACGAGTTGCGAAGCCTCTATACTGCTCCGTCGACGAACGCGGTGCGCAAGCAGATCCCCGCTATCGATCCGCATGCGGCTCGCTTTATTGCGCGCGCGCCCTTGGTGGCCATCGGCTCCCAGGACGACGAGGGCAACGCAGATGTGACCCCGAAGGGCGATGCGCCGGGTTTCGTACAGGTGCTTGACGAGACCACGCTTGCCATTCCTGACCGGCCCGGGAACAATCGGCTCGACACGTTTTCGAATGTCATCCGTAACCCATCGGTCGGCTTGCTCTTCATGATTCCCGGCATGAACGAGACCTTGCGCGTGAACGGCCGGGCGCGCATCACCGCCGACGCAACGCTGTGCGAGAAGTTGGCCGTCAACGGACGCCCCGCGAAGACGGTGATGATCGTGCAGGTGCGCGAGGTGTTTCTACATTGCGCCAAAGCCTATATGCGCTCGGACCTGTGGAAGCCCGAGACATGGCCAGATCGCTCGGAGATGCCCAGTCTGATAGAGATGATAAAGGATCAGTTGAGCTTTGCCGAGGCGCGAGAGGGGTAAGCGCGACGCCGGCCGGCTGACCCCGCTGCGGAATCAGTCGCGTGCCGGAGGCCAGACGAAGCATTCGGTCCCGAGATCGGCGGCGATGGTGCGTTGGATGGCTTCGGCATGACGCGTCCATTTGCCGTCCATGCGATAGAGGGGCCCGGCGACCGCAACCGAAAATATCCGATCGTTGAGTCGCACCGGCACCGCCACGCCGCCAAGCCCCTCGGAATGCCATTCGACCGAGTAGAGATAGCCGGCCGCCCGCCCAGCCTCGATCAGCCCGGTAACCGCGTCGACGGATTTGGGAGCGTCCTTTCGCCCTCCGGCGAAATCGACCTTGCGAAAGATCCCCTCCCTGGCCCGCGCAGGCATCGCCGCCAGGAGGGCGATTCCCGAAGCGGTCATATGAATGGGCACGCGCTTGCCGATCTGCGCGGCATAGCGAATCGGTGCCGCGGATTCGACTGCGTCGAGCAGCACCGCCATGCGCCCGCTTGGCGCGGCGATCCATGTCGTTTCGCCGGTCTCTTCGGCCAGCTTGTGGATGACTGCCCTAAGCGCATCGGGCACGGGCTCGGCCTGCGAGATGGCATCAATGAGCTGGTTCCACCGCGGCGAGGGGTAATAGCCTGCCCGCGCGCGGGGCTCGTAGAGATAGCCCGCCTCGACCAGCGTCAAAAGGATGTTGAACGCGCTCGAGCGCGGCCAGCCGAAATGCTTGACCACATCGGCAAGCGTTGCGGGCGACTGACGTTGCGCGAAGAACTCCAAAAGGGACAGCAAGTTGTGAATTTGTCTTACGGACATGCGTTGTTGCGCCTCTGCTGAACATGTGCCCCGCCTCGTGCGGCAGGTCGGACCTGCGTTCGATGGCCATAAAACTCCACCGTTGACAACGCAAATCAGTCCTGAAAGTATCTCTATATATAACAGATTTGTTCATATGTTTGAACAAAATGAAGGGAGGAACAGTTTGGGCCCACTCGCGGGATTGCGCGTTCTGGATATGACGTCGGTGCTCATGGGGCCTCACGCGACGCAGATCCTGGGCGACTACGGCGCCGAGGTGACGAAGGTCGAGCCGCCCGCGGGCGATATGATCCGGCAGATCGGGCCCGCGCGTCGTGCCGGTATGGGGCCGCTGTTCCTCAACACCAACCGTTCGAAACAGAGCATTACGCTCGACCTGAAAACCGAGGGGGGGCATGCGGCCCTCATCCGGCTGATCGCGCAGGCAGACATTCTGGTCACCAACATCCGGCCTAAGGCGATGGGTCGCCTCGGGTTGGGGTATGAGGCGCTGCAGGAGATCAATCCAAGTCTGATCTATGCCTCGCTCGTCGGCTTCGATCAGCGAGGTCCTTATGCCGCACGCCCGGCCTATGACGATCTCATCCAAGGCGGAGCCTGCATTTCGCATTGCTTCGTCCGCGCCGGCCAGGCCCCGGCCTACGTGCCTGCGGCGGTTGCCGACAGGATCGTGGGTTTCGCCGCTGTGAATGCTATCCTGTCGGCGGTGATCGAACGGCAGACTTCGGGCGCGGGCCAGAAGGTCGAGATTCCGATGTTCGAGACCATGGTTTCGATGATCCTCAGCGATCACCTCGGGGGACTGACCTATGAGCCGCCACTCGACAAGGGCGGCTATGCCCGCCAACTATCGCCCGAGCGCCGGCCTTATCGCACAAAAGACGGATATATCTGCGCGCTGATCTACAGCGACGATCATTGGCGGCGCTTCTTCAACGCCATCGGCCGGCCCCTGACCCCCGAGACCGATCCGCGTTTTGCAGATTTTACTGCGCGGATGGCGCATATCGACGAGGTTTATTCCGAGCTCGGGCAGATCTTGCTGACCCGGACCACAGACGAATGGCTGGTGCTGCTGGAAGAAGCCGACGTCCCGGCCATGCCGATGCACAGTTTCGAAAGCATTCTGCAAGATCCGCATTTGGCGGCGACTGGCTTCTTCGAGACAGTCGAGCACCCGAGTGTGGGCCGGATCCGCTCGATGGCGGTACCGGTGCGATTCTCGCGCAGTCAGCCCGCGCCATGCCGTCTTGCGCCCCGGCAGGGCGAGAACGGGGCCGAGGTGCTTTCCGACGCCGGACTGAGCGACGAGGAGATCGCCGCCCTGGCAGAGAGTGGTGCATTGCGATTGCCGGAGCAGGCCTAAGGCCCGGCCCCGCGTGGGCCGGGAGGGAGACGGGAGGAGATCACAGGGTGGAGTTTTCCATCAGCGACGACGTCACAGCCATTCGGGACGCGATCAGGCGCATCTGCGCCAGTTTCGGCGACGAATACTGGCTGACCCGCGATCGGGAGGGCGGTTTTCCCGAAGCCTTCTACGATGCTCTCGCCAAGGAAGGCTGGCTGGGTATCTGCACCGCCGAGGCGCAGGGCGGGGCGGGGTTAGGTATAGCCGAAGCAGCCTGGATGATGCGCGAGATTGCCGAAAGCGGAGCAGGGCTGTCGGGCGCCTCGGCGGTGCATATTAACATTTTCGGCCTGCAGCCGGTGGCGGTCTTCGGTACCGAGGCGCAGCGTGACCGCATGATCCGACCGATTGCCGCGGGCACGCAGAAGGCCTGTTTCGGCGTCACTGAGCCCAATACCGGCCTGAACACCACACAGCTCCGGCTGCGCGCGGAAAAGCGGGGCGATCGCTACGTGGTGAACGGGCAGAAGGTCTGGATTTCAACCGCGCAGGTGGCCGACAACATCTTGCTGCTGGCCCGCACCACGCCTCTGGAAGAGGTCACCAAATCCACGCAGGGGCTGTCGCTCTTCTACACTCCGCTGGACCGCCGCTGCGCCGAAATCTCCGAGATCGACAAAATGGGCCGCAAGGCCGTGGATTCCAATGAGATTTTTTTCTCGGATTTCGAGATTCCCGAAACCGATCTGATCGGCGAGGAGGGACGGGGTTTCGAATACATCCTGCATGGGATGAACCCGGAGCGCGTCTTGATCGCCGCCGAGGCGGTGGGGCTGGGATATGCAGCGCTGGCTCGCGCCACGGACTACGCCCGCGAGCGGATCGTCTTCAATCGCCCAATCGGCCAGAACCAAGCCATCCAGCATCCGCTGGCCGTGTGCCGCGCCGAGCTCGACGCCGCGTGGCTGATGGTGATGAGGGCCGCGTGGGAATACGATCAGGGGCTGCCCTGCGGCGCCTCGGCAAATATGGCCAAGTATCTCGCAGGCGAGGCAGGGTTCAATGCCTGCCAGCAGGCGGTGATGACTCATGGCGGCTTCGGCTACGCCAAGGAATACCACGTCGAGCGCTATCTCCGTGAAAGCCTGATCCCGCGTCTCGCACCGGTCTCGCCGCAACTTGCCCTCTGCTTCATTGCCGAAAAGGTGCTGAAGCTACCGAAATCCTATTGATGGGACTGCATGTGGCCGGTCTGTATTTCGAGGAGTTCCAGCAAGGTCAGGTCTTCAATCATGAGCTGACGCGAACGGTTTCCGAGGCGGACAATACGATGTTCAGCCTGATGTCAATGAACCCGCAGCCGCTGCATATCGACGCCCACTTCTCAGAAGGCACCGAATGGGGGCAACGGCTGTTCAACTCCATGTTCACCTTGGCGATCCTGGTGGGACTAACCGTGCAGGACACGACGCTTGGCACCACCATCGGGAATCTGGGCATGACCGACGTACGGTTTCCGGCGCCGGTGTTCCACGGCGACACGCTGCGCGCGCAGACCCGTGTCGTTTCGCTGCGCGAAAGCCGATCCAAGCCCGACCGGGGGCTGGTGGAATTCGAGCACAGTTGTTTCAAGCAGGACGGAACGCTCGTGGCGTACTGCCGACGCACGGCGATGATGCGCAAACGTCCGACGGAGGCAGGATGATACGCAGTTTTCTCTTCGTTCCGGGCGACAGCCGCCGCAAGTTCGAAAAGGCAAGGGCCGGCGATGCCGACGCGCTGATCCTTGATCTGGAAGATTCCGTCGCGTTGGCCGAAAAAACCCGTGCGCGCGATCAGGTGGCCGAGATGCTCGAGGAGCCGCGTGAGGGGCCGCGCCTTTTCGTACGGGTCAACGCGCTCGACACCGCGCTGACGCTCGATGATCTCGCGGCCGTTATGCCGCATCAGCCGGACGGGATTGTTCTTCCCAAATGCGAGGGACCCGAGGCGCTAAGGCAGGCGGCATATTATCTCGCCGCGTTCGAAGCGACCTACGGGTTGGACCAGACGCCGATCCTTGCCATCGTGACGGAGACGGCGGAGTCGCTCTTTTCGCTAGGGCGCTACAAGGATGCCGATCCGCGCCTATGGGGCATGATGTGGGGTGCCGAGGACTTGACCGTGGCACTCGGCGCGCGCAACAACGGCGCGCGCGAAGGCTTCCACGAACCCTTCCGCTTGGCGCGCAACCTTTGCCTGGCAGGGGCGGCTGCGGCGGGTGTGGTTGCGGTGGATACGGTCTGCGCCGTTCTGGATAATCTCGACGTTGTGACCCGCGAGGCTCAGATTGCACGCCGCGATGGTTTCGGCGCCAAGGCGGTGATCCACCCCAAACACGTTCCGGTCGTGAACCGGGCTTTCACCCCCACCGAGGACGAGTTGTCCTGGGCGCGCCAGGTGCGAGACGCCTTCGCCTCGGATCCGGGCGCCGGGGTGCTGCAGATCGGCGGGCAGATGATCGACAAGCCGCATGAGCGAACGGCACGAGCGCTGCTGGCGGCTGCGGGCGAGGCGTGATCGAGATGGCGAATTCCGCATCTCACCAACAACCCGCCAATCGCCTGTCGGCACTGCTTGCTTCGGTCGAACTGGCGCTGGTGGCGGTGTCGACCCTCGCGATGGCAGCCATAATGCTGATCGTCGTCAGCGACGTCGTGCTGCGTTATGTGTTCAACGCGCCGCTGATTTGGTCTTACGATCTGATCGGTCTCTACCTCGTGGGGACCGTGGTTTTCCTCGCCCTGTCCGATACGTTGCAGCACCACGGCCACATCGCGCTCGATGTCTTCCTTCCTGCCATGCCGCGCTTCGCCCGACACCTCATGCAGTCCGTGGGTTTCGTGTTTTCAGCCGTTGTCGTGGCACTGATCGCCTGGCTGGAGTACGGCCAGGCGGTTGGAGCCTATCTCGGCAATGAACGCATCAACTCGGTGCCGCCGATGCCAACGTGGGTCGCCCATGCGGTGCTGGCGCTCGGCATGGCTGTCCTCTCGCTGCGCTGCGCTTATCGCGCGATCTTTCACCTCGCCAGTGCCTTTTCCGGCCGCGATTTGGTCGAACTGCCGCCGCCGCCGATCACCAGCACGAGATCCGGAGAGCACGCTGAATGACCGTTACCATCGTCCTTCTGTTCCTTGCGGCCATGCTGGTTCTGGGCCTGCCCGTCGCCCTCGCCATGGCGGTTTCGGGCTCCGTCGGGCTCTATATGTTCGGCGGCTGGCCAATCCTGCGCGGAATCCTCGAAACCGCGCCGCTGTCGACGGCCAACAATTACGAAATCATTACCATCCCGATGTTCATGCTGATGGCGGAGTTTGTCATTCTCTCGGGTGTGGCCGACGATCTGTTCCGCGCGGCGACAATCTGGGTGGGCCGGGTACGTGGTGGTACGGCCATGGCGACGGCGCTTGCAGGAGCTGGCTTCGGTGCGATCTCTGGTTCATCGACTGCTGCTGCGGCGACCCTCGCCTCGACATCGATTCCGGTGATGATCAAGCAAGGCTATGAAACCAAGTTTGCCTGCGGCGTGGTGGCGATATCGGGCACCCTTTCGATGCTCATCCCGCCCTCCATCGCGCTGATACTCTATGGGATCATTGCGGATATTCCGATCGGCGCACTGCTGATTGGCGGGGTCGTCCCCGGCATCCTTGTGACATTGACGATCATCGTGACCATTGCCATCCTCGTCTGGTGGGACCCTGCCATCGCCCCAGCGACCCGCACCTACACTATTGCTGAGAAATTGGCCTCGCTGAAACGCGTCGGGCTAGTGGTCGTCCTGCTGTTTTCGGTGACCGGCACGATCTATTCCGGTATTGCTACTCCGACCGAAGCCTCGGGCATCGGCGCCTTCGCCGCGATGCTCACTGCCGCATGGGAGCGCAAGCTCAGCTTCACCTCGGCCTGGCGTGCACTGAGATCGGCGGCCCAGACCACTTGCATGATTCTCTTCATCGTGATGGGCGCGCATGTCTTCGGATATTTCTTTACCCTCACACGGGTGACAAACGACATCGCCGCATGGGTCGGTGCGCTTGAAACATCGCGCTGGATAATTCTCGCCGTGATACTGGCGGGCTATCTGGTGCTCGGCTTCTTCATGGATCAAATCGCCATCCTGATCCTGACCGTGCCGGTCGTGCTGCCGCTGATCCTGCAGCTCGGGTTCGATCCTGTCTGGTTCGGTGTGCTGATCGTGGTTACGGCCGAAGTTGGAATGGTCACGCCGCCTCTGGGGATGAATGCCTTCGTGGTGGCGCGCTACACAAGACGCCCCCTGAGCGAGATCTTTCGTGGCGTCGCGCCCCATGTATGGGCGCATCTGGTGATCATCGCCATCCTGGCTGCCTTTCCGGCCATCACCCTTTGGCTGCCTTCGACCATGCGCTGAGGGCAGAAACCACCTAATCAATATGAAGGAGGAGACATCCATGAAATATCCGAAATTCCTGATGGCGGCATCGCTGATCGCGTCCGCGGTCGCGGCCGGTGCCTCATCGGCGCAGGAGATCACATTGCGCGCTGCCGATAGCCTGCCCGTGGGGCATTACATCTCGGAAGGCGTGCTGCTGCCGCTGATGAAGCAGGTCACCGAATCTACCGACGGCAGGGTCGCCTTCGAGCATTTCCCGGCGCAGCAACTGGGAAAATCTGCCGATATGTTCTCGCTAGTGAAATCCGGCGTTGCCGATATTGCCTATGTTGGCGCGTCCTACGTATCCGACAAGCTGCCGCTCAGCTCAGTCGGAGAGTTGCCCGAAGCGTTCTCGTCATCCTGCGAAGGCACTCTGGCATTTTGGGAACTGGCCAAGCCGGGCGGTGTGCTCGACAAGGCCGAGTACCAACCCGAGGGCGTGCGCGCGTTAGCTGTGCTCGTGCTTGCACCCTATCAGGTCTTCCTGTCTGAGGAGATGTCGGGCCTCGCGAATCTGAAAGGCAAGCGGATTGTGGCCAGCGGCGCGCCCAAGCACATCGGCCTGACCAAGCTCGGCGCCGTCCCCACCACCATCGCGGCCCCCGAGGCGCGCGAGGCGCTTTCGCGCGGGACGGTGGACGGTCTTGCCTTTCCGATCGCCTCGATCCGCCCCTATGACCTCGCGCCCGAGCTGAGCAGTGCAACCGATAACACCAACTTTGGCTCGTTCACCGTGGTCTACATGATGAGCCAGTCGAAATACGACAGCCTTCCAGAAGATGCCCAGCAGGCGCTAACCGAAGCCGGTGAGGCCGCAACTCGACATGGCTGCGAATATACCGACGAGGCGACGGCCAACGACCGGCAGGTGATCATGGACGCTGGCGTCAGATTTGTGACGCTGTCAGAAGAGGATCGGAGCGCGCTGGAAGCCAGCATGGCCAGCGTCGGCGACGAATGGGCCGCCGAGCTTGATGCGCGCGGCAAAGCCGGCACTGAGGTGCTCAACGCCTTCCGCAACGCGCTCGGCAAGTAGCGAAAGCTCTCCACCTCCGCCGCCGGCTTGTACCCCGTACCCGTGGCCGGCGGCATCTGGTACCAATCACTCGGAGGCGCTTACAGAGAGGTAATTTGGCACACCGCTCCGGGACGAGCGGAGCAAGCCTACGATATCGACCGTCACGAATGATCGCACGTCACCTGCGGTGTGCTTTGATGGCAGCGTTCGGATGCCGGAGTAGCGAGTGCCGCTGTTTACCTGCCGGCCGTCAGGTGACGTAACCATCGAGGCATTCCGGCAAGAAAAGCTGTTCCCGGCGATCCCTCTCCTCGATGAAACCCGCCATGCCAACATGACGGTCATAAGAGCGTGTCATTTCGCCCCGTCACGCAAACGCCCGCCGTCTTGAGCGAAACAGCATGTCGTGATGGCGACGTCAGACCGACAGACCGTTATGCTTTTCTCAGGCTCCTGGCGCCTTTGGGTCAAGAAATCTCATTCACGTAACGGTACTTGTCCGTGATCGCGCGATGATGCGCGCAGATGATCGGCACGGCGAGCTGGTCGTAGGCAATCTCGTCGATGATCAGGAGCGGTGTTCCTTCGGCGACAGCAAGTAACTCACTGTCCATGGAAGACGCCGGTTCCGCCGAGAGTTGCTCTCTCACAGCCGAGATGCGGATGCCGTAAAGCTCGAAAAGAGAGATATAGAGAAGCTCGGGAACACCCTGCAGAGGGAAATTCGGGACCCGCCTTGTCGGGATGCAGAGTTTCTCGTGCATGACCGGTCGCCCCTTCACTGAGCGCACACGGTGGATTCGCACGAGCTGGCATTCCTCCTCCAGGTTGAGGAGCCTCAATTCGTGAGGACTTGCCCGGCCCTCGGTGGCTTCGATGATTCGGGCGGTAGAGCGCAGCAGACCACCGTCGAGATCGTGAAAGCGAAAATACTGGAAAAAATTGCGCAGGTTGTGGTGCGGTGTGCGGCCAGTCACCACCGTTCCCGTTTTAGGCCTTCGGGTGACGAAACCCTCGGCGGTAAGATCGATAAGCGCCCGGCGAATAGTACCGACGGCAACGTTGAATTCTTCCGCGAGTTGTACCTCCCCTGGGAGCTTGTCCCCCGGCAACCAGACTCCCATGAGGATTCGCTCCGTCAACTCACGCTTAATCCGCACATAAAGCGGCACTTGGCTGCCGCGTTCTGCACCATCCGTCTGATTATTGTGCAATCGATAGCTGCCCGACACTGAAATTTCAGTTCCCTGAGAATATGCATTTGACAAACTTCCCAGCCAACCGCACTCTATTCTCTATAGAAATAGTTCGACGGGCAGCCCTGTGGAGTCGGTTGTTACCAAATATCCATTGCCGAAGCACCTGGAGGATGCGCTCGC
The DNA here is from genome assembly GCF_029457495.1 of Chelativorans sp. AA-79. Lineage (NCBI taxonomy): Bacteria > Pseudomonadati > Pseudomonadota > Alphaproteobacteria > Hyphomicrobiales > Phyllobacteriaceae > Chelativorans > Chelativorans sp. AA-79. Next base: position 296,780 of record NZ_CP120361.1, read on the forward strand.
CCATATCTCTGGGGACGAGGCGACTATCATTTCCGATCTCGACCGCCTCATTGCTATCGATACCTCGTTTCCGCCCGGAGATGGTTACGAGGCATTTGCCTCCGCGTGTGAGGAGATGGTGCAGCCTTCCGGCTTCGCCTGCGATCGTGTGAGCGTGCCGGGAGAATTATGGCAAACGGAGAATGGTCCTGCTCGCGGAGAGCGGATCAATCTGATTGCGCGCCGGCGGACCGGACGCCCCGTCTGTTCGATCTACTATCATGTCGATACCGTTCCGGCGGGTGACGGATGGACGCGCGATCCGTTTGCTCTCACCGTGGAAGGCGACCGCCTCTACGGCCGCGGGACAGCTGACATGAAGGGCAGCATCGCTGCCACCCTCGCCGCAATCCGGGCCGCCGATGCCGTTGGTATCGAGCTTGCCTACGATCCCTCGCTTCTTTTCTGCACGGATGAGGAGGGCGGCCTCTATCCCGGGATCCGCTATCTTGCCGAACAAGGGCTGGTGGAAGGCCATCTCCTTTCATTCAACGGTGGTGCGGCGCCGCGCATCTGGGCCGGGTGCTTCGGCAGCATCGACCTGGAGATAAGTATAAAGGGCCTCGCCGCCCATTCGGGAGAATCCACCGGCAAAGGCATTAACGCGATCGAGGAGGCGATCCCGCTGTTAAACGCCTTCCTCGCGCTGAAAGCGCAGGTCGAGCAGCGTGTCTCGGCTCTGCCGCCGCCGCCCGCCAATGGAGGGCGCCCACTCAACGCACGTTTGACCGTCACCGCAGCCCACGGGGGCGCGAAGGGGTCGTCCGTGCCAGGGCATTTCAAGCTGGTCGTCAACCGCCGCTATGCGCCAGAAGAGCGCTATGAGGATGTGCGGGCCGAGCTGGAGACGACGATTGCGCGGGCCATGGCAGGTAGCAGGGCGCGCGGCGTGACCCATCGGATGGTCGGCCATCTCTCTCCGGTCGTCGATCCTACGGGCCCCCACTGGCCGGCATGGATCGAGGCGCTCTCCCACGGCTTCGGATGGCCCGTCGAAAGTTTTTCGAAATGGGGCGCATCCAGCAGTTCCGACATGGGATGGGTGCAGGATGCCGGCATCCACGAAATCCTGTTGGGCGGGCTGATCCGGCCGGATTCGGCGGCTCACGCCGCTGACGAGCATGCGACTCTCGGCGATGTCCGATCGCTGGCCCGCAGCATTCTTTTCTATCTAGCGGGCGCCCGTCTTCCTTCCACGCGTACAATTGGGGAACCAAAATGAAAAAAATCCTTCCACTTGACCGCCGCCAATTCCTGCATCGCGCCACCCTGCTGGGAGCGGCGGTCGGAACGGGCATAGGCTTCCAGTCAGGGCCGGCCCTTGCCCAGTCCGCGCGCGGCGGCGTTCTCCGCGTCAGCGTCGACCAGGCGCCGGCCCGGCTGAATCCCCTTCAGCATCGGGTCAATCCCGAATACCTCCTCGGCGAGCTGCTTTACAGCGGTCTGACCCGTCTTGGTCGCGACATGCAGGCCGAGCCTGATCTTGCCGAAAGCTGGGAGGCCAACGAAACTCTGGACACGTGGACCTTCCGCCTGCGTCAGGGCGTAACCTTTCACGATGGAACACCGTTCAGCGCCAGCGATGTGGTGGCAACTTTCGAGGCCATCCTCGATCCAGCCACGGGCTCGCCCGCCCGCACCAATATCGGCCCGGTGAAGACCGTGAGCGCTGCGGACGATTTGACGGTCGTCTTTCATCTCTCGTCGCCCTATGCCGATCTGCCGGTCGCGCTCGCCTATACGGATGCCAAGATCGTGCCGGCCGCCATCGTCGAATCGGGGTTGGAACGTCTCGACAGCGAGGCTGTCGGCACGGGTCCATTCAAGCTCGTCTCCTACGAGCCGTCACGCCTGACGGTGGTCGAGCGCAATCCGGATTATTACGATCCGGAGCGCCCCTATCTCGACCGCGTCGATGTCGTGGTCTACCCGGACACGACCGCCGAGGCCGCCGCCCTTATTTCCGGCGACACGGACCTGATGCTGATCGTGCCGCCGAGCGATTTCGAGCGGGTTGGCGGAACAACCGGCATCACGCCGCTGCGCATACCGTCCGGGCAGTTCCTCAACGTGATCCTGGGCTGCGACGAGAAGCCGTTCGACGATCCGCGCGTGCGCAAGGCGCTGTCTCTCTCCATCGACCGGGAGGCGCTGGTCGAGCTGGTGGCCGAGGGTTACGGCACGGTCGGAAACGATACACCCATCAATTCCGCCTATCCTTTCTTTGCCGACCTGCCGGCGAAGACGCCGGATTACGAGGCAGCTCGCGCTCTTCTGGCCGAGGCCGGTTATCCTGACGGTCTGTCGCTCGAGCTGATCGCTTCCGACCGTCCGGGTACCCGGACCCAGCTCGCCGTAGCACTTCGGGAGCTTGCGGCACCCGCTGGTTTCCGGATCGAAGTTCAGACCCTGGCGCACGCCACCTATCTCGATCAAGTCTGGCTCAAGGGTCCCTTCTATGTAGGCTTCTACAACATGCAGCCGACGGTCGACGGCATCATGTCGCTGCTCTACACGTCAGACGCTGCGTGGAATGAGACCAAGTGGAACAACGCTGAGTTCGACCGCCTGATCGCGGGGGCCCGGGGCACCATTGACGAAACACGCCGCGCCGAACTCTATGCGCAGGCGCAGCAACTCATGCACGACGAGGTTCCGACCATCATCCCTGTGTTCTTCGACCTTCTCGGCGCCAAGCGCGACTATGTCGAAAACTTCGAGTTGCATCCGCGCGGCGCGGTGTTCCGGCTCGATCATGTCTCGCTCGGCGAAGGCAAGCCACAGCGCGGGTAAATCGAAGACACCGCGCGGAGCCGTTCATCTCCTATTTGAGCGGCTTCGCCTCTGTTCTATCCGATGCAGGACGCGGGATCGTTTCTCGGGCTTGTCTCGGTGCTGGAAACAGGAAGGAGCCCAGCGATGTCGCCCGGCTATCTCGCGAGGAGGTTTCTCACGATCCTCGTCACCCTCCTCATCGTTTCGATGGTCGTCTTCGGCATAACCCAGGTGCTGCCCGGAAATGCCGCCACAATGCTGCTTGGAGAGAACGCCACGCCCGAACAACTCGCCGCCGTCACGTCCAGGCTCGGCCTCGACCGGCCGGTCTGGCTGCAATACTGGAGCTGGTTCAGTGGCCTTCTTCAGGGTGATTTCGGTACGTCGCTGCGCACGGGACTACCCGTCGGGCCGGTCATGGCCGAGGCTCTGGGACGCTCGCTACTGCTTGCGCTCCTGGCGATCGTCCTGATGCTCGTCATCGCCATCCCGCTTGGCGTGCTCGCTGCGCTGCGGCGAGGCGGTGCCACGGATCTCGGCGTCAGCATCGGCACCTATCTCGGCGTCTCGCTGCCGGAATTCGTGACGGCAACGCTGGTGCTGATCTTCCTCGCGCACCCCTCTTTCGGGCTCTTTCCCGCAACGGGATACGTACCTTTGACGGAAGATTTCTGGAGCGGGCTTCATCATCTGGCGCTGCCTGTGCTGACAGTGTCGGTTGTGCTCGTCGCCCATGTCTCTCGCATGGTACGCTCCGAACTGGTCGACGTCCTCCATCTCGACTATGTCCGCGCCGCCCATCTCAAGGGGTTGTCGCGCGGCCGCATTCTCATCCGCCATGCCCTACGCAATGCACTCCTGCCGACCATCACCATCGTCGCGCTCGATGTGGGCTATCTGCTCGGCGGCATCATTGTCGTGGAGGAAATCTTCGCGTTCCCCGGCATCGGGCGCGAGTTGATCGTTGCCATCCAGGCGCGCGACCTGCCCTCCATCCAGGCGGGCGCGCTGATCATGGCTGCGACCTATGCGATCGCCAATCTCGCCGCCGATCTGTGCTACGCCGCGCTCGACAAGAGAATTCAGTATGCTTGACACCACGCGCCGCCTCGTGAGATCTCCGCAGGGCCTTCTGGGTATGGTCATACTGGGCACCATCACCGCTCTCGCCCTGATCGGGCCTTACATCGCCCCTCATGGCGCGGAGGCCTTCAACATCACCAGCCGGTTCCAGGGGCCCGGCAGCACCTTCTTGCTCGGCACCGACCAGTTCGGCCGGGATCTGCTGAGCCGCATTCTGCTCGGTGCGCAATCGACGCTCTTCCTCGCCGTCGCAGCCACGCTCCTGGGCACGGGAATAGGCGCGGTGATCGGAACGCTTTCCGCTTATCTCGGCGGCATCGCAGACGAGATCATTATGCGCGTCCTCGACGCGGTCATGGCGATACCGAGCCTGCTGCTGGCCCTCCTGATCGTCACGGCCGCAGGAGCGAGCGCCACCAATGCACTTCTTGCGATCGGCATCGCACTCGCGCCCGGCATGGCGCGTATCACTCGTGCCGCATCGCTTGCCATCCGCGAGCAGGACTATGTGAACGCCGCCGTGGCACGCGGCGAATCCGGCACTTTCATCGTCATGAGGGAAATGATGCCGAACGTATTGGCGCTCCTTGTCGTGGAGTGCACCATCCGGATCGGCTTTGCTGTCATGACAATTGCCACTCTCAGCTTTCTGGGGCTGGGCGCCCAGCCGCCCTCGTCGGAATGGGGGCTGATGGTTTCGGAAGCGCGGGACTACCTCTTCCGTAATCCCTGGATGATGATCTGGCCCGGACTCGCGATCGCTCTGCTCGCGATCGGCTTCAACCTCCTAGGCGATGGGCTGCGCGATGCCATCAACCCGAGGGAGCGCTAAACCATGGCCGCCGATAACCCAGTGATGCGCCCGGTTCTCTCCGTCGAAGGCTACAGCCTGTCCTATCGCACCGGCCATCGCGGCGATCTCGTTCCCGCGCTTGTCGACATCTCCCTCTCGGTTGCACGGGGTGAAGTCTTGGGGCTGGTCGGCGAGTCGGGCTCGGGCAAGTCCTCGCTTGCCAATGCCATCATGCGCTACCTGCCCCAAGGCGCCCAAGAGAGCGGCGGGGCGATCCGCCTTGACGGGCAGGATCTGTGCACCATGACGCGCCGGCAGATCTCGCATATCCGTGGCCGCCGGATTGCAATGGTTTTTCAGGACCCAAGCACCTCGCTCAACCCAACGCTGACCTTGGGCGAGCAGGTCAGCGAGACTCTCGTGCGCCACAAGGGGCTTTCCTGGAATGAGGCGCGCGCGCAGGCCGAGCACCTGATGGAGCGTGTTGCGCTCAAGGAGCCGCGCAAGATGATGGCGCGCTATCCGCACGAGGCTTCGGGCGGCGAGAAGCAGCGCGTCATCCTCGCGGGCGTCTTGGGCGCCGAACCGGAGGCGATCCTGTTCGACGAGCCGACGACCGCGCTCGACATCATCACGGCGCGGCAAATCCTGGAGCTCTTCGGCGAGCTTCAACGCGAGACCGGCGTCGCCTCGCTCTACATCTCGCATGATCTTGCCCTCGTCTCCCGCATCGCCGATCGCGTGGCAGTGATCCATCGCGGGCGCATTGTGGAGGAAGATCCGGCCAGGGAAGTCTTCCGCAACCCGCGTGATGACTATACGCGCCAGCTGATCGCGAGCGTACCCCGCCCCGAGAAGCGGCTCGCACCGCCACTCGAGGAAAGCCGGCTGGAGCCGCTCCTAAAGCTTGAGAATATGACGGTGCGTTACGGACAGGCCTCCTTCTGGAAGCGGCTTGGCGGCGCTGGGCCCGAGCTGACGGTCGGTGCCCGCAATATCGGCTTCGATGTCCGCCCGTCCGAAATTGTCGGTGTGGTCGGCGAATCCGGGTCGGGCAAGTCCACCATTGCGCGAGCGTTGGTCGGCATCAATCCGTTCGAAGGGAGGATAACACTCGGCGGCCGATCAATTCCGACGCCTGATGCGATGGACCGCGATTATCGGCGTGCAGTCCAGATCATCTTTCAGCACCCCGATTCATCGCTCAACCCGCGTCGGCGCATAGATGAGATTCTGGCGCGCCCACTACGCCTCTACGGGCTTTCCGAGGGGCGAACGGAAGCAGAGACGATCGGCGATCTCCTGGAGCAGGTGCAGCTCCCCCGCGACTTCGCCAAGCGATACCCGCACGAGCTCTCAGGCGGGCAGAAGCAGCGGATCGCAATCGCCCGCGCATTCGCGGCCCGGCCGAAGCTCGTCATTTGTGATGAGATCACCTCGTCGCTCGATGTTTCGGTGCAGGCACAGATAATCGAGCTGCTCCTGGAACTGCGGGAGCAGTTCGGCACCGCCTACCTGTTCATCACTCATGACATAAACCTGATCCGGCAGATCGCACATCGTGTGGCGGTCATGCTCCGCGGCGACCTGATCGAGGTTCGTGCTGCCGGGGAACTCGGCCAGCCAACCAATCAGGACTATACGAAAGCGCTGATCGATGCCGTACCCACCCCAGTTGGCTGAGACGAAAAAGGATATCTAATGGACACAAAAGACCTGCTGGCGCGCATCGACAAGGAGGCATGCCTGGATTTTCTCGCCGAAATGGTACGGCACAAGAGCTATTCCGAGACGCCCGGCGAGCGCAGGATCGTGGACTTCATGGCTGAGCGGATGCGCGAGATCGGCCTGGAAACCGAGACCCAGCCTTTCGAAGGCGACCGCGCCAATGCCATCGGCGTCTGGAAAGGAACGGGGGGCGGCAAGAGCCTGCTTTTCAACGGCCATGTCGACACCAACCCGGTGACCGAAGGCTGGACGGTGGACCCGTGGGGCGGCCTCGTCGACGACAAATTCATCTATGGCATAGGCGTCTCGAACATGAAGGCGGGAGATGCGGCTTATTTCTGCGCCGCGAAGACGCTGATCAACGCGGGCGTGCAGGTCAAAGGAGACGTCATCCTCACCTATGTGGTGGGCGAGCTCCAGGGCGGCGTGGGAACGCTGGCCGCAATTGAGCAGGGTTGGAAGGCAGACTATTTCATCAACACGGAACCGACGGACCTGAAAGCGCTGACCATGCATGCGGCAGCTTTCACCTTCATCATCGAGCTGACGGGCGTAACGCGGCACCTGTCCAAGCGTGAGGAAGCCGTGGACGCGATCCTCGCTGCTTGCCGTCTGATCCCGGCGCTAACCAGCATGACCTTCTCAGGCGCGCGTAGCGCCGAGCACCGCTCGATCAATCGTTGCCATGTGGGCGTCGTCCACGGCGCGCTGGGCAAAGATTTGCATGAATGGCGTCCGCCGCAGGTGGCGGACTTTGTCCGGTTGAAGGGTTCGGCGCGCTATGCCCCAGGGCAGGACGAGGCGACGGTTCTCGCCGACATGCGCCGGGTGCTCGACGAGATCGAAGCTGATTTTCCCGGCTTGAGCGCAACCCTCACGCCCGAGCATACCATCGGTCGGCCGGCCATGCCGCCCTTCGAGGTCGCCAAGGATTCTCCGATAGTCCGTGCGGTGAACGACGCCTATAGGCTGGTGCGTGGCGAAGATCAACCCACGGGTGCGATCACGCCGCCCGGGTTCTACGGCACGGATGCTGCCCATCTGTACCAGCGGGCGGGCATGGAAGGCATCGTATGCGGGCCAGGTGGGCGCTACAACACGATGCCGGACGAGCGGGTGGATATCACTGATTTCCTGGATGCGGTCCGCATATACATGCTAGCGATCCTTTCCATCTGCGAGCGGGCGGGATAGGGCGAGACCTGAAGCTTTACCGTCCATATTCTGCTCGAAACCCGAGACGAAACCGCTCGATCGCTGCAATGCGGTGATCGAGCGGTTCGGGTCACGTTCGTAGCATGGGAAACCCGGCTGACAGGCCACCCCGGCAGGAGGCGCGAGTTCCAGTTCGCGCAACTCCGGTTTCGTCAAAACACCCTATCTCGGCTTCCGAACGGCAGCAGGCCAACCCGGGGATGTGCCAAGCCTGACGAGCCTTGCTGAACCGCAGCACAACAAACGTACAACGACGACCGTTTTCATCCGGGCCTGGAAAGGCCAAGGGGTTCGACAAGGCCCATCTCCCTCCCAGCGGGCCACCTCCTCAGAAAACGCCGTCGGCGATCAGCTGCTCGAAATATTTCAGGTGCCGTCTTAGTATGGGCAGGTAACGCTGCTCCATCTCCGAAAGGCTGGTCCGCGCGGAAGAGGTGGACATGCTGAGCGCATACTTTATCCGCCCGTCCGGACCATGCACCGGTATGGCCATGCTGCGCATGCCCATCTCGATCTCCTCGTCGCAATAGGCCACGCCCTCCGCGCGCGCCCTTTCCGTGAGCCTGACGAATTCGGCGACGGAGATGCATGTCTTCGGCGTCAGGGGGGCGAGCTTCACATGCGAGAGCAGGCGCTCGAGCCTGTCCCGGGTATACTCCCCGGTCAGCACCCGCCCTGTCGCCGAACAGTAAACGGGCAGCCTTCCGCCGGCCCTGACGCCCGTCGTGACGATGCGCGCGCTCTCCGCGCGCGCGACGATCAGGACATCCGTCCCTTCCAGGACCGAGAGCGCGGCGGGCTCTTCCAGGTCATCCCGCAAGCGTTCAAGCAGCGGCTGTGCGGCTTCGCCCAAGGAAGCAGGCGGGGTGTAGCCGCGCCCGAGCCGGGACATGCGCGCGCAGGGCACGAAGCTCTGCTCCTCGCCACGCGCCACATAGCCGAGCTCCTCCAGCGTCAGAAGACAACGGCGCGCTGTCGCGCGCGAGGTGCCCGTCGCGCGGGCTGCCTCCGCCGCCGTAAGGCGCGAACGTATGCCGTCGAACAGCTCGATGATGGCGAGCCCCTTGGCGAGCCCGGCCATCTGCTCCCGTGACTGTTGCCGCCCCGCGGCGCTGCTGCTCTCACTCGGGCTTGACACCTCTGCCCCTCCTTCTTAATGTCGTTCGCTATAAGGTTGTCTGTTCGATATTCGAACGATACAGATCGGACGCCGGCTTTGCAAGAGCTTTTGCGAGCACGCGGCGCAAGGACCCGTAGGTCCATTGAGCGAAAGGGAGGAGGAATAGGATGTCCGAAGGACCGGTTCGCGCAGCCATAGTCGGTGGCGGAATCGGCGGCCTCTTCACCGCCAATGCGCTTTTGCGCCAGGGGCTGGAGGTCACCGTCTTCGAACAGGCGCCGGAGCTCGGCGAGATCGGAGCCGGCGTCTTCCTCACCCCGAACAGCGTCCGCCAGCTCGACCGTCTCGGCCTCGGGGAAGCCGTGCGGCGACGCGGCGCCCTGGTGGGTGCCGCTTCCCGCTATTACCGGCACGACGGCACCGAGATTGCCCCGGTCCAGGTCACCGATTCCTCCGGCTGGAACGCCACCTTCGGCATGCACCGCGCCGACCTGGTGGACATCCTTGCGGAACCCTTGCCGGAGGGCATCGTCAAAACGGGCCATTGCTGTACCGGGATCGAGCAGGACGGAACCGTCGCCCGGGTGTATTTTTCCAATGGTGCCGTCGCCGAGGCGGACGTGGTGATCGCCGCCGACGGTATCCATTCCGTCCTCCGCCCCCATGTGACGCCGCCGTCAGAGCCCGTCTTCTCCGGTTCCGGAGCCTATCGCGGCACGATCCTGCACGAGCGCGTGCCGGACTGGCCGACCGATGCCTGGCAGATGTGGCTCGGACAGAAGAAGCATTTTCTGGTCTTTCCCCTCCGCTCGGGCAAGCTCATCAATTATGTCGGCTTCGTTCCGGCGGACGAGGTGCTGAAGGAATCCTGGTCCGCGCCTGGAGACCCGGAGAAGCTGCGCGCCGAATTTGCCGGCTGGGACGAGCGGATCGAGCACCTGCTCGCCCAGGTGGAGCACACCTTCCGCTGGGCGCTCTACGACCGTGATCCGCTGCCCATCTGGACCAGGGGGCGGCTGACCCTCCTGGGCGACGCCGCCCATCCGATGCTGCCGCATCTGGGCCAGGGTGCCAATCAGGCGATGGAAGATGGCATCGCGCTTGCGACGATTCTGTCCGGGGCCCGTCGGGAAACCTTGCCGGCAGCCCTTCGCATCTATGAAGGGCTGCGGCGGGAGCGTGTCGCCGAAATCCAGCGTGGTGCGCGGCAAAACGGCCTACGTTACGATTCCGCCTATTCGGATCTTGGCGTCCGGGATGCGGAGATCGTCGCCCATGCTGCCTTCCGCAGGTCCGTCTATGACTATGACGTGGTGCCGCTGGCCGAGAGGGCCACGGTCGGAGAAACCGCGAGGCTCGCCCTGCCGACATGATTGCCGCCGCGCCTGCGGGCCGGCAGACGATGCGCCATACGGAACGTCGGGCACAGAGGAGGAGAAGATGATCTACGATCGACTGAAAAGACTGGGCGCGGCCGTGGCCTTGTCGACGGTCGGCGCGCTGCTGGCCCTGCCGGCCGTCGCCCAGGAATTCACCTTTCGCATGACGCACCATCTGCCGCCACAAGCGATTGGCCACCGGGCACTTCTGCAACCATGGGCCGAGCGGATCGAAGAGGCTTCCGACGGGCGCATCAAGATCGAAATCTACCCCGCGCTGCAACTCGGCGGGACCGCGAGCGACATCTATTCGCAGGTGCGCGACGGTGTGGTCGACCTCGGCTGGACTCTGCCGGGTTATACGGCCGGCCTCTTCCCGCTTACCGAGATGTTCGAGCTTCCCTTCATCGCCGGTTCGGCCGAGGCGACCAGCCCCGCCCTGATGGAATTCTATGACGAATATCTGCAGGATGAGTGGTCCGACGTGAAGGTGCTGCTGCTGCACACGACCGCCCCCGGCAATCTCTACACCGTCAACACGACGGTTGACGAGCTCGCCGACATCCAAGGCATGAAGGTGCGTGCGCCTTCCAGCGTCGGCGTGGAGACCATCGAGGCCTGGAATGCCGTTCCCGTCGGTATGCCCGTGCCGCAGGTTTACGAGGCGCTCTCGCGCGGTGTTGTCGAAGGCACGCTTCTGCCCTGGACGATCATGGGGCCGACACGCATCTACGAGGTTACGGGCCATGCCACCGAGCTTGGCGTGCTCGCCTCCACCTTCGCCCTCTTCATGAACAAGGATGCCTACGAATCCCTGCCCGACGATCTGAAGCAGATCCTCGCTGAGAACACCGATATCGAGCTTGCCAAGCGCGCCGGCGCCATCTGGGACGAGGACGAGCGGGCCGTGCGCCAGCGCGCGATCGATGCAGGTGTCGAGGTCGTGACCCTGGACCAAGCTGAGCTCGAAGTTTGGAAGGAAACGGCCCAGCCTGTGATCGACGCCTGGGCGAAGAGCGTCGAGGCCAAGGGCCTGCCGGCACGCGAGATGCTCGACCGCGCCCGTGAGCTGATCGACAAACACGCGGCAGAGGCGTCGCAATGAGCACGGAGGGATACGGCGCCCGGAGCCCGGAGGAGCAGGCCGGAGCCACCAGCGGCTTCGCGCTCGGCCTGCTTGCCGTCAGCCGGTTCTTTGCCGGCTGCGGCGGCTTGATCCTGCTCGGGGTGGTCGTGGTGACGACGGCGAGCGTGGCCGGTCGGTATCTATTCTCCTTGCCTGTTCCTGGCGACTACGAGATCACCGAGTTCGGCTGCGGTATCGCCATTCTTCTGTTCTTCCCGTTTTGCGAGATGACCCGCGCCAATATCAAGGCGGAGTTCTTCACCATGTCCCTGCCGGAGCGCTGGCGCCATTTCCTCGACCTCGTAAGCGAGGTGGCCTTTGTCGGCGTGGCGGCGCTGATTGGTTGGCGCTTGGTGATTGGTGGGCTAAAGCGGCTGGCCGACGGCCAGAGCTATATGCATCTCGGCATTCCGCTGTGGTGGGGCTATGTGCCCGGCGCCTTCGCCATGGCACTCCTCGTCGTGGTCTGCCTCTGGCGGGGCTATGATTCCTTCCGGCGCATGCAAGGTGCACACGCATCATGAGCGGTCCCGTCTTAGCGCTCCTGCTCTTTGCAGCCATGATCGGCCTGATCGTCGCCCGCATGCATGTGGGCGTGGCCATGTTCGTCACCGGCGCGCTCGGCTTCGGCATTCTGACGAGCTCCAACGCGCTCTTCAACCTGCTCAACAACATGGTCTGGAGCCGCGTCTCCCACTACAGCCTGACCGTCATTCCGCTCTTCGTGCTGATGGGCCAGGTGGCGCTGCACGGCGGCTTCGGCAAATCGCTGTTCAACGGAATCCGCTCCTGGGTCGGCCACAGGCCGGGCGGGCTCGCCATCGCCTCCATCATCGGCTGCGGGGCCTTCGGCGCGATCTCCGGCTCTTCCGTTGCCACAGGCGCGACCATGGGCAGCGTGGCGCTGCCCGAGATGCGCCGCTACGGCTATTCGGGCGTGCTTTCCACCGGCTCGCTCGCCGCCGGCGGCACGCTGGGCATCCTTATTCCGCCCTCGGTGATCCTGGTGATCTACGCGATCCTGACCGAGCAATCGATCGGCGCGCTTTTCCTGGCCGCGCTGGTTCCGGGCATCCTGGCCGTCATCGGCTATGTGATCACGGTGCGCATCTTCGTCGCCGTCGATCCCGAAAGCGCGCCGCTGGCGCCGCGCGTGGGCTGGGCCAGCCGACTGCGCGTCGTCAACGACGTGTGGCCGGTGGTTCTGATCTTCCTTGCCGTGATCGGCGGCATCTATCTCGGGGTCTTTACGCCTACGGAGGCTGGCGCGATCGGCGTCTTCCTGGTCGCGGTGGCTGCCTTCATGCGCGGCGAGATGGACGGCAGCAGACTGGTGGCGAGCCTGCTCGAGACCGCGCGCACGACGGCCATGATCTTCCTGATCCTGATAGCCGCCGAACTCTACGGCTCTTTCATCACCGTCTCCGGGCTGACGCGCATGTTCACCGAGGCGCTTGGCGATGCGCAGATCTCGCCCTATCTGGTGCTGCTCGCAATCCTGCTCTTTTATCTCGTCGGCGGATGCGTCATGGACAGCCTGTCCATGATCCTGATCACTATTCCGGTTTTCTATCCGGTGCTGTCGACGCTCGACTTCGGCCTGTCGCCGGACGGCTTTGCCATCTGGTTCGGCATTCTGGCGCTCACTTTGGTCGAGATGGGCCTGATCACGCCGCCGGTGGGACTCAACGCTTATGTCATCAACTCGCTGGCGCGCGACATCCCGATCACCCAGACCTTCCGCGGGGTCGTCCCGTTCCTGGCGAGCGACATAGTGCGTGTCGCGCTCATCATCCTCTTCCCGGCGCTGGCGCTGTGGTGGATGTGAGGCAGGGAGCGGGCCTCATTCCCCGCGGAAGCGCGCCACGACCTCCGGCGGCAACGGCGAGGATTTGAGCCGGCCGGTGTCGGGGTCCTTGCGGGTCCACACCCGCGTCTCGAAGCCTTCCACGCAAAGCCTGCCGGCCTTCGATAACTCGTGCTTAACGTCGAAGCTCGAGTTGCGGATGTCAGCCACCGTGCTGGTGATGCTCACCTCGTCGCCGAAGCTGCAGGGCGCCAGAAACTTGGCCCGGGTCTCGACCAGCGGACAGCCGGCGATGCCGAACTTTTCCACCATGATCTGCTTCGGCCAGCCAGCCGCCTCGTAAAGCATGGTGGTGCAGTGGTCGAAAAAGGAGAAGTAGTTGGGGTTGAAGACGATCCCCGCCGGATCGCAATCGCCCCATTCGATGCGCCGCTCAAGCGTGTTGGTAAGCATCTGTCCGCTCGCATTCGTTGACGATCCTCGCCATTACACTCCCTCCAGCGATCCGCGCTTCACGCCGATCTCGCTGCGGTAGGACTGCGCCGCCTGGCTGATCGGGCAGGGGGCGACGATGGCGCGGATCCTCACCTGGTCGTGCGGCTCGACATTGCCGGCGCTGCGCGCCCCGCCACCATCCTCGCCCCAGTGAAGGACGACTTCCGTGCCGTATTCGGCGAATTCCGGTTCTATGCTGCACAGCGACATCATCGCCCGTTCGTTTGCCGTATAGGTCGGATAGGTGGCGAGCCCGATCGTCCTGCCCGCCTTGTCCGTCACCCGGTCGTAATGCATGCGCGCGCAGGCCGCCAGCGGCATGGTGATCGGCAGCGGATTGGCACTGCCCGTCTCGAACTGGCTCTGCATGATTTCCAGCACGTCCTCGGCGTTCCACACCAGTGTCACCTTTTTCCGGTGCGGCGCGTCCTTCATGCGCTCCAGTGCGGCGCGGCCGACATAGTCGTGGTCGAACTTTACGAGATGGCCGTAGTTGAGGTCGTAGGGCGTGAGATAGTAGTCCTCGATATCCGGCGAATAGAAGCTGCCGCCGAGCGACATGCGCATCACGGCGTTCTTCGCCGTGAGCCAGTCCCGATAGGGCTTCAATTCCGGGCTCGTATAGACGGCGGAGACCGGCACGGCCCACCAGCCCGATTCGATGACGGTGGTGAAATAGCCGATGGAGCCGATCTGCCGCAAGCCGAACTCCCGGCCGGCCGCCACCAGCGCGTTCTTGACCGTCTTGCGGTCCTCCCAGGGGCCGGAGAGCTCAAGCCCCGGCACGCCGCCCATGGTGTGGCGCATGCCGCGCACCCTGCAGCCGGCGATGTCGATGATGTCGGACTTGAAGAACTTTATCTCCGGCAGCGGTCCACCGTGCAGCTTTTCCAGGAGATCCCAAGCTCTCGGCCCCTCCACCTGATAGCGGTAGAAATTGCGCTTTTTCGCCTTGTTGAGCGCCCACATCGGGTCGAGCTCGGCTTCCACATCGTAGCCGAGCGTCTCGGCGTTGAAGCGCACCCAGTCGGTCGTGGCGGGGTTGCCTACGACAATGAAATGTTCCTCCTCCAGCCGATAGAGGATGGCGTCGCCGATCACGTGACCCTCCGGCGAGCAGGCGAGAAGCTGTTTCGCCGCCCCCACCTCGAATGTCCGGAAGGAATTGACGGCAAGGTACTGGCAGAGATCGAGCGCGCCGGGCCCCTTTAGATGCAGGCTGTCCATGTGGAAGCTCTGGTCGTGCAGGGCGACGGTTTCGCGCCAGGCCCGCTGCTCGTCCCGCCAGGTCGTGAATTCCGGCCGCACCGCATCGCCCGGCATCATCTGCGTGAAGATCGTCAGCGCGTTCTTCGGCGGGTTTCTGAACAAATGATCCACGATGCTCGGGACCTTCTCGATCAGGTCGCTCAGGGATTGCGGCTCTTGTGCATTGCTGGCCATCGGACTGCCTTTCGGAAGAATTGTCGCTCGCCAAATTCACATTCATTCTATAAACCTATAGAAGAAATGACAATGGGGGATGATCGGGGGGTATGGCCGGACCGCAGGCTTGTCTCCAAACGCGCAGGCGGACGACGCGCGCCAAATGCAGGTGCGGGACGGTCCTCCCCTGTGCTTTCCATCGCCGTCCTTGCTGCGTACAACAGCGGCGTTGCGGGATTCGGCCGGAGGCGGTGGAGAAACCATGTCACGAGAGGTCCAATCGACCAAGAAGCCAGCCGGCCGGCCCGTCCGAAAGCGCCGTAAGGAAATCGTCGATGCGGCCGCGCGCGTCTTTGCCGAGCGCGGCTATCACGGCGCTTCGACCCAGGATATCGCCGATCTTCTGGGCATGCGCCAGGCTAGCCTCTACTACTATTTCGAATCCAAGGAGGCCGCGCTCGAGGAGGTTTGCGCCCGGGGCACCGCGGGCTTTGTGGAAGCCGCCGAAGCGATCCTCAAGAACGGCAGCTCCGCGGAGGAAAAGCTGCGCGCGCTCCTCGCCGCCCACATAACCCCGCTCGGCGACCGCGCCGACTACATGCTCACCTTCCTGAACGAGCGCAAATGGCTGCCGCGCGAGAGCCGGCGCCGCATCGGGCGCCTGTCGCGGCGGCTCGAGGCCATCTTCGAGCGAGTGATCCGTGAGGGCATGCGCAGCGGTGAATTCCGCAGCGATCTTAATCCGCGGCTTACGGCACTCGCCATGCTTGGCATGATGAATTCGGTGGCGATCTGGCATCACCGCGAGAGCGCGACGCTCGACCACATCGCCGAAACCCTGTCCGACCTCGTCCTCAAGGGCGCCGTCTCGGATGGCTGAGGCTGCGGAGGGCAAAATTTTTATAGATCTATAGAATTTTGCAGTCCGATCGGCTATGGTGCAGCCTCGGACACCGACAGAACCCGTGGATCGGGGGCGATGGATGCACGCGCATTTGGCCGAGTATGAAAGGCTTCGCCGCACCACGGCGCCGACGCTGCTGTGCGAGCGCGCCAGGGCCGAGCCGGACGGCGTCGCCTTCCGCGCGAAGCGCCGCGGCATCTATCGCGAGCGGAGTTGGGCCGGCTATGCCACGGCCGTCGCCCGCTGTGCTGCCGCCTTCCGCAAGCTGGGGCTGGAACCGGGCGACCGCGTCGCCATCATGGGGGATCCTTGCGAGGAATGGGTGATCGCCGATCTTGCCGCCCAGGCGATTGGCTGCGTGACCTACGGCATCTACCCGACCGCCTCGGCCGAGGAACTCGAATACCAGATGCGCGACGGCGGTGCGGCGCTCTTCGTCTCCGAGGACCAAGAATATGTCGACAAGATCCTCGCCGTCGCCGACCGGCTGACGGCGCTGCGCCACATCGTCGTCATAGATGATACCGCTCTCTTCGCCTATGACGACCCGCGTCTCCTCACCTATCAGCGGATTGTGGAAGCGGAATCGGCGGGCCTCGATTGGTTGGAAGAGCAGTCCTCGAAACTCGATCCCGCCGCGCCCGCCTTCATCGTCTATACGTCCGGCACGACGGGCGCGCCCAAAGGCGCGGTGATCGCCCATGGCAAGCATCTGGCCGCGACCTACAACATCGTCACCCATTATCCGATGCTGACCGAGAAGGAGCAGCGCACGGTCGTCTTCCTGCCGCTCTGCCATGTACTCGGCCGGGACATCGCCGTCACCATGCCGCTCTTCTCGCGCCTCGTGCCGCACTACGGCGAAGATCTCGAGGACCTTTCGACCACCTTCTTCGAGGTCGCGCCGACGGTGCTCTTCACCGTCCCGCGCTATCTGCAGAAATTCGCCTCGCAGATCCTGATCGGCATCTCGAATTCCACCGGCATCAAGCGCACGGCCTACGAGTTCGCCATGCGGGTCGCCCGGTGGGAGGGCAGGCGCCCGGCAATCGACAATACCGCCTTCGCCGCCGCCTGGGCGGCGGTTTTCCGCCCCATCCTCAACAAGCTCGGCTTCGACCGGCTGGAGCTCGTCATCTCCGGGGGCGCGCCGCTGCCCGGCGAGACGGCGGCGCTGTGGCAGATCTACGGCATCAACGTGCTTGAAATGTACGGCCAGACCGAAACGGCGGGCGGCATCGTGGCCGGCCAGCAGGGTCCCTATGCGAAGCCGGGTACCGTGGGCAGCGTTCCCGCCGGCTGGGAGGTGCGGCTGGCGGAGGACGGCGAAATTCACGTGCGGAGCCCCGATCTCTTCGAAGGCTACTGGAACAACGAGGAAGCCACGAAAGGCGCCTTCGCGGAAGACGGCTGGCTGCGCACAGGCGATATCGGCACCTGGGAGGACGGCAGCCTGCGCCTGATCGACCGGGCGCGCGACTTCATCGTCACCTCCGGCGGCAAGACCATATCGCCCGCCTATATCGAGAACGTGATGCGGGCGAGCCCCTATCTGAGCGAAGTCGTTGTCTTCGGCCACGGCCGCAAATATCTCACCGCGCTGGTGGAAATCGATTTCGACATGGTGGCCGACTGGGCCCGCGCCAACGATGTGGCCTATTCCGGCTTCACCAATCTCGCCGAGAACCCGCGCACGCGCGAATTGATCCAGGCCGAGATCGCGCGCGGCAACGAGAAACTGGCGCGGGTGGAGCAGATCAAGGCTTTCCGCATCCTGCCCAAAATGCTGGACCCGGAGGAGGACGGCGAGCCGGTGACGCCGACGCGAAAGGTCAAGCGCACGCTGATGTATGAGAGATTCAAGCCGCTCGTTGACGAGATGTACGACGACCGGGAGGAGCGGCTGGTCGCCGCTGCCGTGGGCGCCGGCTGATTTGCTTGGAGTGAACGCGCGGACGTCAAGCCGCTGCGACAGGGAGGAACGACAATGAAGACGATGAAGTGGAGCATGCTCGTCGGGCTGGCAACGGCGCTCGCCGCGCCATGGGCCCATGCGCAGGAAGCGCTGAAGATCGGGCTTACCGGCGCGTTGACCGGGCCCGTCGCCGGCACCTATGCGCCGGCCGTGGAAGGCCTGCGGATCTACATCGACAGGGTCAACGAGGCCGGCGGAATCGACGGCAGACAGATCGAGCTCCTGCTTCAGGACGATGGCGCGGAGCCCTCGCGGGCGGCGGCCAACGCCAAGCGCTTCCTGACGCAGGATGGCGTGGTGATGCTCCTGAATGCGAGCCTCTCCTCAACCTATGCGCCGGTGATCGCCGAGGCGAAGCGGGCGGGCGTGCCGCTTCTCTTCACCGCTGCGGCCTGCCCGCCGGAGGTCTTCCCGCCGGCCGACCCGAACCTCTTCTGCGCCACTGCCTTTGGCACCGAATATGACAGCCGTGCAGCACTCGACTTCATCGAGGAGACGGCCGGCACCGACGTGAAGATCGGCTTCCAGGCCATGGCCATTCCCGTGTCGCGTGGCGAGATCGATTATGCCGAGGGTCTGGCGGAGGGAATGGGCATGACGCCGGTGGCCAAGGAGATCACCCCGCCGCCTGCCCCGGACTATTCGCCCTTTGCCAGCAACATCAACAGCGCCGGCGCCGAATGGGTCTGGTCCTGGGCCCCTTGGGGATCGCAGATCAAGACCTTCGAGGCGCTGCGCCGGCTCGGCTGGGAGGGCCAATACCTGGCTTGGGCCCATCTGGAGGCCGAGAGCGAGCTGGAGCGGGTGAAGGATCCCGGCTTCTACATCCTGGGCGCGAACGCGCTCTTTGCCGAAGACCTGCCGGTGATGCAGGAGATCGCCGATGCGGCAAAGGCGGCAGGAGCCGAGTATCCGGCCAATCAGATGACCGAGGGATGGATCGCCGGCATGGTGATCGAGGCGGCGCTTGCTTCGGCGGAGGATCCGGCTTCCGCAGATTCCGTGCGCGAGGCCATGTCGGGTTTGAGCGTCGATACCGAGGGTCTGCGCGGCGGCCCGCTCGAATGGACGGAGGAGAACCACTTCCGCACCGAGCAGCACTACAAGGTCTATCGCTGGAATACCGAAAACGGCAGCATCGAGACGGTGTCAGGCTGGACGACCTATTCGGTCGAATAGTCCCAACCTTGCCACGGAAGAAACGAAGCGATTGGGCGGGCTCCCTTGCAGTTTGTAGTCAATATCCTTGTGCTCGCGGCGATCTACGCGCTGATCGCCTGCGGCTATGTGCTCATTTACCGGGTGAGCCGGGTGCTCAATCTCGCCCATGGCGAGCTGATGATGCTCGGCGCCTACATGCTGGCGGCAACGGCCTCGGTCTTTTCCATGAGCCCGGTCGTAGCGGTCGTGGTCGCGGCCCTGCTCAGCCTTGCCGTGGGCGGCATGGTCTATCTCTTCCTCATGCGGCGCATGACGGGCGAGATGGTGCTTGCGGCGGTGCTGACGACCGTGGCGCTGGGCATATTGATCCGCGGCGCGATCATTCTCATCTGGTCGGCCCAGCATTACCATCCGCGGGCGATGCTCGGCTGGGAGAACCCCGTCATCACGCTTCCGGGCGATGCGCGTATCTCGCTCTACGCCGCGCTCCTGATCGTGGCGACCGTCATCGTCTATGGCGGGCTCTTCCTGTTCCTACGCTTCGGCCGCTGGGGCATGCGCATGCGGGCGGCCGGACAGGATCCGCTTCTGGCAGCCCAGCGCGGCATTAACCTGCATGCCGTCTTCGCCCTCGCCTGGGGACTCTCCACCTTCACCGGCGCGCTGGCGGGCGTCCTGATCGCGCTCGATTCGGGGCTCGACAGCACCATGGTGATGATCGGGCTGAAGGCGTTTCCCGCAGCCCTCGTCGGCGGGCTCGACAGCCTGGCGGGCGCGCTTGTGGGTGCGCTCATCATCGCCGCCGCCGAGGTCGGCGTTATCCGTTTCGTCGATCCGCTGCTGGCGGACGTGGTGCCCTTCGTCATTTTGATCGCGATGCTGGTGATCCGGCCATGGGGTCTGTTCGGGACGCGCGAGGAACTCGACCGTGTCTAAGCCCCTGCCGTCGGCGAGCGGCCATTTCCGCCGTTCCTATGCGGACGAGTTCCGCCTGGTCGAGACCCGTTTCGCGAAAGCATCGACCGCTGCCTTCACTCTCCTCCTCGTGGGCTTTCCCTTTCTCGCTTCGCCTTTCTATGTCGATCTGGCGACCCAGGTGTTTCTGGCCGCCATCGGCGCGCTTGCGCTCATGCTGCTCACGGGCATTGCCGGCCAGATCAGCCTCGGCCATGCCGGCCTGCTTGCCGCCGGCGCCTTTACCACCGGCATCCTCTACAAGGAGCTTGCCGCGCCTTTCTGGGTGGCGCTGCCGGCCGCCGCCTTCGCCGGCGCGCTGCTGGGCGTCGTGTTCGGCCTGCCGTCGCTTCGCCTGCGCGGGCTCTATCTGGCCGTTTCCACCTTGGCACTGCATTTTCTCGTCGTCTATCTCGGCGGCGAGTACGAGACGCGGCGCGGCTTCTCGACCGGCATCCTCATCGACCCGCCTGTGGTATTCGGCTACGAGATCTATGCGCCGCGCGTCTGGTATTTCGTGCTGCTGGCCACGGTGGGACTTGCGCTCCTCGTCTGCATCAACCTGATGCGTTCGCGCTCCGGCCGCGCCTGGCGTGCGATCCGTTCCAACGAGACGGTGGCTGAGGCGCTCGGCATCGGCATCGCCCGCTACAAGCTGCTTGCCTTCGTCATCACCTCGGCGATGACGGCGGTCGCCGGCGCGCTCTTTGCCTATTACCGTGGTTTCGTGTCGATCGAGGCCTTTTCACTCTATCTGACGATCCAATATGTCGCCATGATCATCATCGGCGGCATGGGTAGCCTGCTCGGCGCGCTGCTCGGCGCCCTCTTCGTCACCCTCTTTCCCTATCTGATCGAAGGCCTCATGGCCGCGCTTCCGGGGGCGGACCGTCTCGCAGGCTCCGTCTTCGCCGTCAACTATGCCGCCTTCGGCATGGTGATGATCCTCTTCCTGGTCTTCGAGCCGCAGGGACTGGTCGGCATCTGGCGCAGGGTGCGCAATTATTTCCTCCTCTGGCCCTTCCGCCAGAAAGCGCTGGGAGAGCGGCCATGACGGCAGCGCCGCCGCTCCTTGCCGTCGACAAGCTGGAGGTCGTCTATCAGCGGGCGATAACGGCTATCCAGGGTGTGAGCCTGAAGGTGGAGGAGGGGCAGATCGTTGCCGTGCTCGGCACCAACGGTGCGGGCAAGACGACGACGCTGCGCGCCATATCCGGCTTTCTCGGCCTCGACGACGCGCGGGTGACGGAAGGCACCATCCTCCTTCGCGGCGCGCATCTCGAGAACCGCCCGCCGCACGAGATCACCCGCCGGGGGCTGGCCCTCGTGCCGGAGCGCGACAAGGTCTTCCCCAACCTGACGGTCGCCGAGAATCTGGCCGTCGTGCCGCGCCGCCACGCCGGCGGCGATGGCCGCTCCATGGAGGAGGTCGTCTATCACTTCTTCCCGCGCCTTGCCGAGTTGCGCCGGCGCGTGGCGGGCCTGCTTTCGGGCGGCGAGCGGCAGATGCTGGCGATCGCCTCCGGGTTGATGTGTGGGCCAGACCTGCTTCTGATCGACGAGCTTTCCCTCGGCCTGGCGCCGGTCGCCGTCGGCAAGCTGACGGAAAGCCTTGTCCAGATCCGCGCCGAACTCGGCATCAGTATTCTGCTTGTCGAGCAGAGCGCGAGCGTGGCGCTCAGGATCGCCGATTACGGCTACGTGCTGGAGAACGGCCGGGTGGTACTGGATGGCGACGCCCAGCGCCTGCTCGGTCATGCGGACATACAGGAGTTCTATCTGGGCCATGCGGGGGGCGACCGGCGAAGCTATCGCGACGTCAAGCAATATCGGCGCAGCCGGAGGTGGTATGGCTGATCTGGAGGTTTCCGGCCTGGTCCTGCGCTTCGGCGGGCTGACGGTTCTGGAACAGGTTTCGCTGAGCGTTGCGCCGGGTGAACTGTTCGCGCTCATCGGTCCCAATGGCGCCGGCAAGACCAGCGTCTTCAACTGCATCAGTGGCATCTACCGCCCGAGCCAGGGTCGAATCCGTTTTCAGGACTGCGATATCACGGGGCTCGCCCCGCATGTGATCGCGCGGGCCGGGCTGGCGCGGACCTTCCAGCATGGAGAGCTCTTCCCCGATATGAGCGTGGTGGACAATCTCCTCGCCGGCCGGCATGCACGCTTTTCCACCGGCCCGCTCGCCGAGGCGCTGTTTCTCCCCTCGGTGCGGCGGCAGGAGGTCGAACACCGGGAGGCCGTGGAGCGGATCATCGAGTTCGTCGAGCTCGAGCGCTACCGCCACGCGCCGGTCGGCGGCCTTCCCTTCGGCGTCCAGAAGCTCGCGGGCTTTGCCCGGGCGCTGGCGATGGAGCCCAAATTCCTGCTGCTCGACGAGCCTTCCGCCGGGCTCAACCGCGACGAGCGGGAGGATCTGGCGCGCTTTCTCCTGCGCATCAAGCACGAGCTCGGCTTGGCGATGATCTGGATCGAGCACGACATGCAGATGGTGGCCGACCTTGCCGACCGGCTGCAGGTGCTCGACTACGGCCGCACCATCGCCGTCGGCTCGCCCGATGAGGTGCTGAGCGACCCTGCCGTGATCAACGCTTATCTCGGCATTTCCGACGAGGCTGCAACCGCGTCGTGACATGCGGGGATATTTTCGCTGTGACAGCGGAAGCATCAGCCTCGCATGAGTCACCGATGGCGCCCATCAAGGTAAATCCCGACAAGATCCGCGAATTCGAGGATGCAGAGAGCTTCTACGCGTGGCTCGGCGAGAACCACGACAAGCAGGACGAGATTTGGATCAAGATCCACAAGCTCGGTTCTGGGCTCAAGTCGATTACCCCTCAGGAAGCAATCGACGTGGTTCTGTGCTGGGGCTGGATCGACGGGGTGCGCAAAGATTTCGACGACAAGAGCTTTCTCCAGCGCTACACGCCGCGCGGCAGAAAGAGCGCCTGGAGCAGGAGCAATGTCGACAATGTCGTCCGGCTGATGAAGCAGGGCCGGATGACCGAGTACGGGCTGCGGCATGTCGAGGCGGCGAAGGCTGACGGGCGCTGGGACCACGCTTATGCCGGCGGCAGGGACATGCGCATTCCCGACGACCTCCAGGCCGCTATCGACGCCGAGCCCAAAGCCAGGGAAATGCTTGGGCAGCTGAGCGCACAGAACCGCTATGCGCTTGCCTACCGCGTTCACCACATGAAGACGGAGGCCGGTCGGAAGAAGAAGATTGAGACCTTCGTCGAGATGCTGAAGCGCGGCGAGACGATCTATCCGCAGAAAAAGAAATGAGCTTCGAGCCATCGCCGTGATAGCCGGAAACCGAGGCAAAGGGGCGATAGAAGTTCTTCGCAATCACGCCCTTGGTGGGGGTAGCGAGCGCCGATTGCTGCCTCCGGTGTCATTGTGAAAGCTAAGCATGACGGGGCGCAAACGCCCAATGTTTGAATGGCCGCCTGGGAGGCGGCTAGCGAGTTCCCCTTAAGCCTCACGCGTCGATAGCACGACGCGTGAGCCGTTCATGTCACGGAGAGCCCCGATGAAGCGGAATGTCCGCCGTCATGCCGGCTGACTTCGAGAATGCCGTAGTCGTTTGCCACCTCGGCCATCTCGATGGTATCGGCGGACGAGAGCAGGCCGCCCCCAACGAGCCTGTAGGTGCCGCAATCGGTGGGCGCGCGGGCACAATGCTCCGCAATCGTTCCGGCCGGGATGACGGCGCTGAAAAGACCGCGCGGATCGAGCGCAAGCACCCGGTTCTCGACAGTGAAATCGACGCCCCCGAACACGTTGGGCATCAGGGCAGAGTCGAGCGTGGTATATACGCCTTCGAGGCCACCCGCCCCTTTAGGCGGGGCGAGCGCGAAAGCCTCCTCGTTCGGCGAAAACCGCACGCTGCGCACGATATCGGAAAAGGCATCCTCGGCGGCGTCCGAATCCTCGTCGTGAAGATCCATCTTGATGAGCATGAGGTACTGGCCAAGGCCGCCTTTGGCGATGCCGGCGAGGGTGGCGGAGATGGTCACATCCTGCCGCCTCGTGCAGCAGCGCAGCTCGACGCGGATGTCGTGCCCATGGGCGGTTCTGCCCTCGCTGTCGACCAGCGGGTCGTCTTCGGCCAGTTCGGGAAACATGCCGAAGAGCTGATCGAATCTGGCATCGAAATCGGTTGCATCGGTGGCCGGAAAGATCTGGATCAGCGTGGCTCCGGCCTCGTCGCGCCGGGCTGCTTCGTCACGCTGCCAGGCTCTGCGCAGGATGATGCCGCCTGCCCCCTCTTCATGCTCCCAGTGCCATATCCGGCAGGGTGAAGGAGATGGTGTTGAGCGTTGCCTCCTCGGCAAGGGCGCCAGCCGCCAGGATGCCGCAGAGCAAGAAGGCAACACAAACTCTGAGAACGAGAGCCAGGCTCGTCATCCGTGGCTTGTCTCCGTCGCAAGTCCAGATCCGCGAACACGACTCTAACCGCTTATAATAGAGGAAATGCGACACTGGCAGATCATCCGACGCGCCGGCGCGTCAGCGCCTCGTGCCGGATCGCGTGGGCAATGACAGGAAGATGCGGCACGTCAGTATCAGATCTTTCCCTTGCGGCACGCGGAATCTGGGCATGTTCGGCCTAACGCAAAGCCTCCTCGATATCCTGGCAGCGCATCCACCATCGCTGATCGACTGCCGCTTCCCGCAGCTGTTCGACGACGCCTTCGCCCGAGCCCGAAAGATCGACCAGGCAGAGCCTGTCGCCATCAGTTTCCAAAACACTTATGTTTACGTTTCGGCAGCCCTCCGGCATGATTCCCCCATTGCTGTCCAGAACCTGCTCGAGCTGTTGCTGTTCCGGACAGGCCGGGATGGAATTCTGGGCCATGGCGGCCGCGTGTGTCACGGCGAGGGTTACGATACCGAATAAGATCGCGCGCATGCGGTTTGTTCCTCCTTTGCAGAATACGGGTCGTCGTACCCGGACCGGGCGTTGATTTGGTGCCCCGGCCGGGCATGTGGCACGACCGACCAATGCAAGCCGCCGATGCAAGCACTACCTCCGTAGAGCAGTGCGAACACGCTCCGGATGGAGCGGCAGGTCGCGAATCCTGACGCCGGTGGCGTCTGCGACGGCGTTGGCGATTGCCGCGGCCGTCGGCCCTTGCGAAGCCTCGCCGGTACCGAGGAAGGGTTCTCCGGGCCGGTCGATCACGTGAACCTCGACGCTTTCCGGCACGGAACGGAAGCGCAGGATAGGGTAGCCGGCCCAATCCATGGAGGTCACACCGTCCTCGTTGAAATGAACCTGTTCGAAGAGCGTCCAACTCGCCGACTGCACCAGCCCACCCTCGATCTGGTTGCGGATGCCGTCGGGATTGACCACCTGACCGCTGTCGGAAGCTGCGACGGCCCGACCGAGCCGGATGCGACCTGATGTGCGTTCCACCTCCGCCTCTATGGCGACGGCGCAATAGGCGGCGAGGTTCTTGTAGCGTGCATAGGCGAATCCGCGGCCCCGCCCCGGACCACGCTCCCAATCGCTCCAACCGAATGCGTCGGCCGCCGCGGTGACGACCTCGCGGGCGCGTGGGTCCTCCAGACGGGTCAGACGGAACTCCACCGGGTCTACACCTGCCGCCGCGGCAAGATCGTCCATGAAGCTTTCGAGCGCGAAGACGTTCATGTAGGCGCCAAGCGAACGCAGGGCGGATGTGCGCAGCGGCATCTGGCGGATGAAATGCTCGACCACGCGGGCGTTGGGGATCGTGTAGCCCGGTACGGAATTGCGGTCCGCGCCGCCGGCAGGCTGCGGGATGTTGCCGGGCCGCTCCGGCTCGAAGGGCGCCGAGAGGAGTTGCGCCGGCAACAGATTGCCGGCAGGACCCGGCCTGGTCGAGTGCGGGTTGCTCCACACCTCGTAGTTCCAGCTCGTGATTTCGCCGGTGTCGGACACCGAGCCCCGCACCGTCACCACCATGGCGGAGCCGTAGGGCTCCCACACATGCTCGTGCTCTCGCATCCACTGCAGGCGCACAGGCCGGCCGGGCAAGGCGCGGGCGAGCAGCGCGGCGTCGGCCGCCGCGTCATCCGCCCCGTTGTGTCCGTAGCAGCCCGCGCCCTCCATGTGGATGACACGGACGGCATTCTCGTCCATTCTCATCATCTCGGCAATCGCCGCGCGGTCGGGATAGACGCCTTGCGTGTGGCTCCAAACCGTGAGCTGGCCGTTCTCGTAGAGCCCCACCGCGCAGGAGGGGCCGATCGAGGCATGCATCTGGTAGGGCCGCGTGAAGGTGGCCTCCACCACCGCGGCGCCGGCGGGCGGCGACGGGGCGCTGTCCGCCCCAATGAGCACGTTGTCTTCCGAGGGAAGCTGGCGGATGTATTCGTAGATTTCCGTTTCGGAGGGCAGGGGATCACCGCCCTCCCACTCTGCGGCCGCTTCCAGCGCGCGCATGGCCCTGATGGCCTGGAACTCCTGTTCGGCGATCACGCCGAGATAGTCGCCGTCGCGCACCACCTGGAGGAGGCCCGGCAGGTTTTCGACCTCTGATGTGTCCAATCCGGCGAGGCGGGCGCCGCGACGGGGCGGACGCACCACGCGCGCATGCACCATGCGTTCCAGTGTCAGGTCGTGCACGTAGGAAGGCTGGCCGGTGAGCTTGCCGGGAATGTCCACCCGCGGCACGGATTGGCCCATGATCGTGTAGCTTCCGGGGTCGAGGAAATCCCTTTGCTCGCTCACGCGCACGTGTAGCGAACGCCCGGTGACAAGCTGGCCGTAGCTCAGCCTTTCGCCGGAGCCGGACATGAAAACACCGTTTTCCAGCGTCAGCTCTTCCGCTGGAATGCCGAGCTCCCGGGCCGCAAGGTCGCGCATGATGCGGCGCAGATAGGCCGAGGCGTGCAGGATCGCGGTGCCGCTCTCCTCCATGGAGTGGCTTGCGGCGGTATAGCCCTCGTTTGGCGTCTGGCCGGTATCGGCCGTATGGAGCTCGATGCGGGGAAATTCGACCTGAAGCTGCTCCGCCGCGATCTGCGTGATCGCAGTCTTGATGCCCTGGCCCAGCTCGGCCTTACCGGTGAAGACGGTGATGCTCTCGTCACCGCCGATGCGGATCCAGGAGTCGACATAAGGATAATCCGCAAGGCTTCCGGGGAGTTCGCCAGACTGATCGACCACCTCCGCCTCTTCCTCCTGCGCGAGAAGCAGGCCGGGGGAGGAGGAGAAATAAAGGACCAGGGCACCCCCCGTCTTGAGCAGCGTGCGGCGGGACATGCCCTTTCGGCCGACCATGTTCATTGCGTCTCCTCCTCTGCAACGGAGGCCTGAGTCTCGAAGCTTTCTGCAGCGCGGCGGACGGCGCGCAGGATTCGCATGTGCGTACCGCAGCGGCAGAGCGACGGCGACAGCGCCGAACGGATCGCCGTCTCGTCGGGGGTGGCATTGTGCGAAAGCAGGGCATGCGCGCGCATGATCATGCCGGGAATGCAATAGCCGCACTGCGCGGCCTGCTCCTCGATGAAGGCGCGCTGCACCGGGCCGGGATTGTCGATGGTGCCGAGACCTTCAAGAGTTGTGATCTCGCGCTCGGCGAGCATCGAGATGGGCGTGAGGCAAGAGAAAATCGGCGTTCCGTCGGCCAGCACGGTGCAGGAGCCGCACTGGCCGAGCCCGCAGCCGAACTTGGCGCCGTAAAGGTCCATCTCGTTGCGCAGCACGTAGAGTAGCGGCGTGTCCGGATCGGTTTCGGTTTCGAAGGTACCGCCATTCACTCTTAGCATGACCATTTCATTCCTCCGTGTGCGAGGCTTCGGCGGTGTGTGCCGCGCCAGAGCCCATGATCTCGGTCGCGGCGCCCTCCAGGTCTTCCCAGGGGTCGAGGTCGGTGAAGCGTTCACGCAGATAGGAGGTGAGCGCCACCATCTGCTCCTGCGTCAGCGCCCCCTCAAAGCCGGGCATATAGGGACCGGGCCGCCCCTCGGGCGGCTGGACCCCCTGTTCGATGATGTGGATCAGGTTGCGCGGGTCGGGGATGCGCAGCGACGTGCTGTAAGCGAGCTGCAGGCCAGCCGCGAACCGCGCCGGCTCGCCCTCGTGGCAGCCCGCGCAGGCGCTCGCATAGATAACCGCGCCGGGATTGTCGCCCGCCGGCTCCTCGCCGACCGCGGCGGTGATCTCCTCGGCTTCCGCTTCCGCCCCGGTATCGCTTTCGATCAGCGTGGCCATGTAGGCAGAGATCGCGGCGACATCCTCCCCAGGCACGCGCGAAAGATTGTGCGCCACCGGCGCCATAGGCCCGACGGCTACGCCGTGCCGCTCAGTCCATTGGCCGGTGAGATAGGTGTTTAGCTGCTCTTTGTCCCAGCTTGTCGCCGCCGGCACCTCTCCGGCGATCGCGGGCGCGTACCAGTTCTCGGTTACCTCGCCTTGCAGGAACTCGTCTTCGATTTCCGCCTGCAGGGCGTTGCGCGGCGTGTGGCATCCGCCGCAGTGGGCTAGCCCCTGGACGAGATAGGCGCCACGATTTACCTGCTCGTCGGTGTCCGGCAGCCCGGCAAAGCGCTCGTTCTCCAGGTAGAGCAGCTTCCAGCCGGCGAGCAGCGGCCGGATGTTGAAGGGGAAAGTCAGCTCGTGGGCCGGCGCCTCGTTGCGTACCGGCTCAAGGCTCATCAGATACGTGTAGATGGCTTCGATGTCCTCTTCCGCCGCCTTCGTGAAATGGTGGTAGGGGAAGGCCGGATAGAGATGGTTTCCCTCGCGGTCGAGTCCGCGATACATGGCCCGTTGGAATGCTTCCGCGGACCAGGCACCGATGCCCGTTTCCTCGTCGGGCGTGATGTTGGTGCCGTAGAGGGTTCCAAGCGGCGTGGGGATGGCGCGCCCCCCTGCATAGGGCTCGCCGCCTTCGGCCGTGTGGCAATCGGCGCAGTTGCCGATCATCGCCAGCTCCTCGCCGCGCGCCACCGTCTCCTGGTCTAAACCCTCGGAATCGGGCCGCTCGACCGTCTCCAGCGCGCGTGGGCTGACGGCATAGGCAACCGCAGCTGCGACCAGCACGAGGACGGCGACGACAACACCATAGAGAATCTTCATGGAAGCCTTCCCTCCTCCGTGGATTTCTTCCAGGCCTGAGAAGCCAGTTTTCCAACTTTTCGCTGGTATTAATGTTCCGTTACCAGATGGGCGGCACGTCTGCCGGCTCGTGCGCCTCCTTGATGGGTTCACGGATACCGAGCACCGCGTCGCGCTTCTGGCCCGGCATGAGGCGATTTCGTCGATGAGGGAAGCACGTCAGTCGCGGTGCGGTTATCCAGCGGCCCAATAGACAAACAGGGAAACGGTGCCGTAGAGGTATCAGTGGAAGTGCTAACTGCAGAAACTCGCCAGAAATTCGGACGATCGGAACGCAAGCAAGCCAGTATTGGGAGAATGCTGTTCCATTTGCCATACTCATCAAGCAGATGACGCCGTTCGCGCTATCCACATCATGCCTTCGAAATAGCGGCGAATATCCTGCACCGGACGGCATCTGCACCCGCGCTAAACGGGCAGTAGCGGCCTGATCAACACCCATTCCTCGTCAGTCAAAGCAATCCATTCGCTACTCAGGGTGGCGTCGACAGTCGAACTCGGCCCCTCTTTTGAACCTCTCCGAATCAAGGCTGCCGCTTGAGAATCGTAGCCCTGACCCGAGCAGGTTTTCTGACGGTTCAATGGAAGTTTCGCCCTTTCGGCATCACCCGCGTCACGGTGGCCGATTGCTCGCTTTCCGTTTCCGTGGGGTGCGGCGGCGTGAGCCGACACGCTGCATTCGTCGCTCCTGACTCGGTCGTCTTCCCTTGAACGCGGATTCCCGGCCTTTGTTCTTCCTGCACCAGGGTGCCGAGCCTGGCACTCAGATCCATGATCTGCTCGGCAACCACATGGATGACGCCTGATGCGCTTTGCAGCTTGCCGTCGACGCGCACGAAACGAGCCCCCATTACCTCCGGGCGAAAACGATTGAATACCTTGTCCCAGACGACGATGTTGGCGATGCCGGTCTCGTCCTCGATGGTCATGAATATGACATTCTTCGCCGTGCCGGGGCGCTGACGGATGAGCACCAGGCCCGCAACCGACACGCGGCGGCCGTTGCCGAGAGCCTGCAGGCGTTCGTTGGAAATCACCCTTTCGGCGGCAAGCCTGTCGCGCAGGAAAGAAACGGGATGGGCCTTCAACGAGAGACCAAGCGCCCGGTAGTCATGCACCACATGCATCCCCAGCGGCATAGACGGCAGAAGCACTTCCGGCTCATGCTCGGTGAGGTGGAGATCAGGCCTGTCGAGAAGCGGCAGGCGCTCGACGGGGGCTCCCCCATCCAGGGCTTGAATGTCCCAGAGAGCGGCCCGCCGGTCGAGACCCAGGGAACGAAAAGCATCTGCTTCAGCCAAGCGGGCGATCGCGCCTTTGCTCAGGCCTGAACGCAGCCAGAGGTCACGCACGGATTCGTAACCCGCACCGCGATTAAGCACCATCCGCTCCATTTCCTTTTCCGCGAGCCCCTTGATCTGGCGGAAGCCCAGGCGCACGGCATGACGCGACCTGATAGTGGGGCGCATGTCCGCATGCCGCCTGGCCACGCGGGCAGGATCGAAGACCCCCTCCTCCAGCGTGCAGTCCCATTCAGACCGGTTGATATCCGCAGGCAGCATCTCGATGCCATGCTCACGCGCATCACGCACGAGCTGTGCCGACGCATAAAAACCCATGGGTTGGGAATTGAGGATCGCCGCGCAGAAGACGTCCGGGTAGAAAGCCTTGAACCAGGCTGATGCATAGACGAGCAGCGCGAAGGAAGCGGCGTGGCTTTCAGGAAAGCCGTATTCGCCGAAGCCCTTGATCTGGTTGAAGCAGCGCTCGGCAAACTCGCGCGGATAGCCGCGCGAGGCCATCCCCTCGATCATCTTCTGCTCATAGTTCTGGATCGTGCCCGTGCGCTTGAACGTCGCCATGGCACGCCGCAACTGGTCGGCTTCCCACGGTTCGAAGCCGCCGGCCACGATGGCGATTTTCATCGCCTGTTCTTGGAAAAGAGGAACGCCAAGCGTCTTCTCCAGGATCTCCTTGAGCTCCGGCCGCACATATTCGGGCTCCTCCTTCCCTTCACGCCGCCTGAGATAGGGGTGTACCATGTCGCCCTGGATGGGTCCCGGCCGGACAATCGCTACCTCGATGACGAGATCGTAGAATTCTTTCGGTTTAAGGCGCGGTAGCATCGACATCTGCGCGCGGGATTCCACCTGGAAGACGCCGATCGTATCGGCGCGGCTGATCATGTCGTAGACGGGCTTCCGTTCCTTCGGGAGCGCCGCGAGCGTCAGCTTCTCACCGTAGTGGTTCTCCAAAAGGCCGAAGGCGCGCTGCAGGCAGGACAGCATGCCGAGCGCCAGCACGTCGACTTTGAGAAGGCCGACATTGTCTAGGTCGTCCTTGTCCCACTCGACCATCCGGCGCTCCTCCATCGCCGTCCTGACGATGGGGACGATCTCGTCGAGCCGGTCCTTGGTGATGACGAAGCCGCCCACATGCTGCGAGAGGTGGCGCGGAGAGCCCATGATCTGATTTGCGAGCGCGACCAGATGCTTCGTGCGGGGATCAGCCTCGACGAGACCGGCGGCACTGGTTGCCTTGTCACCCACTTCCTTACTCGACCAGCCCCAGATCGAACCGGACAGCGCGGACATGACATCCTCGGAAAGTCCGAGCGCCTTCGCCACCTCGCGCAGCGCCGAGCGGCCGCGATAGGAGATGACCGAGCAGGCGAGAGCAGTATGCTTCTCACTGTACTTCTCATAAATATAGGCGATGACCTCGTCGCGCCGCTCATGCTCGAAATCGACATCGATGTCCGGCGGCTCGTCACGTTCCTCGGAGATGAAGCGCTCGAGCAGGTGATCCATGATCTCCGGCCCGACATCCGTGATCTTCAGGCAGTAGCAGATGATCGAATTGGCAGCCGATCCGCGTCCCTGGCACAGGATGCCCTTCGAGCGCGCGAATTTCATGATGTCGTAGACGGTCAGAAAATACCGAGCGTAGTTCTTCCTTTCGACAAGGGCGAGTTCCTTGCGGATGAGGTTCCTGTGCTCCTCGGGAACGCCTTGCGGGAAGCGCTCCTTCGCGCCTTCCCAGGCGAGCCGCTCCAGCTCCTCCTGTGCGGGGAGCCCGGACTCCGTCGGCTCGTCAGGATAATTGTGCTCGAGTTCCTTGAGCGAGAAGGTGAGGCTTTCGGCAAAGCGGATCGTCTCGGCGAGCGCCTCGGGGTAGCGGCGGAAGAGCCGCGCCATCTCCGCCGTCGGCTTGAGGTGGCGCTCGGCATTGGCTTGGAGCGTAAGACCCATCTCGGCGACGGGGGTATTCAGCCGGATGGCGGTGAGCACGTCCTGCAGCGGGCGGCGCTCCGCCGCGTGGTAGAGCACGTCGTTGACGGCCATGAGCGGAAGTCCGACGATCTCGGCCATGCCCGCCGCCTGGGCAAGCCGCCAGCGGTCGTTCCCACCATAGGCCGGCGCGACAGCAAGGCGGAGATCGCGCCCGAACCGGTCCTTGAGCGAGCGCAGAAGGGAAAGGATCTTTTCCTCAGCCGCATGAAGGTCCGGCAGGACGGCGAGGGACATGCGGTCGCCCCAGGCCAGGAAATCTTCCGTGCGCAGGTCAGGCTCGCCCTTCTCGCCGCGCTCGTTGGCGACGGTCAGCATGCGGCAGAGATGCGCCCAGCCCCGGCGGTCCTGCGGATAGGTCAGCACGTCCGGCATGTCGTCGGAAAAGACGAGCCGGCAGCCGGGGTGATAAGGCAGCTGAACCACCTCTCCCGTTTCCGGCAGTTCAATATGCTTCGACTGGCTCCAGGCGCGTACCACGCCGGCCACCGTGTTGCGATCGGCAAGACCCATGGCCGAATGGCCGTAGAGCTTTGCCGCAACAACCAGTTCCTCCGGCCGCGAGGCGCCGCGCAGGAAGGAGAAGTTCGACTGCACGGCGAATTCCGCATAGGCGGGAACGGCAGCCGCGCTCATGGGAAAATCCCGTGCATGAACCAGCGCGGCATGTCTTCCGCGGCACCATAGAGGCCCTGGCGGTAGAGCCAGAAGCGCCGGCCCTCGGCATCCTCGATGCGGAAATAATCGCGCGTGGCCGCATCGTCCGGTTCGTGCCACCATTCCGGCGCGATGCGCTCCGGCCCTTCGGAGCGGGCGACGCGATACGTAGCGCGACGCCAGCGGAAATGCAGCGGCGGGCCCTCCGGCACCTCGGCGGCGATCACCTCCACCGGCTCGGGACGGGAGAAGAGGCGGATCGGCCGCGCCGATGCGGCCGGCGCCTCTCCAACGGGCAGCACGGCCGCCTTGCCCGCCGCGGCGAAGGGAAGCATCCGGACGGCGCGCTCGGGAACATGGCTTTCGACGGGTACGGGCCGCATCAGAGCATGCTCGCCGAGGCGGGCGCGTACGCGGTCGGCGAAAAAAGCGAGCCTCTCTTCCTCGCATGTGCTCTCGCCGGCGAGATCGACCTGCGCAAGGGCGAAGGAAGAGGCCTTCAGCACCGAAAGGCGCACCAGCTCGAAGCCGTAGCCGGCATCGATCTTGTCACCTGCCGCGGCAAGCCTCTCGCGGAACAGCCTGCGGATCACGGCCGGATCGCGCAGCGGCAGGGAGGTTCGGACCACGTGCCGGTTCACCGCGCCATCGACCCTGAAGAGCGAAAGCAGCAAGGCGTCGGCGCCCTCGCCGCGCCGCTCCATATCCAGCCGCAGGGTGACGGCGAGCATATGGACGAGGTTCTCGATGTCTGCGGCATGGACGACCGGCTCGGCCAGCTGCCGCTCCGCCGAGAGCGGCGGCACGGGCAGGCGCGGGGAGATCGCCTCCTCGATCCGTCCCAACGCCTGATCGAGCCGCTCAAGGAGTCCGGCGCCGAAGCGGCGCGCCAGCGGCGCGCGCGGAGCATGGAGGATGACCCCCACCGTGTAAAGGCCCACGCTTTCCAGCTTGGCACGGGTCTCCGCGTCGATGCGCAGGGCGGAAAGGGGGAGCGGAGAAAGGGCATCCGCCTCCTGGCCTGGCGGAATCATCGAGAGGCTTGGGAAACGCACCGCCGCCCAGGCCGCGCCGGGGGAGGAGGCCAGGCCCGCTCGCGCATCGAAGCCCTGGCGGTGGAGACAGGATTGAACTTCCTGCATCATCTTCTCCTCGCCGTCGAAGAGATGAGCGCAGCCGGTGATGTCGAGGAACAGGCCATCCGTGCCGTCGAGGGCGACGAGCGGCGTGTAGCGGTCGCACCAGTCGGCCAGGCTTTCGAGCAGGCGGCGGTCGGCCTGCGGGTCGGCCTCGATGATCTCGAGCGAGGGATGCATGGCGCGGACGTCGGCTACGCCGAGGCCCGGCTTCAGCCCCAGCGCCTCAGCTCGCTCGTCGAGGGCGGCGATGCGTTGGGCGTTCTTCTCGCGGTTGCTGATCACCAGCGGTGGGTGCTGTGGCGGCGGGCCGCAGCGCCACGACCGTCCCACCCGCTGCCGGAAGATACGGTCGGTGGCCAGATGCGGGAACCAGAGCGCGAGAATGCGCTGGGCGGATTTCACGCAGGCTGTGCTCATCGGGATTCCACTCCAAGATGAAACGCCCCGGACGGGCCGTGCGGCTCTTGCCGATGACGACGGTGAAGGCGGGATGGCCGATCGCATCCCCCAAAGGACCGGCCACTGTCCGACGCGGCACGGCAGGGGCGGCGGAAACCTCGAGTCGCACGAGGGCGGCCGTCGGTTCCGCCAGGGCCCCCTCGCGGATCAGGAAGACGGGTCGGCCCGCCTCCTGCGCCCGCCGGTGGAGGCGGCGGGTCGCCGTGAGGTCGAGCCGGGCGGGATTGCCGCGGATCTCCAGGACCACGGCGCAGAAATCCTTGAGCCTGGCGGCCTCCTTGGCGATCCACAGCGCATCGGCAAGGTGCTCCGCAGTAGAGAACAGGAGGTCCCCGGGAGAGAGACCAAACTGTCTTTCGAGGCCGGGGGCATAGGGAAAGCCTGCCTCACGGAAGAGATTCGCCATGCCGATCCAGCAGACGGCGCTCTTCCCCTGCCTCTGGCTGTCGGTCTTGCGCAACAGAGAGACAAGGGCGAGGGCGAAGCCTGCCGTAGCTCCCGCGTCGCGCGTCTCGAGGCTGTGGAACTCGGTGAGCGCGGCCTGCGGCACGCCGCCGGCGAGCGCGGAATCGAGCCCCGGAACGCCAGTCCCAAGAAACGCGCTGCGGCCTTCGCGAACTGCCGATATGCCGCGCCGCAGCACCACAGC
This sequence comes from Chelativorans sp. AA-79, assembly GCF_029457495.1. Taxonomy (NCBI): domain Bacteria; kingdom Pseudomonadati; phylum Pseudomonadota; class Alphaproteobacteria; order Hyphomicrobiales; family Phyllobacteriaceae; genus Chelativorans; species Chelativorans sp. AA-79. The sequence continues at coordinate 332,068 of NZ_CP120361.1, forward strand.
ACTGCCGGCTTCCGGCGCAACAAGGCGCTCGGGCAGCGTACCTTCGATCCTGGCGATTTCCCGGCGCAGGGCAAAAATCTTCTCCTGCGCCATGGCCATACGTGCCATGCCGCTCACTCCGGCGAATAGGTCGTTCCTGTTATGTTCTTATGGATTCCAGAGGCGCCCTCAAGAGTCAAGAAGGATTTTATTCCTTCCCTGTTCCGGGAGGCCAGATGGAATCCAGGCCCTCTCGAATCCCGCGCCGGAAAGCGCTATATGCCCGGCAAAGGATACAAGATGGCCCGGATGTACAAAACACGCGCCTGGCACGACCAGCTTTCACCCTCGCTTGCGGAATTCGAGCTTCTGGCGATGGAAACCTATGCCGGCCTGCCGGAAGAGTTCCGCAAGCTCACCGGTGACATCGTCATCCAGGTGGCGGAGTTTCCCACCGAGGAGATCATGGATGACCTGGCGCTGGAAACGCCGTTCGACCTGCTGGGGCTCTTCGAGGGCCGCGGCATCGCCGAGCGCTGGAACCCGGCTACGGGAGAAGGCCCCAACCGCGTCACGCTCTACCGCCGGGCGATCCTCGACTACTGGGCCGAAAACGAGGAGACGCTTGGCGATATCGTCTCCCATGTGCTGATCCACGAGATCGGCCATCATTTCGGCCTGTCGGACGACGATATGGCGCGCATCGAGGAGAATGCGGGCGACTGGCCGCATCCAGGGTCGTGAATCCTTGGGGCGGCTTCCGCCGCTCCCGGACTGCGTTGCCACGAAGACGCTAATAATCGCCGAGCTTCATGTCCGACGTGTATTCCAGCCCGTCCAGTTCCTTGTAGACGGCCTGGCCACAGCGCATGGCCTTCGCCTCGGGATCATAGGCGTAAGTTGGCGAGCCGTGCAGCAGCCAGCCTTTGTTCAGCGTTGCCGTGACCTTGTGGCAGAAGCTGGAATCGTCCGGCCCGGTCAAAAAGCGGTACAGCCTCATTTGCTTTTCTCCTCGATTTCCCGCGCCTTCTTGAGCAACGCCTCGGCCTGTTCGAGATGGAGTCTCTCGACCATGCGGCCGTCGATCGCGATGACCCCACGATGGCGGTTCTCCGGCTTTGCAAATTCAGCGACGGTCGCCTCCGCTTCGGCGATTTCCTCCCCCGTCGGCGCGAAGACCGAATTGGCGGGCCCGATCTGCGCGGGATGGATCAGCGTCTTGCCGTCGAAGCCCATGGCGCGGGCTTCGGCGCATTCCCGACCGAAAGCTTCCAGGTCGCGGAAATCGTTCGATACCCCGTCGAGCGCAGTAAGATTCCCCGCGCGTGCGGCGAGCACGACCTGCATCAGCCAGGGCAGCAGGTTGCCGCGGCCCGTCACGCGCGTTTCCTTCGCGATGTCGTTGGTGCCGGCGACCAGACAGGAGAGCCGCGCGGCGGGGTCGCGCCCGAGCTCCGCGATGCTGCCTATATTGAGAAGTGAACGCGGAGTCTCGACCATTGCCCACAAGCGGATCGAGCGCGGCGCGTCCGTCTCGTCAAGGGCCGCGTCTGCTTCGAGAATGTCGCGCGGGCCATCCACCTTGGGCAGCAGGATGGCATCGGGCCGGCCGGCGCGTGCGGCCAGAAGATCCTCCGTGCCCCATTCGCTTCCCAGCGGGTTGATGCGGATGACGATCTCGCATTTCGGCCGGCCTGGCCCGGCAAGGAGGGCGCGCAGGCGCTCGCGCGCATCGGCTTTCTCCTCCGGCCCGACCGCATCCTCCAGATCGAGGATCACGGCGTCGCAAGGAAGCGCCGCGCTTTTCCCCAGCGCTCTTTCGTTGCTGGCGGGCACATAGAGAACGGAACGGCGAAGGCGCGGAAGAGGCTCGTGCATGGCCACTTCATGGCGCAGTGCAAGGAGCGGCGCAAGGGCTTTGCGTCCGCGCGCGCTTGTTGTAAAGGGGTGGCACCAATCTGGTTACAGACAGGCACGCAGCCCCATGGAAAAGTTCACCACGCTCACCGGTGTCGCCGCCCCCCTGCCGATCGTCAATGTCGACACGGATATGATCATCCCCAAAGACTATCTGAAGACGATCAAGCGCACGGGACTCGGCAAGGGGCTTTTCGCCGAGATGCGCTACAATGAGGACGGCTCGGAAAATCCGGATTTCGTGCTCAACCGGCCGGCTTACCGCAACGCCAGGATCCTGGTTGCGGGCGACAATTTCGGCTGCGGTTCGAGCCGTGAGCACGCGCCTTGGGCGCTTGCCGATTTCGGCATCCGCTGCGTGATCTCCACGAGCTTCGCCGACATCTTCTACAACAATTGCTTCAAGAACGGCATCCTGCCCATCACGGTCAGCCCGGAAGAGCTGGAGAAGCTGATGGAAGATGCCGAGCGCGGCGCCAACGCCACGCTGACCGTGGATCTGGAACACCAGGAAATCCACGGGCCGGATGGCGGCGTGATCTCCTTCGAGATCGATGCCTTCAAGCGCCATTGCCTTCTGAACGGACTGGACGACATCGGACTGACGCTCGAAAAGGCGCCGGCCATCAAGAGCTTCGAGGATGAATACACCGATAGCCGCCCCTGGGCCTGAGGCTTGGCGTCCTTGCGCCGCCTGATCTCTACCGGCTCTCCTTTCGAGAAGACCGCAGGCTATAGCCGCGCGGTGATCGAGGGCGACTGGTGCTTCGTCTCCGGCACCACCGGTTACGACTATACCTCCATGCCGGAGACCGTGGAGGAGCAGACCCGCAACTGTCTCGCCACCACCCGTGCCGCGCTCGAGGAAGGCGGGTTCGAGTTGGCCGACGTGGTTCGGGCGCATTATTACGTGACCGACCGCGCCCATGTCGACCGGGTCTTCCCCATTCTGGGGGAGGCGTTCGGGGAGATCAGGCCGGCCGCGGCCATGATCGTCTGTGATCTCAACAAGCCGGAAATGAAGATCGAGATCGAGGTGACGGCGCTCAGGCGCAATCGCGCTGAAACAACCGGCAAGATGAGGGGAGCGGGAAATGTCAGACGCACACCGTCAGGTGCCGGTTTAAAATAGGAAACAGTGCGGACCATGCGCCTCGTTTCCCACGTCAATGCAGACGGTTGAAACCGTGATGGCATCGATGAAGCATGCCTGCTCCCTCCGGGGCCCCTTGCACGCTTCCCCACTCCAGCCTAACTTCCCGTCGCTCTAACGGGGTGCCGGCCTGCTGCCGGCTGAGAGGCATCGGCCAACCCGCTGAACCTGATCCGGCTCGCACCGGCGGAGGGATTAGACGCCGAGGCGCCTCATTCCCTTGGAACCGTTGCAAAGGAGGCGTCGAAATGCGCATGAAAGCTCTTCTTCCGGCCCTGGCATTCGGCTTGGCGGCGCTTCCCGCCACGGCGCAGGAGAAGCTCACCGTCTACACCTATGAGAGCTTCACCTCCGAATGGGGACCCGGTCCGGTGGTGGAAGAAGCCTTCGAGGCCGAATGCGCCTGCGATCTCGAATTCGTCTCGGTGGCTGACGGCGTGGCGCTCCTCAACCGTCTGCGGCTCGAAGGCGAGGAGACACGGGCCGACATCGTTCTCGGCCTCGACACGAATCTCGTTTACGAGGCGAAGGAGACCGGCCTGTTCATGCCGCACGATATCGATACCGGCAATATCGACGTGCCCGGCGGCTTCGAAGACGATATCTTCGTGCCTTATGACTATGGCTATTTCGCCTTCGTCTACGACACAGAGGCCCTTGCGGATCCGCCGCAGAGTCTGGAAGAGCTCGTGGAACGCGGAAGCGACCTCAAGATCGCGATCCAGGATCCGCGCACGTCCACGCCGGGCCTCGGCCTGCTTCTGTGGATGAAGGCGGTCTATGGCGATCAGGCTGCGGAGGCCTGGGGCAGGCTCCAGGACAATGTGCTGACCGTCACCCCCGGCTGGAGTGAATCCTACGGCCTCTTCACCAGTGGCGAGGTGCCGATGGTGTTTTCCTACACCACCTCGCCTGCCTATCACCGAATTGCCGAGGGCACGGATCGCTACAAGGCTGCAGCCTTCTCCGAGGGACATTACCTGCAGATCGAGGTTGCCGCGCGTACGGTGAAGGCCGGGGACAATCCGCTTGCCGGAGCATTCCTCTCCTTCATGACCGGGCCCGGTTTCCAGGATGCGATCCCCGAGCGGAACTGGATGTTCCCCGCCGGCAGGACATCCGAGCCCCTGAACCCGGTTTTCGATGAGCTGGTGGAACCGGCTAGGACGCTGCTCTTCTCGCCCGAGGACGTGGCCCGCAATAGAAAGGCTTGGGTCGACGAGTGGCTTTCCGTGATGAGCCGGTGAGCCTTCCCCGGCCGGGCCGTGTCGCTGCCGGCATCCTTGCGCTGGCGGCGATCGGGGCTCTCATCGGGGGCGCCTTCGCGGGCCTTGCACTGGAGGCAGCCCGCTCCTGGCAGAGCGCCATCACGGCTTTCGATCCTTATCTCCTGCGTGTTGCCCGCTTCACGCTCCTGCAGGCGGGGCTTTCCACGCTGCTTTCGGTCGTGCCTGCTATCCTCGTCGCCCGCGCTCTCGCGCGCCATCCCCGTTTTCCGGGTCGCGGGCTCATTCTCCAGCTTTTCGCCGTGCCGCTCGCCCTGCCTGGCATCGTCGCCGCCCTCGGCGTGCTCGCGCTCTATGGGCGCGCCGGCTTCCTGGCACCGCTTTTCACCGCGTTTACCGGCGAGACATGGCAGGGGATCTACGGGCTTTCGGGGATCCTCGTCGCTCATGTCTTCTTCAACCTGCCGCTGGCGGCGCGCCTGCTGCTTGCCTCGCTGGAAACCGTGCCGGCGGATCAGTGGAGGCTCGCCGCGCAGCTCGGCATGGGCGCGGGCGCCACGTTCCGGCTTATCGAGTGGCCGGCACTGCGGGCCGCGGTTCCGGGCGTCGCGGCGCTCGTCTTCATGGTCTGCGTCGTCTCCTTCACCGTCGTGCTGACGCTCGGCGGAGGGCCGCGCGCCACTACATTGGAGGTGGCGATCTACCAAGCGCTGCGCTTCGATTTCGATCCCGCCCGCGCCATCGCACTGACATTCGCGCAGGTAGTGCTCACCCTTGCGATCGTGCTCGTCCTTTCCCGTCTTGGCGCCTCGATGACGGGTGACGCCAACCTGCCGGTGGCGCCGCGCCGCACCGTATTCGCGCGACCGGGCGAAGCGGGGCTTAACACCGCGATGATCCTGATGGCGCTGGTCTTTGTCGGCGGACCGATGGCCGCGACCGTGTTTGCCGGACTCGAAGCGGATCTATCGAGGCTGGCAGGCGAACCAGCCGTTCGAGGCGCGACGGCGACCAGTTTCGTCCTGGCTGCCTTTGCCGCAATTCTCTGCCTTCTCCTGTCTATCGGGCTGGTGGTCGCCCGCCGCGCGCTCGAGATCGCCCGGCGCGGCGGAAGGTCCGGTCTTCTCGAACGACTCACGGATACGGGCGCAAGCATGGTGCTGATCGTGCCGCCCATCGTGATCGGCGCCGGCTGGTTCATCCTTCTGCGCCGCCAGAGCGACGTACTCGCCTTCGCCCCCATCATGGTGGTCACCGTGAACGCGGTCATGGCCATGCCCTTCACCATGCGGGCGATCCGCCCGGCCTACGACGCGGCGAGTGCGCGGCACGAGAAGCTCTGCCTCGCCCTCGGTATCTCCGGCTGGAACCGGTTTCGCCTCGTCGACTGGCCGGCCCTCAAACGGCCGGCGGCGACCGGCTTCGCCTTCGCCATGGCGCTGTCGCTCGGTGATCTCGGCGTGATCGCGCTTTTCGGCAGCGACCAGGTGAAAACCTTGCCCTATCTGCTGCTCGAGCGCATGGGGAGCTACCGCACCGCCGATGCCGCGGGCCTGGCGCTGTTCCTCGGTGTCCTCTGCCTCGGCCTGATGTTCCTGGCCACCCACTGGGGAAAAGAGAGATCATGAGCGTCGCAGCGGAAAAAGGTGCCGCCGTGAAGCTGGAGGCGCTCACCTTCTCTTATCCTGGCGGGACCTCCATGCGATTCAATCTTTCGGTCGCGCCGTCGGAGATCGTGGCGCTTATGGGGCCCAGCGGCTCGGGAAAATCGACGCTGCTCAACCTCGTCGCCGGTTTCGAGCAGCCGGATTCGGGCCGGTTGCTGATTGGCGGCGAGGACGTGACGCACCGTCCGCCTTTCGAGCGGCCTGTCTCGATGGTCTTCCAGGAGAACAACCTCTTCGGCCACCTCACGGTGGAACAGAATGTCGGGCTCGGCCGCTCTCCATCCCTGCGACTCTCGGACGACGACCGGGCGGCCATCGGCGAAGCCCTCACGCGGACGGGGCTTGGCGGCAAGGAAAAACGGCTGCCGCAAGCGCTTTCCGGCGGCGAGCGCCAGCGTGTCGCGTTGGCGCGCGTCCTGGTGCGCCGGCGCCCGGTCCTGCTGCTCGACGAGCCCTTTGCCTCGCTCGGGCCCGCATTGCGCGACGAGATGCTTGAGCTCGTGGCGGAACTTCACCGCGACCAGGTCATGACGGTTCTCATGGCCACGCACGACCCGCATGATGCCGAACGCCTGTCGGAAACGATCGTGTTCGTCGAAAACGGCGTCATTGCCGGAACCGGCGCCACCGCGGACTTTCTGTCCGGGAAGGGACCGGCCGCTTTCGCGCGCTACCTTGGCGGGAGGCGGCGGGTGCGCTAACAACCCGGCCTATTGTTTGACCCGATTCGGTCATTATTTATCGCCAGAAGACCATGTGACCGAAACACCTCGCAACTGTGGCGCGCAGATCATTGTCTTCAATCAAGGACTGTGGCTAGGGTCGCCGGCAAGTGAAACGGGACAGGGACCCGTCGAAAGGATGCTCGCTCTGGTTCGACGCGATGCCTCAGGATTGAAAAACGCCGCCAGGACCCGCTGCCGCATGGCCCTGCTTGCGGGCGGGCTCGCCCTTTCGGGCTGCCAGTCGCTCGACATGTCGTCCGACGCGGATTTCAAACCCTCGTCGAATCCGGTTACGGTGGACACCGTGATGCGCAGCGATTCGCTGGCCAATCTGGCGCGCCGGCAGCACCCGAAGATCCTGCAGACCTATGGCGGAGAATATTCCGATCCCAAACTGGAACGCATGCTGGCGCGGGTCGTGGGCAGGCTGTCGCAGGATCCGGAAAACCCGTGGCAGACCTATCGCATCACCATTCTTGATTCGCCTAATATCAACGCCTTCGCCCTTCCGGGCGGCTATCTTTACATCACGCGCGGCATCCTGGCGCTCGCCAATGATTCGGCGGAGATTGCCGCGGTCCTCTCGCACGAGATGGCGCATGTGACCGCCAATCACGGCATCGAGCGCCAGAAGCGGGAGGCGGAAGCGACCCTCGCCTCGCGCGTGGTGGACGAGGTGGTGAGTTCAGATAGCAACGCGCGCGCTGCGGTCGTGCGCGGAAAACTCCAGCTGGCACAGTTCTCGCGCAACCAGGAACTGGAGGCGGATGCCATCGGCATCGGGACGCTCGGTCGCGTGGGCTACGACCCTTATGCGGCCGCGCGCTTCCTCCAGTCCATGGACGCCTATCAGAAATTCCACAGCGTCAAGGGCGAGAACGATGTAAGCCTCGACTTTCTGGCGAGCCATCCCAATGCGCCCCGGCGCATCGAGCTGGCGCAGCGGCATGCCCGGCAATTTGGCCTGCCGGGCACCGGTGTGCGGGACCGCGACGCCTTCCTTGAAGGGATCGACGGGCTGCTCTTTGGCGACAAGCCAGACCAGGGCTATGTGCGCGGGCGCGACTTCCTGCACCCGACGCTCGGCGTCGCCTTCTCTGTGCCCGAAGGCTTCGTCATCGACAATTCGGCCGGCGAGGTCGTGGCAGCGGGGCCTGGCGACCTCGCCTTCCGGTTCGACGGAGCAACGGTGCCCCGGTCCCTTTCGCTTACCGACTACCTGCAGGACGGATGGCTTGCGGGTCTGGATACCGGCTCGGTGCGGACGAGTACCATCAACGGCTACGACGCGGCAAGCGCCCGCGCCTATGCCGGCGAATGGAAGTTCGACGTGACCGTGGTCCGCGTCGGGGATCAGGTATACCGGCTGCTGACGGGTGCACCGCGTAACAGCAATCAGCTCGAGCCGATTGCACGCGTCATCAGCGGCAGTTTCCGTGTGCTGAATCAAGCGGAGCGGGCAGCGTTGAAACCATTGCGTGTCCGCGCGCTCACGGTGCGCCCCGGCGACACGGTGGCGACCTTCGCCAACCAGATGGTGGGTGTCGATCGCAAGCTCGAGTTGTTCCGCCTGCTGAACGGCCTCGGCCCTGGCGCCACCCTTTCTGCCGGCGACAAGGTCAAGATCGTGACGGATCGCTGAAGCGGACGGGAATGGCAAGCAAGGACAAAGGGTTGGCGGATGAGGAAAATTCCGGAGGGCGGATTTTATCCCCGTTGCGGCAACCGACCCTTTGCCGTGCGGTCGAGGCGCTGCAGCTTGTCCGATCAGTTCGCTTCCGCAGGCTCCGCGCGGCTTTTCACCATCGGCAGGAGCACGAGTCCCAGCAGGAAGAGCGCCAGAATGGGTGAAACACCCAGCCGCTGCGCATCTTCGGGCGAGAACGAGAACGCGGCGCCGGAGAACCAGCCGGTCGCGGCGGCAACGGCCAGCGGGCCGATAAAGGTGGTGGCCTTGCCGGAAAGCGCATAGAGGCCGAAGGCCTCCGCGACCTGCATCCGCGGCGCCTGGTCGACAAGCAGCGTGCGCGAGGCGGCCTGGATCGACCCGCCGGCGGCCCCGATGAGCGCGCCGGCCATGAAGAAGAGGGTGTCCGGCATGGATGAGCCGGCGACGACGGGCAGAAAGAAAACCTCGGTACGGGTGGTCGAGATCACCATGAGGCAGCACAGGCAGAGAACGAGGATCGAGACGTTGACCACGGCCTTGGGCCCGAAGGCCTGGTCAAGGCGGCCGCCGAGCCAGGCGCCAAGCGCGCCGGTGACATTGGCCAGGATGCCGAAGCTGCCGATCTCGATGATCGTCCAGCCGAGCACGCCGGCGGCATAGATGCCACCGAAGGCATAGAGCGCGTTGAGCGCATCCCGATAGAACATCGACGATACCAGGAAGCTGAAATAGCTGCGTTGCGAGGGCAGGCGGCGGAGCGTGGCACCTAGCTGATGCAGTCCGTGCCGCACGGCGTTGGCGACGCGGCGACGCGGCTGGTCCGGCGTGAAGAGGAACATCGGCAGCACGAAAAGCACGTACCAGAGCGCGGTGAGCGGACCGGCCGCGCGGTCGCCCTCGCGGACAGTGGAATCGAGCCCCAGGATGGGATCGAGGCCGACAAGCGTTTTCCCCGTCTCCGGTGAAGCGGCCATGAAGCCCAACACCAGCACCAGCGAGACGAGCCCGCCGACATAGCCGAGCCCCCAGGCGGAGCCGGACAGGCGGCCGAGTTCCGAGCGCGGCACGAGATCCGGCATCATGGCATTGTTGAAGACGGCGGCGAACTCCATGCCGAAGACGGCGAGCGCGACGGCTATGAGCACGGGCGCGAGGTTCTCCATGCCGGGCGTGACGAACCAGAGGGCCGAGCAGGCCAGAACGCCGATCACGGAGAAGGCGAAGATCCAGGGCTTTCGCGGGCCCGAAGCATCGGCGATGGCGCCGAGCACCGGCGAGGAAAGGGCGATCATCAGGCCGCCTATGCCGGTGGCGAGCCCCCAGAGCTCCTGCCCGCGCGCCGGGTCGGGTGCCACCGCGGCGGCGAAGTAGGGTGCGAAGACGAAGGTGATGACAAGCGTGTGGAAGGGCTGCTGCGCCCAATCAAAAAGCATCCAGCCCCAGATGCCGGGGCGCCCGCCGGCCGCCCGCCCGCTCTCCGGTGCTGTCTCCATGGTTGGCGTCAAGCGCTCAGGTCAGCTATCAGGCCGGCCGCGACGGACAGGCGGGAGACGGTGAGATCGCCGCTTTCGGTGAGCGACTGGAGCCGATCACGCACGCGCGCCACGCGCTCGCCGCCCGCCTCCACCCAGCGCGCGGCGGGGTCGTCCGTGTCGCGATAGGCCGACAGCGCCGCAACCGTGATCCCCCGGCGGGCGATATCGATCGTATCCATTGCGCGCGCCAGCGCCAGCCCGTCATAATAGTCGGTCGGCGCGAGCGCGCCGGCAGCCGATTCGATGCGGCTCAGGCGGAAGGCTTCGCTGATGGCGAAAAAGGCGCTGGCGGCCTTGGACAGATCGGTCTTCGCCGTATCGGCGGCCAGCACGATATCCGGCACCAGTGCCGAGGCGTCGAGGGAACCGAGCCGCCCCGCAAGAGGGGCGGGCACGCCCGCTGCCTCGTACTGCGCCGCCATGGCGGAGATCCCCTCGGCGAGGAAGTGGGGCAGCAGGGACTTCAGCGCCGGCTCGAGCTTCGCCCGCGCCTCGATCAGGTGGCGGATCCGCTCGCCCGTCGGGCCCGCACCGGCACCATTCTTGAGCTGCCAGGCGGTCGCAGAGAGAATGAGGCGGCAGACCCGCTCATAGAGCGCGAGCTGCACCTGGCCGTCGATCCTGTTGTCCAGGGCGTCGATGGCCGAGAAGATCGAGCGCAGGTCGAAGCCGTCGCGCACGACCGCATAGGCCTCGACGATCTCGTGCGCCGGGCGGCCGGTCATGTCCTGCAGGCGCGTGACGAAAGTGGGTCCGCCGCGGTCTATGATGTCGTTGGCGAGCTCGGTGGCGATGATCTCGCGGCGCAGCCGGTGGCCGCGGATCTCGCCGGCATATTTGCTGCGCATCCGCGTGGGGAAATAGGCGAAGAGATCGGCCTCGAAATGCGGCTCGTCGGGGAGCGGGCTCGCCACCAGCTCGTCGAAGAGCACGATCTTGGCATAGGCGAGCAGCACGCCGATCTCAGCCCGGGTGAGGGCCTCGCCGCGGCTCTGGCGCTCGGCCAGCGCCTCGGGGCCGGGGAGGAACTCGACCGCGCGGTCGAGATGGCCCTGGGCCTCGAACAGGCTCATCATGCGCGCCTGATGGGGCAGCTCGGAAAGCCCGCGGCGCTCCACCAGCGAGATGGCGAGCGTCTGCATGTAATTATTGGCAAGCACCAGATCCGCCACCTCGCCGGTCATGGCCGCGAGCAGCTTGTTGCGCTCGGGACGCGCGAGGGAGCCGTTCCGCATGGCGGCGGCGAGCGCGATCTTGATGTTGACCTCGAGGTCGGAGGAGTTGACGCCACCGGAATTGTCGATGGCATCGGAATTGGAGCGGCCGCCCTTGAGGTTGAACTCGACGCGCGCGCGCTGCGTCATGCCGAGATTGGCACCCTCGCCGACGACCTTGGCGCCCACCTCCTTCGCGGTGACGCGGATCGTGTCATTGGCGCGGTCGCCCACCTCCTGATTGGATTCGCCGGTAGCGCGCACATAGGTGCCGATGCCGCCGAACCAAAGGAGGTCGACGGGCGCCTCGAGGATGGCGCGCATGATCTCGGCGGGCGATCCGACGGCGCTCGCCAAGCCGAGGGCCCGGGCCGCCTCGGGGCTGAGCGTGATCTGCTTCTGCGTGCGCGAGACGATCATGCCGCCCTTCGACAGCTTCGATTTGTCATAATCCTGCCAGCTCGAGCGGGGCAGGTCGAAGAGGCGCGTGCGCTCGGCAAAGGAGATGGCCGAATCCGGGTCGGGATCAATGAAGATGTCGCGGTGATCGAAGGCAGCGATGAGCTTCGTGCAGGGCGAGAGCAGCATGCCGTTGCCGAAGACGTCGCCGGACATGTCGCCCACGCCCACCACGGTGAAGGGCTCCGTCTGGATATCCCGGTTCATCTCGCGGAAATGCCGCTTCACCGCTTCCCAGGCGCCGCGCGCGGTGATGCCCATCTTCTTGTGGTCGTAGCCGGCCGAGCCGCCGGAGGCGAAGGCGTCGTCCAGCCAGAAATCGTGGACCTGGCTGATTTCGTTGGCCGTGTCGGAGAAGGTGGCGGTGCCCTTGTCGGCGGCGACGACGAAATAGGGGTCGTTCCCGTCGTGGCGGACGACGTTCCCGGGCGGTACGACCGTGTCGCCGTCGAGATTGTCGGTGACGGAGAGCAGGGTGGAGACGAAGTTGATATAGGCTTGACGACCCGCCTCGAAGACCTGCTGGCGATCGCCGCCCGCTGGAAGGCGGCGCGGATAGAAGCCGCCCTTGGCGCCGACGGGCACGATGACGCTGTTCTTGACCTGCTGCGCTTTGACGAGGCCCAGAACCTCGGTGCGATAGTCCTGCGCCCGGTCCGACCAGCGAAGGCCGCCGCGCGCCACCGGCCCGAAGCGCAGATGCACGCCCTCCACCTCCGGGCCGTAGACGAAGACCTCACGCCAGGGGCGCGGCTGCGGCAGCCCCTCGACCGACCGCGAATCGAGCTTGATGGCGAGCGAGCGCCGGCCGCTCTCGGTGAAGAAATTCGTACGCAGTGTCGACTGGACGAGGTTCAGGAAGCGCCGGATGATCGTGTCGTCATCGAGACTGGGCACGGTTTCGAGCGCGGCCAGAATCTCCTCCTCTATCTCCTTCGCCCTGGCTTGGGCCTTTTCGCCGGGCGCGCGCTGCGGATCGAAGCGCGCGAGGAAGAGGGCGAAGAGCCGCTCCGCGATCGCGGGGTAGCGGTTCAGCGTGTCGGCGATGAAGCCCTGACTCTGGGGAACGCCGGTCTGGTGCAGGTAGCGGCTGTAGGCCCGCAGTACGGCGATCTGCGAGGCCCGCATTCGCGCCCGCTGCGCAAGCGCGTTCAGGCGGTCATTGTCATGCTCTCCTCGCCAGACGGTGAGGAAGATCTCGTCGAACAGCGTGCCGTCGTCGGAAAGGTCTATGGGCTCGCCGAAGGCGTTCTCGATCTCCATGTCGTGCAGGAAGACCTGTCCCTCGCCCGGTTCACCGACCTCGAAGGTGCGCTCGCTGATGACGCGGAAACCCATATTCTCGAGCAGCGGCACGCGGCGGCTCAAGGCGACGGGCGCGCCGAAATGATAGATCTTCAACGCTGCCTGGCGTTTGCCCTGCTCGGGATGGCGGTGGAAATCGATGGCGATCGGGTTCTCCGGAGAAAGGTCTGCGATGCACCGGGCATCGACGAGCGCCGTCCGGGGCTCGAAACTGTTGCGGTAATCCTCGGAAAAACGCGCGGCCACGGCGGCTATTTTGTCGTCGACCCCCTCGTCCTCCGCGGCTTCGCGCAGGGCATCGTCCCAGGTACGTACGATCGCTCGTACGGCCGATTCCAGTTCCTCGGTCGGAATGCGCGGCGTCTTGCCGCCGGAGCGGCCGATGATGAAGTGCACGCGCGCGAGCGAGCCTTCCGGGAAGGCCGGATAGTAGGCAGAGAGACGCCCTTCGAAAACGGTCTTCAGATAATGGCCGATCCGCCCCCGGACTTCCGAATCGTAGCGATCGCGCGGCACGAAAACCAGAACGGAAACGAAACGATCGAACTGGTCTATGCGGTAGAGCACGCGCACACGCGGGCGTTCGCCGAGGGCCAGGATCGCCTCCGCGTGCTTGCGCAGGCGCGGAACGCCGATCTGGAAGAGCTCGTCGCGCGGGAAGGATTCGAGCACGTTGATGAGTGCCTTGCCCGAATGATCGGTCGGCGCGAAACCGGAACGGGAGATGACGGTCTGCGCCTTGGAGCGCAGATGGGGGATCTTCAGGACGGAGCTCGTATAGGCCGTCGAGGCGAAAAGACCGACGATGCGCAGCTCGCCCGAGAGCTTTCCCTGATCATCGAAGGTCTTCACGCCGATATAGTCGAGATAGGTGCGGCGGTGGACGACGGATTTTGCATTCGCCTTTGTGACGATCAGCGGCTCCGGCCCGTGCAGGAAGGCGCGGATCTCCGGCGTGGTGGTGACGGCATCGTCGCCGCGCCTGAGAACGCGCACATCGGGATCGGCGAGGATGCCGAGCCCCTTCTTGTCGGAGCGCTCCAGCGTGCCGCTTTCCGCGCCGCCGGAGTAATTGAACTCGCGCATGCCGAGAAAGATGAAATTGTCATCGCGCAGCCATTCGAGGAAGGCGATGGTCTCATGGACCTCGCCGGCCTCCAGCGGCACCGGCGCATAACGAAGCCGCGTGATCTCCTGGTCGAGGCGGGCGAGCATCGGTTTCCAGTCGGCCACGGCGGCGCGCACCTGAGCCAGGATGCGGGAGAGCCTTCGCTCGAGCCCGGCGCACTCCTCCGCCGACATGCGCGGGAGGTGCACATGGATGAGGCTCACCTTATCGGCGTCGCGAGCCGACTTGTGGGCCGCCTCGCCGAGGACTTCGGTGACGCCCTCCTTCCCGTGCCGGACGAGGAGCACGGGATGCACCACTAGGGTCGGCTCCGGCGCCGACTCGGTGATCTCGCCCATGATCGAATCGAACAGGAAGGGCATGTTGTCGTTGACCACCGTGACGGTGGTGACGGCGCGCCCGTCACGCTCGATCCCAGAACTGGGCTCGACGGCGACCACGCTTTCGCCCGGCCGATGCTTTTTCAGCGCACGCAGCGCCAGGTCGGCCGCGCGGTCGAGGGCAGGCGCCTCGTAGCAAGCGATGTCCTCCTCCGGTGCGCGGGCGGTCAGAATTTCCCGCAACTGCTCCGCCGCACCCCCATGCCGGTCGGGCTTTGCCGCGTTTGCCTGGACGCTCATCGGGAAACCCTCCTGAAATCCGCTATACCTACGCATATGCTGGCCATCCCGTCGAGCCGACTCGCTGGGACGACTGGCGCAATGATCTGCTCTTCCCTCAAAATGGTGTAGCAATGATGACGGGCCGCGTCACCGTTGTGAAATATCGTAGCGCCTAGCGGCCTTGTCCGCGCGACTTTTCCTGCTAATAGTTCGCCGCACAGGGGCCGGCCCCGCGTAACGCAGCGGCTGCGCGAAACCATTCGGAAAAGACGATGGCGACACACAAAGACGTAAAAAAGGTCGTGCTGGCCTATTCGGGCGGCCTCGACACCTCGATCATCCTGAAATGGCTGCAGACGGAACTGGGCGCCGAGGTCGTGACCTTCACCGCCGATCTGGGCCAAGGCGACGAACTGGAGCCGGCGCGCAGGAAGGCCGAGATGCTCGGCATCAAGGATATCCGGATCGTAGACGTCCGGGAGGAGTTCGTCCGCGACTTCGTCTTCCCGATGTTCCGCGCCAACGCGGTCTATGAGGGTACCTATCTGCTCGGCACCTCGATCGCGCGGCCGCTGATCGCCAAGCACCTTGTCGAGATAGCCGCCGAAACCGGCGCCGATGCGGTCGCCCATGGTTCGACAGGCAAGGGCAACGACCAGGTTCGCTACGAGCTTTCCGCCTACGCGCTGAACCCTGACATCAAGGTCATCGCGCCCTGGCGCGACTGGGCGTTCAAGTCGCGAACCGACCTCATGAATTTCGCCGAGCAGCACCAGATTCCGGTGCCGAAGGACAAGAAGGGCGAAGCCCCCTTCTCGGTCGACGCCAATCTCCTGCACTCATCCTCGGAGGGCAAGGTGCTGGAGGATCCGTGGAGCGAGCCGCCGGAATTCGTCCACCAGCGCACCATCTCGCCCATGGAGGCACCGGACAAGGTCACGGAGATCACACTTCAGTTCAAGTCCGGCGATCCGGTCGCGCTTGACGGGGAAGTCATGTCCCCGGCCACGCTGCTCGCCGCGCTCAACGATTTGGGGCGCGACAACGGCATCGGTCGTCTCGACCTGGTGGAGAACCGTTTCGTTGGCATGAAGTCGCGCGGCGTCTACGAGACGCCAGGCGGCACGATCCTGCTGGCCGCGCACCGCGCCATCGAATCCATCACGCTCGACCGGGGTGCCGCCCATCTCAAGGACGAACTCATGCCGCGTTATGCGGAGCTCATCTATAACGGATTCTGGTTCTCGCCCGAGCGCGAGATGCTGCAGGCATTGATCGACAAGAGCCAGGCGGATGTCGAGGGCGAGGTGCGGCTGAAGCTCTACAAGGGCAACGTCATCGTCACCGGTCGCCGCTCGGACAAGTCGCTCTATTCCGACGCGCTCGTAACGTTCGAGGACGATCGGGGCGCCTATGACCAGAAGGACGCTGCCGGCTTCATCCGGCTCAACGCACTGCGGCTGAGGACGCTTGCGGCACGGCGCAGGAAGTGAGAAGCGGCAGGCCGGCATCGCGGGATCCTGGCTGCCGGAACTCGTCATGATCTTCGGGAACGCCCTTTGCACGGGCGTCCCCATATTCCTCTGGCGTCAGGCGAGCGTCGAGCCCGCGATCAGGCAGCCCGGCGGTTATGTATCGTAGGAAGGCCGACGGGCGTCTGCCTCAGTTCGCGTCGATCTGCGCTGCCATGATCGCGATTGCCTGCTGGTAGACGCTAGCCGCATTCCAGCCCTGGATCGCGACGAAGTTGGGCTCGCCCGGCTGGTAGCCGGCTCCGGGTCGCCAGCCATGCGCGCGCAGGAAATTGGCCGTGGAAGCCAGGGCGTCGGGGATGGAGCCGATCATGTCGATGCGGCCGTTTCCGTCCCCGTCCACGGCGTAGCGCAGCGCATTGCCCGGCAGGAACTGCGTCTGGCCGATCTCGCCATGAGCGGCGCCCACCGCGGAAGGGCTCATCATGCCGCGGTCGATCAGGGTCAGCGCCGCATGGAGATGGCCGGTGAAGAATTCCGAGCGGCGGCAGTCATAGGCGAGCGTGGCCACGGCCGAAAGCGTGTGCTGGTTGCCCATGAAACCGCCGAAGCCGGTTTCCATGCCCCAGATGGCGATCAGCGGGCCGGAGGGCACGCCGTATTGCTGCTCGATCCTGTCGAACAAGGCCGCATGCTTCTTCTTCATGCTCTTGCCGCGCGAGACGATGACGTTCGCGCCGCGCTTTTGCATGAAGCTCTCGAGCGACAGCTTGAAGCTCTTCTGTCCGCGATCGGCGGCAATGGTCTTGCTGGCATAGCTGGTGCGTGCGAGCGCATCGAGCGCGCTCCGGCTCGCGCCGCGGGCCGCCGCCTCCTGGGAGAAAGCCGCCTTCCAGGCTTCGAAGCCCTTGCTGTCGTTTCCGCAGGTGGCGGCATGGGCGGATCCGCCCAAGAAGACGGATGCAAACAGAACCGCGGCGAGACTTTTCGCCTTGTAACCCGGATTCATACGAATCTCCTACTCGAACCCTCGTGCAGTTTCGCCGAATTTTATCAGCGTTTCGTTACGATCGCAGCGCAACTACCACACAGTTCGGGAACGAAACAGACCTCTCCTAGTTCAATTGCCCAGGGACGCATTGAGGAGAATGGAAATGAAAACGTTTGTCTTGAAGAGCGCCACGGCCGCCGTAGCGCTGTTCGCCCTGTCGGGTGTCGCTGCGGCCCAGACCATGGCGACCGCCACGACGGACCTGAACATCCGCTCGGGTCCGGGACCTGAATATGAAGTCGTCGGTGTCATCGATGCTTCCGATGAGGCCACCATCGATGGCTGTATCGAGGGCAGCAAATGGTGCCAGGTGACGTATAACGGCGTGCAGGGCTGGGCTTATTCGGACTACCTGACGGCGAGCCTGAGCGGCGGAGAGACCGTCGTGCTCACGGAGCGCCCACCCGAGGCGGTTCCGACGGTCACCTATGAGACCACGGCGAGCACGGAAGGTGCGGGCGCCGTGACTGGCGCGACGACCGGCGCCGTCGCCGGCGCGATCATCGCCGGCCCCGTGGGCGCGGCGGTCGGCGGTGCGGCAGGTGCGGTGGCCGGCGGTGCGGTCGACACCATCACCCCGCCGCAGCAGGTCGTGACCTATGTCCAGGAACATCAGGTCGAGCCCGTCTACCTCGAAGGCGAGGTTGTGGTCGGCGCCCAGCTTCCCGAGACCGTGACCGTCCGGGAGATACCCGACTACGAATACCGCTATGTCTATGTGAACGGCCAGCCGGTTCTGGTAGAGCCGCAGAGCCGCCGCATCGTCTACGTGATGCGGTAAATGCCACGGGCCGGCGCTGCCTTTTCGCTGGTGGCGCCGGTGCCCATGGCGGCAGAATGATGTTTCCAGAGCCGAAAGCTTGACTCTCGGCCGTTTTTCGGTTCTTAAGCACGCGACTTCCGCGACGAGTGCAAACTCCGAGCAACCGACCGGGACATCCCTTGCAAACACAGGGAGACGATCCCGGAGGTCCACATCCGGCAGCGCAATGCGCCCCCGGGTGCTTTTCGGCTTTGCGCGGTTTAACGCGAGGCGCGGATGCATTACCTCTCGTGTCTGACGGCACGAGACAAGAGGAACGTGGATGTTTGAGAACCTGCAGGAACGCCTTGGCGCCATCCTGAACGGCCTGACGGGGCGCGGCGCGCTGTCGGAGGCGGACGTTGCGGCCGCGCTGCGCGAGGTACGCAGGGCCCTGATCGAGGCCGACGTGGCGCTCGACGTGGTTCGTTCCTTCACCGACCGGGTGCGCGAGAAGGCGGTGGGCGCAGCGGTGCTGAAATCCGTCAAACCCGGGCAGATGGTCGTCAAGATCGTCCATGACGAACTCGTGGAGATGCTGGGCGAGGAAGGCGAGACCGTCGATCTCAACGCGCCGGCCCCCGTGGTCGTGATGATGGTAGGCCTGCAGGGCTCCGGCAAGACGACGACGACCGGCAAGATCGCCAAGCGGATCTCCGAGCGTCAGGGCAAGAAGGTCCTGATGGCCTCGCTCGACACACGCCGGCCCGCTGCCCAGGAGCAGTTGCGCCAGATCGGCGAGCAGGTTTCCGTTGCCACGCTCCCGATCGTGGCGAACCAGACGCCGGTCGATATCGCCAAGCGCGCGGTGCAGGCGGCCAAGTTGGGCGGCCACGACGTCGTGATCCTCGACACCGCCGGCCGGACGCATATAGACGAGCCGCTGATGGCCGAGATGGCCGATATCAAGCGCAGCTCGAACCCGCACGAGATTCTGCTGGTCGCCGATGCGCTGACCGGTCAGGACGCGGTGAACCTCGCCAGGAACTTCGACGAGCGCGTGGGCATCACGGGTCTCGTGCTCACCCGCATGGACGGCGACGGGCGCGGTGGCGCTGCCCTTTCCATGCGCGCCGTCACCGGCAAGCCGATCAAGCTCATCGGCGTGGGCGAGAAAATGGACGCGCTGGAGGAGTTTCATCCCCGCCGCATCGCAGACCGCATCCTCGGCATGGGCGATATCGTCTCCCTGGTCGAGAAGGCGGCGGAGACGATCGACCAGGAAAAAGCCGCCGCAATGGCGAAGAAGATGCAGGAGGGGAAGTTCGATCTGAACGACCTCGCCGATCAGCTTCGCCAGATGCAGAAAATGGGGGGAATGGGCGGCATCATGGGCATGATGCCCGGCATGGGCAAGATGAAGGACCAGCTCGCCGCCGCAGGTCTCGACGACAAGATGTTCGGCCGCCAGATCGCCATCATCCAGTCCATGACGCCCAAGGAGCGCGCCAACCCCGACCTCCTGAAGCACAGCCGCAAGAAGCGCATCGCGGCGGGCTCGGGCACGGATGCGGCGCAGATCAACAAGCTGCTCAAGATGCACCGCCAGATGGCGGACATGATGAAGGCCATGGGCGGCAAGGGCAAGAAGGGCGGCATGATGCGCGGCCTCATGGGTGGCATGGCGGGGAAGATGGGTCTTGGCGGCATGCCGGGCGGCATGGGCGGAATGCCCGATCTCGCGAAAATGGACCCGAAGCAACTCGAAGCCCTGCAGAAGCAGCTGGGCGGTGCGGGCGGCCTGCCCCAAGGACAGCCCAAAGGGGGGCTTCCGGGCCTGCCGGGCGCAGGGGGCCTGCCAGGGCTTCCCGGCGGCGGCCTGCCGCGGAAGAAGTGAGGGGAGGAGCGATGAGCACGCAAACGGATTCCGCCAGGGCGCGTCTTCTGGAGCTGCGCGCCTCCATCGACAATCTCGACGCCGCGCTGATCCATATCCTGGCCGAGCGCTTCCGCTGCACGAAGGCGGTGGGCTCGCTCAAGGCCGAGAACAACATGCCGCCGGCGGATCCCGCACGCGAGCAGCAGCAGATCGCGCGGCTGCGACAGCTTGCCGATGAGGCGAATCTCGATCCCGATTTCGCGGAGAAGCTCCTCACTTTCATCGCCCGCGAGGTTATCCGTCATCACGAGGCGATCGCCGAGGCGCATGCTGCGGCACCCGCGGGGAGCAGGGCCTGAGAGATGGTTCCGGTGCTGGAGAGCGAACGCCTGGTGTTGCGCAGCTGGCGCAAGGAGGATTTCCCCGCTTTCGCTGCGTTCTATGGGGACGAGGAGCGCACGCGCTATATCGGCGGGCCGCGCAACGAGTACCAGTCCTGGACGGTCTTTGCCGCCCATATGGGCGAGTGGGCGTTCAACGGGTTCGGTTTCTTCGCTGCCGAGCGCCGGGAGGACGGCGCGGTTGTCGGCTATGCCGGGCTGTGGCAGCCGCCCTATGTGGACGAACCGGAGCTGGCCTGGAGCCTCTATGCCGGCTTCGAAGGGCGCGGCTATGCGGTGGAAGCTGCCAGGCGCGTGCAGCTCTGGGCCGCGCGCGATCTCGGCCTGCCGCCGCTCATGAGCTTCGTCCATCCCGAGAATCTGCCGTCCCAAGCGGTAGCCAAGAGGCTGGGGGCGACACCCTTGCCGCCAACCACCTTGCGCGGCGAGCCGCGCTTGCGTTTCCGGCATGTCCTGCCGGCCTGAAAAACCATTATCGAAAGGAAGAACAATGGCACTGAAAATCCGACTGGCCCGAGCGGGCTCCAAGAAGCGTCCCTATTACCAGATCGTCGTGGCCGACGTGCGCGCACCGCGCGACGGCCGCTTCATCGAGCAGCTCGGCTCCTGGAACCCGATGCTGCCCAGGGACGCCGAGCGCGTGAAGCTGAATGAAGAGCGCATCAAGCATTGGCTCGCGAACGGTGCATTGCCGACCGACCGCGTGCTGCGCTTCCTCGACCAGGCGGGCCTTGCCAAGCGGCCCGAGCGCAGCAACCCGACGAAGGCCGAGCCCGGCAAGAAGGCCCAGGAGCGCCTCGCCGCCCAAAAGCAGGCTGAAGAGGCGGCTACGGCCGCAGCCGCCGAAGCTGCAGCCGCGCCTGCCGAGGCTCCGGCCGAGGAAGCTGCGAGCTGAGCCCAGGCTCCCGGCGGCGTTCGGACGCAGATGCCGGCTTTCGGGCCGGCATTTTGCCGTCCGGAGGGCCCATGACCTATTCCGCCGCCACCCGGCCCTGACCGAAGCGGCGCTCGATATAGTCGGCCACCATCTTCTCGAACTCGGCGGCAATGGCGGGACCGCGTAGCGTGGCCGCCTTCCTGCCGTCGATAAAGACGGGGGCAGCGGGCGTCTCTCCGGTTCCCGGCAGGGAGATGCCGATATCGGCATGCTTCGATTCGCCCGGTCCGTTGACGATGCAGCCCATGACGGCCACCTTGAGCGCCTCGACTCCCGGATATTTCTCGCGCCACACGGGCATGTTGCGCGAGATGTCCGACTGGATCTTCTGCGCGAGCTCCTGGAAGACGGTCGAGGTGGTGCGGCCGCAGCCGGGGCAGGCCGCCACCACCGGCAGGAACTGCCGGAAACCCATTGTCTGCAGCAGCTCCTGAGCCACTTGCACTTCGCGCGTGCGGTCGCCACCTGGCTCGGGCGTCAGCGAGATGCGGATCGTGTCGCCAATACCCTGCTGCAGGAGAATGCCCATGGCGGCCGAGGAGGCGACGATGCCCTTGGTGCCCATGCCGGCCTCGGTGAGGCCGAGATGCAGCGCGTGGTCGGAGCGCTGTGCGAGCATGGTGTAGACGGCGATCAGGTCCTGCACCTGGCTCACTTTCACCGAGAGGATGATGCGGCTCCTCGGGAGGCCGATCTCCTCGGCAAGCTCGGCCGAAAGAAGCGCCGACTGCACGATGGCTTCGCGCGTGACCTCCTGCGCGGTGAGCGGAGAGCCCTTCGCCTGGTTCTCGTCCATCAGGCGGGTGAGCAGTTCCTGGTCGAGCGAGCCCCAGTTGACGCCGATGCGCACCGGCTTTTCGTGGCGGATCGCCATTTCGACGATCTCGGCGAATTGGCGGTCCTTCTTCTCCTTGAAGCCGACATTGCCGGGGTTGATGCGGTATTTCGCCAGAGCTTGGGCGCAGGCCGGGTGATCGGCCAGAAGCTTATGGCCGATATAGTGGAAATCGCCGACGAGCGGAACGAAAACGCCGAGCCGCTCCAGCCTCTCGCGAATCCTCGGCACGGCGGCAGCGGATTCGTCCCGGTCGACCGTGACGCGCACGATTTCCGACCCCGCGCGATGGAGGGCAGCCACCTGGGCGACGGTCGCATCCACGTCCGCTGTATCCGTGTTGGTCATGGACTGGACGACCACCGGGGCATTGCCACCGACAAGGATGCCGCCAACATCGACGCCGACGGCGCGCCGGCGCGGGAAGGGGGAGGAGAAATAGCCGGATGTCGCTTGGCCGGTCATGAACCTGTTCCGTATCAGCCTGACGCCTACGAGGTGGCGGAGCGACAGGCGAATGTCAATGGCGGCCGCGCGCCCTTCTTTCCATAGATTAGGAGTGCAATATGACGGATTGATGCTGGATGGCCCCGGTCGTCGCGGCTTTTCACCGATCCGTCACGTCTTTTGCGTGGCGTGGAACTGTCGCGGCCCCGGCCCGTTATGGGCGTGTCGAGTATATTATCAGGAGGCCGCCGCCATGCACCACAGGCACGAGGATTTCAGCGAGGATCTGCGCGACCAGCTAACCAGCCTCAGCCATGAAGTCGCCTCCCTAAGGAAGCAGCTGGGGCGGCGCAGCCGCAGCGCTTTCCGCGATTCACGCCACACAGGCGAGGATCTCGCCGAGACGTTGCGCGACTATCTGGGCAGCGCTTTGCCGGAAATCCGCCGCAACGCCTATCACATCCAGGACCAGGCGCGCCAGCATCCCGGAACGACCGCCGCGGTGGCTGCCGCGAGCGTTGTAGTGCTAGGTCTCGCAGCCAGCCTGCTGATGCGCCGCTAGCGGACCGCGACAGCGGCCTTGGCAAGCCTTGCTGCGTTGCAATATGGTTGCCTCTACGGAGGCAGACCGTGAGCAAGGCAAGAACAGCGATCATTACCGGTTCGACATCCGGCATCGGGCTTGCAATCGCCCGTGCCCTGGCGGCGGAGGGATGCAAAGTTGTCCTCAATTCCTTCACCGACGGAGATGACGACAGGGGACTGGCGAACTCCATCGCAAAAGAGTTCGGCACCGAGGCCGCCTATATCCGGGCCGACATGGCCAGCGGCAGGGAGTGCCGTGCGCTGGTGGAAGACGCCGCCCGACGCTTTGGTTCCGTCGACATACTCGTCAACAATGCAGGCATCCAGCATGTGGCGCCGGTGGAAGACTTTCCGCCGGAGAAATGGGACGCGATCCTCGCCATCAATCTCTCCTCGGCCTTCCACACCACCGCAGCCGCCATCCCGCACATGAAGCGGGAGAGCCGTGGGCGGATCGTCAATATCGCGTCCGCCCACGGCCTGCGGGCCTCACCGTTCAAGTCGGCCTATGTAGCGGCCAAGCATGGGGTCGTGGGCTTCACGAAGACCGTCGCGCTCGAGCTGGCCGAGGAGCACATCACCTGCAATGCGGTGTGCCCCGGCTATGTGCTGACCTCGCTCGTCGAGGCGCAGATCCCCGATCAAATGAAGGCGCACGGCATGGACAGGGAAACGGTGATCAGGCAGGTGATGCTCGCCAAGCAGCCGACCCGGGAATTCGCGACCGTGGAGCAGATCGCCGCCACGGTCGTGTTTCTCTGCTCCGATGCCGCGGCGCAGATCACCGGCACCACATTGTCCGTGGACGGGGGCTGGACGGCCGAGTGACGCTCGCGTGCTCTTCCGATCTCAGCGGTGGTTGAGTGCGAGTTCAACGAGGGTGATGAATTCCCGCACATGCGGCGCGGCCTGCTGACCTCGCCTGCCCCTCGCCTTTAAACCGGACAGCACATCGAAAAGCATCTCGGCAAGCCCCTGTGCCGAGAGGCCTTGAGTCTCAAGCCGAGCGCCGCGCAGTGCCGCCTCGTCAGCGATCGCCCGGGCGAACGAATCCACCATGCGCCGGCGCCACGCGGTCACCAGATCCGCCGCGATATGGTTGTTGAAGTCCACGAGCTCGTCGCCATGCGGTGAGTCGATAATACTGGTCAGGAGCCGGAAAACCGCCCGATCCAGCGCCTTCATCAGGCGTTCCGACAAAGGCTCGTCTCCCCGCAGCACCTCACACGCCATCGCATGTGACTGGTCCAGCAAATCCTGCTCCACCGCGCGGAAAATATCCGCCTTGTTGCGAAAGAGGAGGTAGAGCGCGGGGCGCGATATCTCCACCGCGCGTGCGATATCGTCCATGGTCGCGCGCGAAAAGCCGTAAGCCAGGAAGACCTGCATGGCTCCTTCCAGAACCCGGGCCCGTTTCGGGTCTTCCACCCTGTTTTCGTTTTTTCTCAACGTGCTCACTGTGACTCCCGAAATCAGTCATTGACAAAATTACAGATTTTGTCAATCTGTCGCCCGGAATGCGCGCTTCGTCGCGAGGGGACGCGTTCGGCCGTTTCAGCCTCGGCTTATCATGACATGGTTTTGTCAGGAGCGAGGGTGGGCGTGACTTCTTTGCAGCGCGATATCGCGATAAGGACGAAAGACGCCAGGCACTTTCCAGGCCCGTTTGAATTCTTCTGCCCCTGAACCCATATCGGCGCGGATTCTCACTGCTTGGCAGCCGGCATCAGCACTGGAAATATGCATGGCAAAGTTCAAATTCCATAAATTCGCGGCCGTGGCCGTCCTCGTCGCAACCTCGGCCTGGATCGCGACGGGCGAGTTTTCCTCTGTCGGCAGTGCAAGCCAGGAGGCGCAGACCGCCGAACCGGCGGCCGAGCCGGAGCGCCGGGTTGCGCTGAAGACGGTGCAGGTGGCGGTTCCGCCGCGGCTCGAACATGCGCGAACAATCCATGTTTCCGGGCAGACGGAGGCTGACAAGCGTTCTGTCCTGGCGGCGCGAACCGCAGGCATCGTGCAGGAGCTGGCGGTGGACGAGGGGTCCCATGTGAAAGCCGGCGACCTGATCCTGCGTCTCGAGGCCGAAGGCAAGGAGGCCGCAGTCGCGTCGGCACGCCAGACGCTTGCGCAACGCGAGGCCGAGGCGGCCGCCTCCGAGAGGCTCGCCAAGACCGGCAATCTCGCCAGCCTGCAGCTCGACGTCGCCCGCGCGAACCTCGCCAGCGCTCAATCCGCGCTGGAGCTGGCGCAGGCGGAACTCGACCGGATTTCCGTGCGAGCGCCCTTCGACGGGGTGGTGGACAAAGTCCAGGTCGAAGAGGGAACGGCGCTGATGCAGGGCGCGGAAGTCGCCACGCTGCTCAAGCTTGACCCGATCGTGGCGGTCGGCGAGGTGAGCGAACGCGATCTCGGCACGGTCAAGCCGGGCGACAAGGCCGAAGTGCACCTGGTCAATGGCGAAACGCTCGACGGCGAAATCCGCTATGTCAGCCGCGCCGCCTCGCCGCAGACCCGCACCTATCGTCTCGAGGTGGTCTCGTCCAATCCCGACGGGCTTATCCCTGCCGGTATGACGGCTGAAATCCGGGTGAAGACCGAAATGGTGGAGACCGTGGCGCTGCCGCGTTCCGTCGTCACGCTCAATAGTGACGGCGAGCTCGGCATCCGGGCGGTTAATACCGCCGACGAAGTGCATTTCTTTCCGATCGACATCGTCGACGACACGCCGGAGGCTCTCTACCTGGCCGGCATCCCGGAGGATGTCCGCGTCATCGTCGCGGGCCAGGATCTCGTCACCGAGGGCGAGAAGGTGCAGGCAGAGAAGGCGGACGAGGCTACGATCCGCGAGCTCGCCAGCACCGTGAAGCCAGAGCAAGAGCAGTGAGCCCGTGGATATCGTCCGACTTGCCATACGCAATGCCCGGCTGACGCTGTCCATCCTGCTGTTCTTCGTCGTCGCCGGCAGTCTGGCCTATATCAACATCCCCAAGGAAGCGGAGCCGGATGTTCCGATTCCGATCATCTATGTGAGCCTGGCCTATCAGGGAATCTCGCCGGAAGACTCCGAGCGGCTGCTGCTCAGGCCGATGGAAACGGCGCTCAAAAGTCTTGAAGGCGTGAAGGAGATGCGGTCAGCCGCCTATCAGGGTGGCGGCTACGTACTGGTCGAGTTCCAGGCGGGCTACGACTTCTCCAATGCGATCGAGGACGTGCGCGCGAAGGTTTCCGACGCCAAAGGCGAACTGCCGACCGATGCGGAGGAGCCGACGGTCCACGAGGTCAATGTCTCGGAATTCCCGATCCTCGTCGTCACACTCGCCGGCAATCTGCCCGAGCGGCAGCTCACCAACGCGGCCAAGGAGCTGCGCGACCGGATCGAGGAAGTCCCGGGCGTGCTGGAAGGGGCGCTGCAGGGCGCGCGCGACGAACTGGTCGAGGCCATCATCGATCCCGTCAAGCTTTCCTCCTATGGCATTCAGCTCGATCAACTCATCAGTGGCGTGAACGCGTCGAACAGCCTGGTGGCAGCCGGCGCCCTCCAGGGCCAGGAGGGGCGCTATGCGGTCAAGGTGCCCTCGCTTATCGAGACCGCGGAGGACGTCGCCAACCTGCCCATCGTGGCCACGCCCGACGCGGTCGTGCGGGCGCGCGACATCGCTTCGATCCGTTCCACGTTCGAGGATGCCGAAACCATCACGCGCCTCAACGGCCACAGCGCCATAGCCGTCGAGGTCAAGAAGCGCGTCGGCGCGAATCTCGTGGAGACCGTCGATGCGGTGAAGGAGATCTCGAACGCGTTCGTGGAGACGATGCCGGCCGGCGTGTCGGTGACGTTCAGTCAGGACAAGTCGGTGATGATCCGCGACATGCTGGACGAGCTCCAGAACCATGTGCTGATCGCCGTCATCCTGGTCTTCATCGTCGTGCTCTATACGTTGTCGGGCCGCGCCTCGCTGCTGATCGGCCTTGCCGTGCCGGCCTCGTTCCTGATGGGCATCTTCGCCCTTTCCATGCTCGGCTACACGGTGAACATGGTGGTGCTCTTCAGCCTCATCCTAGCGGTGGGCATGCTCGTGGACGACGCCATCATCGTCACGGAATTCGCCGAACGGCGAATGACGGAGGGCATGCCAAAGGCGGAGGCCTTCGAGCTTGCAGCCAAGCGCATGGCGGGCCCCGTCATCGCCGCCACCATGACTCGCATCGCCGCCTTCTCGCCGCTCCTCTTCTGGCCCGGCATCGTCGGCGAATTCATGAAGTACCTGCCGATCACGCTGATCGTCACCCTTGCCGCTTCCATGGCCTATGCGCTGATCTTCGCGCCCACATTGGGCGCATTGGTGGCCAAGGCGCA
Organism: Chelativorans sp. AA-79; assembly: GCF_029457495.1. NCBI lineage: Bacteria > Pseudomonadati > Pseudomonadota > Alphaproteobacteria > Hyphomicrobiales > Phyllobacteriaceae > Chelativorans > Chelativorans sp. AA-79. Next base: position 359,351 of record NZ_CP120361.1, read on the forward strand.
TGTGCACGAGGAGCCGAAGCCGGACGGTTGGTATATCCGCCTCGTGAGGCAGGCGGTCCGCTTCCCGAAGACCGTGCTGCTGCTCACGGTGGCGCTTCTCGTCGGCGTGTTCTTCGCCTATTCGAAATACGGCGCCGGAGTGGAGTTCTTCCCCAGTGTCGAGCCGGATTACGGCCTGATGTACGTGCATGCACGCGGCAACATGTCCCTCGAGGAGATGGACCGCCTGGTACGCCCGGCCGAGCAGCAGCTCCTGACATGGCCCGGCATCGAATCCGTCTATACACGTGTCGGTCAGACGCGCGGCGGCGGCCAGGACATCGATGAGGACGTGATCGGCATCATCCAGTACGAATTCATCGACTGGCGCGAGCGCAAGCCCGCGAACGAGATCCTCGACGATCTGCGAACGGCCATGGCGGACATGCCCGGCGTGGAGGTGGAGGTGCGCGTGCCGGATGCAGGTCCGCCGACCGGGCAGCCGATCCAGTTGCAGCTCTCCGCGGCCAATCCCGTCCATCTCAACGATCAGGCGAGCATGGTCGCCGAGCGGATCGGGCAAATCGACGGCGTCATCGACATTTCCGATGGACTACCGCCTCCCGGTGTCGACTGGTCGATCCTGGTCGATCGCGCCAAGGCGGCGCAGTACGGGGTCAGCCCTGCTGCGGTCGGCACGGTGGTGCAACTCGTGACCAACGGTCTGAAGCTCTCGGATTACCGGCCGGCCGGCGTCGACGATGCCGTGGACATCCGGCTGCGCTTGCCGGAGGACCGGCGGACGCTCTCGACGCTCGATCAGCTGCGCGTGCAGACGGCCGAAGGCCCTGTGCCGATCTCCAATTTCGTGACACGGCAGCCGGAGCGCAGCACGGGCATCCTGAACCGCATCGACGCACAGCGGACGATCACGGTGACGGCGAATATCGCCAGCGGCTATCAGGTGGCTGAGGTGCAGTCGCAGGTGACCTCGGCATTGCGCGACATGGATCTCGGCAGCACCCGGTGGAAGCTCGCCGGCTCCAGCGAGGAGAGCGATGCGGCGGCCTCCTTCCTCACCAATGCGTTCGGGGCGGCGATCTTCCTGATCTTCATCGTGCTGCTCGCCCAGTTCAACAGGTTCACCAGCGTGTTCCTGGTTCTGATGACGGTGGTGATGGCGACGATCGGCGTGTTCCTCGGCCTGCTGATCACGGGGCAGCCCTTCGGCATCGTCATGTCGGGCATCGGCGTCATCGCGCTTGCCGGCGTGGTGGTGAACAACAATATCGTGCTGATCGACACCTATGACCGGCTGCGCGAAGAAGGCATGAACAAATTCGATGCCATCATCGAGACCTGCCGCGAACGCGCGCGGCCGGTGGTGCTGACGGCCTTTTCGGCGGTGCTCGGCGTGCTGCCGATCGCCTTCGGCCTGGGGCTCGAACTCTTCCACCATGAAGTGACGATCGGCGCGCCATCGACGCAGTGGTGGATTTCGCTGTCGGGCGCCATCGTCTACGGGCTTACCTTCGCCACGGTGCTGACGCTGGTGGTCACACCCTCTGCGCTGATGGTGTTCACGCGGGAGAAGCGGCCGGCCGGCCGGAAACGCCGCGGCATCCTCTCCAGGCTTTTCCGGCGCGGCCGGGACGAGAAGGCCGAGGAACCCATCGCCGAGGCCGACGACGACAGGCGGCCGCTCGGCGCCTTCCCCAAGGCGGCCGAGTAGGCTGCCTCGCGCGGCGGGCCGGAACCCGCCGCGTTTGCCGCGCGTTGTCCTGCCGTTACGTCAACATCGACAAGGACAATGCAATGTCTCTTGGCACAATTCTGATCATCATTTTGATTCTCATACTGATCGGTGCCATCCCGGCATGGCCCTATTCGCGTGGCTGGGGATATGGCCCGTCGGGCATTCTGGGCATCATCCTGATCGTCGTGCTCATTCTCGCCCTGATGGGCAGAATATGAGGCACCGAGCGCCTGCGGGCGCCCGGTTTGCCCCGGGCCGCCGCTCTTTCCTGATCAGGTGGAGGGTGTCGGCTGGGGCGCGATTTCGTCCGCCGGCCGGACGAGGTCAGCCATCAGGAGAACGACGGCGAGCAGGACGGCAAAACCGATGAAGATCGGTGAGAAGCCGGTGTATTCGGCGATGAAGCCGACGAGCGAAGGGGCAAACAGGATTCCCGAATAGCCGATCGTCGTGGCCACGCTCATGCCGGCGGCGGAGGAGATGCCTGGCTGGTTGCCGGCCGCGGAGAATACGATCGGCACCATATTCGCCACGCCCAACCCGGCGAAGGCGAAGGCGAGCGTGGCGAAGAACGGATTCGGGGCTATGCCGGCACCCAGCATGCCGATTGCAGCCACGCAGGCGGAGGCGCGCATGGTGTTGACTGCCCCCAGGCGATTGCGCACACCGTCTCCCAGAAAGCGCATCACCGCCATGACACCCGCAAAGGCGGTGAAGGGCAGGCTCGCCGTAAAATAATCGGCGCCCATCTCCTGCTGCAGGTAGAGTGCCGCCCAATCCAGAACGGCACCTTCCGGCATCATGCAAAAAAGCGCGATCACGCCGGTGACATAGACCAGCGCGCCGCGCGGGAAGCCGCGGCGGCCGCCATCCGCCGCCACGACCGGTCTGTTCTCCACGATCAGGAAGGGCATGGCGACAATGACCAGCAGCAAGGCAAACGTGGTGACCATCGAAATATGGGCGACATAGCCCCACTGCTCGACCATCAGCCCGCCGAGCCCCGCGCCGGCGAAACCGCCGAGGCTCCAGAAGCCGTGCGAGGAGGACATGATCGCACGCTGCAGACGGCGTTCCACCACCACGGCGTTGGAGTTCATCGCCACATCCATGCCGCCGAGCATGGCGCCAAAGAAGACAAGGGCCAAGGCCACCGAAGGAATGCCGGGAGCGGCTGCGATGCCGATGAGTGAAAGACAGCACAACAGGCCCGCCACCCGCGCCACCGCGCGCGAGCCGAACCGGCCGATAAGATAGCCGCAGACGGGCATGGCAAGGACGGCGCCCACGCCGAAGACGACGATGAGGAGGCCGAGCGCAGTCTCGCTCAGGGAAAAGCGGGCGACGAGCACCGGAATCTCCGGCGCCCAGCTTCCCGTCATGAAGCCGTTGGCGAAGAACAAGCCCGCGACCGCCCAGCGGCCGTAAAGCGCATCATTTCCTGGCATTGCCGCTGTCCTGCATCGACACCGGCGAAATGCGCCGGCGGCTCGCGATTAAATCGATTTAATTTGCGACGTCAACTGCCAGAGCCGCCATTTTGCAGGACCAGGAGCAGGTCCTTGGCATCGATCTGGTCACCGGCCTTGACCAAGACCTCGGCCACCGTGCCGTCGCCCTCGGCATGCAGGGCTGTCTCCATCTTCATCGCCTCGATGGAAAGGAGCACGTCGCCAGCCTTCACTGCCTGTCCGGCAGCGACGGCGACAGAAGAGACGACGCCGGGCATGGGAGCGCCGACATGGCCGTCATTGCCGGGCTCCGCCTTGCGGCGGATGGCGAGGGCGGAAGCGCCGTGCCGCCGGTCCGGCACCTTGACGCGGCGCGGCTGACCGTTGAGCTCGAAGAAGACCGTCACCATGCCCTTGTCATCGGTTTCACCGAGCGCCAGACAGCGAATGACGAGCGTCTTGCCACGCTCGATCTCGACGAAGATCTCGTCCTGCTGCTCCATGCCGTAGAAATAGACCGGCGTCGGCAGGACGCTGACGGGCCCGTAGGTCTCGCTGGCCGCGGCAAAATCGACGAAGACCTTCGGATACATGAGCCAGGAGGCGAATTCGGTGTCGCTCACGTCGCGGCCGATCTTCTGCTGCAACTCCTCGCGGCCTGCATCGAGATCGGCTTCCGCCAGCAGAGAACCCGGCCGCACCGTGATGGGCTGTTCGTTCTTCAGCGCCTTCTTCTGCAGCGCCTTCGGCCACCCGCCCGGCGACTGGCCGAGATCGCCGCGCAGCATGGAGACGACCGAGTCCGGGAAGGCGATATCCTTTTCCGGATTCTCGACGTCGGCGACGGTCAGGTCCTGGCTCACCATCATCAGCGCCATGTCGCCCACCACCTTGGAGGAGGGCGTGACCTTGACGATGTCGCCGAACATCATGTTGACGTCGTGATAGGTGCGCGCCACCTCGTGCCAGCGCGTCTCCAGGCCCAGGGCGCGCGCCTGCTCCTTGAGATTGGTGAACTGGCCGCCCGGCATCTCATGCAGGTAGACCTCCGAAGCCGGCCCCTTGAGGTCGCTTTCGAAGGCGGCATACTGGTTGCGCACCGCCTCCCAATAGAAGGAGACGCGGCGGATCCACTCCGTATCGAGTCCGGGATCGCGCTCGCTGCCCTTGAGCGCCTCGACGATGGAGCCGAGGCATGGCTGCGACGTGTTGCCGGAAAGCGCATCCATGGCCGCATCGACGGCATCCGCGCCGCTTTCCACCGCCGCCAGCACCGTGGCCGCCGCTATGCCAGAGGTGTCATGCGTGTGGAAATGGATCGGCAGATCAGTCTCATCGCGCAATGCCTTGAAGAGCACGCGCGCGGCAGCCGGCTTCAGAAGGCCCGCCATGTCCTTGATGGCAATGATATGCGCGCCGGCTGCCTCCAGTTCCTTGGACAGTCCGAGATAATATTTGAGATCGTATTTGGCGCGGGCGGGATCGAGGATATCGCCCGTATAGCAGATCGTCGCCTCACAGAGCTTACCTTCCTCGCGCACGGCATCCATGGCCACGCGCATGTTCTCCACCCAGTTGAGGCAGTCGAACACACGGAAAAGGTCGATGCCGCTCCTGGCCGCCTGCTTCACGAAATAGCGCACGACATTGTCGGGATAATTCGTGTAGCCGACGCCGTTCGCCCCACGCAGGAGCATCTGGAGAAGCAGGTTCGGCGCACCCTCGCGAATGAGCTGGAGTCGCTCCCACGGGTCCTCGGTCAGGAAGCGCATGGCAACGTCGAACGTCGCCCCACCCCAGCATTCCAGAGAGAGGAGCTGCGGCAGCGCGCGGGCATAGACGCCGGCGATACGGGCTATATCGAAGGTGCGCATGCGCGTGGCAAGCAGCGACTGGTGACCATCGCGCATGGTCGTGTCGGTCATCAGCACGCGTGCCTCGGCCCGCATCCATTTGGCAAACTCATCCGGGCCAAGCTTGTCGAGGAGCTGCTTGGTGCCATCAGGCACGGGCTGGTCGATATAGGGCACACGCGGCGCCGCCGCGTCGGCCTTGGGCCGCGGCCGATCACGCGCTTCAGGGTGCCCGTTCACGGTGACATCGGCCAGATAGTTCAGAAGCTTCGTGGCCCGGTCCTGACGCTTGACCTGGGTGAAAAGCTCCGGCGTCTCGTCGATGAAGCGCGTCGTGTAGCTGGCGTTGCGGAAATCCGGGTGGCTTATGATGGCTTCGAGAAAGGTGAGATTGGTCGCCACACCACGGATGCGGAATTCGCGCAGCGCGCGGTCCATGCGCTTGCAGGCCTCCTCGGCAGTCGGCGCCCACGCCGTTACTTTCTCCAGCAACGGGTCGTAGAAGCGCGTGATCACCGCGCCGGAATAGGCGGTGCCTCCGTCAAGGCGGATGCCGAAGCCGGTCGCTCCGCGATAGGCGGTGATGCGGCCATAGTCGGGAATGAAGTTCTGCTCGGGATCTTCCGTGGTGATGCGGCACTGAAGCGCGTGGCCGTTGAGCTTTATGTCCGTCTGCGCCGGCACGCCCGAGCGCGGATCGCCGATGCGCTCGCCCTCCAGTATGTGAATTTGGGCCTTGACGATGTCGATGCCGGTGACCTCCTCGGTCACCGTGTGCTCGACCTGGATGCGCGGATTGACCTCGATAAAGTAGAAGGCGCCGGTATCGGCATCCATCAGGAACTCGACTGTGCCGGCGCCGACATAATCGGTCGCCTCGGCGATCTTCAGCGCGTGGCCGCATAGTTCCTGCCGCCTGGTATCGTCCAGATAGGGCGCGGGCGCGCGTTCCACGACCTTCTGGTTGCGGCGCTGGATGGAGCAGTCGCGCTCGAAAAGGTGGACGGCATTGCCGTGCGTGTCGCCTAGCACCTGCACCTCGACATGGCGCGCTCTCTCCACCAGCTTTTCCAGATAGACCTCGTCCTTGCCGAAGGCGGCCTTGGCTTCGCGCCTGGCTTCAAGAACCTCGCGTTCGAGATCCTTCTCGGAACGGATGACGCGCATGCCGCGCCCCCCGCCACCCCAGGATGCCTTGAGCATGACGGGAAAGCCGACCTCTGCCGCCATCCTGGCCACTTCGTCCATGTCGTCCGGCAGGGGCTCCGTGGCCGGCACCACCGGCACGCCCACCTCGATCGCCAGGTTGCGGGCGGCAACCTTGTTGCCCAGCCGGCGCATGGTCTCCGGCTTCGGGCCGATGAAGACGATGCCGTTTTCCGCGCAGGCTTCGGCGAATTCCGGACTTTCGGACAGCAGCCCGTAGCCAGGATGGATGGCATCCGCGCCGGAAAGTTTGGCGACACGGATCACCTCCTCGATCGAAAGATAGCTTTCGATCGGCCCGAGATCGCGCTCCAGATGCGGGCCGCGGCCCACCTGATAGGATTCGTCCGCCTTGAAGCGGTGCAGCGAATATTTGTCCTCCTCCGCCCATATGGCGACTGTTCGGATGCCGAGCTCGTTGGCGGCGCGGAAAACGCGAATGGCGATCTCGGAACGATTGGCGACGAGGAGTTTCTTTATCTGCACTGGCAAGCTCCGGCTAAGGACATGAGACCGGCGCCCCCACGTGCACTGCCATCATGCCGGGCCGATGGCACTGCCGGAATGGCGCAAGTCCTCCGGGTCAATGATTAGCGTGCAGGATGCTGCAGTGCAAACGCTCTGCGGGCATTTTGCCGCAGCAGAAGCAAAAAGGCCCGGCAAGGAACTTGCCGGGCCGTCGATCAAGCTCAGCCTGCGGGCTTATTGCTCGAGATAATCGTACTTGCCGTCCTTCCACTCGTAGAAGACATAGCCGGGCAGCGTCACGTCGCCCTTCTCGTCGAATTCGAGCGAACCGAGCACGGTTTCGAAGTCGCCATCGTTCAGTGCCTGGACGACCGGATCGAAATCAGACGAACCGGCGGTTTCCACCGCCTGCGCCCATGCCTGGATCGCGGCATAGGTGTAGAGCGAGTAGCCCTCGGCCGTCTTGCCGGCGGCAAGCAGCGCGTCCACCACGGGCTTGGCGACCTCGTTCTTGCGCGGATCGGGGGAGAAGGTCATCAGTGTGCCTTCGCCCGCCTCGCCGGTGATGGCCCAGTACTCGTCGGCCACGAGTGCGTCGCCGGAGACAAGGATGGTGTCCATACCCTGCTCGCGCATCTGGCGCGCGATCAGACCGGCTTCCGTATAGTAGCCACCGACATAGAGAACGCCAACGCCTTCCTGCTTCAGCTTGGAGACGAGAGCGGTGTAGTCCTTCTCGCCGGCCGTATAGGCCTCGTAGAGCGCCGGCGTACCGCCCGCCGCTTCATAGGTCGCCATGGTGGCGTCGGCGAGACCCTTGCCATAAGCGGTCTTGTCGTGGATGAACGCCACCTTCTTGTCCGGGAACTGCTCGGCCAGGAACTTGCCGGCGACGTCGCCCTGCTGGTCGTCACGGCCGCAGACGCGGAAGATGCCCTCTCCCGGACGCTCGTCGGTGAAGGCGGGGTTGGTGGATGCCGGCGAGATCATGACGATCTCCTCGTCGGCATAGACCTGGGAGGCGGGGATGGACGAGCCGGAGCAGAAGTGGCCTGCCACGAAGGCCACGCCCGAACCCGCCAACTGGTTGGCCACGGCAACCGCCTGCTTGGGGTCGCAGGCATCGTCGCCCACTTCGAGCTTCAGCATTTCGCCGTTGACTCCGCCCGCCGCGTTGATATCGGCCACGGCCTGCTCGGCCCCGGCCCGCATCTGCGCGCCGAAGGAGGCATATTGCCCGGTCATCGGCCCAACGGTGGCAATGGTGATGTCCGCCCAGGCGGAACCGGTCATCACAAGGCTCAGCGCTGCGCCGGCCAAGAGTGTCTTCTTCATGATTGCTCCCTTGAAAACACCAGAGGTTCCCTAGCATTCCGGAAATGGTGTCGGCTTTCCGGTTATGCAGCGCGGGTCGCTACCCGCTTGATCGGCATCAAAGCGCAATTTCATCGCGAAATAAAGGCTTCATGCCAGTCATTGGTGAATCCGTTCAGCTCCTTGCACGCCAGCCGATCAAGCTGCTGCGCGCATAGCCGAAGCTGTACTGCGTCGTCATCTGGCGCGCGCGTGTGATGCGCTTTCCGAGAAACGCGATCACGAGGAGCATCGCGAGGTCCACCAGATAGTAGTGAAGCGTCAGCAGCGTTCCGTTGAAGAGCGCGAAATGAATGAAGCGCGTGGCCGCTGCCAGAAGGACGATATAGCCGGCCAGCTGCAGGTTCGACTGCCAGGCGCGCGCGATGGCACGGCCGGTGAGATAGGCAGCGCCTCCGGCGAGCAGCACCGTGACGAAGAAGAACTCCCAGAAAGTGACTTCCCACAGAAGCGCATTTTCGTATTCCATCAGTGCCTCCCGCCTTCCAGATAGGCAGCCCGCACCTCCTCGCGCTTGAGGAGTTCCCGGCCGGTGCCGCTCATGGTGATGTTGCCGTTCACCATCACATAGCCGCGATCGGCAAGTTTCAGCGCATGGAAGGCATTCTGCTCCACGAGGAAGACCGTAAGGCCCTCATTCTCGTTGAGTTCTCGGATCGCTTCGAAGATCTGCTTCACGATGAGTGGCGCCAGACCCAGCGACGGTTCGTCTAGCAGGAGCAGCTTCGGCCGGCTCATCAGCGCGCGCGCGATCGCCAGCATCTGCTGCTCGCCGCCCGAAAGCGTGCCGCCGCGCTGGCCGAGCCGCTCCTTGAGGCGCGGGAAGAGCGTGAAGACGCGCTTGAGATCGTCCTCGAAGTATTTCGGATCGACAAGGGCGGCGCCCATCTGCAGGTTTTCCATCACGGTCATGCGCGGGAAGATGCGCCGACCCTCGGGCGATTGTGCGATACCGAGCCGCATGATCTCGTGCGTCGGCATGGTGGTGATGTCCCTGCCGTCGTAGACGATCTGGCCGGTACGCGCCTGAGGACTACCGCAGATGGTCATCATCAGGGTCGACTTACCAGCACCGTTGGCGCCGATCATGGTGACGATCTCGCCGTGGTCGACCTCAAGATCGACACCCCTGAGCGCGGCGATCTTGCCGTAATACGTTTCGACACCGCGCACGGAGAGCAGGGTTTCGGAGACGCTGCTCATGCCTTGCCCCCCTTGCCCTTGCGACCGCCGCCCGCGCGCCGGGATGGTTTTGGTGCGGCAGCTTTCACCGCCTTCGCCCTCTGTTTGCGCACGGGCGATGCTTGGTCCGCCTGCCCGACCACGTCCTCCAGCACCTCCGGCACGTCGATGTCCTCTTCCTCCTCGACGCCCAGATAGGCGGCGATCACCTTGGGATCGGTCTTCACGGCGGTCGCATCGCCATCGGCGATCTTCACGCCGTAATCGAGCACCACGATGTGGTCGGAGATCTCCATCACCACGCCCATGTCGTGCTCGATGAGAAGGACAGAGGTCTTGTGCTCGTCACGGATGAATTTCAGGAGCTCGTTGAGCTCCGCGGATTCGCGCGGGTTGAGGCCGGCGGCCGGTTCGTCCAGGCACAGGAGCTCGGGATCCGTGCACATGGCGCGCGCGATCTCGAGCCGACGCTGCGCGCCATAGGGAAGGTCCGAGGCCGGATCGTCCGCGCGATCGACGAGCTCTGTCCGTTCCAGCCAGTACACCGCCTTGTCGATCGCCGTCTTCTCCGCGCGCCGGTAGCCGGGGAGACCCAGAATGCCGCCGAAGGTGAAGCCGGAAGCCACCACCAGACGGTTGTGCTGGGCCACCAGCAGGTTCTCCAGCACGGTCATGCCGCCGAAGAGGCGGATGTTCTGGAAGGTGCGGGCAACCCTGGCCTTGAAGGAGATCTCATGGTCGGGCATGCGCTCGAGGAGGAAGATGCCCTGCCCGGCATCCTTCCGCCAGCGGAAGCCGCTGTTGGTCACCTCATGTACCAGTTGGTCCTGCCGGCCGGGGCCGTGGCGCATCACGATCCGCCCTTCCGTCGGCTTGTAGAAGCCGGTCACGCAATTGAAGACCGTGGTCTTGCCGGCGCCGTTCGGCCCGATAAGGGCGGTGATGTCGCCGCGGCCGACATTGAAGGAGAGATCGCCGACGGCCACCAGGCCGCCGAATCGCATGGTCAGGTGCTCGACAGAGAGGACCGGATCCACCTCCCAGCGACGCGTTGCGGTTTCCGCGGGTGCGTTCATTTCAGCTGCAGAAGCCATCAGTGTCCCTCACCCTGCGCCACCATGTCAGCGCCGATGCGCTTCTTTTCCTTCAGCGCGGCTGTCGGTTCGCGGGTGGAGACCAGTCCGCGCGGCTTCCAGACCATGATGAGCACCATGGCGAGACCGAAGATCAGCATGCGGTACTGCACCGGGTCGAAGCCCGGCCCGAAAACCTGCGTGAGAAAGCCGAGATTGCGCAGCATCTCGATGCCGCCGATCATGACGATCGAGGCGATGACGATGCCGATCTGGGAGCCCAGCCCGCCCAAGACCACGATGGCGAGAATCATCGCCGATTCGAGGAAGGTGAAGCTTTCCGGCGAGATGAAGCCCTGCCGCGTGGCGAAGAAGGAGCCGGCGAACCCGCCGAACATCGCGCCGATCGCAAAGGCGGTGAGCTTGGTGTTGCGCGTGTTGATGCCGAGCGAGCGGCAGGCGATTTCGTCCTCGCGCAACGCCTCCCACGCGCGCCCGATGGGCAGGCGGCGCAGGCGCATGGTCACGAAGTTGGTGAGCAGCGCCAAGGCGAAGATGATGTAGTAGAGATACATGAAGCGCTGGATGGGGTCGTATTCGAGGCCGAAAAAGGCCGCGAAGCCGTCGTCGCCTCGGCTCATCTCAAGGCCGAAGAATGTGGGCTTGGGAATGCCTGAAATGCCGTTCGGCCCGCCGGTGAAGTTGTACCAGTTGAGAAGCACGATGCGGATGATCTCGCCGAAGGCAAGGGTCACGATCGCAAGATAGTCGCCGCGCAGCCGCAGCACGGGAAAGCCCAGGATCACGCCCCAGAAGGCGGCGAGCAGGCCTGCCAGCGGCAGCGCTGCCCAGAAGCCGATCTCGAAATACTGCGCAAGCAGCGCGAAGGAATAGGCGCCCACGGCATAGAAGGCGACATAGCCCAGATCGAGCAGACCGGCGAGGCCGACCACGATGTTCAGCCCCCACCCCAGCATGATGTAGGTCATGATAAGGATCGCGAGGTCGATGAACTGGCGGTCCCGGGCGGGAAAGAAGGTGGTGAAGAAGAAGGGCAGGACGAGCGCGAAGACGAAGAGCGCGCGCAACAGCCATTTTCCGAAGCCGGGCACCGCAGTCCCCACGCCGGCGAGCCTGGCGCCGAGGACCTCGCCCACGGGGTGAGCGGTCTTGAACACGAACAGGTTGAGCGCAAGCCGGCCGGCGAAGACGACCGCGATGGCCGTCAGCCAGGCGCCCCAGCGCGCCCTGATGTCCAGCCCGCCCGGCGCCAGATCGGTGCGTAGCCCGATGAAGAAGAAGCCCAGGATGCCGGCGAGAAAGGCCGCCATGGCGGCATCGCGCAGAGACGCCGCGATCCGGTTCGCGCCGGCGGCCGTATCGGCCGGGCGGGGGGCGGCGCGGCGCGCTTCGGCTTGTGCCTGTGCTCCCGCCGGCTTCTGCGTGGAAGCCGAGACATTCGTACCGGAAGCAGCCATCACACCTTCTCCACTTCGGGTCTTCCGAGCAGACCGGAAGGCAGGAAGATCAGAACGATGGCGAGAATGGAGAATGCCGCCACATCCTTGTACTCGACCGAGAAATAGCCGGACCAGAACACCTCTATCAGGCCGATCAGCAACCCGCCCAACATCGCGCCGGGGAGTGAGCCGATGCCGCCGAGCACGGCCGCCGTGAAGGCCTTAACGCCTGCGACGAAGCCGATATAGAAGTCGATTACGCCATAGAGCAGCATGAACATGAGGCCGGCCACTGCCGCAAGTGCTGCGCCCATGACGAAGGTCAGGGAGATAGTACGGTCCACGTCGATGCCGAGAAGGGAGGCCATCTTGCGGTCCTGCTCGCAGGCGCGCTGGGCGCGGCCGAGCGAGGTGCGGGTGATGATGAGCGTGAAGGCCGCCATCAGCACGACGGTCATCACGATGATGATCATCTGCATATAAGAAAGCTGCACGACCATCGTGCCAGCCTCGGTGTTCCCCTGGATCAGGGTGATGCCGCCGGGAATCTGCGGCTGCAGCGGCTTCACGCGCGCGCCCTGCGTGATCTGGACGAAGTTCGACAGCACGATCGACATGCCGATCGCGGTGATCAGCGGCGCGAGCCGGAACGATCCACGCAAGGGCCTGTAGGCGATGCGCTCCACCGTCCAGCCCCATGCGGATGTGAAGAGCATGGCCACGATGAGCACGATGAGCAGCACGACCGGCAGAAAGGCGAAGCCCAGGACCGTCGTCAGCACCAGGAACATGGCCAGCGAGATGAACGCGCCGATCATGAAGATATCGCCATGGGCGAAGTTGATCATGCCGATGATGCCGTAGACCATCGTATAGCCGATAGCGATCAGCCCATAGATCGAACCCAGCGTCAGCCCGTTGATAAGCTGCTGGAGAAAATATTCCATACCCTGCAAGTCTCCCATCGGATGTCGCCGTCAGGCGCATCCCGTTGTTGTTTTCGTCCCCTGGCCGTTTTGAAGCCGACGGCGCTCGCCGCCTTCCCCTTCGGCCTTATCCCCGCATCACGGCGGAGGTTTGATGCGGCGCAAGCTAGCATTGGCATTGCGCAATGTCCTTGCGTTCAACGCCAGCTTTTCGTCTCATCCTTCGAAGAACCTCCACTGAATGGCTGCCCGAGGCTCATATTCTTGCGCGTCGGCGGCCCCTTTTGCAACCGCATACTGGAAGGACGCACCGCTCGCTGCGACACAGTGCGCGCCGCCCCTCGGTGCTTGCCGTCAATGGTTGCCACGAAATCGACCGGCGCGGAAGGGGCGAAGGTCGATCGGGGGCGGGCGGTCAAGAACAAGGTCGCGGACGAGCCTCCCCGCGGCTGCGGCCTGGGTCAATCCCAGGTGGCCGTGGCCGAAAGCGTAGAAGACGCGCGGCTCCCTCCGCGAGCGGCCGATCACCGGCAGGGAATCGGGCAGTGACGGACGGTAGCCCATCCATTGGCGGCCTCCGGTGGTCTCAAGCCCCGGCAGGAAGCGTGCCGCCTTTTCCAGCATCGCGCGGGAGCGCGCGAAATTGGGTGGACGCTTCAGTCCGCCCAGCTCCACGGCGCCGCCGACGCGCAGTCCGGTCTCGAGCGGTGTGATCACGAAGCCATGGCCGGGAAATATGAGCTGCCGCCTCACGTCGAAGGCACCGGTGGGAAGTGTCGTGTTGTAGCCCCGCTCGGTCTCGAGCGGCACGCGGTCGCCGAAGGATGCCGCGAAGGGCCGCGACCATGCGCCGGCGGCGATCACAAGCCGGCGGCAGGAAAGTCTCTCCCCATTTGTGAGGCAGACGGCGACCCCATCCCCTTCTCCTGTTGCCGACGCGACCGTCAGAGGCATGAACCGGGCGCCGTGGATCTCGGCGTGTGCCCAGACCGCATGCCCGATCCGCTGCGGATCGGAGACGGTCTTCCAGCCCGGCACGAATGTGGCGCGCACGAATGCTTCGGAAAGTCCCGGCTGATAGTCGGCGATCTCGTGCCGTTCCAAGTGCTGGAAAGGAACGTGGAAACGCCGGCGGAGTTTCCAGCCTTCTTCGGCTGCCTGGAAGTCGGCCTCGCTTTCGTAGAGCTCCAGACAGCCGTCCTCGCGCAGCATGTGCCGGATGCTCGCCCGGGCGAAGAGACCCATCCATTCGCGTTCCGCAAGAGTCATCATCGCCGCCTGGGCCGACACGGCGGCCTCGAAATTGGCGGTACGCCCCGCCCGCATGAAGCGCCAGAGCCAAGGGAGGATTTTCGGCAGGTAGGCCGGGGGGATGGAGAGTGGCCCCAGCGGGTCGCCCAGCCAGCGCGGCACCTGGGAAAGCATGTCCTTGTGCGCCAGCGGCAGGATATCCGAGAAGGCCAGCGCGCCGGCATTGCCCGAACTCGTCTCCTCGCAGATGCCGGACCGGTCGAGCACCAGCACCTTGCTTCCCGCTTCAGCAAGATAGGCGGCGATGGTGATGCCGACGATCCCGCCGCCCACGATGATGACCTCGGCCTCCCGAGGAGTCGACCCCCGCCCCGTCACGTCAATATTCCCCTGTGTCGCCGAGTGAGCAGGCCGACGGTATGTGGGTGCTTTTCCTTCCGACTCGGAACAGGAGAATGGTGGTTGATTGCGTCAGAGGGGTACTCCACGAGGTGCTTTTGATATATCAGATGCATATAACAGGTTGCCGCACACGTTGTGAAGTATGATCACCCTTTGATACATCATCTAAGATTCAGCGACTTATCAATGGCGGTTCAATTGAAGACGAAACCCTTCGAGCCTGTCGCGGCCAAGGCATACCGAACCTTGGAAAGGATGATTGTGACACTGGAGCTGGCACCGGGCGCGATCACCACCGAGGGTGCGCTGATCGACGGCTTGGGGCTTGGCCGCACTCCGGTGCGCGAGGCGATCCAACGGCTGGCCTGGGAGGGTCTCGTCGAGGTGCGACCGAGGGCAGGCCTCGCCATCGCGCCGCTCAACCGCGCCGACTGGGTCAAGATCATCGATGCACGACATGGCGTGGAGATCTTGTTGGCGCGGGCCGCAGCGCGGTATGCTTCGGGTCCTCTGGTAACGCAATTCCACGAGGCGGCGCTGCGAATGGAGAAGGCGGTCCTGGAGGGAAGTCCGCTTCACTTCCTGGATGCGGACAGACTGCTTGACGAGGTGCTGGGCGAGACGGCCGACAACCCCTACGCCGCCAGACTCGCGGGTCCGCTGCAGACGCACAGCCGCCGGTTCTGGTTTCGGTATCAGTCCGAAAACGACCTCGCGCATGCCGCCGAGCAACATGTACGCCTCATCCGCGCCATTCTCGACCGGAACGAAGAGGATGCAGGCGGCGAGGCGGACGCCCTCATGCGGCTCCTGCGCAAGCGCGCCGAAAGCGTGGCACGTTTTTGACGCACGAATCTGCCGTCAGACACCCTCGCCCCGGCTGGCCAGAGTGGCGGAATTCTCGTCCCATCCCTCACCGGCCGCCACGATGCAACTCGTGCCGCTGGTATCCGTGGTAAGGATGGTCCAGGTGCCCTGGTCCGAGGCGAAAATCTCCATCACCGCCTCTTCACCAAGCAGGCCCACGGCCTTCTGGATCTCCCTGTATTGGGCATCGAGTTGAGCGACGAGATCATCACGCGGAGCGCAGACATCACTGCTCTGGCTTGTTGCCTGCTGGGCGCCGGTAAAAAGCGCGACGGCGGCCAACGCCGTCAAGCCGAGACCGGCTCGAAAGGCCTTTTCCATGTCTCTACCTCCTGCCGCCATGCCGGCTTTCCGACCTCTTTCGGCGGCGCTGTCCTTCCGCGGTCCACGCGGGTGCTTCGTGTTCTTTAACGATAGAGACGGGGAGCCGTTCCACCGGTTCTCGGCAAATCGACTGCAGGCAGTAACGTTTTCGCGAGGTGCTGAAAGAATGGCGTGGGCCTGCGGCCGGCAATGCCCGCAGGCCCTTGGAAGCGGCGCTTACCGCATCGTCGGTATGACGAACTCCGCCCCATCCTTGATTCCGCTTGGCCAGCGCGAGGTGACCGTCTTGGTCTTGGTGTAGAAGCGGAAGGCATCGGGGCCGTGCTGATTCAAGTCACCAAAAGCGGAAGCCTTCCAGCCGCCGAAGGTGTAGTAGGCGATCGGCACGGGGATCGGCACATTGATGCCCACCATGCCGACATTGATGCGTGCGGCGAAATCACGGGCGGCGTCGCCATCGCGCGTGAAAATGGCGACTCCGTTGCCGTATTCATGGTCGTTCGGCAGCGCCAGCGCCTCCTCGTAGGTGTTCGCGCGCACGACGGAGAGCACGGGGCCGAATATCTCCTCCTTGTAGATGCGCATCTCCGGCGTCACCTCATCGAAGAGGCAGCCGCCCATATAGAAGCCGTTCTCATAGCCCTGCATCCTGAAATCGCGGCCGTCGACCACGAGCTTGGCCCCTTCCTCGACCCCGAGGTCGACATAGCCCTTCACGCGCTCCAGCGCTTCCTTCGTCACCAGCGGGCCGAAGTCGGCGGAGGCATCGGTCGAAGGGCCGACCTTCAGGCTTTCCACGCGCGGGATGAGCTTCTCCACCAGCCGGTCCGCCGTCTCGTTGCCCACGGGCACGGCGACGGACACCGCCATGCAGCGCTCGCCCGCCGAGCCGTAGCCGGCGCCGATCAGCGCGTCGACCGTCTGGTCCATATCGGCATCCGGCATGACGATGAGATGGTTCTTCGCTCCGCCGAAGCACTGGGCGCGCTTTCCGTTCGCGGTGGCTCGACTGTAGATGTATTTCGCGATCGGCGTGGACCCGACGAAGCCGACCGCCTGGATGTCCGGATCGTCGAGAATGGCATCCACGGCCTCCTTGCCGCCGTTCACGACATTGAGGATACCTTCCGGCAGGCCCGCCTCCAGGAAGAGCTCGGCAATCCGCATGGGCACGCCGGGATCACGCTCAGACGGCTTCAGGATGAAGGCGTTGCCGCAAACGATCGCCGGAGCGATCTTCCACAGCGGGATCATGGCCGGGAAGTTGAAGGGGGTAATGCCGGCGACGATGCCGAGCGGCTGGCGCATGGAATAGGTGTCGATACCCGGCCCTGCTCCGTCCGTAAACTCGCCCTTCATCATGTGGGGCGCGCCGAGGCAAACCTCCACCACTTCCAAGCCTCGCTGGATGTCGCCCTTGGCGTCGAGAATGGTCTTGCCGTGCTCCCGGGCCAGAAGCTCGGCAAGCGAGTCGTACTCCTTGTGCACCAGCTCCAGGAACTTCATGAGCACGCGGACGCGGCGCTGCGGGTTGGTGGCGGCCCATTTGGGCTGCGCGGCCTTGGCGTTCTCCACCGCCTGTCGCACCTCGGCAGCCGAGGCAAGCGCGACCCTGGCGCGCACCGTGCCGTCCATGGGTTGCATGACATCCTGCGAGCGGCCGCTCGTACCGGCGACGCGCCTGCCGCCAATGAAATGACCGATCTCCTCCATGAGAGTCTCTCCCTTATGATTGGTGGGCGGATTGTCCCGCTTCGAGAGCGTGAATGCAACGCGAGGAAAATCGAATCCGTTGTGCAGGAATTAAAGCACTGCTAGTTTTCAGCGTGCGCGAAATCGCAATGGGAGACGCGGGCCCATGAACTGGGACGACATGCGGATATTCCTCGCGGTGGCGCGGGCGGGGCAGATCCTGGGGGCGGCGCGGCGGCTCGGTCTGAACCATGCCACCGTCTCGCGGCGTGTCGCAGCGCTGGAGGCGGCCGCAGGGGCGAAGCTCTTCCACAGGCGCACGACGGGGAGCGAGTTGACGCCGGCGGGCGAACGCCTGCTGTCGGCGGCCGAGCGCATGGAAGCCGACATGATCGCCGCGCGGGCCGAAATCGCCGGCGAAGCCGAGGAGATTTCCGGCACGGTTCGCATCGGCGCTCCTGACGGCTTCGGCGTTGCCTTCCTGGCACCGCGGCTCTGGAGGCTGACGGAGCGACATCCGGATCTTTCGATCCAACTCGTGCCGGTGCCGCGCTCCCTGTCGCTGTCGCGGCGCGAAGCCGATATTGCGATCACCGTCGACCGGCCCACCGAAGGGCGGCTTGTGGCGGCAAAGCTGGTGGACTATTCGCTCGGGCTCTATGCCTCAAAAGCCTATGCCGCCGAGCACGGGCTGCCCGATGGCGCAGAGATGCTGAAGAAACATCGACTTGTCGGCTATGTGCCGGACCTCGTGTTCAGCCCGACGCTCGACTACGCCGCCGAGATTTCGGAGGAGTGGGATGCGGCTTTCGCTGTATCCTCGGCTATGGGTCAGGTGGAAGCGGTACGGGCGGGCGCGGGCATAGGAATCCTGCACAGCTTCATCGCGCGACACATCGAAGATCTCGTGCCCGTACGCCTGGCAAAGCCGATTCGCCGCAGTTATTGGCTCGTCTACCACGAATCCATGCGTCCCACCCGCCGCATCCAGGCCGCCGCGGCGTTCATCGGGGAGATCGTGGAAAGGGAGAGGGCGATATTCAGCTAAAACGGCCTATTGTCGTTGCGTAAGACCATCCCAAGCGGCCATGGCGCTGGCTGCCACCGAATGGAGGGCTTCGGGCGATGCTCCATCCCGCGCCTGGATGGACATGCCATGCTGCACCGCGACGTAGAACGCTGCCACTGCCATGCAATCCACGCTCTCGGGTAGTTCTCCTTCCGCGACGGCCCGCTTCAAGCGATCCCTGAGGGTCTCGATGTTTCCCGTGCGAAGGTCGCGCAACTCGCGGCAGATTTTTTCATTCGTGTCGGTCGCATTCAGCGCTCCGAGAACGACAAGGCAACCGGCAGGTTTTCCTGGGCGTGTGAATGCGTCAGCACTGGCGTGAAGAAAGCGGTCGAAGGTCTCGCGGGCCGAAGAGGCGTCAGTGACGGAGGTCCAGATCTCCGTTCCCTCTGTCTCGCCGTAGAGCGCCACGGCCTCGCGGAAGAGACCTTCTTTCGAGCCGAAGGCGGCATAGAGGCTCGGTGCGTTGATCCCCATCGCCTTTGTCAGATCGGCCAATGAAGCACCGTCATATCCCTTGGCCCAGAATATTTCCATCGCGCGTCGCAGGGCTGCATCGCGGTCGAAGCTGCGCGGACGACCTCTTTCCATCATACGAGTTTTCTTTCTGTATCAATGAATACATAAATCGCTTGACCGCCCCGCGCAAGATCGGCATGATTTCTGTATCAATCGATACAGAAAAGGATTCAGCATGTCTCGACTCGAGGGCAAAGCAGCACTCGTCACCGGCGGCGGTCGCGGGATCGGCGCTTCGATCGCCAAGCGTCTGGCCGCGGATGGCGCCGATGTCGCCGTCACCTATTCCCGCTCGGCGGAAAAAGCGGCGGCCGTGGTCACCGATATCGAAGCCCGGGGCCGCAAAGGTCTCGCCATCGGCGCTGACAACGCAGACGCGGCCGCTGTCGCATCGGCGGTCGAAGAGGCAGCCGATTCTCTCGGCCGCCTGGACATCCTCGTCAACAATGCCGGCATCTTCGGCCATGCGACCATCGAGGAGGCCACGCTGGAGGACTTCGACGAGATGGTGGCGATCAACACGCGGGCGGCCTTCATGGCGTCGAAGACGGCGATCCGGCACATGAAGGACGGTGGCCGCATCATCTCGATCGGCAGCAATCTCGCCGAGCGCGTCCCCTCGCCGGGAATCAGCCTCTATTCGCTCAGCAAAGCCGCTCTCATCGGGTTCACCAAGGGCTTGGCCCGGGATCTGGGGCCGCGCGGCATCACGGCCAATGTCGTGCATCCGGGCTCGACGGATACCGACATGAACCCGGCGAACGGGCCGACCGCGGACGGGCAGCGCAATCTGATGGCCATTCCGCGCTACGGTCACCCCGACGACATCGCGGGCCTTGTCGCGTGGCTCGCTGGACCGGAGGCGCGCTTCGTGACCGGTGCGGCGTGGACGATCGACGGTGGTGCGAACGCCTGACGGCCCGCGAAGCCGGGCCTGATCGAACAGGATCGAGAGCAGCTGGAGAGCTACCGCCTCGCACGCGCCCCTTCGATGGCAAGGGCGAGAAGTGCCTGGCGGCTGACGGACCGGGCAACCGCGGGGTGTTGGCGGGATTTCAGGATGGCGCCCTGAAGCCGCTCCGCGGCCGACTGCAGCATGGCCTGGTTCCAGCGCTGCACCGCCTGTTCGACCGCCGAGCGCCGGGCAAAGAAGACCGGCGGGCGGGCGGAGGCCACGGCCGCGGCGGGCGTCTTGCCCTGGCCCTCCACCTGCTCACGCATGAGCTGCAGGCCCTGCACGTGGCGCAGGGCCGCCGAAAGCATGAGAAAGGCCGGGCTGCCGCTCGCCACGTGACGGGAGAAGAAGCTGTCGAAATCGGCAATCCGCCCGCCCATCACGGCGTCCACCGCCTGGTCCATGCTGCTGCCCGACACGTCGCCGATCAGCGACCTTACATCATCGGCCGTCACCTCGGAGGCGCCGTTGCAGTAAAGCGCGAGCTTTTCGAGTTCGCCGCGGGTGGCGAGCCGGTCGCCGCCGAGATTGGCCTTGAGAAGCTGCCGAGCATCGAGTGGGATCGTCAGCCCTGCCTTGGACAGCACATCATCGATGACCCCATCGATGCTGCGGCCGTCGTCGCTGTAGCAGGGCAGCGCCATGGAGCGCTCCCCACGCTCGACCGTCGTGCGCAGGGCGGCACTCTTCTTGAGGTCGCCCGCCTCGACGAGGACGAGGCAGTCCGCCGGCGGTTCCGTGACGAGAGCGGCGACATCGGCGGCGATCGCGCCCTGGCTTGCCACGCCGCGCACCCAGACCAGCCGGCGGTCGGCGAACATCGGGACCGTGCGCGCTTCGTCGAGCAGCCGGCCGGGCTGGTCCGCTTCCGCTGCATCGATCTTCACCACCGAGAAGGGATCGTCCAGCGGCAGCCCGCTTTTCTGGGCAAAGATGCGCGCGCGCTCCGAGACAAGGCCCCGATCCGGGCCGTAGATCAGGACGACGGCGATCTTGGGGTCTGGCCGGGCGAGCCAGCCGTCGACTTCGTGAGCTTTCTTCTGCGCCATGGCGTCAACTAGGGGAACTGTGGGACGATGAGAAGAAAGATCATCAGCGGCCCGCGCACCAATCGAAAATCAGCCGGTGCGCGATGCTGCCTTCGGGCGGCACCGAGGGACCTTCTTCCGGCGGATGGCCGAGCATATCGCGGATCTTCGTACGGGAGAACCAGCGGCAGTCGTCGAGTTCCGTGCCGTCGAAACGGATTTCACCCGTGACCGCCTCGCCATAGCAGCCGATCATGAGTGAGTGCGGAAAAGGCCAGGGCTGGCTTGCATGATAGCGCACACGGCCGAGCACGATGCCCGATTCTTCCAGAGTCTCGCGGCGCACGGCATCCTCGATCGTCTCGCCAGGCTCAAGGAAGCCCGCGAGGCAGGAGAACATGCCGGGCCTGAAATGCGGGCTGCGGCCGAGGAGGCAACGGTCGTTCTTCTCGTCGATGGTCAGCATGATCACCACCGGGTCCGTGCGCGGGAAGAACTCCTTCGCACAGGCCGGGCAATGGCGTCGGTAGCCGCCGCCCCCGGCTTGCGTGCGCATGCCGCAGAAGCCGCAATGAATCGTCGCCTGGTTCCAGGCGAGAAGGCTTGCGCCTTGCGCGACCTCGCCAAGCTGGGCCGCCGGCAAAAGGCGCTGCTGGTAGACGGAGCGATGATCCAGGGCCTTGACGGGATGAGGCAGCGCCTCGGCGCCCGTCCTCACCCGGATGATCAGGCGCGGATCGCCGCTCCTGGTGAAGCCCAGCAGAACGGCTTCGGAGAGATCCGGATCGAGCGGCTCCAGCTCGTCCAATGAAAACAGAGGCTCGGCCACCTCTCCCTCGAACTTGACCAGCAGCCTGCCTTCCGTGCTCGCATAGGCTGCCGCACCGTGATGTGCCAGCGCTTCCTCAAGGCAGCCGTCTGGCCGCTGCTCCGACCGCCTGTCGAGCTCGTTGCCGGCAAACGCCGTCAATCGGCTCGCCTCCTCGGCCAGATCCTCGAACATGGAGATCATACCTGCCCGCTTTTCCGTATCCGTCATGATGCCGGTCTACCCGCATCGCCTGTTCCGCGCCAGCCGGAAAACGGAGGAACGGGACAAGAGGTCCGGCTTGCGCGGAGTGACTGCGGCAGCTTCACCCCTTCGCGGTCGAGCATGCCTTCCCGGGAACGATTCCCGGCTCCGGTGGATTGGGCGTGTGGGAGGTCATGATGGTGGCCGAAGCAGACGAATCTTCGTCCGAAAGGGACGCAAGGGGACGCGGGGCATATTGGCCCTCGCAGATCCCGATCACCGGCTGGA
Organism: Chelativorans sp. AA-79; assembly: GCF_029457495.1. Classification (NCBI taxonomy): domain Bacteria; kingdom Pseudomonadati; phylum Pseudomonadota; class Alphaproteobacteria; order Hyphomicrobiales; family Phyllobacteriaceae; genus Chelativorans; species Chelativorans sp. AA-79. The sequence continues at coordinate 381,486 of NZ_CP120361.1, forward strand.
AAGATGTCGCGTGGCGGGTCCGGCAGGGGATCGGCGCCGACCGCGTTCTCCTGATCGCCGCCGGCGTTACATTCTATCTGCTCCTTGCACTGTTTCCCGCGCTGGCCGCCTTCGTCTCGCTCTACGGGTTCTTTGCCGAGCCCGACCGTGTGACGGACCATATCGCCTTTCTCGGCGGTCTGCTTCCCTCCGCCGCGCTCGATATCATCCGGCAGCAGATGGAGGCGCTGGCCACGCAGGACAGAAGCGCATTGAGCTTCGGATTCATATTCGGCCTCGTCATTGCCCTCTGGAGCGCAAATGGCGGCATCAAGGCGCTGTTCCAGGCCATGAACGTCGCCTATGGCGAGGAGGAAAAGCGCGGCTTCGTGAAGCTCAACCTGCTTTCGCTCGCCTTCACCCTGGGCGCGATCCTTCTCGGAATCGGCTTCATCCTGGCGGTGGGCATCGTGCCGGCCCTGCTCGCGCTGCTACAGCTCGGCCGCTGGGCGGAACTGGCCGTCACCCTGCTGCGCTGGCCCCTGCTGATGATCCTGATCATTGTCGGCATCGCCCTTCTCTACCGTTTCGGACCGAGCCGCGAGCAGGCAAGATGGCGGTGGCTGAGTTGGGGTGCCGTTTTCGCCACGATCGTGTGGGTCGCCGCGTCCTTGGCATTTTCCTTCTATCTGCAGAATTTCGCCGACTACAATGCAACCTATGGCTCCCTGGGCGCCGTTATCGGCCTGATGATGTGGATCTGGATTTCGGTGGCGATCCTGATCATCGGCGCCGAGATCGATGCGGAGATCGAGCACCAGACGACGCGCGATTCGACCACCGGCAGATCGAAGCCGATAGGCGAGCGCGGCGCTGTCGTCGCCGATACCAAGGGAGAGGCCGCGCCGCGCGACCGCTGAACGCCGGACAGCCTCGGCTCCGGCGGAAGAATGGTTCTGCCTAATCCTCGTTCGCACCGAGCTGAGCCAAGGCCTGCCCTCTGCCGCGCGCGCGCAGGATCAGCGGGATGACGACGGCTCCGAGCGCCAGCAACAGAAGGATGACGGCGATAGGCGAGCCTACGAGGATCGATGGATCGCCCTGACTAATCGCAAGCGCGCGGCGCAGCTGCTGCTCGGCGAGTGGCCCAAGGATGAGCCCGACCACCACTGGCGCGATGGGGTATCCGAACCGCCGCAGCATATAGCCGAGCAGACCGAAGATCAGCAGCATGCCAAGCTCGAAGGTGGAGGGATTGGCTCCGATCGTCCCCAGGGTGGCGAACATCAGGATACCGGCATAGAGCCAATGCGAGGGGATGCTCAAAAGCCGGACCCAAAGGCCGATCAGCGGCAGGTTGAGAACGAGCAGCATGAAATTGGCGACCAGAAGGCTGGCGATGAGCCCCCAGACGAGTTGCGGGTTCGTGGCAAAGAGCAGCGGCCCCGGCTGGAGCCCGAACTGCTGGAAACCGGCCAGCATGATGGCCGCTGTCGCGGTGGTGGGCAGTCCAAGCGTCAGCAGAGGCACGAGCGTGCCCGCGGCGGAAGCGTTGTTCGCCGCCTCGGGACCGGCGACGCCCTCGATCGCGCCGTGCCCGAACTCCTCCGGCTTCTTGGCAAGCTGCTTCTCCATCGAATAGGACAGGAAGGTGCCGATCTCTGCGCCGCCCGCCGGCATCGCGCCGATCGGGAAGCCCACGGCGGTGCCGCGCAGCCAGGGCTTCCACGAACGCGTCCAGTCTTCGCGGTTCATCCAGACCGATCCCTTCACGGGCACGATCGTCTGCCCCGTACTCGCCCTGGTCGCTGCAACGGAGAGCGCCTCGCCGACGGCGAAGAGCGCGACCGCCAGCGTGGTCACCTCGATGCCGTCGAGCAGGTCCGGAATGCCGAAGGCAAGGCGGGCCTGGCCGGTCTGCAGATCGATGCCGACGAGCCCGAGCGCGAGGCCGATGAAAAGAGCGGTGAGGCCGCGCAGGGTGGAGTCTCCGAAGGCCGCCGACACCGTCATGAAGGCGAGCACCATCAGCGCGAAATATTCGGCCGGGCCGAAGGAGAGCGCAATGCGCACGATCCAGGGAGCGATGAAGGCAAGCCCGATCGTGGCGATGAGGCCCGCTATGAAGGACCCTATCGCCGCCGTGGCGAGCGCCGGCCCTCCGCGCCCCGCCCGCGCCATCTTGTTGCCCTCGAGCGCGGTGACGATCGATGCGCTCTCGCCGGGCGTGTTGAGCAGGATCGACGTGGTGGATCCGCCATACATGCCGCCATAATAGATGCCGGCGAACATGATGAGCGATCCGGCGGGATCGAGTTTGTAGGTGACGGGGAGCAGAAGGGCCACGGTGAGCGCCGGACCGATGCCCGGGAGCACGCCCACCGCCGTGCCGAGCGTGACGCCGACCAGTGCGTAGAAAAGGTTGATCGGCTCGATTGCCGTCAGCAGCCCCTGGGCCAGCAGCGCGAATGTATCCATCAGGTCCGTCCGGGTTTCAGATCAGGCGCTCGAGTGGCCCCGCCGGCAGCGAGAGCTGCAGGAGCTTCGCGAAGATCAGCCATATGCCGAAGGCGAGGACGATACCCATCGGCACCGTGACCCAGAGGGGACCGCGTCCGAAGCTGCGTGCGGTGGCGGCGAAGAGGAGGCCGGTCGCGATGGAGAATCCGGCGGTCGTCAGAAGCAGCATCTGGGCGACAAGGCCGCCTACGATCCATGCCATAGGACCAAGCTCCTGCGGTTCGCGCTCGGGAAAATCGCCGCGCCAGGCGGCGATGGCCGTCCAGATGGCGAGGATAAAGAGGGCACCCGCGACGATATAGGGGAACGTGGTGGGCCCGACACGGGCATAGCCGCCGCCCATCGTCGAACCCGCCGTGCTCCAGGCGATCACGCCCGCGGCGATCCCGAGCGCCGCCGCTATGACGAGCGCCGCCCGGTCCGGACGGCGCCCTCCCGTGCTGCGCCCACGCTCCAGGCTCATTGCACCAGGCCGATTTCTTTCAGGATCGCTTCAGTGGATTCGATGTCCTTCTGGAGCTGGGCCTGGAACGCCTCGCCGGCGAGGTAGGTGTTCGCCCAGCCCTTGTCGGCCAGGATCTGCTGCCAGGACTCCGAGTTCACCATCTTCTCGATATCGGCCGTGATCGCCGCCTTCTCTTCGTCCGTGATGCCGGGAGCGGCCGCGACCATGCGCCAGTTCTGGATGGAGACGTCGACGCCCGCTTCCTTGAAGGTGGGAGCGTCGATGCCTTCGATGGGCTCGTCGCTGGAGATGCCGAGGAGTCGGAGCTGACCGGCCTTGATCTGAGATTCGAACTCGCCATAGCCGGAAATGCCCGCCGTCACCTGACCGCCGAGAATCGCCGCCAGCGCCTCGCCGCCGCCAGAGAAGGCGATGTAGTTGATCTTGGTCGGATCGACGCCGACCGCCTTCGCGACAAGCCCGGCGGTGATGTGGTCGGTTCCGCCGGCCGAGCCGCCGCCCCAGGATACGGCGCCGGGGTCGGCCTTCAGCTTCTCTATGAGCCCCGCCATGTCCTGGATATCGGAACTTGCCGGCACGACAATCACCTCATACTCGCCGGTGAGCCGCGCGATGGGTGTGACCTGCTCGAGGGTGACGGGAGAATTGTTCGTGAGGATGGCGCCCACCATCACATAGCCGCCGACGATGAGTTGCGAGGGATCGCCTTGCGCCTGGTTCGCGAATTGGGCGAGCCCGATCGTGCCGCCGGCGCCAGGCACGTTCACCACCTGCACGCTGTCGGAGATGTTCTCGTCCTGCAGCGCGGTCTGCATTGCACGGGCGGTCTGATCCCAGCCGCCGCCGGGCGCCGCAGGCGCCATGATCCTGTAGTCGGTCGCAAAGGCCGGCAGCACCATGATGCTGGCGATGAGAGTTCCCAATATAAAGCGCTTCACGGAGCATCCTCCCTTGATTGTCACGGAGCCGGGCCGGCTCCCATGCGGCTTTCCTTACCAGCACCATAGCAGGGAAAGCTACCCTCGGCGACAACCCGCGCGCTCGCCGCCCGGGCGCGCGCCGGAAAAAGGATCGGACACGGGATCCCCTGTCATCCGACAGCAATGGCTGGCGCCCGCGATCGGTTGGCCCGCAACATCAGCACGGTCGCGAGTACGGCAATGCCGGAAAGCGCGGCGGAGAAGCCAGAGGGCGTGAAGCAGACCGAAAAAAGATATGGCCAGGTCCAGCTGCTACGCATCGCGCCCCTCGCATGACATGGCTGGGTGCGGTCGCGCTGCCTGGCTCCACGCGTCCTTGTGAAACATGATCTATAGTCAAGATTGACGAACCGGCAGATCCGTGAGGGTCGGTCGCCGCAGTGGCCGGATCACGAGGAAACGGGCATCACGAGGTCAGATACCTGCATACCATTCGTAGCCGCGATCCTCCCAGTAACCGCCTTTCCCGCCCTGGATTCCGGCAAAGCTGGAAACGAGCTCGATCGATTTGATGAATTTGCTCATCTTGTAGCCGAGCTGGCGCTCTACCCGCAGCCGCAGGGGTGCGCCGTTGGGAACAGGCAGGGCCGCGCCGTTCAGGTCATAGGCGAGGATCGTTTGCGGGTGCCGCGCGTCAAGCAGATCGATGCTGCCGTAGAAGAGAACCTCGCCCCCGGCGCTGCGGACATTGTCGAAGCAGTGGAAGACCGCGAAGCGTGCTTCGGGCGTGGGCCTGACCTCATCGAGAACCGTTGCGAGCGGCACGCCCATCCACTTCGCGATGGTGCTCCATCCCTCCACGCAGTCATGACGCGTGATCTGCGTCCGCGCGGGCATGTTTCGCAATTCCTCGAGCGAGAAGGAACCCGGCTTTTCGACGAGCCCGCCCACGGCGAGCCTATAGCCGGTGAAGCCGCTTGCCATGAGCGACATGTATTCCCGCGTGGTGGGTCTGGTGGAGCCGTTGGGCCGCTGTCCTTGCCGGATATCGCTTTCCGCATATTCGCGCGCCAGGCGGTCGGCGCCGACCAGAAGACGCTGGACGCGGTAAGTCAGGCCGTTGGCACGCTCGAGCGCATTGCGCACCTCGTTGTCTCGATCGCCCAGGAAGTCGAGGGCATCGCAACCGGTGAGAAGGGAGGACGCTCCGGTGGCCCCCATGCCGAGAAGAGCGCGCCGCGATAGAATGGGCTTCTTCATGATCTCTCCTCGGAATCCGGGTGAGCGCCGGGGCTGGTGCGATACCAGCCCGTGACCATGGAGCGCAGTTCGTTGAGCGGGCCCGCCACCAGGACCATCCCGATATGGACGAGGAAGAACAACACGAGCAGCAACATGGCACCGAAGTGAATGGTCCGAGCGGTCTGCCTGCCGCCGAAAAGATCCAGCAACCAGGGCCATGCGGCGTTCATGCCCGGCGACATGGCAAGCCCGGTCAGGATTATGAGTGGGAAGAGGCCGAACAGAACCATGAAATAGCTGAACTTCTGGAGCGGGTTGTAGCGCGGCCCATGCGCAAGGCGGAAGCGCGTATGGTTGAGCACGTCCTTGGGAAGGACTTTCAGATCCGCCGTGCGGGGCAGGATATCCTGCTTCAGATGACCGTTGACCAAGCTGGCCACCAGCCACACCAGCAGGGTGCCCACCAGCAGCCATGCGAAGAAGAAATGGACGACGCGGCCGGTGGCGAGATCACGGAAGGAGGGGATCGTCAGCGCGCCGGGAAAGGCCTGAAAACGGGGCCTCTCGCCAGTTCCGCTCAGGCCAAGAACGCCGGTCGTGTCGAACTCGGCATTGAAAACACGGGTGCGCCCGCGCGGCCCCGCGGGCGTGTCGATGGCGCCGATCTCAAGAACGGCATTGTCGAATTCGAAGCCGGATTGCTGGCCTATATAGAGGGCCGGGTGGGCATTGAAGATCTGCAGGCCGGAAAGCAGCAAGAAAAACAGGCAGACGGCCCAAATCCAGTGGGTCAGTCGCGTCCAGATGGACTGGCGATAGATCAACGGCCCCATGATGTTCCTTCCGCGTATGACGGTTCGAGCAGGAAGCCGCCCGAACGGCCGGCTTAAGCGCGGCCGCGGGCAGCCTTCCCATGCTTATTTGGCGGGCGCCATCTTGTCGCTCTCCATGGCGTCTCCTTGCATGGAATCGCCCTGCATGGCGGCGTTCCCGGCATCGCCCTCTTGCTTCATCGCATCGTCCGACATGGCCTCCTTGCAATCCGCCGCCGCGTCGCCGCTCATATTATCGCAATTGGCGGCTTCGTTCCCCATGGCGTCCGTCTTCATGGCGTCCTGGGCGAAGGCTGCCGGCGCGGAAGCGAGCGCGAAGACCATAGCGAGTGCGGGAAGGGCGGCATTCCGTTTGATGTTCATGAGGTCTCTCCTGTTGGGACGCGCCTGATCGCGCGGTACACGCAGCTATTCGCCGGTGCCCGCATCCCGGTTACGCCCCTCACGGATTCGTGATCATCCGCGCGCTGAATTCCAGCCTCCCGGTATGTAACGCTTCCGCTCACGGGAACGAAAGGGAGACAATGGGTCAGGCTGATACGACCGAAGCAAGGCTGCGGGCGCTGATGATCTCCTCGCTCGACGGCGATGCGGCTGCCTACCGTCTGCTGCTGTCCGAACTTGCCCGACACCTGAGGCCGTATTTCGCGCGGCGTCTGCATGCCGCTCATGCCGCCGACGCCGAAGACCTCGTGCAGGAGACGTTGATGGCCGTCCATAGCCGGCGAATTACCTATGACCGTGGAAAGCCGTTCACGGCCTGGCTTCATGCGGTCGCACATCACAAGTTCGTGGACCATGTCCGCCGTCACTCCCGGCGCATGGCGGTGCCGCTCGCGGACGACATGGCGATATTCGCGCGGGACGAGAATCATGAGATTGCTGTGCGGCTCGACATGGATACCATGCTTCAGGCCGTACCGGAGCGTACGGGGGAGCTCATCCGCCAGGTGAAGATCGATGGTGCGAGCATCGCTGAGGCAGCGGCGGCCACCGGCATGAGCGAAAGTGCGGTCAAGGTTTCCATACACCGCGGCCTCAAGGCTCTTAGCGCGCGCTTCTCGAGGAAGACGGATGACAAATGATCTGATCGAGCGGCTCGTCGGGGACCTGCAGCCCGTACCGCGGACGGCGATGCTGCGCCTGCTCGCCGGCCGCGTGGCGGCCGGACTGTTCCTCTCCGCCCTCTTCATGCTTCTGGTGCTCGGCTTGCGGCCGGATCTGGGGAGTGCCGCAACGGGCGCGGTTTTCTGGATCAAGTTCGGCTACACGGCGGGGATCGCCGCGCTGGGAGTGCCGGCCGTCCTGGCACTTGCCCGCCCCGGAGGCCGAACCGCCTGGCCATGGGTCACCATGGTTGCGCTGGTCGCCGGGCTGGCCGCGACCGCATGGGCGCAGTTGTCGGCAGCGCCGGAGGAGATGAGGGAGGAACTCGTTGTCGGCGCCACCGCGCTCCGATGTCCGTTCTATATCGTGGCCGTGGCGGCGCCGGTGCTGGCCGCAACGCTCGCCTTCATGCGCAGGATGGCGCCAACCAGGCCGGCCCTGGCGGGACTTGCGGCAGGCCTGCTGTCGGGTGGAGCAGGCGCCTGTATCTACTCCCTGCATTGCACCGAGATCGGCCTGCCTTTCCTGCTCACATGGTACACGTCCGGCATCATCTTCGTATCCGTGCTCGGCATGGGTCTTGGAAAGCTGGTGCTGCGCTGGTGATCCCGCCCCGAGGGAAGGATCAGTTCTTGTTCCGCAGCCCGTCCATCAGGAGACCGATGAGACGGTGTGAGCGGTCTCGCCATTCCGGCGTGTCCGGTATCGAATAGATGCTGGAAAGGGCGTGCAGCAAGTCGGTCGTCTCGATGTCGTTGCGGATGGAACCCTCTTCTGCCGCCGCCTTCAAGAGCCCATCCAGCGTGCCGCGGATGATTCCGCTGCCTTCCGCAAACAGCGACGAATTGGAATTCATAAGGATTTTCAGGCTAGTGGCCATGCCACGCTTGGCGGCGATATAGCCCACGAATCGGCGCATCCATTCCTTCAGTGCCACATCGGGAGGATGGCTTTCGGCAAGCTCGCGGGCTGCGGCAGCGAGGCTTTCGAGTTCGTGACGGTAGACCACTTCCACCAGATGCTCGCGGGTGGGGAAGTGGCGATAGAGGGTGCCGATACCCACGCCGGCCTGCCGCGCAATGTCCTCGAGCGAGGTTTCGACGCCCTTTTCAGCAAAGGCAGCGGCAGCCACTTCGATCAACTTTTCGCGATTGCGTCGGGCATCCGCGCGCAGTTTCGTCGGTGTGGATGAGACTGTCTTCGGCTGGGCCGAGGCCAAAATACTGCTCCAGGCACATTGCGGACTTGACGAGAACCGGCAAGTCGCTATTTTAAACGGAGGCACCTCCGTTTAAACGGAGTGCCTCCTACCTCATAATCCAGAAGGGGGCGGGCTGTCATGCCGAAACGTCTCTGCGTTTGCCCTCCATCCTTCACGTAGCGCGCCGACGCTGAACGGCGATCCTTTTTATCCGACGTTCTCATCCTCGTGACGATAGCAGGAGCTTATCATGACACGAACGGTCCAACTTTCATTGGAGGTCAATGGGAGGCGACACGAACTGGCCATCGAGCCGCGCGTAACCCTCTTGGATGCGCTGCGCGAGCACATGGCACTCACCGGCACCAAGAAGGGCTGTGACCAGGGCCAGTGCGGCGCGTGTACCGTGCATGTGGACGGCAGGCGCGTGCTCGCTTGCCTCACCCTGGCAGCCCAGGCCGAAGGCCGGCAGATCACCACGATCGAAGGCCTTGCAGCCGGGAATGGCGATCTGCATCCGGTTCAGGCGGCATTTCTGGAGCACGATGCCTTCCAGTGCGGCTACTGCACGCCCGGCCAGATCATGTCGGCCGTTGCCTGCATCCGCGAAGGTCATGCGGGCTCGGATGCGGAGATCCGGGACTACATGTCCGGCAATCTCTGCCGTTGCGGGGCCTATAACAGCATCGTCGCGGCTGTCCGCGAAGCGGCGGAGATGGCGTGATGAGAGATTTCTCCTATCTTCGCGCCGCCTCGGCCGATGAGGCCCGCCAAGCCGCCGTCCAATCGGGCGCCATGCTGCTGGCCGGCGGGACCACGCTTCTCGACCTCGCCAAATGCGGCGTCTTCGAGCCTGAGACGGTGATCGACATCACCCACCTTTCCGGGCTTTCGGACGTTGCAGTCAACGAGGCCGGCGCCTCGATCGGCGCGCTCGCAAAAATGGAAGAGGTGGAGGGCCACCCGGCTATACGCGCCAATTTCCCGGCCGTTTCGGAATCGCTGTGGCTTGCGGCTTCCGCCCAGCTTCGGAACATGGCGACTATCGGCGGCAACCTTCTGCAGCGGACCCGCTGTCCCTATTTCCGCGATCCGGCCACGTTTCCAGCCTGCAACAAGCGTAATCCGGGATCCGGTTGCTCGGCCATCGGCGGCGTGACCCGCAATCACGCCGTCCTGGGAACGAGCGCCCATTGCATCGCTTCCTATCCAGGTGATCTGGCGGTGGCGCTCGTGGCCCTCGATGCCTCCGTCAAACTCGGCGGGCAGGCGATCCCGGCTGAGGACTTCTTCCTGACGCCGGGCGACAGGCCCGATCGTGAAACCATGATCGAGCAAGGCGAGATGATCACGGCGGTCACCATCCCGGCCTCGCCCGCTGCGGGGAATTCCACCTATCTCAAGGTCCGGGACCGGCAGTCCTATGAATTCGCCGCGGCAAGTGCTGCCGTCGGTCTCGAACTGGAGGCGGACGGAAAGACGGTTCGGGACGTCCGTGTCGCGCTCGGCGGCGTCGCCACCAAGCCTTGGCGCGCGCGGGCGGTCGAGCAGACCCTGATCGGCAAGGTGCTCGACGCCCGGACCGTCGAAAAAGCGAGCCGGCTCGCCATGGAAGGCGCCGTCTCCTACGGAGCCAATCGCTACAAAGTCGAACTCGCGCCGCGCGTCGTCGCGCGCGCCATCCTGAAAATGGGAGGTCTCGCATGACCATCGTGGAACCCCGCACCAAACGTGGCGATGCCTCCGACGGCGCTCTCGGCGGCCGCTTCTCGCGTCTCGACGGCAGATTGAAGATCACCGGCGGCGCGGCCTATGCGCTGGAGCATCCGGTCGAGGATCTTGCCTATGCCGTGCTGGTCCAGAGCACGATAGCGGCCGGCCGTGTGGCAGCGGTCGATACCGCGAAGGCCGAAGCGGCGCCTGGCACTCTTCTCGTCCTGACGCCGGAAACGGATCTGGGACTCAAGATCGCTTCCGACTGGTACGGCAATCGTCCGGAAGATCAGCCTTATCATCCGCTCCCCCGCCAGGTCAGTTTCAACGGCCAGACGGTGGCGGCCGTGGTCGCCGAGACCCTGGAGCAGGCGATAGAGGCGGCCAGGCTCGTCCAGATTGCGTATGAGCAAAGCCCCGCCGTCACTGGCCTGGACGACCCCGGTGCCGGGGAAGGGAACCTTGTCGATCAGTTCACCGCCGCCTGGGGTGATGCCGAAACGGCACTGGCCGATTCTGCGGTGCGCATCGAAGCGGAATATCGCACTCCGCGCGAATACCACGTGCCGATCGAGCCGCACGGGCTGGTGGCTCGGTGGGACGGCGACCATCTGACCGTCTGGGAGCCGAGCCAGTGGACGCATGGAATGGCACGCAATTATGCCGAGCTGTTCGGCCTGCCGGATGAGAATGTTCGTCTCGTCTCGCCCTTCATCGGCGGCGGCTTTGGCTCGAAGGCGACCGTCTATGCCTATGGCGCCGTCGCCGCGGCCGCTGCCCGCAAACTCGGACGACCCGTGAAGCTGGCGGTGACACGGCCGCAGACCTTTACGTCCTATGGCGGCAGGGCTGCAACGCGCCAGAGGCTGGCGCTTGGGGCCAATTCCGACGGGGTGCTGCACTCGATCGTCCACCGGGGCGCGAGCGAGACCTCGACCTATGGAGTTTTCGCCGAACAGACAGGTGCTGCCACGCCGATCATGTATGCGGTGCCGAATTTCAGCTCTGAGCAGAGGCTCGTGCCGGTGAACACCGTCACGCCGGGAGCCTTGCGTGCGCCGGGCAAGAATCCCAGCGCGTTCGGCCTGGAGTCCGCGATGGACGAACTGGCTTATGCCGTCGGCGTCGATCCGGTCGAAATCAGGCTGCGGAACCAGGCCGAGCATGATCGTCAGTCCGGAAAGCCCTGGTCGACCCGCCGGATGCGCGAGGCGCTGGCGGCCGGCTCGGAAGCTTTCGGCTGGTCGCGGCGTAGTTTTGAGCCCCGTTCCATGCGCGATGGCCGGCAGCTCGTCGGCTGGGGCGTCGGCTGCGGCACCTTTCCCGTACTGCGGGCGGCAAGCGAAGCGCTCATCCGCATCCTTGCCGACGGCACGGTGGAAGTCGTCAGCGGCGCGATCGACATGGGGCAGGGGACCTATACGATCCTCGCCCAGACCGCGGCCGAGGTGCTCGGCGTTCCGGTCGATCAGGTCGAGGTCCGGCTCGGCGATTCATCCTTGCCGGGCGCGACCGTCGCCGGGGGCTCCATGCTCGCCGGCGCGATCACCGGCGCCGTGTACAAGGCTGCGACCGCCGCGCGCGAAGAGCTGATAGAGCTAGCCCTCAGTGAGACCGGTTCGCCCTTCCGCGACACAGGCGCCAACACATTGGTGCTCGCAGATGGGCGAGTCTCGGTGCCACGTGACGGCGGCCCTTCCCTCACCATTGCGGAATTGATGGCCGCCCTCGGCCGCGATCGCGTCGAGACGCGGCGGAACACGCTTCCCGAGGCAGATCAGGGGCCGGAGGGTCACAAGCGAGCTTGGACGACGATGACGAGCATTCAGGGGCCGACCGCCGGCGAATATTCCGTGCACAGCTGGTGTGCACATTTCGTCGAGGTGAAGGTCGATGAGGATTTCGGCACGATCCGTGTTTCCCGTTTCGTATCAGCCTTCGATTGCGGCCGGATCTACAACCCCAAGCTCGCGGAGAGCCAGTGGCGCGGCGGCATCATCATGGGCATCGGCCAGGCATTGCTGGAGGAAGGGCTGGTGGACGGACGCAACGGGCGGATCATCAACAACAATCTCGCTGACTATCTGGTCGCGACCAATGCCGACGTGCCGGATATCCAGGTGATCTCCGTCGGTATTCCAGACCTCGATGCTTCGGTGCTCGGCGGCAAGGGCGTGGGCGAGATCGGCATCGTCGGTGTCGCACCGGCAATCGCAAACGCCGTCTTCCACGCCACCGGCAATCGGGTCCGGGATCTTCCGATCACGCTCGAGAAACTGTTGTGATCCGTTTTCACCACTATTCAGCGGTGCCCGTTTCCGAGGCTTCTCTCCGGGTAGACCAGACCTTCCGTCAACGGAGTGCAGCTCTCCTGCGCCTTTCAAGAGCAGCCGCTTTCAGGAGTGGGGGTGGACTGTAGAGCTCAAAAGGATAGGGGCTGACGGCCATTCCGGCGCACAGGTCCAAATGAAAAGACGGCATTCTTCCTCTGCTCAAACCGGTTGATGTCTCCGAAATCCGGACCCGGATAGTCGGCAAGCAGTTGAAGCCGCGTGCGAGGCAGAAAGGCACGCCACGGATCGCCAATCAGGACCTCGATGTTGGATGCAAGGCACTGTTCAAGAAATATGGTGACACGTTCGGCAAGACTGCGGTCGTAGAAGAGGTCTCCGACCAGCACAAGGTCGACCGCTGGTGGCGGCGCTGCCGTCGGGTCTCCCCGGAAAGGTACGATTGCAACGCCGTTGGCTGAGGCGTTCAGGTCTATCGCCGCTATGGCGTAGGGGTCGGTGTCGGCGGCGATTGCCTCCTCCGCGCCCGCCCTCATCGCTGCAATGGCGACGATCCCGGAGCCGGCGCCCAGATCGAGTACGCGTCGGCCGACGACGATTTCCGGATTATCCAAGATGTGGCGCGCGAGCGCCAGACCGCCACCCCAATCATATGCCCAGTAAGGGGTGCCGAAATCCTCATCCCTTTCGGCAAGGCGCGAAAGTCCGCTCCTTGGACCCGCATGATGCAAAAGAATTTCAGGGACGGACGGAGCCGACCCAATCGGCAAGTTTGCCTTAATGAACCGTTCGATCCAAGGGAGGGCTGACGCGTCGATGGCCGCTTCTCCGAATTGATAAGTCGTTTTTTTGCCACAGTTCCTGCCCGTGCGATGACGGACAGGTCAGTGCCGGAAATGCCGCATGCCGGTGAAGACCATGGCGATGCCATGCTCGTCGGCGGCTTTGATCACCTCGTCGTCACGCATCGATCCACCTGGCTGGATGACGGCCGTGGCCCCCGCCTCGATGGCCGAAAGCAATCCGTCTGCGAAGGGGAAGAAGGCATCCGAGGCGACCACCGAGCCCTTCGTCAGCGGCTCTCCGCCACCCGCGGCGGTAGCAGCGTCCTGGGCTTTGCGCGCTGCGATCCGTGCAGAATCGACGCGGCTCATCTGGCCGGCGCCTATGCCCACCGTCGCGAGTTCCTTCGCATAAACGATGGCGTTCGACTTCACATGCTTGGCGATCCGAAAGGCGAATTTGAGGTCCGCCATCTCCTGCTCGCTGGGCGTGCGTTTGGTGACCACCTTCAGCTCGAGATCGTCGATCACGCCATTGTCGCGTGTCTGCACGAGCAGCCCGCCGGCTACCGTCTTGGCCGAGAGTCCCGGCTGGCGTGGGTCCGCGACGCTGCCTGCAAGAAGCAGCCGCAGGTTCTTCTTGGTCGCGATCACCGCGACCGCGTCTTCCGCCGCGTCCGGTGCGATGATGACCTCGGTGAAGATCTTCGCGATCTCCTCCGCAGCCTCCGCGTCGAGCGGCCGGTTCAGCGCCACGATGCCGCCGAAGGCGGAAACCGGGTCGCAGGCAAGCGCCTTGCGATAGGCCTCGGCGAGCGAGCCACCTTCTGCCACGCCGCACGGATTGGCATGCTTGATGATCGCCACGGCCGCACTTTTCCGCGGGTCGAATTCGGAGACGAGCTCGAAGGCGGCATCGGTGTCGTTGATATTGTTGTAGGAAAGCTGCTTGCCCTGCACCTGGCGCACGGTCGCTACGCCCGGCCGCTTCTCGCCGGTGGTGTAGAAGCCGGCCTGCTGGTGCGGGTTCTCGCCATAGCGCATCACTTGCGCGAGCCGGCCGCCGAAGGCGCGCCATTCCGGCTCGGCGATCGAGAGCGTCCCGGCGAACCACTGCGAGATGGCCGCGTCATAGGCCGCCGTACGGGCATAGGCCTTGGCTGCCAGTTCCTGACGAAGCCGGTAGGGCAGAGCGCCGTTGTTTTCCTCCAGCGCCGCCAGCACGCGCGCGTAGTCGGCCGGATCGGTCACAACGGCCACATAGGCATGGTTCTTGGCCGCAGCGCGCAACATGGCCGGCCCGCCGATATCGATATTCTCCACCGTGGTCGCATAGTCCCCGCCGCCGAAGCGCACATCCTCGAAGGGATAGAGATTGATCACTACGAGGTCGATGGGCTTGATGGCATGCGCGTCCATCGCGGCGCGGTGCTCCGGGTCGTCGCGGATGGCGAGCAAGCCTCCATGCACCACAGGATGCAAGGTTTTCACGCGCCCATCCATGACCTCCGGAAAGCCCGTGAGTTGCGATACATCCGTCACTCCCACCTCATTTTGCGCGAGCAGGGCGGCCGTCCCGCCGGTCGAGGCAAGTGCGACCTCCCGGGCAGCGAGGGCGCGGGCGAAATCGACGATGCCGGTCTTGTCGGAGACGGAAATGAGCGCCCGCCGGACAGGCACGAGGTCAGGCGCGGGAATGTTCTTGGCGGAAACGGACATGGCAACCCTCATGGCAGGCTGCTGGCCTACCACAGCTCCCGCTCAAATCAAGTCGCTGAAAAACCTTCCGACTCAGGCTCGCGAAAGGATGCTGTGGGTGCGCACAAGCTGCCACCGCACTTCGGGAAGCGCGTTCGCCTTGAAGTGCAGCACGATCTGCCGGCTGCGGGAGGGCCCCGCGATCGCGGCGAAGAAGATCGACTCCTCCACCACGGGCTCCACATCCTCGCAGGTGAACACCCAGGTATCGGTGCTTTCGCCCGCCAGGATCAAAAGCCCGGCCTCGTCGCGGTAAAGCTCGATGTCCGGATGGAGATGGAAGCGCACGGCGACGGCGGTCGCCTGTTCCGGCGGAGCGCCGCCCGGGCGCAGGAAGCGGTCCGAGCCGCGCACCATCGTTCCCTCCTGCATCAGCGTGAATTCGCGTTCGTGCAGGAGGCCGAACCGGGAGACGTAGCCGTCATGGCTTGCGATGAAGCCCAGCCTCCCATCCGAATCCATCCGACGGCAGGTCACCTTGCGCGGCCCGCCGACAAGCGGCGTGCCTACCCAGTCGTCCCAGCCTGCCGGCAGCGCGAACCGCGCCTGGGAGGTGTCGTTGAGCGTTGCCGTGGAGTGGGCGGCGGTCGCGCGCGCAAGGGGCCGAAAGGCCTCGGCGCCGAAACTGTCGATGCCGCAATTGACGATGAACTGATGCCGCCCCGACGAAAGCTCGAAGGAGAGGCATCCCGCATGGGCCATGTTCGAAAGCTCCGCGGGGGGCGGCGCGGCCGTGTCGGCGATCACCGTCGTGCTGCCCATCGAAAGCCGTTCATAGCCCGAATGCGGCGCATGGGAGAGCGGAGCGCCGCCGGTGTCGTCATGCCTCAGGATGGCCGCGACGCGGTCGTGCACCGTGACGCCCATGCCGTTGAAGCGGGCGAGGCTGCCGTCCTGGTGGCGGAAGAAGCGCAACGCCGGCAGCATGCGCTCGACCGCGCCGACCAGCGCATCCGGCGGCGGCTCGGCCTGGATGCCATAGGTCTGCCGCAGCGGCAGGAGGTCGGCCAGAAGCTCCATCATGGCACGGGGATTGCGGGAGATATGGCCGCCGTCCGGCAGGATCTGGTGGTCGAGCTCGGCGCTGAGATTCCGCGTTGCCGCCCGCATCGCCGCAACGGAAGTCGGAAAAGAGAGGGAGGCGAAGGCGAGTGCGATCCTCGCGCGCAGCTTCTCCTCCCCATCCGGCATCTCCGAAACCACGGAGCGCAGATAGCGCACCTGGATGGCCAGCAGTTTCAAATATTGACGGTAGGCGGGAAGGTCGGCTCCTTGCAGCACCACGGCGGAATGCTGCAACCAGGCGATGATGCGCCGCGCCGTGACCGCTGGTTGCCAGGCAATACCGGCGATGCGACGCCCGTGAAGCGTGATCCAGTCGGCAACGAGCGCCCGGGCATTTGCCGAGGCGAGGTCCGTCTGTGCCGCGTGGAGATGACGCAGCCAGCGAAACCCGTGCAACTCCTCCAGCCACGCATGATTATGCACGTCCATGTGGAACGGCGATTGCCCCCCGGTCTCCACCAGATGGCCGGCGAGGAGGAAGCGGCCGTGATAAATCTCCCGCGCGATCTCGGCATCCGCGATGCGCAGGTCCGGCGGAGCGAGGAGGAGCCTCTCGGGCGTGCGTCCGGTATAGCGCCAGCGATAGGCGGGACCGGCGCGCAGCCTGCGGCGCAGGCGCTTCCACGCTTGGCGTGCCGCAAGATCCCACAGGAGCGGGCTGAAGCCGCTGGCCATCCTCAAATACATACCTCGATTGCTGCCCTCCGACCGGTGGCGAGGAGGTGCCCCGACGCGAGACAGTAAATGATTCAAAAGCTTGTGCGAAGGGCAAAATCCCTATCGAAGCCTGAGCCGTGCGGCGAAGAAGCCGTCGATCTCGCAGAGCTGCCCTTCATCGTCCCCAAGCGCGGGTGTCGTGCGCAGGAACCCTTCGCCCGTGACGAAATGCTCCGCTCCGGGCAGTTCCTCCGCGAGGATCGGCTCCAGGGCGACGTCTCCGCGCCTCGCGAGCAGGTCCCGCACCAGATCCTCACCCTCGGAGGGATCGAGCGAGCAATTCGCGAAGACCACCATACCGCTCGGATGCACGAGCGTGAGGGCATGCTCGAGCAGCCGCCCTTGAAGTTCCGCCAACTTTGCGATGTCATCCGGCGTCTTGGTCCACGGCACGTCCGGATGCCGGCGTACGGTGCCGGTGGACGAGCAGGGCGCATCGAGCAGAATCGCGTCGAACCGGCGGTCCGGACTCCAGGTCAGCGCATCGGCACGCACCACCTCCGCATGGAGTTGCAACCGGTCGAGATTGGCCTCGAGGCGCTTCAGGCGGCTCGCGGAAAGGTCGACAGCTGTCACTTTCGCACCGGCCAGCGCAAGCGCGGCGGTCTTGCCGCCGGGGGCGGCGCAGAGATCCGCGACCGCGAGCCCCTCCACATCGCCTAGGAGCCGCGCGGGCAGGCTGGCGGCGGCATCCTGCACCCACCAGGCACCCTCCGAAAAGCCCGGCAGCTCCGGCACAGGCGCGGGCAGCCGATCGAGCCGAACCGACCCGTTGGGCAGCACCCGCCCGCCAAGTCGTTCGGCCCAGAGACCGGGATTGGATTTCACGGTGAAGTCGACCGGCGGCTCGATCCGGTGTGCCTGCAGGATCGCATCCGCCTGCTCGTCGCCATAGACGGCCTCCAGCCGCTCGGTGAACCAGGCCGGGGCGTCGTGCGTGTTCTCCAACGCCTTCGGCAACTGATCCTTATGGCGGGCGATGTTGCGGAGGACGGCATTCACCAGGCCGGAAAAGCGGGAGGCACGGGGATCGGCCTTCGCCTGGCTCACGGAGAGGTCCACCGCCGCGCTGTCCGGCACGTCGAGGAAGAGAATCTGCGCGGCACCCACATGCAGGATGTGCGAG
Organism: Chelativorans sp. AA-79; assembly: GCF_029457495.1. Classification (NCBI taxonomy): domain Bacteria; kingdom Pseudomonadati; phylum Pseudomonadota; class Alphaproteobacteria; order Hyphomicrobiales; family Phyllobacteriaceae; genus Chelativorans; species Chelativorans sp. AA-79. The sequence continues at coordinate 399,206 of NZ_CP120361.1, forward strand.
AGCGAATGGGCGTTGGGCGGCAGGGGCCTGTCGAGCCGTCTGCCGATGAGTTTCTCGATCGTGCAGCGGTGGCGCAGCGCGCTGACCACGATGGCCCGCACCAGCGCGCGGTCGCGCGGCTCGAGGGCAAGGAATTGCGGGTGTCCATGCTCGTTATCGGTAAGGGCATCCAGAGGCGTGCGCGCGTCGACCACCGCGCCGAGCAGCCGCGCCGCCGTCCTGCGGGCGTCGAGGCCGGGCTTGCTTTCGATCTGCGGTTGCTTTGAGCGCTTCGGTCTGGCGCCTTGTGCTCCACCACCGCCCTTCACGACCAGGGGCCCCTGCGGGTATCGCGCCTGGCGGCGCGCCCCCAGGGTCCGTCCGCACCGGCCTCGTCCGCTTCGACGGACGCGGATGCAGGAGCCCCGAACTCGCGTGCGATTGCCTGGAGCGCAGCGATCCGGTTTTCCGTGTTCGGATGGGTTGAGAAGAGATTATCCATGCGCTGGCCGGACAGCGGATTGATGATGAAGAGATGCGCCGTCGCGGGGTTGCGCTCCGCATCGACATTGACGACCTGATGCGCGGCGCGGGAGATCTTGTTCAACGCCGAGGCGAGCCAGAGCGGCTGGCCGCAAATTTCCGCACCCCGCCGGTCCGCGGCGTACTCGCGGGTACGGCTGATCGCCATCTGCACGATCATGGCGGCCAGTGGCGCGACGATCATGGCCACCAGGATGCCGATGAAACCGAGAGGATTGTTGTTGTCGCGGCTGCCGCCGAAGAAGAAGGCGAAGTTGCCGAGCATCGAGATCGCGCCGGCAAGGGTGGCCGTGATCGTCATGGTCAGCGTGTCGCGGTTCTGCACATGGGCCAGCTCATGCGCCATCACGCCGGCCACCTCCTCAGGTGTGAGGCGGTGGAGCAGGCCGGTAGTGGCGGCGACAGCCGCATTCTGCGGGTTGCGACCCGTGGCGAATGCGTTGGGCTGCGGATTGTCGATCACATAGACGCGCGGCATCGGCAGATTCGCCCGTCGCGCGAGATCGCGCACGATGCCGTAATATTCGGGCGCCGTCCGCTCGTCCACCTCCACCGCGTGGTGCATCCTGAGCACCATCTTGTCGGCATTCCAGTAGCTGAACAGGTTCATGGCCGCGGCGATGACCAGCGCGATCATCATGCCGCCGCTGCCGCCGATGAGATAACCGACGGCCATGAACAGCGCCGTCATGAACGCCAGAAGCATTGCCGTGCGAATCATGTTCATCCCAAGGCTCCATAACTCCGCGGATCGCGCCACGATATGTGACTGGAACAATCCGTTCGCCTATATGATGGGAACCGGATCTTGCATATTCAACAAATGGCCGCGCCGCGCGCGAAAGGATGAAACATTGAACGAGGAAGCAGGAAACGACGCTCGACGGGCTCGCAACCCGGAAGATCTTCCAGCCGCCGCACGAAGAGCACTGGAGGAAGCCGAAGAGCGCCGCAGACGACGCGCGGAAGAGCAGCCGGATACGCCGCCCGAGATCGGCGGGCGCAAGGGTCTCGACCCGGCGCGCTACGGAGACTGGGAGGTGAAGGGGATCGCCACCGATTTTTGACACGCCGAAGCGGATCGATCCGTAGATGTCCCGAGCCGGTCGCGGCAGGGGCGGCAGGCTACCCGTGCCCGTTTCCGCCGCCTTCGCGTAGCTCCATGCGCCGGTAGAAATCGGCGAGCTGCTTGCCCCGCTCGGGCTTGAAGACGCGCCCGGCATCCTGCATCACCACAATGCGATCGATGCGGAACGTGCGGAAGTCGTCGCGCAGCTCGCACCAGCCGACGAGGGTCCAGACCTTGCCCCAGAACCAGAGGCCAAGCGGGCGCACATCGCGCTGGGTCACGCGGCCGATTTCGTCGCGATAATCGAGGGAGAGCACGCGCCGCTGCTCGACGGCACGCTCCATAACGTCGATGGCCTGGCGCTCGGCTTCGCTTATGCCCCAGCTCGGCGTGTGGATTTCCGTTCTGGAAATCCGGTCGCGCTCGCTGTCGGGCAAGACGCTGCCGATCTTGATCAAAGCCTCCTCGGCCGCCCTCGCCATGGCCGCCCCGCCGAAAGCACGCACCATGCGAGCGCCAGCCACCAGCGCGACGATTTCGTCACGGGTGAACATCAGCGGCGGAAGCTCGAACCCTTCGCGCATCAGGTATCCGACGCCGGCTTCGCCGTCGATCGGGACGCCGGTCGACTGCAGATCCGCGATATCGCGATAGATGGTGCGCTCGGAGACTTCGAGCCGCTCCGAAAGGATGCGCGCCGTCACCAGCCTGCCACCGCGCAGATGTTGAACGATCTGAAAGAGACGGTCGGCACGCCGCATGGCCGCTCCTTACACAAACAGCCCGAAACTGTTGCCGTCGGGGTCGAGACAATACACGAACCTGCCGGCAGGAATAGAGATGATCGGCGAAACGACCTTGCCGCCGTTCGCGGTCACCCGCTCCATCGCGCCTTCCAGCGGAGCGTCGACGGCAAGATGTATGGTCGGACCCGTTCCTTCAGCCGCTGGTTTTCCAGGATAGAGGTGACCGGCTATGGCATTCTCGTCCCTGGCCGCGAAACGAATCATCGGATTGGGTCCGCCTTCCATGTCGTAAAGCGTGTTTTGCAACACCGCGCCGTAAAAGCGCCTGGCGCGGTCCAAATCCGTCGCCGGGATTTCGAACCACACGGCGGCATGCTCGGGCAAAAATGGTGACATGGCATGTCCCTCTCTTCTTCACGGCGCGAAGATGTCACACCTCTCCTGACAACATTCCGTCAGGAAGGGTGCCAGGCGAGGATCGGAGAAAGAACCTCAGGCTACCCGGTACTCTCGGGCAAAAAGCCCCCGCATCTCCGCTATGGTCTGCGCGCGCTCGGGGTAGAGCGCTTCCAGAAATGCGATCGCAAAGGTGCCTGGAGCGGAACCGGGCGCGCTGATCACCCGACCGTCGCTGACGGCATGGGGCACGTCCTGGTAGACGTCGGACCCGGCATAGCCGGGCGCGTGTTCATTGATCCACTCGCGCCCATTGCTGGTGTGACGCCGCCCGGAAAAGAGCCCGGCGCGTGCAAGTCCGAGAGTACCGCCGCAGATGCCGCCAACGATGCCGCCGCGAGCGAAAACAGCGTTCAGAAGTGGCGCGCAGTCCGGAGCGTCCTTCGACATCCAGCTCTCCGAACCCACAACAGCGGCCGCATCAAGGTCGCCATTCTCCTCCGGGGCAAGCCCGCGCTCCCCCGACAGATGGAAGCCCGCGATGGAGCGGACAGCACCCCCATCGGGGGTGACAGCCACGGCACGCGCACCGAACCATTCCACCGCAGAAGCCGCAAGGAGGCCGAACTCCCAATCCGCGTAGTGCTCGAGGAAAATAAAACCGATGGTTTTCGAAACATTCATACTGTCCTCCGGCCGGGATCAGCGGTGGCGGGCCGGCCCTGTCGGGCTCCAACCGATATCCCGCTGCAGACTTGCCGGCAAGTCGTTCATGATACGTTCGCCCAGTCTGCGGCGCCTGCGCTGCCGGTAGGCCATTGCCCAGCGCTCAAGCGTGCGCCCGATCGGATTGCGTGTGGCGATCATGGTTTCATCCTCCAATGTCGAACCGGAGGATTATCTCATGGGCGTGGTGACAACGCTTTGTCAGGAGCTTCGCCCAAGCTTCGCGCATCGGCAATCAGGGTTATTCCTGCGGCCGCACCGGCACGGTGTAGTTGAGCGGGAGGCGACCGCCATCGGCATAGATGGTCTGTCCGGTGATGTAGCTCGAATCGTCGGATGCCAGGAAAGCGGCGATGGCGGCGATCTCCTGCGGGTCGCCGATGCGGCCGAGCGGCGTGCGCGAAAGGATCCGGTCACGGGCTTCCGGATCGCTGTTCACGCTGGCGAGCATGTCCGTCATGATCGAGCCCGGCCCGATGGCGTTGACGCGGATCCCGTAGGGCGCGAGCGACAGCGCCATGGCTTTGGTAAGCTGGTTCACACCGCCCTTGGAGACCGAATAGGGCACTTGGTTGGCGATGGCGAACACGGCATTGACCGACGACATGTTGATGATCGCCCCCGCCGGACCGTCGTTCTGCACTTTCTCCACCATGAAGCGGGCAACCGCTTGGCCGACGAGGAACACGCCCTTGAGGTTCACCCGCAACACCCGGTCGAAATCCTCTTCCCTGAGGTCGAGGAAATCCGCCCCATGGACGATCCCCGCATTGTTGACGAGGATGTCGATATCGCCGAGCCCATCGACGGTGGAGGCGATGAGATTGTGCACGTCGAGGCTCTTGCCCACATCCGCCTTCACGAAACGGGCTTCACCCAGCTTCTCAAGATCCTTGAGCGCCCGGGCACCCTTCTCGCCATCGACATCCGCAATCACCACGCGCACGCCCTCGCGCAGGAACCGCTCGGCTATGGCATAGCCAATCCCGCTGGCGGCTCCGGTCACGATCGCTGTTTTCCCGTCCAGTGCCATGGCTCACCTCGATTCTTCGTGCTTCAACCGCAAACTGGTCCGGCGGGGGCACGGGGTCAAGTGCTCCTGTCAGCTCGGCCGAGAGCGACGGAAATCTCGTCCAGAATGGCCGGATCGTCGATCGTGGCGGGGATGCTCCATCGCTCGCCATCGGCGATCTTCTGCATGGTGGCGCGCAGAATCTTGCCCGATCGCGTTTTCGGCAGGCGCTTCACGGCCACCACGCGCTTGAAGGCAGCAACGGGGCCGATGCGCCCGCGCACGGTGGCGATCAGTTCCTTTTCGACCTCTTCGATAGACCGGGATGCACCGGCACGCAGCACCACGAAGCCGCAGGGCACCTGACCCCTCATGGCATCGTGGATGCCGATCACCGCGCACTCGGCCACATCGGGATGCTCTGCGACCACCTCCTCCATCGCGCCCGTCGACAGGCGGTGGCCGGCGACATTGATGATGTCGTCCGTGCGCGACATGATGAAAAGATATCCCTCCTCGTCGATATAGCCGGCATCGGCCGTCTTGTAATATCCGGGAAAGGACGTGAGATAGGCCTCGCGGAAGCGATCGTCCGCGTTCCAGAGCGTGGGGAGCGAGCCGGGCGGCAAGGGCAGCTTTATGACGATATTTCCGAGCATACCCGCCGGGGCAGGCTCTCCATTTCCATCCAGCACCTCGACCTGGAACCCGGGCATCGGTACGCCCGGCGAGCCGTATTTCACCGGCAGGAGGCCGAGCCCTGCCGGATTCTGGCTGATGGGAGCTCCGGTCTCCGTCTGCCACCAGTGATCGATCACCGGCACTTCGAGCTGCCGTTCGGCCCACTTGACCGTTTCGGGATCCGCGCGTTCACCGGCAAGGAAGAGCGTGCGGAAGCGGGAGAGATCGTGGTTGCGGATGAACCCGCCTTCCGGATCGGCGGTGCGGATGGCGCGAAAAGCCGTCGGCGCTGTGAAGAGGGCAACCACGCCGTGCTCGGCGATCACGCGCCAAAACGCCCCGGCATCGGGAGTGCCCACCGGCTTGCCCTCAAAGAGGATCGACGCGCAGCCGTGGAGGAGGGGACCATAGACGATGTAGGAATGCCCCACGACCCAGCCCACATCGGAAGCCGCCCAGAAGACTTCGCCCGGCTTCACGCCGAATTCGTTCTGCATGCTCCATTTGAGCATGACCATGTGGCCGCCATTGTCGCGTACCACGCCCTTCGGCCGTCCGGTCGTGCCGGAGGTGTAAAGGATGTAGAGCGGATCGGTGGCAGCCACGGGTACGCAGGGTACCCTTTCGCCGCGCATGGCGGCCACGGCTTCCCGGTAGTCGATATCCCGCTCCGGAACGAGTTCGCAGGTCTGCTCCGGGCGTTGCAGCACGAGGCAGCGCCGCGGTTTCGCCTCCGACAGTTCGATCGCCCTGTCGAGCAGCGGCTTGTAGGCGATGATTCTGCCCGGTTCGATGCCGCAGGAGGCGGCGACGACGAGCTTCGGCCGGGCATCGTTGATGCGCGCTGCAAGCTCGGGTGCGGCAAAGCCGCCGAAGACGACGGAGTGCACCGCGCCGATCCGCGCGCAGGCAAGCATGGCGACGGCGGCTTCCGGCACCATGGGCATGTAGATGACCACGCGGTCGCCTTTTTCCACGCCTTGCTTTTGCAGCACGGCGGCCAGCGCCTCCACTTCCTCCCCCAGTTCCCGGTAGGTGAAGCTCTTCTTGCGGCCGGTGAGCGGGCTGTCATGGATGAGGGCAAGCTGGTCGCCGCGTCCGCGTTCGATCTGGCGGTCGAGGGCGTTATAGCAGGTGTTGCAGAGGGCGCCGGTAAACCAACGGCCATAGACCCCCCGGCCGGGATCGAAAACCCTGTCAAAGGGCTTGAACCAATCGATTTCCGCCGCGGCCTCGGCCCAGAAGACCTCGGGCTCCTCCTTCCAGCGGCGATAGACTTCGTGATAGCGCGAATCCATGCAGCCTTCCTCCCTCGGCTGAGCACTTGCCCAGTTCTACAGGGGAGGCGCCGCATGCGTAAACCCGACTTGCGGCGGAGACGCCGTTTTGACAGGACATCAAAAATACGGTCAAACCGGCCGTTGCTCACCAGCCGGATTGCCGAATGACCAAAATCCTGTCGCTGTTAATCGTGGCCGCCATGATCCTGCACCTGATCCGGCCACTGGGCCTCCCCGGCCTGAAGAAGCGCGGCGACTTCTGGAAAATCGCCGTGGCCGCGCTCGCTGCCATCGCCGTCACGGTGGGCCTGAGCCACATGCACGGCTGAGGTTCGGGCGGGAGACAACCCGTACCTCCGCCGCTGCAGACCTCAGGCGGCCGCCTCCAGCGCCTGCTTCCAGTCGCCGCGTGCGGCAAGCGCATTCATGCGGGCACGGTGCGTGAAGGCACGCTGACCGGCGGCGACATTCTCCTGCTTGCCGCTCCAGGCCTTCAGCGCTGCTGCCTGCAGGGCGCGGCCATAGGAGAAGGTAAGCTTCCAGGGCACTGAGTGGGATGCGTTCATGATGGAGAGGTGCGCCGTCGCCTCCTCATCCGACTGGCCGCCGGACAGGAAGGCGATGCCAGGCACGGCTACCGGCACGGTGGCCTTGAGGCAACGCACTGTTTTCTCCGCCACTTCCTCGCGCGAGGCCTTCCGTGCGTTCTTGCCGTCGATCACCATGTTGGGCTTGAGCACCATGCCTTCGAGCAAGACGCGCGCATCATAAAGTTCGGTGAAGACGGTCTTCAGCACCCATTCGGTGACTTCGTAGCAGCGGTCGATGGAATGCGTGGCGGGCGCGCCGTCCATCAGCACCTCGGGTTCCACGATCGGCACGATTCCGGCTTCCTGGCAAAGGGCGGCATAACGGGCGAGCGCTTGGGCATTCTGCTTTACCGCACCCCAGGTGGGCAGATCGTCTGAAATGGAGATCACCCCGCGCCACTTGGCAAAGCGAGCGCCGAGCTCGTGATATTCCTTGAGACGCTCGCGCAGGCCGTCGAGGCCCTCGGTGATGGTCTCGCCCGGGAAGCCGGCGAGCGGCTTGGCGCCCTTGTCCACCTTGATTCCCGGCACCGCGTCGGAGCGGCCGATGATCTCGACGAGCGGCGTCCCGTCCTTCGCCTGCTGGCGGATGGTCTCATCGTAAAGGATGACACCTGAAATATAGTCCTTCATCGCCTCCCCGGCGCTGAACAGCATCTCACGGTAATCGCGGCGACTGTCCGCCGTCGACTCGAGGCCGATCGTGTCGAACCGCTTCTTGATCGTGCCGCTGCTTTCGTCCGCCGCCAGAATGCCCTTGCCGTCAGTCACCATCCTGGCCGCGATGTCTTCCAGCCTTTCGCTCATCCTGTGCCTCCTATCTGCCGATACCAGCCGATATCAGATGGCGGGTCAAAACGGAATGCCGGGCAAGCTCCCTAATCGATTGAAAGGAAAGGAATTATTTTCCAAGCGCGGACACGCCCGGAAGCTCCTTTCCTTCCATCCATTCAAGAAATGCGCCGCCGGCGGTCGAGACATAAGTGAACTCCTCCGCCACACCTGCCTGGTTGAGGGCGGCCACCGTATCGCCGCCGCCCGCCACCGAGACGAGCAGGCCCTCGCGGGTGCGTTCGGCGGCATGTCTTGCGGTCGCCAGAGTGGCCTTGTCGAACGGCTCGATCTCAAACGCGCCGAGGGGGCCGTTCCACACCAGCGTGTCGGCGTGGTCCAGCCACTCCTTCACCTTCTCGACCGATTTCGGTCCAACATCGAGGATCATGCCGTCCTCCGGGACGGCGGCGATGTCGACGGTTTCGCTTTCGGCACCCGCCTCGAACTTCCGCGCAACGACGGCATCGACCGGCAGCACGATGGCGCAGCCCGCCGAAGCCGCGTCGATCATGATCCGCTTGGCCGTTTCCGCAAGGTCGTGCTCGCAAAGCGACTTGCCGACGGCGATCCCGCGCGCCGCCAGGAAGGTATTGGCCATGCCCCCACCGATCACCAGCCCATCCACCTTCTTCACCAGGTTCGTCAGCAGATCGATCTTCGTGGACACCTTTGCGCCGCCGACGATCGCCAGGACCGGGTGTTTCGGATTGCCGAGCCCCTTTTCCAGTGCATCAAGTTCAGCCTGCATCGTACGTCCGGCATAGGCCGGCAGGAGATGCGCCAGGCCCTCTGTCGAGGCATGCGCGCGGTGGGCGGCCGAAAATGCATCGTTCACGTAGATATCGCCGTTCTCGGCCAGCGCCTTCGCGAAGTCCGGGTCGTTCTTCTCTTCACCCTGGTGGAAGCGCGTGTTTTCCAGAAGCAGGATGTCGCCATTCGTCATTTCCGCCACGGCGGTTCTTGCCGCCTCGCCCACGCTGTCTGTAGCGAAGTGAACACGCCGGTCGAGCACGGCTTCCACGGCATGGGCAATCGGCCGGAGCGAGGATTCGGGATCCGGCTTACCCTTCGGACGGCCGAAATGGGCAAGAAGGATCACCTTGGCGCCCTTGTCGGAAAGTTCGGTGATGGTCGGCGCGACGCGTTCGATGCGGGTCGTGTCCGTTACCGCGCCATCTTTCACCGGCACATTCAGATCCACGCGTACGAGGACGCGCTTTCCCGCGACATCCTTCAGATCGTCCAGGGTCTTGAAACCGGCCATCGCGTCACTCTCCTTTAGGCAATGCGAGGCGCAAGATACATTTCACGCCATGCGAGGCAAGGCGGGATTTTATTCCTCGGCAGCCTTGCTTGCGCTTTCCGCAGGGGTCCTGCGGCTTGCCCTCCATCGGCGCAAAAGGTCCCACAGCCGGCTTCCGGCCTCGCCCACGCTGATAAAGGCAGGCACCTGGGTCTGCCGCGCCGGCGGATCCACGGAAAGGCCGATGGAAGTTATGCGGCCCTCCTCGTCCACGTCGCGGACGATGAGTTCTATGCTGCCAAGGGAAACCCGGTCGCCATACTCCGCCCTGCCGCCGAGCCGCATTCGGGTAAAGTCCGCGATGGTGAGGGCCTGATCTTCTTCGCTCAGGCCCAGCGCATAGGCCGCCTCGATGTCGGCCGTCGGCCGTTCGGGATCCACCGCGAAGGCACCGAAGAAGTCCGCATCTTCCGGGTCGACCTCCGTCGGACTGGCGAAAAGCCGGTCGAGCAGTTGCGGATACCGATCGGGCACGAAGATATAAACCCGGTCGCCGGCCATAAGGCGGCCGGCATACTGATAGGCCATGGAACGTCCTTCACGGACCACGAGCGATGGCCGAGCCCAGCGCGGAATGCGCTGTCCACGCTCGACCGGGCTTCCGGCGACCACGCGATAGGCGAGGAGCTCGTGATGCGCAGAGCCTGGAAGCTCGAGCTCAACCTTGTCCACCGGCCCGATCCGCGGCGGGACGATCATGCCGAGGCGGCGCGCGACCGGTCCTATGCTCCAACCCTGAACGACGAGCGAGACCAGCACCACGATGAAGACGATGTTGAACAGCGCCCGGCCCCCTTCGACCTCCTCCATGATCGGCAGGAGCGCAAGCAGGATGGAGACGGCGCCGCGCAGGCCGACCCATGAAATGAAAGCCGTCTCTGCTTTGGAGAAGCGAAAAGGGGCCAGGCAGAGAGCCACGGCCACCGGCCGGGCAACGAAGATGAGGAAGAGCCCTATGAAGAGGGCCGGCAGCAGGATGTCCGGGAACTGCGACGGCGTGGCGAAGAGACCGAGCACCAGGAACATGATGATCTGCGCCAGCCAGGTCACTCCGTCCTGGAAGCGCTTCAGTGCCGCGGTGGAGCGCAGCCGCCCGTTGCCCGCGACCATGCCCGCCACATAGACCGCGAGGAAGCCGGACCCGCCGATCGCGCCTGTCAGCGCGAAGACCAGCAGAGAGAGTGCCAGGACGAAGATGGGCAGCAGTCCCTGTTCCAGATGCAGCCGCATCACGAGTCGTACGATCAGATAGCCTCCGGCAAGGCCTACGGCCAAGCCGACGATCATCTGCCGCAGAAATCCCAGCGCGACGTCGCCGGCAAGGGCACCGGGTTGCAGCACCTCGCCGGAGCCGACCAGGCTGACCAGGGAGAGGGTCAGAAAGATCGCCATGGGATCGTTTGAGCCCGATTCCACTTCGAGCGTGGAACGAACGCGGTCGCGCACAGAGATATTGCCCACGCGCAGCAGGAAGAAGACGGCCGCAGCATCGGTGGAGGCAACTGCGGCGCCGAGCAGGAAGGATTCGAGCCAAGCGAAGCCCGCCACGTAGTGAGCGACGACGCCCAGCAGCGTCGTCGTGATCACCACTCCGACGGTGGCCAGCACGATGGCGGGTAAGGAGGCCGTACGAAAGCTGGCAAAGGATGTGCCGAAACCGGAATCGAAGAGGATGACGGCAAGGGCCAGTGATCCAATGAAGAAGGCGACGGGGGCACTGTCGAAATCAAGTCCGAGACCGTCGGTACCGGCGGCAAGCCCGATGCCAAGAAAGATGAGCAGAAGGGGTGCGCCGAAGCGGAACGCGATCAGGCTGGAAAAAGCGGCAAAAAGCACGAGTGCAGTGCCGACAAGCGTTATGAAATAGATAGCCTGATCCATAGCCCTCTCTAAAACGAGCGATACGGCTAAAGTGCGGTAAAACCGGCAGTCGAGGCAAGCTGCTTGGAGACAAAAAAGCCCGGCGGGCCGCCGGGCCTTCCCAATGCACTGCGGGGGGCGTCAGCCGAGCGTCTTTGCGATCACCGCTGTGACATCGGCCATGCGGTTGGAGAAGCCCCACTCGTTGTCATACCAGGACATCACCCGCACCAGATCGCCCTCTATGACCTTCGTCTGGTCGAGCGCGAAAGTCGAAGAGGCGGGATTGTGATTGAGGTCGATGGAGACGAGCTTCTCGTCCGTGTAGGCGAGAATGCCCTTGAGCGGCCCCTCGTTCGCGGCGGCCACGAGAGCGGCGTTCACTTCTTCGGCCGTCACAGGGCGCTTGGCGACGAATTTGAAATCGATGACGGAAACATTGGGAACCGGCACGCGGATCGACACGCCATCGAGCTTGCCCTTGAGTTCAGGCAACACCAGGCCGACCGCGCGGGCTGCACCTGTCGTCGTCGGGATGGCGGACATGGCTGCCGCGCGGGAGCGGTAGAGGTCCTTGTGCATGGTATCGAGCGTCGGCTGGTCGCCCGTATAGGCATGGACCGTGGTCATGAAGCCCTTTTCTATGCCGAAAGCATCGTTCAGCACCTTGGCGACGGGCGCAAGACAGTTGGTCGTGCAGGATGCATTCGAGATCACAAGATGGTCCTTGGTGATCTGATCATGATTCACGCCGTAGACCACGGTGAGATCGGCCCCATCCGAGGGAGCGGAGACGAGCACGCGCTTGGCGCCGGCTTCCAGATGCGCGGACGCTTTCTCCCTGGACGTGAAGATGCCCGTGCATTCGAGCACGATGTCGACGCCAAGATCCCTCCAGGGCAGCTTCGAAGGATCACGCTCCGAGAGTACCTTGAAGGATTCCGAATCTACCCGGATGCTGTCGCCCTCGACCTTCACGTCCGCGGGGAAGCGGCCATGCACGCTGTCGTAACGAAGCAGATGCGCATTGCTTTCGACGGGACCGAGATCGTTGATGGCGACCACATCGATATCTTTCCGGCCGGATTCGTAGATCGCCCGGACGATGTTGCGGCCGATGCGGCCAAATCCATTGATCGCTACTTTGACAGTCATGAACTACCTCCGGCGGGCTTGACGCCACGCATACAAGCATGGCGGGACGCCGTTCCGATGACGGCGTCCGGTGGAAGAAACGAACCGTGCCGGGCCCGGGCCCGACCACAAACTCTCAACCGTGCAGGCGTGCCTCGGCGGCCTCCACCGCGGCTTCCGCAGTGATGCCGAAATGCTTGTAAAGTTCCGGCGCGGGCCCGCTGGCTCCGAAGCCGTGCATGCCGATGAAGACTCCGTCGGTGCCGATGAAGCGGTCCCAGCCCTGCCGTACGCCTGCTTCGATGGCGATGCGCACGGGCGAATTCCCGAGAATCGCTTGCTGATAGTCTTGCGGCTGCTGCTCGAAGAGCTCGAAACAGGGCACGGAGACGACTCGGCTCGGATAGCCGCGGTCTTCAAGCATCGAGCGCGCCTTCACCGCGATCTCCACCTCCGATCCGCTGGCGAAGATCGTCACCCTGGCATCATCGCTGGCAGGCAGAAGCTCGTAGGCGCCGCGCGCACAAAGATTCTCTTCCTCGAACTCGAGACGAACCGGCTGAAGCTTCTGGCGCGTGAGGGCAAGCGTCGACGGCGTCTTTCTCGATTCCAGCGCGAGTTGCCAGCACTCTGCCGTCTCCACCGCGTCCGCCGGGCGGAAGACGTTGTGGTTCGGGATCGCGCGCAGCGCCGCCAGCTGTTCCACCGGCTGATGGGTCGGTCCATCCTCGCCAAGGCCGATGGAATCGTGCGTCATCACGAAGATGGAGCGGATGTGCATCAGCGATGCGAGCCGCATGGCCGGCCGGGCATAGTCGGAGAAGGTCAGAAAGGTTCCGCCATAGGGGATCAGCCCGCCATGCAGCGCGATGCCGTTGATGGCGGCGGCCATGGCGTGCTCGCGGATGCCATAATGGATATAGCGTCCTGAGAAGTCTGTCGGCGTGACCGGGGCCGTCTGGCTGGTCTTGGTATTGTTGGAGCCGGTGAGATCCGCCGAGCCGCCGATGGTCTCCGAAACGCAATCGTTGATGACCTCGAGAGCCATTTCCGAGGCGTTGCGGGTTGCAACGGCGGGATTTTCGTGTGCCAGTTTCTGCTTGTAGTCTGCAATGACTGCGGAGAAGGCCTCCGGCAAGTCACCGCGCATGCGTCGCTCGAATTGTGCACGGGTTTCGGTATCGGCAGCCGCAAGCCGCTTCTCCCACGCAACCCGCTCCTTCGCAGAGCGAAGGCCGGCCAGACGCCAGTCGTCGAGAATGTCGGAAGGCACGACGAAGGGCGGGGCGTCCCAGCCGAGCGCCGCCCGCGTCTTGGCGATCTCCTCGGCTCCCAGTGGCGAGCCGTGCGCCTTGTTTGTGCCCGCCTTGGTTGGCGCCCCGCGCCCAATAGTCGTGCGGAAGGCTATCATCGTCGGGCGGTCGGATTGACGCGCCGTCTCGATGGCCGAAGCGATGGCATCCGGATCATGCCCGTCGGCCCGCATCGCATTCCAGCCGGATGCGGCAAAACGCTCGCACTGGTCGGTCGAATCGGCGAGCGAGACCGGACCGTCGATGGAGATCTGGTTGTCGTCGAAGATGACGATGAGCTTATTGAGTCGCAGATGGCCCGCAAGCGCCAGCGCCTCCTGGCTGATGCCTTCCATGAGGCAGCCGTCGCCCACCAGCGCATAGGTGTAGTGATCAACGAGTTCGCCGCCGAAACGGGCGTTGAGCAGGCGCTCCGCGATCGCCATGCCCACGGCATTGGCAAAGCCCTGGCCGAGCGGACCGGTCGTCGTTTCGATGCCCGCGGCAAACCCGTATTCGGGATGTCCGGCCGTGCGCGAGCCCAACTGTCGGAAATTCTTGATCTCGTCGATCGTGATGTCTTCGTAGCCCAGCAGGTAGAGCAACGAGTAAAGCAGCATCGATCCGTGCCCGGCCGAAAGCACGAAGCGGTCGCGGTCCGGCCAGTGGGGATTCTTCGGGTCATGCGTCATGAACCGCGTGAAGAGCACCGTGGCGATGTCCGCCGTGCCCATGGGCAGGCCTGGATGCCCGGACTTTGCCTTTTCTACGGCGTCCATCGAAAGAAAGCGGATCGCATTCGCCATCCGGTCGTGTTTTTCGCGTGAAGTCATGTGTGCTCGCTGGTCGGCTGCCGGTCTGTCGGGCATTGGTCGGGCTTGCATCCGCAAAAGCAGGGGACACATATCAGTTGCGTTGCCCAAGTCAATAAACAGCCGCGGCGCGGGATGGTTCAACCGCCGTGCTTCATATTTCACAGTGGAGCACGAAACCGGGTGAGCAATCAGGGGATTGCCCTTCCGGCTGGTTGACGCCCCCTTCACCCGCCGCGTAATCTTTTGCGGATAAAATCTTCTGATTGCGCGCAATTCGCGGGCGGGGCGGCCGGGGAATGTTTGCGATGAGTGGGGATGCCACGCTGAGGGAAGTTCTCTTACGCCTCGAGAAGGCCATGGAAGGCCTCGAAGCAGCCGCGGAAGCCAAGCTCGAAAAGGAGCATGATTTCTCGGAAGCCGAGGCGGAAGTGCAGCGCATGGGCGCCGATCGTGCGCGCCTTGCGCAGGAAATCGACAAGTCGGAAGCACGGGCGGAGCGTCTCGCCGAGGTCAACCGCGAGGTCTCGCGCAGACTGGTGACGGCCATGGAGACGATCCGCGCCGTCCTGGATCGGTAGGCGGTGGCATGGCTCAAGTAACGGTTACGATAGACGGCAAGGCCTATCGCATGGCTTGCGAGGAGGGGCAGGAAGAGCACCTCCTGGATTTGGCGCAGCAGTTCGACCGCTATGTGACGCATCTGAAGGATTCCTTCGGCGAGATCGGCGATCAGCGCATCACCGTCATGGCTGGAATCATGGTCATGGACGAGCTGTCGGAGCTGCAGAAGCGGATGCGGGGGCTTGAGAACGAAGTCGCCACCCTGCGCAAGACGCGTGACGACGCATTGCTCAAGGCGGACCAGAACGATGCCGCGCTCACGGGTTCGTTGACGCAGCTCGCAACCCGCATAGAGGCCGTTGCCGCAAAGCTGGCGGGCTCGTAAGAGAAAGACCTGCCAGGAACAGACGGGCGCGCCTTTGGCGCGATGGAACGGCATGGTGAAACCAAAAACTCCGGTAGGACTCGAAAATCCGGTTCAGCTCGCGGTAATCGGCGCGGCTCATGGCATCAAGGGAGAAGTCCGCGTCAAGGCGTTCACGGAGGATCCCATGGCGCTCGGCAGCTACGGCCCGCTTTATGCCGCGGACGGTCGTTCCTTCATCGTCGCCGGAATCCGGCCGGCGAAGGAGGTCGTCATCGTCCGCTTCAAGGGGGTGGACGATCGCAACGGAGCCGAGGCGCTCAATGGCGAGGCGCTCTTCGTCGACCGTTCCGTGTTGCCCGAGGAACTCGAGGAAGACGAATTTTATTACTCCGACCTCATCGGCCTAACAGTTGTCGACGAGACGGATGAAGATCTCGGGCGCGTGATCGCGGTCCACAATTTCGGTGCAGGCGATCTCCTCGAGTTCCGACAGGAGTCCGGTTCGACGTTGATGATCCCCTTCACGCGCGATGCGGTGCCCGAAATAGACTTTTCCGAAGGCATGGTGCGTATCGACAGCATGGCAGCCGGGCTCGACGGGGCAGATGCCGCCCCCGAGGAAGAAACGTCCGACCGGTCCCGGCACCGCGGCTCGCGCCCCCGCGGGCCGAAAGCCGCCGGAGGCAACCGATGAGCTTCCGCGCCACGGTCCTTACGTTATATCCGGAGATGTTTCCGGGCGCCCTGGACGTGTCGCTTGCCGGGCGCGCACGCGCTGCCGGCATATGGTCGCTGGAGACGGTGCAAATTCGTGACTTTGCCCAGGACAAGCACCGCAGCGTGGACGACACGCCGGCCGGCGGCGGCGCCGGCATGGTGATGCGGGCCGACGTGCTTGCCCGCGCCATCGGTCATGCCTTACCGGAGGGCGACCCCCGTCCGCGGCTGCTCATGAGTCCTCGCGGGGTGCCGCTCACTCAGGCCTTAGTGCGTCAGCTGGCCGCCGGTCCGGGCGCGGTCATTCTCTGCGGACGCTTTGAAGGCGTGGACCAGCGCGTGATCGAGACCCGCGCCCTGCAGGAGGTTTCGATCGGCGACTATGTGCTGTCGGGCGGCGAACCGGCTGCAATCGTCCTGCTCGATGCCGTGGTGCGGCTGTTGCCCGGAGTCATGGGCAATGAATTTTCCGGCGCGGAAGAAAGCTTCGAAAGCGGTCTCCTGGAGCATCCGCAGTATACTCGGCCGCAAGATTTCGAAGGGCACGCGATTCCCGAGGTGCTCACCTCGGGCAACCACCGCAGGATCGCCGAGTGGCGGCACGAACAGGCTGAACGGCTGACGCGGGAGAGGCGGCCCGATCTCTGGCTCGCATACGAGAAGGCAAGGGGCGGGAGGTGAAGCTTCTCCTCAGGATCGAGAGCGCTGCCCTGCTGCTGGCGTCACTCTTCGCCTATCACCTTGTTGGCGGCAATTGGTGGCTTTTTCTTCTTCTTGTATTGGCACCCGATCTCTCGATGCTGGGCTATCTTGCAGGCCCGCGCGTGGGTGCTTGGTGCTACAACGCAGTCCATGCGTTCTTTGCCCCGGTCCTCGCCTGGCTTGCTGGCCTTGCCATTGGCTCGCCGCTTCTCGTGCAGATCGCGGTCATCCTCGCCGCACATATCGCGGCTGACCGTATGCTTGGCTACGGCTTGAAGCACCAAGACGATTTCAAGGAGACCCATCTGGGCAGGATCGACGGCTGACTCCTCCAGGTTGGCAATCCAGCAGTAGGAAAATACAAGCTACTGGAATCATTACAATTATTTAAGTTCGGGTTCATCTCCCATTCATCCGGCCGTCCCTAGGTTCGAAGGCGTCAACAAGAGGACACCGCCATGAAACTCATTTCCCGCGCTCTGCTCGCCGCGCTCGCCGTTTCGATCGCCGCTGTTCCTATGGCGCAAGCGCGCGACAACGGGCCAAGACACAATCAGCACGACGTTCGGCCCGTAAAACCCCGAACCCATCTGCCTCAACGCTACGAGAAGCCCCGGCACCATTGGGCGAAGGGACAACGGATTGCCGACTGGAAGCGCCGCACCGCTGTTCGCGACTGGCACCGCCACGGCCTCAAGCGGCCCGGCCGGGGACAGCAGTGGGTGAAGATCGACAACGAATATCTTCTGATCAGCATCGCCACCGGCATTGTCGCAGGGATTGCGGCCGGTCGATAGCGCCCGGCGTCGCTAGAGGACCTACCCGGTTCGATCCGGGGCGGGCAGGTCCCCGGCCCGACGCGTGCTGTCGGATGTTGATTCTTCAGGGGATGTGGTATATGTGCGCGCCACGGCTGCCATGGGAGGTCCATGGCCCGCACTTAACAAAGAACGTGAATTCGCTCTTGCGCCTCCTTTGGAGACGCACTCATAAGGTGGTGAGATCACTGCCGGCGGGACGAGCGCTCTGACGCTTCGAGAAGAACAAGAGGATAGAAAGATGGACCTTATCCGTCAGCTTGAGGCCGAGCAGGCCCAGAAGATCGAAGCCAAGCGCACACTTCCCGAATTTTCGCCCGGCGACACGCTGCGCGTGCAGGTCCGCGTCACGGAGGGCAATCGCACCCGCGTGCAGGCCTTCGAGGGCGTCTGCATCGCCCGCTCCGGATCCGGCATGCACGAGAACTTCACGGTGCGCAAGATCTCCTACGGCGAGGGCGTGGAGCGTGTGTTCCCCGTCTATTCGCCGCTGGTCGAGGGCGTCGAGGTCGTTCGCCGCGGCAAGGTGCGCCGCGCCAAGCTCTACTACCTGCGTGACCGCCGCGGCAAATCCGCCCGTATCGGCGAGAACACGGGCGCCCGCGCCCGCAAGCTGAACGACGCGGAGCGCGCGGCCGCCGCCCAGGAACGGGCACGTATCGAGGCCGAGAAAATCGCCGCCGCGGAGGCACTCGCCGCCGAGAAGGCGGCGGCCGAAGCTGCGGAAACCGCCGAGCCCAAGAGCGAATAAGCCGGCGGATCCGCCGCGGACTAAAAGGGGCGCCCTGGCGGTGCTCCTTTTATCTATACCGTAATGGTGCCGGCAAGCAGAGGCCTGATCGCTTCCGGGAACCCGGTATAGCCGCGCCGCGTTGCAGGCGGCATGGATGTGCTTCTCGAGGAATTTTCCATTCGCACGACGCTGCCTTGGCAGGTCATTGCGGTGCGGCTGCTTGCGGCCGTCATACTCGGCGGTATTCTGGGCTTTGAGCGTGAGCTTGCGGAGCGCCCTGCGGGTCTGAGAACGCACATGCTGGTGTGCCTGGCATCGGCCACCTTCGCCCTCGTCTCCATAGAAATCGTCTCGATGGCGGTTTTCGAAGACGAACAAGTGCGCGCGGATCCCATCCGGCTGGTGGAAGCGATCACGTCCGGCGTCGCATTCCTTGCCGCGGGCTTCATCATCTTCAAGCGTGGCGAGGTGCGCGGCCTCACCACCGGCGCCGGCATGTGGCTTGCCGCCGCCACGGGCATGGCGGCGGGCCTCGGACTCTGGACCATTTCGTTGCTCTCTTGCCTTCTGGGAGCAATCGTGCTTGCCGTGCTCCGCCGGCTGGAAGTACGTTTCTCCCTCAAGAAGCCCCTTTCGGGGGAATAGCGCCTCGGCAGCAGTGCAATTGCCCAAAAGTGCAAACGCTGGTAAATATCAGGGTCATGGAAAAGCTTTTCGGACATCCGGCCTATAAGGGCTTCGTTCTGCAGGACGTGAAGCGCCTGCCCGGCCGGTTTTTCGCGCGCATTTCCGGCGCGCTGCTGTGCCGGCTTCCTTGAACGGATAGACGCCGCCCCGACGGGCTCCCGCATTTTCCTTCCGCTTTCCAGGACCTGAAGAACATGACCGCACCGCGCACGCTCTACGACAAGATTTTCGACGACCATCTGGTCGACCGTCAGGACGACGGTACCTGCCTTCTCTACATCGATCGTCACTTGGTGCACGAGGTGACGAGCCCGCAGGCCTTCGAGGGCCTGCGCATGGCCGGCCGCGCCGTGCGCCATCCCGAGAAGACGCTCGCCGTGGTCGATCATAACGTGCCCACCTCGCCCGACCGCAAGTTCGGTATCAAGAACGAGGAAAGCCGCATCCAGGTCGAGGCGCTGGCGAAGAACGCGATCGATTTCGGCATCGAATATTACAACGAGGCCGACCGCCGGCAGGGCATCGTGCACATCGTCGGGCCCGAGCAGGGCTTTACGCTTCCCGGCATGACGATCGTGTGCGGCGACAGCCACACCTCCACGCATGGGGCCTTCGGCGCGCTGGCGCACGGCATCGGCACGTCCGAAGTGGAGCATGTGCTGGCCACGCAGACGCTGATCCAGCGCAAGGCCAAGAACATGCTGGTTCAGGTGGATGGCAAACTGCCGGAAGGCGTGACTGCCAAGGACATCATCCTTGCCATTATCGGCGAGATCGGCACGGCCGGCGGCACCGGCCATGTGATGGAATATGCCGGCGAGGCGATCCGCTCGCTCTCGATGGAAGGCCGCATGACGGTCTGCAATATGTCGATCGAAGGCGGGGCGCGCGCTGGCATGATTGCGCCGGACGAGACGACCTATGCCTATATCAAGGACCGCCCCCGCGCACCCAGGGGCCGGGCGTGGGACATGGCGCGTGCCTATTGGGAGACGCTGCACACCGACGAAGGCGCCCATTTCGACCGCGTGGTGAAGCTCGATGCGGCGAACCTGCCGCCGATCGTCACCTGGGGCTCTTCGCCCGAGGATGTGGTCGCCGTCACCAGCGTCGTCCCCGATCCCGATGCGATCGCCGATGAAACGAAACGCCTCTCCAAGAAGCGTGCGCTCGAATATATGGGCCTTGCGGCCGGCACGAAGATCACTGATATCGCACTGGACCGCGTCTTCATCGGCTCCTGCACCAATGGCCGCATCGAGGATTTGCGCGCGGTGGCAAGGATTGCGGAAGGCCGCAAAGTGCATGAGCGGGTCAACGCCATGATCGTACCCGGTTCCGGTCTCGTGAAGGCACAAGCCGAAGCCGAGGGTCTCGACAAGATCTTCATAAAGGCGGGTTTCGATTGGCGCGAACCCGGCTGCTCCATGTGCCTTGCCATGAATGACGATCGGCTGAAACCTGGCGAGCGCTGCGCTTCCACCTCAAACCGAAATTTCGAGGGCCGCCAGGGCTTCAAGGGCCGCACGCATCTGGTCTCGCCGGCCATGGCAGCGGCGGCTGCTATCGCCGGCCATTTCGTCGACATCCGGGAGTGGAGATAGAGGCGGCAGGCGCCACCTTTGCCTCTCCCCTGCGGGAGAGGCAAAGGCGCACCACTACTCCGCCAGGTGCCCGAACGCCGCAACCACCTCCTCATAGACTTGCCGTTTGAAGGGCACGACGAGCTTTGGAAGCTCGCGCATCGGCTTCCACGCCCAAGCATCGAATTCAGGCTCATGGTCACCCGGGGGCGGGTTGATGGCAATTTCGCTTTCCGCTCCCTCGAAACGAAAAGCGAACCATTTCTGCTTCTGCCCGCGATATCGGCCCTTGAGCGCCTTTCCAACCAAATGCTCGGGCAGGTCGTAGGTAATCCATCCCGGCGTCTCGGCAAGGAAGGAGACGGTGCGTATGCCTGTCTCCTCATAAAGCTCGCGGCGGGCCGCCGCGAGCGGATCCTCACCTTCGTCGATGCCGCCTTGCGGCATCTGCCACAGCATGGCGGCTCCTTCCATTTCGCTCGACCGCTCCATGATGCGCCGCCCGGCCCAGATGTTACCTGCTTCGTTGAGCACCATCACGCCCACGCAGGGCCTGTAGGGCAGGTCTTTCGCCCGGATTCCCTTTGCCATAGCCTCTCACCCCCGCTCCGGATCAACTGCGACCGCGGAAAGAGGCACAAGTTCGATGCCCCGCTTCCGCACTTCACCGGCCCACGACGAAACCGCGTCCACGGTGGTTTCCAGCGCGGAGCCGGCACCAACGGCGAAGCCACGCGCCCGCGCGATCCGCTCCAGTTCGTCGAGCTTTTCCAGAATCGCCCCGCGATCCCGGTCCTGATCGATGACCTCGTCTGCAGAGGCAAACGGAACCCCTTTCGCAAGAGCCAGTTCCTCAGCGAGGCTCCGCGCCGATGTACCATCATCGAAATAGAGAAGCCCGCGGCGTCCGAGTTCCTCCATGAACGGGTTCATGGCACTCCGGTCTGCCGTGAAGCGTGCGCCCATATGGTTCATCACGCCCGTATAATTGGTGATGCGTGACAGAACCCAGTGAAGATTTCGGGTGGTTTCCTCCGGTGCAGCACCCGTAAGCAAAGTGTGGCGGCCAAGATTGCTCGCTGGATATCCGAAGGGCTCCAGTGGCACCTGCATGACGATCTCGTGCCCCTCGCGACGTGCCGTCTGCATCCAGCGCATGAGGCTGTTGCCGAGCGGTGCGAAGCCGAGAGTGATTTCTGGCGGCAGCTTTTCGATGGCCTCGTTCGTACCGGTCTGCGAAATGCCGAGACCCCCGATCACGATGGCGATGCGTGCGCCCTTGGCGCCCGACCAAGGCCGGGCATAGGCATCGAAAGGCCGAAGCCCATCGGCACCGCGCACCGGCAGCGGTCCGGCCTCTGCCTGTTCTATCAACGCGCGGTCGGGAAGATGGGCGATGCGCGGGTTCTGGCCGATCGTCGAGGGATCGCGGACGACAATGATGTTTCTGCTGGCAGCCGGCGAGGCTTCCGGATCGATGTGAACGATGGCGGCTTCGGGCACGGCGGGAGTGAGGCTTTGAGCCAGCGCCTCCTCCTTTTCGGCCTTCGATGCCGGATCGGCGGGCAGCTCTGCTGCCGGTTTCGATACAACGGATGGAGACGCAGGAAAGAACCGGTCCCACAGCAGGACCGTCCCGGAAACGCCCAGCACCGCTACGGCGCAGATAGCGAGAAAAATGGCTCCCCTCGGCCGACGATGCTTGGATGCATCGCCCGACGGCCTCTCCTGACCAAGCGGCTCGTCGAGTTCATTGCGAGCAGGTTCCATGCGCTCCCGCGTTCACCCCGAATCGTCGCTGGCCAAGCAGTGCGGCGCATCCCGCGAGGGATGCGCCGCTTCTCTTACTGCTGATTCATGACCGCCTTGTCGGAGCTTGGCGGAAAGGCCGGATCCTTCTTTACGCCGCGCAGGAGGTCGAGCGCATAGGCAAGCTGCAGGTCCTCGGCAGGATCCTGCGGCACGTAGGCGATCGAGCCGGAGCCCTCGTCGTCCTCTGCCTCGCCTCGGATATGGCCGCGCAGCTCCGATTCGCCGCGCGACAGATCGGCGCCTTGCAGATCCTCCGGCAGCGGCTGATCGACCTTGATATCCGGCGTGATGCCCTTGCCCTGGATCGACTGGCCGGACGGCGTGTAGTAGAGCGCCGTCGTCAGCCGCAGCGCGCCGTTCTCGCCGAGCGGAATGATCGTCTGGACCGAGCCCTTGCCGAAAGACCGGGTTCCGACGAGCGTGGCGCGGCGATGGTCCTGCAGGGCGCCGGCAACGATCTCCGAAGCGCTGGCCGAGCCACCATTGATAAGCACAACCAGCGGCTTCCCGTCCGTAAGGTCACCGGCCTGGGCGCTGAACCGGGAGATATCCCTGGATTCGCGGCCTCGGGTCGAAACGACCTCGCCGCGCTCCAGGAACGCGTCGGAAACATTCACTGCCTGATCGAGCAAACCGCCGGGGTTGAGACGAAGATCGAGAACATAGCCCTTCAGCTCATCGTCGGGCACCTCTTTACGGATGTCATCGATCGCCTGGCGCAGATCGTCCGTCGTCTTCTCCGTGAAGGATGTGATCTTGAGATAGCCCACATCGCCCTCGACACGGTATTTGACTGCCTTCACCTTGATGGTGTCGCGGATGATCGTGAAGCTCAGCGGCTTATTCTGGCCCTCGCGAAGGACTGTGAGCTCGATGGGCGTGTTGACGAGACCGCGCATCTTGTCGACGGCATCGTTCAGCGTCATACCACGAACTTCCTCGCCATCGATCTTCTCGATCAGATCGCCGGCAAGGATGCCGGCACGCGCTGCCGGCGTGTCGTCGATCGGCGAAACCACCTTGACGAGCTCGTTCTCCATCGTCACCTCGATGCCGAGGCCTCCGAATTCTCCCTTCGTCTGCACGCGCATGTCCTGCGCTGCGTCGGCATTGAGATAGGAGGAGTGCGGATCAAGCGATGTGAGCATGCCGTTGATGGCGCTCTCCACGAGCTGCTTGTCGTCCGGCGGCGTCACATATTGTGCACGCACCCGCTCGAAGATGTCGCCGAAGATAGCGAGCTGCCGGTAGGTTTCGGTGTCCGCAGCATTGGCTGCCGTGCCATTCGTGCCGTAGACGAGGCTCACGGCAGAAGCGCCCATCAGCGCGCCGGCGAACAAGAGCGACAATTTACGAATCATTTCCCGTCCTTCCAGAGAGTTCCCGAGCCCACCAGAGCTTCGGGTCTATGGGTTTCCCGTCTTTCCTGAATTCTACATATAGTTCCGGCACGGCACCATCCAAAGTTGAAGCCGCAATACTCGCCAACCGCGCCTCGCCCATCATGCCAACCGGCTCTCCAGCCAGGACCGACTGTCCCAGCGAGACGTTGAGCCGGTCCATTCCTGCCAGCACAATATGATAGCCGTCGCCGGGGTTCAGTATCAATAGCTGACCGTATGACCGGAACGGTCCCGCATAAAGCACCATCCCATCCACTGGAGCCGTAACGATTGCGCCCGATTGTGTCCTTAGAATGTCGCCCTTGAGGCTGCCGCCCGTTCCGTCATCCTCTCCGAAGTGCTTTGCGAACTCACCCGAAACAGGGAGCGGGACGAGACCCGCCCGCTCTGCAAAAGGCAGTGCCTCGGAGAGCAGGTTTTCGCCGGTCTGTCGCTTCGCCTCGAGAATCCTGCGCAAGGATTCGATTTCCTTCTCGAGAGACGATATCAGCTCCTGGAGGCTTGTTGCGCGATCCGCAAGTGCAGACGCCTGTTCGCGCTCGGCTTTCATCTGCGCTTCCGCGTTCGCCTGCATGCGGCCTTTCTCGGCCAGAAGCAGCGTCAACCGCTCCTTCTCCTCCGCATGCTCCGTCCTCTTGGCCTGAAGCCGCTCCTGCTCGGCGGTGATCGAGGTCTTCACCCGGGTCAGTGCGTCAAGGTCGGCGACGAGAAGTTCCGTCTCCGAGCGCAGCTCCGGCACCACGGCGCCGAGCAGAATGGCGCTACGCACGGAAGCCAACGCGTCCTCGGGTCGCACCAGAAGCGCCGGCGGCGGGTTGAGACCCATGCGTTGCAAGGCACCCAGCACTTCGGCCAAGGTCCCACGGCGGCTGGCAAGCGAAACCCGGATCTCCTGCTCCTGAGCTCCGAGATCCCGCAGCCGCCCCTGGATTTCAGCAACATCCTCGCCCAGCTTGCGCTCCGTCTTCACAGCCTGGATGAGCGCGGTCGTCAGCGCCGCACTGTCATCCTTGATAGCGGCGATCTCGGCGGCGATCTCGGCCTGCCGCTTCTCCGAAAGTGCTATTTGCTGGGAGAGCTGGCGATATTTCTCCACGCTCTCGTTCTGCTTCAGTTCGAGACTATCCACGGTCTGCGAAAGGGCGGGGGCGGCAAAAAGGCCAGCCAGCGCGAAAGCCGCCAGGAGCAGGGCTCGTCCAAGATGGCCGACCTGTGGCACCTTCACCTCTCCGTCACAAGAATTCTCTCGCGCTAGCCTAGGAATAGATCGTTAACGAAGCATCAACCATGGTCGGTGCCCCGGTTCAATCGTGCAACCCTCCCAGGGTAAAATTATGCGGGCGGCATGCCTTCCATGCCACACCTAGGGCACCAGATTTCAGTTGGTAGCATCCTGCAGGCGCACCTGTTGCGTTTCGGCGCCAGGTGGAATTTCCCGCATAAATGCGGAAAACGAGAAGAGAGAGCGTCCTTTGTGCGCCCAAATGGACACGCGGCGCTCTAGTCGCGGTGATAAGGATGGCCCGAAAGAATGGTCACCGCGCGGTAGAGCTGTTCGGCCAGCATGACACGCACGAGCTGGTGTGGCCATGTCTGTGCGCCGAAGGCGATGCTGAGGTCGGCCTTCGCGCCGAGGCTCTCGTCGTGACCATCCGGACCGCCGATGGCAAGGGTGAGCTGCCGGGCTCCGGCATCGCGGAAGGAGGCAATCCTGTCGCCGATCTCCCTGGAGGAGAAATTCTTCCCATGCTCATCGAGCAGGATCAGAACGCCGCCCTCGGCAAGGTCAAAAAGCTTGCGCCCTTCCTCCTTCCTTCGTTCGGCGGCTGTCTTGGCCCGACTTTCGGGATTCTCGGAAACACCGGAAAATTCCAGGCCCACGGCCGGGCCGGCCTTCGCCAGGCGCTGGAAATAGCGTTCGGCAAGCTCCCGCTCCGGGCCGGCCTTCATGCGGCCGATGGCATGGACGATGGTACGGATTGGAATCCCCGCTTGGTTTCATCCGCCGCCGGCATTCCCGCACACGGCCGAGGGCAACAGACAGCCGGTTCCGGCGATCACCGGGCTCAAAAAACACCAGCGATCCGACAAGCGAATCAGGATCGCCCCCAGAGCCCGTCGGTCCGCCTGGTCCGCTGCCGCGACCTTATTGTTCCGGAGACCTGATCACGGCTTCCGGCCAGTCCTGCCTCAAGCCGCGAACGGCTCCTAATGAAGCGTCTCGTCCTCCAGGTCCGGAGCCTGCCACATCTTCTCGATGTTGTAGAACTCACGGACCTCCGGGCGAAACACATGAACGATAATGTCGCCCGCGTCGATCAACACCCAGTCGGCGCCCGACAGGCCTTCCACCCGCGCATTGCCGAAACCGGCATCCTTCATGGCGCGGATAAGGTGCTCCGATACGGCCGCTACATGACGGTGCGACCGGCCGGAGGCTACGATCATGTAGTCCGCCAGCGGAGACTTGCCCTGAATGTCGATGGAAACGATATCTTCCGCTTTCGAGTCTTCCAGACTCTGGAGCGCTGCTTCTAAGGCGCGTGACAGGCTCTCTTCGCGTGTCCCGGCCGGCGAAGGCAAGATGGCTGCCTTCCTCTGAAGTGCTGTTCTCAGTGTCTTTCCTTTCCAATAAGAACAACGAAATCGCGCAGCACATACTGCACGATAACCTATAGATAGGCAGACAAGCTTGTCAGTTTCAAGACAAGTTCTCCTTCTCGTGAGGGAAAGGCGTCGGTAGAAGGGGCGTTCCCTGCCGCTTCCGCTCGGCTCTGCCGCGGACATGTGCTTACGGCAGTCGCCTCGGTTCCTTTCCGGGCCGGTCCCCCGGCTGATCGTTTCCGCCGGCCGGAGATTTTCGCCAGCCGGCTTCCGCGCGCAGCGCGGTGGAAGAAAGCGAGGAGCGCGGCCCGTGAATGAAGGTCCAGGCGGGCGGCTTGATGCGGGCAAGAAGAGGCGCGTCCGCCTCGTCGATGCGCGCGTGGTCGAAGGCCTTGGCCATGGTGGAAGAGAGAAAGGACAACGTCGCCCCAGGCCGGTCGATCACGGCGATCGGCACGCTGCGTACGATCGTCCGCCACCGCTCCCAGCGATGGAACGTGCGCAGGCTGTCCGCGCCCATGATCCAGACGAAATGGACACCCGGATTGCGCGCCTGCACGATCTCGACCGTGTCGGCCGTGTAGCGGATGCGGTATCCGGCCTCGAAGGCGGTGATCTTGATGCGCGGGTCGGTCACGCAGGCTTCCGAGCGCGCAATTCGCTCGGAAAGCGGCGCCAGCCCGCTGTGGTCCTTCAGCGGATTGCCGGGCGATACCATCCACCAGAGCTGATTGAGCTCGAGTCGCCGAAGCGCCGTCTCGGCCACCAACGCGTGCCCGGCATGGGGCGGGTTGAAGGAGCCGCCGAAAAGTCCCACCGCCATGCCCTTCTCCACATGCGGCATGCGCAGGTAATGCGCCTGAATTTCCTCCCCCGCCGAAACCACGGTTTCAGGGCCTTGTCTGGCCGGTGCCGCGCACACGGTATTTGAAGGAGGTGAGCTGCTCGACGCCCACCGGCCCGCGTGCATGCATCTTGCCGGTGGCGATGCCGATCTCCGCGCCCATACCGAACTCGCCGCCATCGGCGAACTGGGTCGAGGCGTTGTGAAGCAGGATGGCCGAGTCGATCTCGTTGAAGAAGCGCTCCACGGCGACAGTATCCTCGGCCACGATGGCCTCCGTATGATGGGAGGAATAGATCTCGATGTGTTCGATGGCTCCGGAAATGCCGTCGACCAGCTTCACCGAGATGATCGCGTCCAGGTATTCGGTGCGCCAATCCTCTTCCGACGCGGGCTTCGCCTTTGGAAAGCGCTCGCACACTCCCTCATCGCCGCGGATTTCGCAGCCGGCGTCGGCAAGCGCTTCAAGGACGGGCACGAGATGGGTCTCGGCCGCCACCCGATCAACCAGCAGCGTTTCCGCCGCGCCGCAGATGCCTGTCCGCCGCATTTTGGCGTTGACTGCGATGGGTACCGCCATGTCGAGTCTGGCCGACCTGTCGATATAGAGATGGCAGATGCCTTCAAGATGGGCGAAGACCGGCACACGCGCTTCGTTCTGCACGCGCTCGACGAGACTGCGTCCTCCTCGCGGCACGATCACGTCCAGATTGCCGTCGAGGCCTTTCAGCATCTCGCCAACGGCCGCGCGATCGGTCACCGGCACGCGTTGGATCGCGTCTTCCGGAAGGCCCGCCTTCAGCAGCCCTTCAACGAGGCAGCCGTGGATCGCCGCAGACGAATTGGCCGAATCCGAACCGCCGCGGAGAATCACGGCATTGCCGGCCTTGAGGCAGAGCGCGCCGGCATCCACCGTCACATTGGGCCGGCTTTCGTAAATGACGCCTATAACCCCGAGCGGCGTGCGCACGCGCTCGATGTGCAGGCCGTTCGGCCTGTCCCATTCGGCGATTATATTACCGACCGGATCCTCGAGAGCGGCAATCGCGTGGACTCCCTCGGCCATTGCGGCAATACGCTTGTCGTCCAGTCTCAGCCTGTCGAGGAGGGCGCTGGACAAACCGGCAGCTTTTCCCTTCTTCATATCGGCCGCATTGGCGGCCAGGATCCTTGTCTTGTTTGCTTCGAGGATGTCGGCCATGGCGAGAAGGGCCGTGTTCTTCCGCTCCGCACTGGCAATGGCAAGTGGCCGGGCGGCGGCGCGGGCACGCTGCCCAAGCTCTGCCATCAGTTCACTGATGTCCTTTACGGCTCCCTTATGCGCCTGCAACATCGGTCCCCTCCACCTTTCGCTTGTCCGCCTCGCCCGTGGGCTGCGAAAGCACCAGATCATCCCGGTGCACCATCGCCGCCCGCGCTTCGTAACCGAGAACCGCAGCGATATCTCCGGTTTTGAGCCCCGCGATCTTTACGGCATCCGCCGCATCATACGCAACCAGCCCCCGGCCCGCCTCGCGCCCGTCCGGCCCCATGATGGCCACCGTGTCCCCGCGCGAGAATGCACCTTCAACACGCTTCACACCCGCCGGCAGCAGGCTTTTTCCCTGGAGCAGCGCCCTCAGTGCACCATCGTCGATGCCGATGCGGCCGGCCGGCTCGAGTTGCCCGGCAATCCAGGTTTTGTAGGCCCGTACGGGCATCGGACTCGGCTTGAAAAGAGTGGCCCTCGCACCACGATCTATTGCGCTCAGCGGGCCAAGTTGCTTGCCCGAGGCGATGATCATGGCCACGCCGGCAGCCGTCGCAATGCGCCCGGCATCGAGTTTCGTGCGCATGCCGCCGCGCGAGAGATCGGAGGCCGCCGCGCCTCCCATAGCCATGATCTCCGGTGTGATCCTATCCACCACCGGAATAAAGCGCGCGGTCGGATCGCGTTCAGGGGCTGCGGTATAAAGCCCGTCCACGTCGGAAAGCAGAACGAGCAGATCGCCGCCCATCATGGTGGCCACGCGCGCCGCCAGCCGGTCATTGTCGCCGTAGCGGATCTCGCTGGTGGCGACCGTGTCGTTCTCGTTGATGACGGGAATGGCCCTCATCTTGAGCAGCGTCGAGATGGTGGCGCGGGCATTGAGATACCGTCGCCGCTCTTCCGTGTCGCCGAGCGTGACGAGCACCTGGCCGGAGATGAGGCCGTGGCGGCCAAGTTCACCTGACCAAGCGCCAGCCAATGCAATCTGGCCGACCGCCGCCGCGGCCTGGCTCTCCTCGAGCCGGAGCGCTCGCCTCCCGAGCCCAAGCACCGTCCGTCCCAAGGCGATCGCCCCCGAGGAAACGACCAATACTTCCGTACCCGCTGCCGCAAGCCGTGCGACGTCGTCGACGAGAGCGGCAAGCCACTCGCGCCTCAGACCCGCAGCACGGTCGACAAGCAACGCCGAGCCGATCTTCACGGTGACGCGGCGATAGGAGGAAAGCGAAATTCCACTCATGACATCGGCCTATTTCTGCCAGCGCTCGTCGACAGTGTCACCCTCCCGCTCTTCTTCCCGGGCTTGCTCCACCATGCGCATCAGCGCCCGGAGCACGTCCTGTACGCCCTCACCGGTGGCGGCGGACAGAACAACGGGGTTGCTCGACGCCGCTTCTTTCAGCGCGCCAAGTTTTTCCGCTCGCCCTTCCTCGTCGAGCAGATCGGCCTGGGAGAGGGCCACCACTTCAGGCTTGTCAGGAAGTCCGTGACCATAGGCCTTCAACTCGGCGCGAACGGTCTTGTAGGCGGCTGCGACATCCTCCTCCCGCGCCGATATCAGATGCAGGAGTCCCCGCGTGCGCTCCACATGGCCAAGGAAGCGGTCGCCGATGCCAACGCCCATATGTGCGCCCTCGATAAGGCCAGGGATATCCGCCAGGACGAACTCGCGCGCATCGACGCGGACCACGCCCAGATTGGGGTGCAGCGTGGTGAAAGGATAATCGGCAATTTTCGGTTTCGCAGCCGTAACGGCCGCCAAAAAGGTGGACTTGCCTGCATTGGGCAGACCAACCAGCCCGGCGTCCGCGATAAGCTTGAGCCGCAACCAGATCCAGCGCTCCTCCCCCGGCAGGCCGGGATTGGCCCGGCGTGGCGCCTGGTTGGTGGAGGACTTGAAGTGCTGGTTGCCAAAGCCGCCATTGCCGCCCTCGGCCAACCGATAGCGCTGGCCGACCTCGGTCAGATCGCAGATCGGCGTCTCGTTGTCTTCCTCGAAGACCTGCGTGCCCACCGGGACTTTCAGGACAACGTCGGCTCCTTCGGCGCCGGTCCGGTTGCGACCCATGCCGTGCATGCCCGGCCTGGCCTTGAAATGCTGCTGATAACGATAGTCGATCAATGTGTTGAGGCCATCGACAGCCTCCACCCAGACATCCCCGCCACGTCCGCCATCACCACCGTCCGGTCCACCGAACTCGATGAATTTCTCGCGCCGGAACGAAACCGACCCCGCCCCGCCGTCGCCGGAGCGTATGTAGACCTTGGCCTGATCGAGAAATTTCATCGCATCACGCTCATCGTTGCCGGGTTCATCTAGCGCATCGGGCGCCCAAGTGCGAGGGTGCTTGGGGAAGACACGCAGGTCCTTGGAACCCGCGTGTCTCTGTTGAGGTCGCATTCTAGTGGCGGGCGCCCCAGCTTCTGAGGCTCACCCAGGTGCGGCGATCAAGCTGGTAACGCTCGACAGGAACCTTGCCCGCGACGAGCGAATCCATCATGCCCTGGACCACATACTGGAATCCGCACTTGTGAATCACCCGGCGCGAGGCCTCGTTGATCACTCTGCACGAGACGTTGAGCTTCTCGATATCGGTCGCGCGAAAGGCGAGATCAACCAGCGCATGCGCCACTTCGGTGGCGTAGCCATGCCCCCAATAGGGCTCGCCGATCCAGTACCCGAGCTCGAGTCCATATTGGCGCACATCCAGCCCGGCGCAACCGATGAAGGCACCGCTGTCGGCAAGGGCGACTGCGTAGTGGCAACCGGAACGATCCCTCGACCGGCTCCCGCGCACGAAGGTAGCCGCGTCAGCCTCCGAATAGGGGTGCGGCATGCGCGACAACATTTCGGCCACCCGGCGGTTGTTCGCAAGTTCTGCCATCTCGGGAATGTCGTCCTCGTGCGGTGGACGCAGTACCAGCCGCTCGGTGACGACGACAGGACAGTCTATCCTTAAACTCTCACCCTCGGCCTCTTCGGTTTCGGCAACCATCACTTATCCTCCGGACAAAAATTAAGGGGAGATGGCGACCCATCTCCCCTGAACCTTTCCGGACTTTCCCGGACACCGGCCCCCTTGATGGGTCGCCGGTATCTTTGGTGCGGAACCGGCTACTCCGCTGCTTCCATAATCGGGTTTACCGACACGTAGGTTCGCCCGTTCGCTTTCGTGGCGAAAGATACCGCGCCGGCTTGGAGAGCAAAAAGGGTATGGTCCTTGCCCATGCCGACATTGGCGCCGGGATGCCACTTCGTCCCGCGCTGACGGATGATGATGTTGCCGGCGAGCACCTTCTCGCCGCCGAATTTCTTCACGCCAAGGCGCTTGGACTCAGAATCGCGACCGTTGCGCGACGAACCGCCAGCTTTCTTGTGTGCCATGACTCTACTCCTTCGCCCCTGGGGCGCTTTCCTAGTCCTTATGAACGCTCACGCGCCCAAATGCAATTCCGTTTTGCTGGGGCCAGCGCCCCGATTTATTGCGCCAGCTTCTTTGCCTGCTCGCGCCAGTCTTGAATCTGTTCGGCGCTGAAAGGCATCGCTTCGTCGATGCGCGCGATGTCTTCATCGGTCAGCGCGGCGAGCTGTGCGAAAGTCGTGAGACCCTGCTCCTTGAGCTGGCCGGCCGCAACCGGGCCGATGCCCTTGATCGCGGTCAGATCGTCCGCCTCGCCCTCCGGCGCGGTGAAGAGCGTCGCCGCGGCAGCCTTGCTCGGCGCGGCCTCCTTTTTGGCCTTGGCCGGCTTCTCCTCCGCGGGTGCGGCCTTTTCCTCGCTCTTGGCTGGCTTGGCCGCGGCCTTCTTTGAAGGCTTGGCGCCATCGAGCAGGATTTCTGATATCCGGACGGTCGTCAGAAGCTGACGATGTCCACGCTTGCGGCGCGAGTTCTGCCGCCGGCGTTTCTTGAAAGCGATGACCTTCGGCCCGCGCCCTTGATCCATCACTTCGGCAGCCACGCTCGCACCCTCGATGAAGGGAGCGCCGATCGTGACATTCTCGCCCTCGCCGACGGCGAGCACGCTGCCGATCTGAACGATCTCACCGACCTCGCCGACGATCCGCTCGACCTTGAGCACGTCGTTTGCGGCAACGCGATACTGCTTGCCGCCGGTTTTAATGACTGCGAACATCTTTCTTACCTTTCAGTGTCCGTTCCGGCTTTGCCCGCCGCAGGGCGGGCAGCCGTCTTTTTTTCAGTCGTTGAACGAGGGCTCCAGGCCCACGAAATAAGCGGCGCAGAGCATACCCCACGCCGCAGACAGCGGGTCCATAGTGGAACAGGCAAAAAAGGTCAAGGCAAGCAGCGAAAAATGCTCATGCCCGGCCTTGTGTCGCGGCCGCAACGCCGCTATCTAAGCGCCGCTGCACCCTGGCGCTTGCGTAGCGCCCCGCGCGGAGAGGTGGCAGAGTGGTTGAATGCACCGCACTCGAAATGCGGCATGCTCGCAAGGGCATCGGGGGTTCGAATCCCTCCCTCTCCGCCATTTTCCGCCACTCCAGTATGACTCTGCACTGGTGGTTGGCAAGCAGTTCCTCCACTATCGGTGGCGCCATCACGGACAACGAGTGAGCGGATGTTGCAAACTAGCCTGCTCGACGACCCCGATCGGCGAGATCCAGTGCATCCTGAGGGTTGGCAAAGATCGTCTTCACAACAGCTCTGTACCTCGGCAAAAAGCGGCAATCGCTTCAATCCACATTGGTTTCGAATGTCCCATCGTGAGGAAGCTGCACATCTAAGACTGCCGGCATCGACGCCTGTTGCATCCGGTTGAGCCGCGCGATTTGGTTCTGTTCGCCCACCAATGTATGGTGCATGGCCACACGCTTGCGCTCAAGAGTGCCCGACGTTCAGCTTCTTGCCAGCGCCGTTCGGTCTCTTCGCGAGCCAAACGACGACGTTCCTCGGTAAATTCTTCAAACTCGTGTCAGACGGCGCCGTCGAGCGTGGCGAGAAGGGCAGCGATGAGCCGGCCGCGTTCTGCAAGGCTCTCCGTGACGATGTGCTCGTCCAATGTGTGAGGGCCATCGCCACGGGCGCCAAGGCCGTCGAGCGTGGCAATTCCCATTGCGCCGGTAAAGTTCCCATCCGAGCCGCCACCGGAATTCTGAGGCGGAATCTCGAAGCCCAGTCCACGTGCGAGCCGCGCCGCATGCTCGTAGAGCGACCATGATGCATCGCTCGCCGTCCAGACCGGGCGGACCACGTCGCGTGTCACATCGACCTGTACATCGGCGCCCACCGGTTTCAGGTTGCTGATCCGTTGGATCGCCTCGGCAAGTTTTTCGTCTGTCGTGGCAGAAACCAACGCCTTTGCCCGGCATGTGGTCGATACACAATTCGACCATTGCCCGCCATTGACGACTCCCACGCTATAGCCCGCATCGGCATCGGTCATCGCTTCGATGGCGATGATCTGGTGCGCCATTTCACGGATCGCCGAGACCCCTTCGCCCAGGCGAAGCCCGGCATGGCTCGGACGGCCGCGCGTCTCCAGTTCGAAGCGAGCGATCGCATACCGTCCGGTGACCACGCCGCCATTCCTGCGGGCAGGCTCGGGCACCAGCACGTAGCGATGGCGCGCGGCCTCGGCCTCGATGAGTGCCCGCGTGCTCGGGCTTCCAACTTCCTCGTCGCTCGTAAAAAGCACGGTGACGGGCAGCTTCGTTTCGAAGCCTGCCTTGCGTAGCTGGCCTATCGCTTCAAGCGAAAGATAATTGCCGGATTTCATGTCGAGCGCGCCGGGGCCGTAGCAGAGCCCGTCTTCCTCGCGCCATCCGAAGTGATCGAGCGTGCCGAGGGGGTGCACCGTATCCAGATGTCCGAGCACGAGGATGCCGGGCTGGTCGCGGCGCGGATGCGCGAAGCTGGCCTTGACGCAATCGCCATAGCCGAGTGTGCCGGGAATGCGCTGGATCTCGGCGCCGAGGATGGCCAGATGGCGCGATGCGACATCCATCATGCGGTTGACTGCCGCGCGATCATAGGTCGGACTTTCGGTCTCGACCCATTCGCGCAATCCTGCCGCCATGTTGCGGGCATCAAAGGCAAGCTGCGTCACGTCGATTTCCGCTGCAATCTGCTTCGTCATGTTTGCGTATCGCTCTGCAATTTGATTACATTGACGCCATTTTAGGTCGGGATTTTCGCGGCGGTCAAACCGAACCCGGTCCCGTGGTGGCAGCAAGATAGGTCCGGACAATCGGGCCAGGAGGAAAAAGTGACGGCAAGCGATACGCGCGTCCTGAATGCCGGGGCGGCACCAACGGAAATGCGGGAACCGAAGAACGACCGGTTGTTCGTGGAAGCGCTTGCACGTGGCTTCCGCGTGCTGGAGGCATTCGCCGACAATCCCGCTCCGATGTCGCTTTCTGAAATCGCCGCGGCAACCGGGCTGGACAAGAGCGCGGCCCAGCGTCTCGTCCACACGCTGGTGAATATCGGATATCTGGAGAAGACGCCTGCCGGTGTCGCGCCCAGTCGGCGCGTTCTCGAACGTTCCTTCGACTATCTGCGCTCCAACCCGCTCGTCCACCGCGCCGTTCCAATCCTCGCCGACCTGCGACGGACCGTCAAGGAACGTGTCGATCTCAGCCTTTTCGACGACCTTTCAATGATTTACGTGGTCCGCATGCAGAGCAAGCGGGACACGTTCTATGCGCATCTGATCGGTCGCCGCGTTCCGACATTCTGCACATCGGGCGGTCGCGCCGTGCTCAGCCATCTCGGCCATGAAACGGTACTCGATATCCTTCACCGCTCCGATCGGCGCAAGTTCACGCCGCGTACCACGGTGGAGATCGACAAGATACTCGCCCGCATCGAGGAGGTTCGGGACACGGGCTATTCGCTTGCCATCGAGGAGATTCTCGTGGGCGAGATTGCCGTTGCCGCAGCAGTGCTCGACGGCGCGGGCCAGCCGGTCGGCGCAATTCATATCGCAGCGTCGCTGGCCGAATGGCAGCCCGAAGAGTTCGTTTCGCGGGCGGGGCCGCTCGTTACTGCAGCGGCTGCCGGTTTGCGCCCCGCCTGAAGGTGGAGGCGCCGCTCCTCGCGCGATGTATCGTGAGACACATCTCAGTACTGCTTGACAATGCAAGAGAGGGATACCTAATCTGGCAATAACAGTTCGATTGTATCGCACAGCAATACGAACTCGGGGAACATAAATGGCTGCCTTACTCAGCGAACGGGCACGGGCCGACTCGACCGGCGAGGTGCTGCTTCAGGTCTCGGGGCTGGCTTACGACTATTCCGGCGTAAGCGCCGTCTCGGATTGTTCGCTGGAACTTCCGCGTGGCAAGATCGCGGCTTTGATCGGCGGGAATGGCGCCGGCAAGACGACGAGCGTCAAGATGATCGCGGGCGCGCTCCGGCCCCGTTCCGGCAGCATTGTGCTCGACGGTCGGGATATCACTAACATGCCGGCTCATCAGACCGTCGAACTCGGCATCGCGCTGGTGCCGGAAGGGCGGCTGGTCTTCCAGCATCTCACAGTGCGTGAGAACCTGATCCTCAGCGGCCATGTGCGCCGCGCCCGCGAACGCTGCCAACAGAATTTGGAGCGCGTTTTCGATCTGTTTCCCAGGCTCGAAGAGCGTCAGGGCCAGAATGCCGGCTCGCTGTCGGGAGGCGAGCAGCAGATGCTGGCGATCGGTCGCGGGCTGATGACCATGCCGCGCATCCTGGTGCTGGACGAGCCGTCGCTTGGACTCAGTCCCATTCTCGTCTCGCAGATATTTTCCCTTATCCGCAAGCTCAACGAGGAGGGCATCAGCGTTCTTCTGGTTGAGCAGAACGTCCATCACACCCTGGCCATCGCAGACTACGCCTATGTGCTGGAGAAGGGACGGGTCGTTCAGAAGGGCGAGGGTCAGGCGCTGCTCAAAGATCCTAAAGTCAAGGAAGCTTATCTCGGGCTGGCCTGATGGCCTGCAATCACAATGGGAGACGGCAGATGAGAAGACGTACTTTCCTCCAGGGGACAACGGCAGCGATGATCGCCGGGGCCGTGCCGAAGCTCGCGTTCGGCCAGGACAATACGATCACCTTCGGCGGTTCGATCCCAATGACGGGCGCGGCGGCCGAGACCGGCCAAAACGTGCTCCAGGGCTATCAATGCGCCGTCAAGTTCATCAACGAGGAGATGGGCGGCGTCGAAATCGGCGGCCAGAACTACCAACTCGACCTCAATCTCTTCGATGACGCGTCCGACCCGGCGCGAGCCACGACGCTGATCCAGCGTCAGGTGGACGAGGGCATCAATTTCTTCCTCGGCTCCTTCGGCTCCAACATCGTGCTTCCCACCTGCTCGATCACCGAGGCGGCCGGCCGCATCATGGTGCAGGCGGGCGGCGGTTCCGATCTGATCTTCACGCAAGGCCGCAAGCGCGTCTTCGGCATATTCCCACGCGCTTCGCGCCAGTTCGTGTCCTCGGTAGACATGTTCGCCAGCCTCGATCCGGCGGTGAAGACCGTGTCCATCATCTATACCAATGACGCCTTCTCGGAATTCCAGGCCAAAGGAGCTCACGCCAGCCTGGAAGAAGCGGGCATCGAAGTGCTGGACTACATCGCTTTGCCGGCCGAGGTCAGCGACGTATCCAATGTGTTGACCTCGGTTCGCGAAAACACGCCCGATGTGCTGGTCTGCACCACCCATGACCAGACCTCGATCCTGATCGCACGTCAGATGGTATCGACCAACACCAACGTGCCGATGCTCTATCAGACCCTCGGCCCGCAGACCTCCGCTTTCCAGGATGCGCTCGGCAATTATGCCAACGGAGTCGTCACGCAGGCATATTGGTCGGAGCGCGCGCCGTTCTCGGGCGACTACTTCGGCTCGGCCGCGGATTTCGCGGAGTATTTCCGGGCCAATTTCGACCGCGAACTGACCTATCACATGGCCAGCGGCGCGGTGTGCATCGTCGTCTATATCGAGGCCGCCAAGCGGGCCGGATCGCTCGATGTCGACGCCGTGCGTGACGCGCTGTCGGCGATCGACTTCGAGTGTTTCTACGGGCATGTGCGTTTCACCGAGGACGGCGACGGCGATGCGTCCCTGCTGGGGCCGCTTCTGATCCAGCGCCAGGACGGCGAGATGGAAGTCATCGCGCCACCTGACGGAGCCTCGGCCGACCCCATCTATCCGGCCCCGACGTGGGAAGAACGCGCCTGATCGGGTGTGTTGAACATAGTGGCATCCGGCGCATCGTCGGGCGCCGCACTTCCAGTTCAAGCTAAAAGGTCCACAAACCCGGCATGGCAGATCTTCCGCTATTAGAACTCGGCCCGGATCCGCGTGAGCGGGGCCGTATCCACGGCTCGACATTGGCCGATGCGATCAGGGACAATATAGAGACCTATCTCGCGCGTTTCGAGGCCGCCGGCGCCGACCGCCCGACGATCCTGAAGCAGAGCGAGGGCTGGCTCGATTTCATCCGGAACGACAATGGCGAATATGCCGAGGAGATGGCTGCCATCGCGGAAGCGTCCGGTGTCTCGCTCACCGAGATCGCCATGCTGAATGCCCGCTACGAGATCACCTATCTCGCGTTCGGTGCGGAGGTCAGAGCCGCCGATACAAGGCTGGAGCAGGAAGGCTGCACATCCTTTGGATTGCTGCCGGAGGCGACCGCCAACGGCCACACCATCTTGTGCCAGAACTGGGACTGGCTTGCGAATGTCCAGGGACGCACATTCATCCAGCGTGTAAGGCGTGGAGCCTCTCCCGAGGAAGGCAAACCCGATTTCATCGGCTTCAGCGAAGCCGGCATAGTCGGCTCGAAAATGGGTGTGAACGCCGCCGGGATCGGCCTTTGCGTCAACGGGCTGGTGACGCCGCGCGACGGCACCACCGGCATGCGCAAGCCTTTTCATGTCCGTTGCAAGGAAATTCTCGACGCCTGGAGATTCGACCAGGCACTCCTGCCGGTCGTACAAACCGACCGCACCGCATCGAGCAATTATCTCATCGGTCATCGGGACGGCGAGATTCTCGATATCGAGGCGACACCGGAACATTGCGCCTATCTGACGCCGACCGACGGGCTGGTGGTTCATGCCAACCATCTGGTGAAGGAAACGCGCGTCACCTCGCAGATGGAGCGCATCGCGCCCAATACGCTCTATCGTGGCCCGCGTGCCGAACGCCTTTTGAGGCGGCATCTGGGTTCAGTCGATCGTGCAGTGATCGAAGAGGTGATCCGCGATCATTTCTCCGCGCCGGCCGCGATCTGCCGTCACCCCGACCCGGCCTTGCCGTCGGCAAAACGCGTCGTCACGGTGGCCGCCATTCTGCTCGATCTCGATGAGCGCATCCTCTACGCCACTGACGGACCGCCCTGCGAGGCACCCTTTCAAGCCTTCCCGCTTTATACGGAACAGACCCGTTCCGATGCTGCCTGAGGAGACATTCCCGTGGACGACATGACCCCGATCGAATGGCCCGACGGTGCGCGCTGCGCCGTGATGCTGACTTTCGACTTCGACGCCGAGACGCTGTGGCTGTCTCGCAATCCCGACAATGCGCGGCGTCCCGGCGTGCTGTCGCAGGGTGTCTACGGTGCCAAGACCGGCGTACCCAAGATCCTCGAATTGCTGCGGGAGGAAGAGTTGAAGGGCACCTTTTTCGTGCCGGGCTGGACCGCCGAGAAATACACCGACCGGATCGAGGCGATCGCGGCCGCCGGGCATGAGATCGGCCATCACGGCTATCTGCATGAATGGATCGACCCCGACTATCCCGATAAGGAGCGCGAGGCGCTCGAAAAGGGGCTTGAAGCGCTCAAGAAAACCGTTGGGATCAAGCCGAAGGGATATCGTTCGCCCGCCGGCGAGACATCGCAAAACATGATTGGCCTGCTGCATGAATACGGCTTCGCCTATGACAGCTCGCTCATGGATCAGGTCAGCCCCTATCGGCATCAATTGTCCGATGGATCGCGCGGGCCGGTGGAACTGCCCTGGCACTGGAGCCTCGACGATGCGCCCTACGCGCTCTTTGCCATCCAGTCGCCGCGTCCAATCCACACCAACGATCACATCCTGAATATCTGGAAACAGGAATTCATGGAAATTTATCGCTGGGGCGGGCTCGTCAACATAGTCACCCATCCGCAGATCATCGGGAGGCCTTCCCGGCTTGCCATGCTGCGCGAATTCATTGCCTTCGTGCGCCGCTATCCGAATGTATGGTTCGCAACCGGCGACGAGGTTGCCATGGCCTGGGCCGCCAAGGAAAACGGTTAGGGCGGTTCACCACGATGACGCTCTTTCTGCAAACAGTTCTGAACGGCCTCGTGCTGGGAGGTATCTATTCGCTTGCTGCCGTTGGGTTCTCGCTCGTCTTCGGCGTGCTCGGCATCGTCAATCTGACGCATGGCATCTTCGTGGTCGCGGGAGCGTATGGCGCCCTTTTCCTGTTTGCACGGATGGGCATCGACCCGCTTTTGGCCATCATCCCGATCGGACTGGTCCTGTTCGCCGTCGGCTATGTGTATCAGCGCACCATCATCCAGTGGGCCGTTTCGCGCGCTTCGCTGGTCGCCTCCCTGGTTGTCACTTTCGGCGTTGCCATGATGGCGCGCAACGGGCTGCAACTCGTCTTCGGGCCAGATGTGCATACGATCACGCCGACATACAGCTTCATGAGCCTGACCCTTGGTCCGCTTCGTATCGATGTCGTGCGGATCGTCGCCCTCGGGGCCAGCTTGGTTCTGCTCGTGGCCCTCGC
The DNA here is from genome assembly GCF_029457495.1 of Chelativorans sp. AA-79. Lineage (NCBI taxonomy): Bacteria > Pseudomonadati > Pseudomonadota > Alphaproteobacteria > Hyphomicrobiales > Phyllobacteriaceae > Chelativorans > Chelativorans sp. AA-79. Next base: position 439,288 of record NZ_CP120361.1, read on the forward strand.
CCTGGTTCTCGCCCGCACGCATTTCGGACGGGCGATCCGCGCGACCGCCCAGCAGCCGCTGGCGGCCGAACTTTCCGGGCTCAATGTGCGCAATCTGCATGGACTCACCTTTGGGCTTGGCGCAGCGATGGCCGGCGCTTCCGGCGCCATTATCGGCATCGTCCAGCCTTTTACGGCGGCAAGTGAGGTCGCCTGGACACTCAATGCCTTCATCGTCGTCGTGCTCGGCGGCATCGGCAGTCCGGCCGGGGCGCTTGTGGGCGGGCTGCTCCTTGGGCTGATCAATGCCTTCACGGCGCAATATATCGGCCCCTCTCTCACCCAGGCCGCCATGTTCCTGGTGCTGGTCCTGATGCTCCTGGTGCGGCCCAGCGGCCTGCTCGGCAACGCGTTTGGAGAAAGCCGATGAACCGCACGCTCCCTCTCGTCATCGGTGCGGTCATAGTCATTGCCGCGGCACTGCTGCCACTCTGGATCGGACCTTTCTACACACGCGTGGCCCAGCTCTTCTTCTTCTCGGCCGGCATGGCGATCGCGTGGAACATTCTCGGTGGCTTTTCCGGCTATTGGAGTTTCGGCCACACGGTCTTCATCGGAATGGGCGCCTTCAGCGCCGCCCATATCGTGAACAGGCTCGGCCCGTTCGGCGACGGGCCGTTGTCGATGATCGCCCCGATCCTCCTGGCCGGCCTCATCTGCGGATTGTTCGCGGCCATCCTCGCCTATCCGATCCTTCGCCTGCGGGGCATCTATTTCGCGATAGCGATGCTCGGCGTGAGCCAGGTCGTCGGCGAACTGGTGAACAATGTGAGCTGGTTCCAGGGGGGCATCGGAGTCTTCCTGCAGACACCGGTTCCCAGCGCCATGACCCCGGAGGACTTCTTCTACTACATTTTCGGCGGGCTGCTCCTGCTGTGCTTCCTGATCTCGGTTGCAGTACGCAATTCCCGCTTCGGCTACGCGTTGCTGTCGATCCGTGAAGACGAGGATACCGCCATGATGCTGGGCGTGGCGACCGAGCGTTACAAGATCATGGCCTTTGTGCTTTCCGCTATTCTCGTCGGCATTATGGGTGCGGTCTACGGCTACAGCGTCGGCTATTTCACGACCTATACCGTCTTCCGCCTGGACTTCTCCCTGAACCTGATCGTCTTCTGTCTGATCGGCGGGATAGGCACCCTGTTCGGGCCGATCATCGGAACCGCGGTCATGCTCTTCATCACGCAGGTGCTGCTGTCACGCTTCCTCGACATCCACCTTCTCATCACCGGCGCCATGGTGGTCGCGATCATCCTTCTCATGCCTGGCGGCATCATTGGCGCCCTGAGTTTCCGGAAACGCAGGGCAAACCAGGCTGAACCGGCCGCGGCGGAGGCGAGGGCATGAGCGGGATCATCCTGTCGGGGCGCGGAGTCACAAAGTCCTTTCGTGGGCTGATCGCCATCCAGAACGTCGATTTCGAGATACCGGCTGGCGCCATCTTCGGGCTGATCGGGCCCAATGGCGCCGGCAAGTCGACCCTGTTCAATCTCATCACCGGCTATTACCCGCTCACAGGAGGCGAGATCCGGTTCAAGGGCGAGGATATTTCCGGCCTGCCCACCTATCGACGCAATCAGGCGGGTATCGCCCGGGCCTTCCAGATATCGAAACCCTTCCCTGCCCTTACGGTGCGGGAAAATGTGCGCGTGGGCGCGATGTTTGGCAGGCCGGGCGGAAGCCAGCCCGAAAAGGTGGTGGATGAGGCGCTTGCCATTGCCGGTCTGGAGGAACTCGCCGACCGCACGGCGGAAGGGTTGACCGTTGGCTCGCTTCGCAAGCTGGAGGTCGCGCGCGCCTATGCCACCCGACCCTCGCTTCTCCTCGCCGACGAACCTTGCGCCGGCCTCAACCCCATCGAGACGGAGGAAATGGTCACCTGCCTTCGCAAGGTGCGCGAGCGGGGCACGACGGTGTGGCTGGTTGAGCACGACATGAAGGCGGTCACGAGCATTTGTGACCGCATCCTCGTGATCGACGCCGGCCAGAAGATCGCCGAGGGAACGCCCCAGGAGGTCGTGGCCGACCCCAAGGTGATCTCGGCCTATCTCGGCGAACCGCTCGAGGAGCAGGCCAGCTGAATGACGGTCTCGGCACGCAACCACTGACATCGACCAATCATGGACCAGGAATCATGAAGCATTTCGGCGGCGGAGGCAGCGGCGCGGACCGTATCGGCGTCGAGATTGGCGGCACTTTCACGGACCTTGTCTGGTCCGGCCCCGACGGCCGGCTGCATACGGGCAAGACCCCTTCCACACCGCACGCCATCCACGAAGCGGTGCTGACCGTGATCTCCGAGGCCGGCATGCCGCTCGATGACGTCGCCGGGATCACGCATGGTTCCACGGTCGCCACGAATGCGCTGATCATGCGCAAAGGCGCATCGGCCGGGCTTCTGACCACCAAGGGTTTCCGCGATGTGGTCATTGTCGGGCGAGGTGACCGCGATCACGGCATCTACGACATGCAATATCGCCGCCCGGCTCCACCGATCCGGCGCGGCATGATCCGCGAAGTTCCCGAGCGCATCGGTCCCGACGGCGAGGTGATCGTTCCGCTCGACCTGGAAGTTGCCTGGCGCGAGGTCGAGACCTTCCTCGCCCAAGGTGTGGAAGGCATCGCCATCAGCCTTATCCACGCCTACCGCAACCCCGTGCATGAAAAAGCGCTGGCGGACATGATCCGTCGGCGTGCGCCGCATGTCGCGATTTCCGCGAGTCATGAGGTGTCGCCGGAGTTCCGTGAATACGAGAGAAGCGTCACAACTGTGGTGAATGCCTTTGTAGGACCGGTCGTGGAATCCTATATCGACCTCCTCGATGCCGGCCTGCGCGACAATGCTTATCGCGGCGTCTTGAAAATCATGCAGTCCAATGGCGGCGCCATGCCGGCGGACGCGGCGGGCGCCAATGCCGTTCGCATGCTTCTGTCCGGGCCGGCGGCCGGCGTGCGCGCGGCGATGTGGTTCGCCGAACGCAACGGGATCAGGGACGTGATCACGCTCGATATGGGCGGAACGAGCACGGATGTCGCGATTGCACCGGGCCTCGTTCCCAGCATGGTCCCGGAGCTTAAGATCGACGGTCTGCCCGTGCGTACAGCCGCGGTCGACATGGCCACGATAGGCGCTGGCGGCGGTAGCATAGCTACCATCGATCCAGGCGGGTTCCTGGCCGTGGGGCCGGAAAGCGCCGGAGCCGTGCCTGGCCCGGTTTGCTACGGGCGCGGCGGCACGCGGCCGACCGTCACCGATGGGCAAGTGGTCGCCGGCCTCCTGCGGCCGCAACAATTCTTCGGCGGCCGGATGGAGCTTTCCAGCAGTGCGGCGAAAGCCGCGCTCGCCTCGCTCGACAGCGAGGGCGATGCGAGGCGCGCGGCGGACGCCGTGCTTCGACTCGTCAACAGCAACATGGCGGCGGCCGTTCGGCTTGTCTCGACCGGGCGCGGCATCGATCCACGCGATTTCACACTCGTCGCCTATGGGGGTGGCGGGCCGCTGCACGCGGCGATGGTCGCCGATGAACTCGGCATCACACGGGTGCTCGTACCGTGGTCGCCCGGTCTGGCGAGCGCCTTCGGCCTGCTGATCGCGGATACCTTGATCGACGCCGCTCAGAGCGATCTTCACGGGTTGAATGATATGAGCCTGGACGCCGGGCGCTGCAGCGATCTGCGCGCGCGCGGCCACGAACTCGCCAGGGCCCATGGCATCGAGGAGGGCGGCTACGGGATCGAGATCGGCCTCGACATGCGCTATGTGGGGCAGGCCTTCGAACTGACGGTCTGGACGGAAGGGCGCGCGAGATCGAAGGAGGAACTGCGCCGGCTCTTCGAGGACGAGCATCGCGCAAGATATGGATATGCTCGCGCCCGGCTGGACGTCGAGGTCGTGTCCTATCGTATCCGCCTGACGGCGAGGTCGGATGCCCGGTTTTCCACGCCGCTGCCTGCGGGTGAGGGCGATGTCCCGGAGGAAGTCCTCATTTCGATCGACGGCGCCGATCTCGCAGCAAAGGCGCTCGCCCGCGACAGCCTCGCCGTCGGCGGCAAGGTTTCCGGCCCCGCAATCCTTTCGGAACCCACCTCGACGACCGTTGTGCCGCCAGGATGGGAAGCGGAATGCCTGACGACCGGCGACCTGGTTTTGCGGAGGGTTTCGTGAATACCGATCGCACGCTGATGGTGATCCTGGCACGCGCGCTTCAGGCAGCCACTGACGAAATGGCGGCAAATCTCATCCGCTCCGCCTTCTCCGCCGTCGTCCGTGAGGCGCGCGACTGCTCCACCGCTCTGCTCGATTCGCAAGGCAGGGTCGTGGCCCAGGCCGATATGATCCCCATGCAAACGGCAGCGCTCAGCGCTTCCTTCGCCGCCGCGGCTGAGCAGCTTGACCTGTCCGGCGTGACGCCACGCAGCTTCGTGCTGATGAACGATCCCTATAGCGGCGGCCAGCATCTCAACGATATCATCCTGTTCACGCCGATCTTCCACGATGAAGAGCTTCTGGGCTGGAGCGGCAGCACCGCCCATCATCTCGACATTGGCGGCGGCTCCGCCGGCGTCAACACGACCGCACATGAACTGATCCAGGAAGGGATCGTCATCCCGCCTTTGCTGCTCGATATCGACCGCGACTGGCATGGCGGCATGATCGAGCGCCTGATCTTCGCCAATATCCGCACGCCGGAGATCGGCATGGGCGACATGGATGCCCAGTTCGCCGCCAATGACGTCGGTGCGCGGCGCGTGCGCGAACTCGCGGAGAGATACGGGCCGGAAACGGTACGTACCGCCATGCGGGAAGCGCTCGACTATTCGGAACGGCGCATGCGCGCCGCGATTGCCGAGATTCCGGATGGAAGCTGGACTGGCGAGGCCTTTCTCGACAGCGATGGGCGCGAGCCCATCGGCAAGCCGATCCGGATCGTCGCCACCGTCACGATTTCGGGTGATGAGGCCACGCTCGATTTCACCGGCACCGACCCGCAGGTGCGCACGATGTTCAACTCGCCTCTGGCCAGCAGCATAGCCGGCGCCGTGACGGCTTTGCGCAGTGTCCTCGGCGACACCGAGATGCCGGCCAATGACGGCTGTAACCGGCCGCTGACCATGATCTTTCCCGAGGGCTCGGTGCTCAATCCCAGGCCCGGCGCGCCGGTGCGGGCGCGCGCGACCGCCTGCTGCCGCGCTCTCGATGCGGTCCACGATGCCCTGGCCGAGGCGTTGCCGGGCCGTGTGCCTGCCGAGGGCGCCAATTCCACAACGGGCTTCTTTCTTGCTCACGACAGGCCCGAGGGCGGCATCGCTATTCATCTCGATGTGCTCGGTGGCGGCTGGGGTGCGGCTAATGGCTATGACGCCATCCACGCCACCGATCATGTCTTGTCCTCCTGCCGGCTGACGCCGTCCGAGGCGATCGAGCAGCTCAATCCGCATGTTCGCATAGAAGGGTTCGGATTGATCCGCGATTCCTGGGGAGAGGGACAATTCAACGGCGGGCAGGGTATCTTCCGGCGTTTCCGCATTCTCAGGAACGATGTCACGCTCAGCCTTTATTCCGACCGCTTCCGGCTTGCTCCGCGTGGACGGGCAGGCGGCCGTGACGGTTTCAGCGCGCGGCTCACGGTCGAGCGGGACGGCGAGCTCATCGAGCTCGGCGCAACGAGCACCTTCCCGCTAAGGGCCGGAGATCTGGTCGAGATTCGTCTGCCGGGCGGCGGCGGCTGGGGGCCTCCGCCCGAACGTGACCGGGAAGCGGTGCGGCGTGACCTGGAAGATGGGTTCATCTCGCCCAAAACGGCGCGCGACATCTATCGGCTGGACGTTCCGGAACACGCACCGCCTCGTGAAGCAATATCCCCGATGGGGCAAGGAAGGATCGATGTCTGAAACTTTCGAACAGGCCCTGCCGCGCGCAGAGGAGATCGACACCGAGGCTTTCCTCGCGGGAATCGTGCGCTGGGTGGAGATGGAGACGCCGTCGGATCGCCCGGATTTGATCGACCTGCTGCTCGAACACGTCGAGCAGTCGTTTTCGGGATTGCCCGTCGAGATGCGCCGCGTCACCTCGCGTGATGGCTGCGGCGGCCAACTCGTCATGGAGTACGCGCCCGAGGGCTGTGAGGGCAAGCCGGCATTGCTGATGGGGCATGTCGACACGGTTTGGGATGCCGGCACGCTCGCCGAAAGGCCGGTGAAGCGTGAAGGCGACCGCCTGCACGGGCCGGGCATATTCGATATGAAGGCCGGCTCTTACCTGGCGACCGAAACCCTGCGGCGGATCGCCGAGAAGGGGCTTGTGCCGCCGCGCCCGATCCAGGTCTATCTCAATGGCGACGAGGAACTCGGCAGCCCGACCTCACGCGAGACGATCGAAAAACTCGCCGCCGGGGCGGCTTTTGTCCTCGTTCCAGAACCCGCCTTCGAGGCGCCGGGCACCGTCATCACCGCCCGCAAAGGCTGGGCACGTTTCTCGCTCATCGCTCATGGCGTCTCCTCGCATGCCGGCGGCAACCGGACCGACGGGCGAAGCGCTATTCACGAGATCGCCCGGCACATCATGGATATCGAGGCGATGAACGAGACCGAGGAAAAGGCGACCTTCAATGTCGGCACCGTAACGGGAGGAACGCGCGCCAATGTGGTGCCGGATTTCGCGCGTATCGAGGTCGATATGCGCGCCGAAGACATAGCGACGGCCGAGCGTCTCGTCGCACGGATGCTGGCGCGCCGACCGGTCGGCGAGGATATCCGGCTGGACGTCGAGGGCGGAATGAACCGGCCGCCCTTCGTGCGTTCCGCTGAGGTCGCCAGGCTCTATGAGGCGACGCGAGCGCTTGCGGAGCATCTCGGTCTGCCGATGGATGAGACTTCGCGCGGCGGTGTCTCGGACGGCAATTTCGCAGCCGCCATCGGTCGTCCAGTACTCGATGGGCTCGGCTGCAACGGCGCGGGTGCCCATGCCATTCACGAGCATATTCTGGTATCCACGGTGGCCCCACGGGCCGCGCTGATACATGCCATGCTGATGTCGCGTCATTTCCAGGACCTGGCAATCGGCTGATCCCGCCCGAACCTTTCGCTCCGTATTTGGGAGACGCAATTGAGCGCTCTGTTTTCACCATTCACATTGAAGGAATTGACGCTGGCCAACCGGATCGTCGTCTCGCCCATGTGCCAGTACAGCGCGGAGGACGGCTCGGCGACGGATTGGCACCTCGCTCATCTGGGAACGCTGAGCGCATCCGGCGCGGGGGCGCTGATCGTCGAGGCGACCGCAGTGGAAAGGGAGGGACGCATCACCCATGGCGATCTCGGTCTTTACAATGATGCCAACGAGGAGGCGCTGGCGCGCATTCTGGTCCACTGCCGTGCGCACGGATCGGCCCGGCTCGGCATCCAGATCGGCCATGCAGGGCGCAAGGCTTCCGCACACAAGCCATGGGATGGCGGCCGCGCGCTTGGCGTGAATGAAGACCCCTGGACGACAATCGCGCCGTCCGCGCTCGCTTTCGGCGAAGGCTGGCATGTGCCGCGTGAAATGGACGAGGCCGATCTGGAACGCGTGAAGGTCGCGCATGTGGAAGCCGCGCGCCGGGCCGAGCGCCTCGGATTCGACCTGCTGGAGGTCCACGCGGCGCATGGCTATCTTCTGCACCAGTTCCTCTCTCCAATTTCCAACCACCGCATCGACGGCTATGGCGGCAGCGCGGAGAACCGGATGCGCTTTCCGCTCGAAGTGGTGCGTGCCGTCCGCGCGGTCTGGCCGGAGGGGCGGCCGCTCGGCCTACGGATCACCGGACGCGATTGGATGCAAGGTGGCATCGAGCTGGAGGATGCCGTGACCTTCGCCAATCGGCTGAAGCAGGAGGGCGTTGATTTTGTCTGCGCGTCGAGCGGCGGCGTGGCGCCGAATGCCGTCCCGAGGATCGAGCCGGGTTACCAGATACCATTCGCGGAGCGCGTGAAGCGCGAAACGGGGCTTCCGACCCGCGCCGTCGGCCTCATCTCCACGCCGAAACAGGCCGAGGCGATCATCTCCGAGGGGAGAGCCGACATGATCGCGCTGGGGCGCGCCTTCCTCGACAACCCCCATTGGGGCTGGTTGGCTGCCCGCGCCCTGAATGCCGAGATCGAGCGGCCGGTCCAGTACCAACGGGCAGCGGACAAGGTTTGGCCCGGCGCGGCCTATGCGGACGCAAACTGATTGGCGCGAGACGACGGAATTGTTGTGAAAGAGGCCCCGCCAGTGTCGTCAATGATGGCGCGCGGCGCGGGCTGGGACCTTTGCTAAACCTGCTCCCACTTTCGGAACGTATAATGGGAGTTTGCCCGCCGATTATTGATTCTTTTGCGCGAACGGTGCCGATCTAGGTCGACGGCGGGGAGGCGAGCAACTCGACCTCGACGAAGGCGATCTCTTCATCGCTGTCATTTGCGATATTGTGCTCAACCCCGGCGGGTCGGGTATAGCTCTTGCCGGTTTCGATAGGATAAGGGCTTCCGCTGTCGCCGGGCCGATTCTCCACGGTCAGCGTGCCGCCCTTGACCGGCACCACGACGTAGGCGGCCTCATGACGATGCGAACCGGTTTCGCTGCCCGGCGGAAAGCGCCAGAGAGTCGCCCGGAGATGCGTCTCCGAAATTTGAAGTTCCGATATGGCGGCGCTGCGTTTGCTCATGTGCGTTTCCCTTGCGGACCGTCAGTTTTTTCGTGTTTAAAAGAACGCCAGCGAACGTTCACCGGTAGGACCGAGGTCTCAGTTTGGCCCATTGCTTCCGATCAACGCAAGAAGCCCCACATACAGGACGCAAGCAACCTCAAGATTCATGACGACGCTTTTGCGCCGGGCCGATGTCATGCAGGTTCAGGGCCGTTCCGACCAAGGCGAGGTGGGAGAAAGCTTGCGGGAAGTTGCCGACCTGCCGATGGAGGCGAGGGTCGTATTCCTCGGCGAGCAGACCGACATCGTTGCGCAGCGCCAAGAGGCGCTCGAACAGGACGCGGGCTTCCGCATCGCGATTCTGCAAGGTGTAATTGTCGGCGAGCCAGAAGCTGCACGGCAGGAACGCGCCCTCGCCGGGGGGCAGGCCGTCGACGCCCTTTTGTGTGCGGTAGCGCAGGACGAAGCCGTCCGCCACCAGTTCGCGCTCGATCGCGGCCACGGTGCCGAGGACGCGCGGATCGTCCGGCGACAGGAAGCCGACCATCGGGATCAGCAGAAGGCTGGCGTCGAGCTCCTCGCTGCCGAAACTCTGCGTGAAGGTGTTGCGGCGGCGGTCGAAGCCCCGTTCGCAGATGGTTGCGTGCATACGGTCGCGAAGGGCGCGCCAACGCTCCACCGGCGCTTCGAGCTTGAAGCGCTCGGCGTCGAGCAGGGCGCGATCGAGCGCCACCCATGCCATCACCTTGGAATAGGTGAAATGGCGCTGCCCGCCCCTGACCTCCCAGATGCCTTCATCCGGCTTTTCCCAGATCGCTTCCAGATGCTGGATCAGGCTGTCCTGCAGAGCCCAGCCCGACGGGGCGGGCGCGAGGCCGTGGTTGCGCGCCTGGTGGAGCGCGTCGAGAAGCTCGCCATAGACGTCGAGCTGCATCTGATTGGAGGCCGCGTTGCCGATGCGCACGGGGCCGGAACCCTGATAACCGGGCAGCCACGGCACCTGCCATTCGTTCAACTGCCGCTCGCCCGCCACGCCGTACATGATCTGGATCTGCTCGGGACTGCCGGCGGCGCTGCGCATCAGCCAGTCGCGCCAGGCCCGCGCCTCCTCGACATAACCGGCCGACATGAGCGCGATCAGCGTCATGGTGGCGTCGCGCAGCCAGCAATAGCGATAGTCCCAATTGCGCGGCCCGCCGATCTGCTCAGGCAGCGAAGTCGTGGGTGCGGCGACGATGCCGCCGGTGGGAGAATAGGTCAGCGCCTTCAGCGTCAGCAGCGAGCGCTGGACCGGCTCCTTCCACGCACCCTCGTAGGTGCACTGCTTGCACCAGCCGCGCCAGAAGGTCTCCGTCGCCTGCAAGGCTGCACGCCAGTCGAGGGCCGGCGGCACGGGCAAGTGGGAAGGCCCGTAGGTCAGCACGAACGGGATGCATTCGCCCCCCCGGGCGACGGTGAATTCGGCCACAGTGGCGAGGTTCTCGCCGCGCAGCTTGATCGGCGTGCGCAGGGCGACGGCGTTCGGCCCCGCGACGGCGCTGAGGCCTGACCCGTCCTCGAGCCGCGTGACCCACGGGACCGAGGCGCCATAGTCGAACCGAAGCTGGAGGTCGAGGCGCATCGTCACCTTGCCGGACCGCCCCTCCACCAGCCTGACGACGGAGGCGTTCGGCTGCCCGAGCGGCATGAAATCGATGAGGGCGACCTCGCCCTCGGGCGTTTCGAAGACGGTCTCCAGGATCATCGTGCCGTCGCGATAGGCACGCCGTGCGCGAGCCGCCGGATCCGCCGGCGCCAGGCGCCAGCGCCCGTGCTGTGCCGTGCCGAGCAGGGCCGCGAAGCAGGCGCCGCTGTCGAAACGTGGCCAGCACAACCAGTCTATGGAACCGTTGCGGCCGACGAGCGCGGCCGTGGTGCAATCACCGATCAGCGCATAGTCTTCGACGGGGAGCGGTCGATCCGGCTCGGCACAAGGGGAGGGTGCCACCGAAGGGTGGCGATGTTCGAGTTTCCGGTCGTCGGGGGGAACGGTGGGGCGCTGGCCGCGCTTGCGGGTCCCGCTCGCGGCCGCTCCTTGCCCCTGTTTCAGCGCCAAATCTCCGACAATCCGGCTGACGATGCCATCGGTGGGAGAAGCGATGTCGACCGTGATCGCGGGCTCCTCCGGCGAAGGCGCTTCGAGCGCCGCCATCTGGCTGGCGAGCAGGCCGGGCGGCATGAAATGGCCTTTGCGGGCGGCAAGCCGGGCGGCGATCAGTGCCTGTTCGCCACCCAGATACACGAACCAAACTTCCGGCCGGCCGCGGGAGAGGAAGTCGCGATAGCTGCGCTTCAGTGCGGAGCATGTGATGACGCCGGCACTGCCGGCCCGCCGCCACCCGTCGATCCACGCCGCGACCTTTTCGAGCCACGGCTTGCGGTCGGCATCGGTGAGCGGCGTCTCGGCATGCATTTTTTCGATGTTGGCGACGGGATGCAGGTCGTCGCCCTCTTCGAAGGGCCAGTCGAGCCGTTCGGCGAGTGCCTTGCCGACCGTCGTCTTGCCGGAGCCCGAGACGCCCATCACGACCAGAATCGGATGCGGCTGGTAAGATGCTGCCTCGAAGGCGGCTTCTTCCGTGGAAACCTCGGTCGGTTCGGTCATTTCTCCAACCTCCTTCACACAGCAGGGCTGAGCGGCAGCCAGGCGCGGCCGTCGCGCTTCATGAGCGCATCGGCGGCCAGCGGGCCGCTACCTCCGGATTTATAGAGATGCACACCGCCGCTGGGCTGGGCCCAACAGTCCAGGAATGGCTGGACCGCGCTCCATCCCGCCTCGATGTTGTCGGCGCGCTGGAAGAGCGTCGGATCGCCGATCAGGCAATCATAGATCAGCGTCTCGTAACCGGTGGAAGGTTCCGCCGCGAAATAATCCGAATAGCGGAAGTCCATGTCCACCTCGCCGAGCCGCACGGTGCGGCCGGGCACCTTGGCGGCGAAGCGCAGCGATATGCCCTCGCTCGGCTGGATGCGGAAGACCAGGAGGTTCGGATCGGGCAAGCCAGCCGGCGTGCCGCGGAAGAGGATGCTTGGCGCCTGCTTGAACTGAATGGCGATCTCGGTGCGCCGGACGGCCATCGATTTGCCGGTCCTGATGTAGAAGGGCACGCTCGCCCAGCGCCAGTTGTCGATCATCAGCTTGAGGGCGACATAGGTTTCGGTGGTGCTGTCGGGCGCGACATCCGGCTCCTGCGTATAGGGGCGCATGGGGCGGCCGAGCACCGAACCCGCGTCGTACTGGCCGCGTACGGAGTTTTCCCCGGCCTCCTCTGGCGACCAGCGTCGCACCGCCTCGATCACCTTCGCCTTCTCCGAGCGCACCGCATCCGCGCCGAAGGAGTTCGGCGCCTCCATGGCGGTCATGGCAAGGAGCTGGAACATATGGTTCGGCACCATGTCCCTGAGTGCGCCGGTGGCCTCGTAAAAGCGTCCGCGATGCTCGACACCGACGGTTTCGGCGGCGGTGATCTGCACGTGGTCGATGTGATCGCGGTTCCACAGCGGCTCGAAGAAGCCGTTGGCAAACCGGAGCACCATGATGTTCTGGACCGTTTCCTTTCCGAGAAAGTGATCGATCCGGTAGAGCTGACTCTCGCCGGCGATCTTCAGGATGCGACGGTTGAGCGCCTCGGCCGAGGCAAGGTCGGTGCCGAAAGGCTTCTCGATGACGATGCGGCGGAAGCCCTTTTCCGTTTCGCGGGTGAGGCCGGCCGCACCCAGCCGCTCGATCACGGTACCGAAGAAGCGCGGCGCCGTGGCGAGGTAGAAGACGGCGTTGGCATGGCCGTTTTCCTTCGCACGCTTTTCCAGGCGCTCGGCGAGACGGCGATAGGTTTCGGGATCGTCGAAATCGCCCGTGAGATAGCGGAGGCGCCCGGCAATCCAGTTCCAGGCCTGCAGATCGAGCCTGGCGGCCTCGAATTCCCCGCCACCCTCTTTCACAAGTGCCTGCATTGAGGTGGTGAGATAGGCGCGGAAATCATCCTCGCCGCGCTCCAGATGGTCGACGCCGATAACCTCGAAGGCCGGATCGAGAGCCTTTTCCCTGGCGAGATTGTAGAGCGCCGGCATCAAGAGCCGTTTCGTCAGGTCGCCGGAGGCGCCGAAGACGACGAGCGTGCTGGGTGGCGCCGGTTCGGCGTCATCGGGGAGATGGCGGGCGGAGACGGGGGTGCTCATTCTCAACCTCCATCCGGACGTTCGACGTGGCCGCCGAACCTGAAGCGCATCGCCGAGAGCAACCGCTCGGCGAAGGTGTGCTCCTTGCGCGAGCGGAACCGGGCGTAGAGGGCGGCGGACAGGACCTCGGCGGGGACAGCTTCCTCTATTGCCGCCATCACTGTCCAGCGCCCCTCGCCGGAATCGGCGACCGCGCCGGAAAAGGCGGAGAGCGCCTCGTCCTCGGCGAGCGCCGCGGCGCCGAGGTCGAGCAGCCAGGAGGAGACGACACTGCCGCGCCTCCAGACCTCGGCAATGTCGGCGAGATCGAGATCGTAGCGTTCGTCTGCGGGCAGCGTCTCCGAGGCCCTGCCCTTCAGGATGTCGAAGCCCTCGGCATAGGCCTGCATCAAGCCATATTCGATGCCGTTATGGACCATCTTGACGAAGTGGCCGGCACCCACCGGGCCGGCATGGAGATATCCCCTTTCGGGGCGCGGGTCGCGCCCTTCGCGGCCCGGCGTACGGGGGATGTCTCCCGCACCCGGCGCGAGCGCGGCGAAGATCGGGTCGAGGCGGTCGACTGCCTCTTTGTCACCGCCGACCATCAGGCAATACCCACGCTCCAGCCCCCACACGCCGCCCGAGGTGCCGGCGTCGACATAATGAATGCCCTTGGGCTTGAGTGCCGCGGCGCGGCGGATATCGTCCTTGTAGAAAGTGTTGCCGCCGTCGATGACGGTGTCGCCGGCCGTCATGAGCTCACCAAGCCGCTGAACGGTCTCTTCGGTGGCCTCACCGGCCGGCAGCATCACCCAGACGGCGCGTGGGACGTCCATCTTGGCGACCAGATCCTCCGGGCTTGATGCGGCCCTTGCGCCCTCGCCGGCAAGCTCGCGCACGGTATCTGCATTGCGGTCATAGACGATGCAGCGATGCCCTGCGCGGCCGAGCCGCCTGGCAATGTTGGCGCCCATCCGTCCGAGGCCGATAACTCCCAGTTGCATGATCATTTCTCCCAGGTTTCTCAGAGGGTTCGCCGTATTTTGGAGCATGGCATGGCAAAGTATCGCTCCCGTTAAGCCGACAAAGTCCAGATGTCCCTCTTCTCGCTTCATGCAGGAACGATATTGGCAACTCCTTTTCAGCGGTTCGCAAGGCGAAACACGTCCCATGCCAAGCTCTAACCATGGTTGCGATCCACTCACTCATTGCCGCAAAGCTGATGACCGTGCAGGCCGACGCCTGAAGCACGACGGCCAAGACATCGCGGAAACCGCCGCTCGTATGTCGGTCAGGTGAATCTCACCCGAAAAGCGGTGGATCATCGGAGCCGCAGCAAAACCACGACGGCCCCGATGATCGGTCCAGGACGCCCGGCACTATGAGCCGCAGTAGCCGGGCGTCTGGATCGACGGCGCGCTCCAGTTTTGAGTCTTCACTCAACGGGACGTCTCCCCTGAGGCGGGTTGCGTCGGCAACGCCCGCCAGGCCGCTATTCTGGTCCGGCAGATATCCCGTGCCAAGTCTGAGGCCGCAACTCCGCTCTCCCGCCGTCTCATCCACCTTGACCGCTCATAGGTCCAGGAGCCGAGCGAGACCGCCGGAGCCGGTTGGGATCGACATCTGCCACGTCAACCTCCACGCCTTCTTCGCTGGGAAAGCCCCCGGCAAGGCAGGCGGGCCAAGGCGGGAACCCTGTACGGAGGTGGCGTTGAGCAGCTCGTTTTCTCCTGGACCAGGACGGAGCCGCGATCGGCTTTATGTGTCGAGGATGACGGGCCGGTCGCCGCCCGCTCCAGACTCGACCGGGATCGGGCGTCTCGCCTTCACGCTCGACGGCGGGCCGATGATGAACGAGGGCGGATGGACAGGCGCGCGCGATGCCGATCAAAAGTCGAGACTGGATGTGACCTCGAGCGCCCGGTCTTCGAGGGGAGGCGATCCGTCGTTGGGATGGTGCGCAGCGATCACACGGTCGCGCTCACGGATCAGGCCGGCGATCTCATTCTCGTAGGCGGCGAGGATGGCGGTCAGCCAGCGGTTGACCAGATAGGACGGACGCGGCATCTCAACGTTGAAGCGGGGTAGCAGCGCGATGGTCTTCTCCGCATCGAGCCAGTCGTCACCCGTCACCCACCGGTTTACGGTGAAAAGCCGGAGCAGGCGGCCATAGGCATCGACGCCGACGGCGGCAAGATGATGGATCGGCCCGTCCGGGCCTTCGGGGCGCAGGAAGCAGTGGAAATGTCCGTGCTCGGCCGCCCCTTCCTCCGCCGGATGGCAATGATAGAACCATTGCGCACCGCTTTGCGGATCGAAGACGTCGCCGGGTGGATAATGGTCCCAGGCCTTGGTCTCCGCGGTGTCGCGAAATGTCTCCAGGAGCACGTTGAGGCCCGCTTTGGAGAGGATGCTCTCGCAGAAGGCGATCTCGGAGAGCGCACGGCTTCTTGCGTCCGGCGTCATTCGCCGGTTCCTTTCCGGGGCAGTGGAGCTGGAGGTGGCGGCGGTGCGCGCTTCATCTCCTGCTCGGCCGGAGGTGCCGCCGGCGGTGGAGGCGGTGCCTTTTTTGGCGCTGCCGCTGCGCAAGGTGCGACAGGCGCACAGGGCGCCGCGGGCGCGGGCTTTGCCGCCCCGGCGGCACAAGGCGCTGCAGCCGCGCAAGGAGGCGCACCCGAGGCGCGAGCGGTTTGCGGGGCGGGGCGCGGCGCGGGGTGATGGTAGTGGTCGACGGCGACCGCCGCCGTCGTGGCGGCAAGTGCGGCACCGAAGAGAAGCGTATTGCGCGCCGTCATTTGCGGGTGAACCCATCAAGGCCGAAGACGGGGCGCAGCCAAATCCCCGCCAAAGACCCCAGGAAGGCGGCGGCGAACCAGAGCCAGCCATGCAGGCTGCCGGAAGCGATGCCGCTGAACAGCGCCCCGATGTTGCAGCCGAAGGAAAGCCGTGCGCCGTATCCCATCAAAATGCCGCCGATCGCCGCCGCAAGCATGGAGGCGAACGGTACCTTGGCCTTGGGCGCGAACTTGCCGGCAAGGCTGGCCGCAAGAGCCGCCCCCAGAATGATGCCGAAATTCATCACCGAGGTCACGTCGGCCAGAACGCTCGAACCGAGCGCGGTCTGCGGGCCGGGCCAGTTCCAGAATTCCCAGCTCTCCACGGGAACGCCGAAGGCCTGTGCGACCTTCGCACCCCACAGGCCGAAGCCGAAGGTCACCGACCAGGGATGACCGGCGAGGAGCAAAGTCGCGATGTTGAGGAGCGCGAGAAGCAGGCCTGCGCCGACCAGCGGCCAGGGCCCGCGGAGAACCCAGCTCCAGCCCGGCCGCGACGGGCCCGGCTCAGCCTCGATGTCCCCGTGTGCGCGCCGCTCGATGGCCGCCGTCACGAACGCGACAAGACCGAGGCCCGCCAGCGATACGAGCACGGCCGCGACGATGCCGAGTTCTGCGGCGATGCTGATTGCCGGCAACGACGGCAGCCCCAGCCACCACGGCAGGTGTGCCGTGCCGATGAACGCCCCGACGATGAAGAAGGTGAGCGTTATGAGCATCCGCGCCGAGCCGCCGCCGACGGCGAACAGCGTGCCGGACCCGCAGCCGCCGCCAAGCTGCATGCCGAGCCCGAACATGGCGGCGCCGACCAGCACGCTGGTTCCCGCCGGCGCCACCGCGCCCACCAGTGCCTGCCCGCCGAGATTGCCCGCGGCGATCAGCGGGATCATCGCAACGGCAGCAACACCGATCATCAGCATTTGCGCCCGCATGGCCCGCCCCCGCCTCTCCACCACCATGCGGCGCCAGCCGCCGGTGAAGCCGAAAGAGCCGTGATAGAGCGTGGCGCCGAGCAGACCGCCGACGAAGAAGAGCATCGCCTGGCGCAGGTCGACCAAAGTGGCTATCACCAGAAAGCCGAGAACAAGCGCACCGCCGGCAACCAGTATCGGCGCGCGGTCGGCGTTCACGGGCGGCAGACAGCTTGGGCGGTCGAGTGAAAGATCTGTCATGGGAGGGGTCCAGCCGGTCCGCGCTCGACGTGTCTCGTCGAGAACGGTGAATGCCCGGCACAGGCCGGACATCCTTGATCAGGATATGACTTCGCCAGAATTCGGGTCAAGTCGATGCGGAATGCCCTTGTTCACGTGCCCGAACGGTTCTCGACCGGTCGCGAGGGATCGGCTGTCCACTCGGACATCGAACCATCATACATGCTCGTGTTCTTGTTGCCGAGAACCTCGCTGAGGCCGAACCAGGCGATCGAGGCCCAATGGCCGGTGTTGCAGAAGGCGATGTTCTCCTCGTCCGTGCCGAGGGCAACCTCTTCCGCAAGCGTCCGCACAGTCTCGGGGCGGGCGAAGAGGGCGTATTCGGCTCTGTAGAGCTTGCTGTGCTCGATGTTGACGGCACCGGGGAGCGTGCCTTCGACGCGCACGACCGGGCTCTTCGACTTGCCTTCATATTGTTCGGCCGGGCGACCGTCGACGAGCTTCACGCCCGATTCGAGCGCGGCAGCCACCTCCTCGCTCGTCGCGAGTAGATCGTCCTGCAACTCGTATGTGAACTCGACCGGCTCCGGCTTCACGGGCTCCGCCGAGCGGGCGCCACCTGCGGCATCATACTGCCGCCAGCCGCCGTCGAGGATCGAAACCGCATCGTGCCCGAGATATTTGAAGGTCCAGTAGACGCGGGTCGCACCGCCGAACTCGCTCGAATCCGTACCCCATGGCACTATGACCACATGGTCGTCATTGTCGATGCCGAGACTGCCGATGAGCCCGGCGACCTGATCGACCGGCGGCAGCATGCCCGGCACGCCGTCGACCTCGGTGCGCCAGCCGGCCGTCGCATAGGGCGCGGCCACTGCTTTGGCGATATAGGGCTCGGAGCCGAGCTCGGTCTCCTCCACATCATCGCGGATGTCGAGGATGACGAGGTTTTCCTGACCGGCATTCGCCTTCAGCCACTCGGCGTCGACAAGTGGGCGCACGTCCTGCGCGAAAGCCGGGGCGGCAAGGCCGAGCGCGGCAGCCAGAGTGATAGCGGCGATACGCATGTCGGATACTCCATGATGGGGACTAACACGAAATTACTCCCATCCACCTGCAAAATCAGCGCATGCCTTGGCCGTTTCCGGCCGTACTGAAGAATTAAGACCCCCGGAATCGAGCACAGGCGGAAACATATGCCATTATCGCGGCGGTGCGGCGCGCTGCCATCGTCGACTCCCGTCCTTCGCGGCACGTGCGCGCTGCCGCCTTGCTCATCGATTGCGATATCGCTCCCACAGGAGCTTCAGCGCGAAGGGCACGAGTGTGACCCCACCGACGACAACGGCTATGATCATCATGTGCATGGGATCGGCGGTGACGGCCTGCTTTCCGAAATAGGTGAGCAGGAAGCTGATCGGAACGACGCCCAGGAGCGTCGCGACCGCGAAGCGCCAGAAGGCGAGCGGTGTCAGTCCAGCCGCATAACTGACGGCGTCGAAGGAGATGAAGGGAACGAGCCGGGAGGCGAAGACGATGGTCATCAGCCAGTTCTGCGATCGGTTGTTGCGCAACTGGTCGAGGAGCGGCTCCACCCTGGACCAGCGCCGCACGATTTCATAGCCGAAGATGCGGGCGATCCAGAAGGCGATGATCGCGCCTGCCTCTGCGCCGGCCACGACATAGATCGTGCCCAGGACGGGCCCGTATACGGCGCCGGCGACCATTGCGATAGGGCCGCTCGGGATGGGACTCAAGACGATGGCACCGGTAATCATCACGACGATTGCCAGCGGACCCCAAAAGCCGAGCCGCCGGATCTGCGCCCGCAATGCCGGCTCGTTGCCGAGAATCTCCAGTGCGCCGGACCGCCGGAGCCACCAGTAAAGAACCGCCAGCGCGAGCACGATCGCAATCCCGACCGCGACCTTTTTCCACGCGGTCCCGCGGCGGCGACGGTTCGCCAACACCCATGTTCCTCCTCGTCGCAGCTTTACGCCACGCACCCGGCCTCGCCGGTTATACTATCCCCGGAGGCCTTTGCCGACGCTGAAACGCCGCTCGCGGCGAGGCTTCTCGCCCGACGGCAAGCGATCGGTCGGCGGCTGCTCGGTGAACGGCATTTCGACCAGTTTCGGCAAGGTCACGTCCTCGGGACTGCGATAGGCCGGCACGCCGATATCTATCTCGCTTTGGGGAATGTCGAGCCGCAAAGTTCCATGCAGCCAATCCCACAGCGTAAGGCCGCTCGACCAGTTGGAGTTGACTTCGTCCTCGATGATCGAATGGTGGATGCCATGCATGCGGGGCGTGACGAAGAACCTGGAGAGTCGGCGCTCCAGACGCAGCGGGAAGCGCAGGTCCGAATGATGAAACATGATGGAGACCAGCAGGAATGTCTGCCAGATCGAAAGCGGCCGCGGTGCGATGCCCAGGAGAGCCACCTGCGCTGCCCTATAGGGGACCGACAAGGCCATCTCGCCGAAGTGGAACCTGAGCGCCGTCGAGGTGTCCATGTCGAGATCGGCATGATGCACCTGATGGAAGCGCCAGAGGAACGGCATCCGGTGGACCAGGATGTGCCAGAGATACAGCGTGTAATCCAGCAGCGCCACGGCCAGAACATTTTCGACCCAGGCAGGGAGGCGAAAGCGCTTGAGCAAGCCCCAGCGGAGGCGCTCCACCTGCTGGGACAGCGGGTTGACGACCGGCCTTTCAAGGGCCTGTAGCGCGACAGCGCTCAGGGCCGCCACGGTGAGGTTGCGAATGTTTCGCCTGACCTTCCCTTCCCGGTGCTCGCGCAGAGGCCGGTATATCTCCGCCCATACCAGCAGTCCGAAGGCGCCGACGACAAGGGCGCCGCTCACCCAACCCGGTATGCGCCTGTCCTGCCCCATCGCCGATATCCGGATGCCGGCGCTATCGCAGCCGCCGCGGCAGCATAACCCTGGCCAGTTCGGGCAGGGTGAGCGCGAAGGTGGCGAAATGGGTCAGCGCATCGACGATGCAATAGGGGCACCATGCCTTGTCCACCTTCGGCATCTGATAGAACAGGTACTTGGCCGCGATGGCGGCCTGGGCCGCGGAGGCGAAGGCGGCGGCGAGCGGCAGCCAGGGGCGCCATCTGAACCGGTCGGGCGGGCCGGCGGCGGCGAACACCAGATTCATAGCGTGCATGGCGATCGCCAGCGGCCCGTCCGGCATGCCGTAGCTGTAGGCCTCTTCGGACGAATTGACCTTGTCCGAGTCAAAGTGCGGCCGGCGCGTCGGCGGATCGGGCAGGTGCCGCACGATCCCCGTTTGCAGCAGGGTTACGACAGCCATACTGGCGATCCCGATCAGGGATGCCCCGACGATCGCCCGGCGATAATCCATCGCGCGGCTGTCGTTTTCCTGCAGCGAGCGGCGCAGATGGCGCGGGCTCAGACCAGGGCTGGTCAGGTCCATCAGATACTGTCGCATCATTCCTCCCAACGGCGTGGGGTGCCTCTCGATCACCCGGTACAGACACCGGACAGTCCGCATCCCTAATCGGCCACCCGCAGGGACGTTCCGGCAAACGAATCAAATCGCAAGGGAAGACGCTCCCTTTAACTCCCCGGAAACTCCGCCAAATGAGTACGCGCGCGCTTGCGGGGCCGCATGGCCTGTCGCAAATCCTCTATGCCTATTCTTCGGCGACCGGCAACGACGGCTCGGCCTTCGCCGGCTTCGGCGCAAACCTGCCGAACGTCGCGGCGCAGCCCGGTTCTACGGGTTGCCCATCAGAGAAGCAGGGACAGACCGAGGGCGAGCATCATCAGGAACAATGTGATCGTGACCACCACGTTTATGTGGCCGGCACCGAGGGCGAACATGTCCTTCAGAGCCGTCTTCACGCCGAGCGCGGCAATCGCGACGACCAGAAGCCAGCGCGACAGCTCCGAAAGCAGGGCTGCGACCGTCGTTGGAATGAAACCCAGGCTGTTGAGCACGACGAGAGCGGCGAACAGCACCACGAAGGAGGGGAGCGACAAGCCCTTCGCCCCTTCTCCGCGCCGCGCGAAAAGCATGATCGAGATCACCACGATCGGAAGCAGCGCCACGCGCAGGAGCTTGACGAAGGTCGCCGTGTCGCCAGCCACGTCGGAGACGGCATAGCCCGCACCCACCACCTGCGCGACATCGTGAATGGTGGCGCCGATCATGACGCCGATTTCCCGGTCGTCAAAGCCGAGCGCGGCGAAGAGAATCGGGTAGATGATCATCGCGATCGTGGAAAGCCCGGTCACAGCGATGACGGTGAAGAGCGTGTCCTTCTCACGCTCCGGCCGGTTCGGCAGCACTGCCGAAATGGCGAGCGCGGCCGAGGCGCCGCAGATCGCCACCGCGCCGCCGGTCAATATGCCGAAGGTCCAGTGCCGTCGGAAAAGCCGCGCCATCAGGAGGCCGAAGCCGATGGTCGCCACCACCGAGGCGAGTACCAGCAGGATCGGCCCGAAACCGAGCGCACCGATCTCTTCGAAAGTGATGCGGGCTCCGAGCAGACCGACGCCGAGGCGCAGCAGCGATCTCGAAGCGAAATCGATGCCGGCGGCGCTGCGCGGTTCGTCCCACAGGAAATGGAAAGCCATTCCCAACAGAAGCGCGAAGAGCATGACGGGGGCGCCGTAGTGCTCGGACAGGAAGGTCGCCGCAAGCGCGATCAAGAGCGCCAGCATGATGCCGGGCGCCAGACTCTTCAGGTGCTGGAGGCGCATCGCCGGCGGGGAAGCGCTCATGACAAGACATCGTAGATGGAAAACGCAGGGATTCCGTGTCTCACAGGCCGATCACCCCGATCTGCTGCAGCAATTCCCGGTCGGCAGGAATGCCTGCGCGCGTCAGTTCGCGTTTCAGGGCCTGGCGCCGCCGGCCAGGCAGGCGCGCGCCGTCCATCTCGTCGATCAGCCCTGCCATCTCGGCAAAACGTGCCGTCGCCCCCGCACCAAAAGCCGTCGGATCGATCGCGATCAGGGTCTGTCCCGTACCGGGCGGTACGCCCTCGGCTTCGAAGAAGGAGGTCGCCTCATAGGCATAGTTGGCGCCGGTGAGCCCGGCGCACAGCATCTCCACCATCAGCGCAAGGGCGGTGCCCTTGACGTCGCCCATCGGCACCATGGTGCCGGCGAGTGCCGCGGCGGGATCGGTGGTCGCGTTGCCCTCGGTGTCCAGCGCCCACCCTTCCGGAATGGACACTCCCTTCTGCTTGGCCGCCATGATCTTGCCGCGCGCCACCTTGGAAAGGGAAATGTCGATGACGAGCGGTTCCGCTCCCTCCAGCGGTGCCGCGAAGGCGATCGGGTTGGTGCCGAAAAGCGCCCGCTTTCCGCCCCAGGGCGCCATAGCGGCTGGCGAATTCGCGATCATCAGGCCGACGATGCCGGCTTCGGCCAGCCGCTCTACGAACAAGCCGGTGACGCCGCAATGGTGCGAGCGGCGAATGCCGGCGATCGCCACGCCCTGTCCGCGCGCCGCGTCCGGCAGCCACTCGAGCGCGCGTTCGAGGGCCGGATAGGCGAAGCCGTGGGCGGCATCGACGGTCAGCGCGCCCGGCCTCGTTTCCGTGGTCTGCGGCATCGCCATGCCGTCGACCTTGCCGCTCAGCGCCTGCGCACAGTAGGAAGGCATGCGCCGCAGGCCATGGCCCGCCTGGCCGGCCAGCTCGGCGCCGATGAGCGCGCGGGCCACGGCCTCCGCATTGGGCCGCGACGTCCGGCAGCGCAGAAGGGTTTCGACCACGAGGCCGGTCGCCTCTTCGATCGACAGTCGTTTTTCGCTCATACCTTATCTCTGAGATGCTGAAGGACGGTCTGCGCGATCTTATAGCTGACGCGCACATTGGATTCACGCGTCACGCCGGCGATGTGGGGCGTCAGAACGAGATTCTTCAGCCCCTGGAACCTTGCGCCCTTCTCGGCGCCGAGCGGCTCTTCCTCGAACACGTCGAGGGCTGCCCCGGCGAGTCGCCCTTCACGAAGCGCCGCGCACAGGGCGTCCTCGTCCACGATGCCGCCCCGCGCCGCGTTGATGAGCACCGCATCCTTCTTCATGCGGCCGATGGCGGCGGCGTCTATCATGTGCCGTGTGTCCGGCGTCAGCGGCGTGTGCAGGCTGACCACATCCGCGTCCGCCAGGAGCCGCTCGAGCGTGACCTTGCGCGCGCCTTTCCAGGCGGCATGGTCGTCCGGCAGGAACGGGTCGTAAGCGATCACCGCCATGCCGAGCGCCTCCGCCCTGCGGCCCACCTCGCGCGCGATGGCGCCGAAGCCGACAAGCCCGATCGTCCTGCCGGAAGCCTCGCCGCCGATCAGGGCCTGCCGCGGCCACGCGCCGGCGGCGACGGCGGTGCTCGAGCCATAGGCGCCGCGCAGGAGGACGAGGGCCATCGCGATCACATATTCGGCGACGGCGAGATCGTTGGCGCCGGTGGCGGGATAGACCGCGATGCCACGTGCGGCACAAGCTTCCGTATCGATATTGTCGAGCCCGACGCCGAGGCGGCCGACGCATTCGAGCGCGGTCGCTGCCTCCAACAAGGAGACCCTCACCTGCGTGCGGTTGCGCACGACGAGCGCCCGCGCCCCTTGGAGGGCGGCGGCCAGTTCCGCCGGCCGGTCCACCAGCGACGGGTCATAGAGCGTGTCGAAGCCTTCGCACAGGTGCTCGACGGCGGCTTCATCCATGAATTCGCTGATGACGATTTCGGGCATGTGTGGCGGTTTCCTTAAATGAGCAGGCCGCGCGGCATGGGGATGTTCAGTATGTTGGACATGAGAAGGTAGAAGAGGACGACCAATGTCAGGACCAGCGCCAGGTTGATCGACAGGCGGCGCGGTGTCTGGCGGCCAAATGTGCCGGTGAACATCAGGGCGATGCAAGCGAGAAGACTGGTCACGAAAATCCCGATGACCGGGAACAGCAGCGCCCACGCGACCATCACGACGACCAGGCTGATGCGGCGGCCAATTCCCTCCGCCTGCGCCCGCACGCCGGCGCCCGCCTCCATCGACCTGCCGCTCCGGCCGGTTAGGGATGCCGCGATCTGCAGGACGGCGAGAAGCGCCATGGCCGCGCCGACGGTGCGCGGGAACATCGCCGCCATAGGCGACATGGCGAAGCTGGTGACGAAGACGTAGAGACCCAGCACAGCAAAGAGGATGGAGCCGACGGCGCCGGCCCAGTCCTTTTCCTGCACACCTGCCACGCCAGGTTCGGAATTCCTCGTCATGGGCGGACCTCCGTCGGCTTCTGGGCGCCGGCGCGCAACTGCCTGATGAGTGGTACGCACAGGGTGAGCAGGATCAGGCCGACAATGCCCCAGCTGATCGGGCGATCGAACAGGAGTTGGCCGCCGAAATCGTTTTGCGCCCTGCCGATCAGATAGGCCCGCATGAAGCCCTGCTCGGCAATCTGCCCGAGCACAAGGCCAAGGACGATGGGGGACGGCCCGTAGCCGGCCAGAGAGAGCAGCCAGCCGATCACACCCATCGCCACCATGACGGCCACGTCATGGGGGTTGGAATGGATGGAATAGCTGCCCATCACCGTCATGAAGGCAATGAGCGGCACCAGGAGCGTCTTGGGTGTGTTGACGATGAAACGGTAGGCGTAGCGGCCGATCAGCAGCCCCATCGGCAGCATCAGGACCGTGGCGATCAACAGCCCGAGCATGAAGACGTAGACGATGCCGCTCTGCTGCGTGAAGAGCTCTGGACCGGTGCGGATACCCTGGACGAGCAACGCGCCGAGGATGACGGCATCCGGCGGCGTGCCCGGTATCCCAAGCACCAGCGTAGGGATGAAGCCGCCGCCAACCGTGGCGTTGTTGGCACTTTCCGTGGCAAGCAGCCCGCCCGGCTCACCTTTCCCGAAACGCTCGGGATGCCGGCTGGCGCGGCGCGCTTCCGAGTAGGAGACGAGCGAGGCGATCGAGCCACCGGCACCCGGCAGAATCCCCACGAGCGTGCCGATGATCGAAGAGCGGACGAGATTGAAGGCGTTGGTCGCGCAATGGCCGACGGCCTCGAAGAAACGGATGCCGCGGCCAAGCGGCGCCGGCTCCAGATGCCGCTCCGGGCGGGCCACCATGTCGATCAGCACCGGAATGCAGTAGAGGCCGATCAGAGCCGAAACGATATCGATTCCGCCCAGGAGAACGGAGGAGCCGAAGGTGAAGCGCGTGTCGCCGCCGATGACGGCCACACCGATCATAGACAGGACGAGGCCGAAGGTGGCCCCGATCAGGCCCTTCAGCACGTTGCCGCTGGAAAGGCTGGCGACGAGGGTGAGGCCGAGAACCGCCAGCCAGAAATACTCGCTGGAATGGAAGGCGAGCGCCACCTGGGCGAGCATGGGCGCCAGCGTCATCAGGAGCACGGCGCCAACCAGGCCGCCGATGACGCTGGCCAGCGTCGCGAGCGTCATGGCGAGATCGCCATTGCCGCTCTTTGCCATCGGATACCCGTCGAAGGTTGTCGCGATGGCGGACGGCGTGCCGGGCGTGTTGACGAGAATCGCCGCATAGGCGCCGCCATAGATGGCGCCCGTATAGATGGCGCCCAGCATGATCAGGCCCGAGGCGGGATCCATTGCGAAGGTGAACGGCACGAGCACGGCGATCGCCATAGTGGCCGATAGGCCGGGAAGCGCACCGATGACCGTGCCCAGCACCACGCCGGAAAGCGCCAGGACGAGATTGAACGGGCTGAAGGCCTGGCCAAGAATGAATCCGAAATCGATCTGCATGGCAGGGTTCCCGGCTTTCGCAAAACGGCCGACCGCGGTCGAACGCCGTGGTCGGCCATCTCGTCGTGCTACTGTTCGGCGGCCAGTTGCTCGGCAATTTCCTTGTAGATCCGCCTCCTCTCGGCCATGAACGCGTCCATTTCGCCATAGGGAACGTCGAGCATGGCGAAACCGGCATCCTCCATCTGCTTCACGAATTCGGAGTCCGTGTTGATTTTGCCGATGATATCGGAGAGTTGCCGGCGCACCGCCTCCGGCGTCGACTTCGGTACTGCGATGCCGCGATACGCCCCGCCGACCATGTCGATGCCGAGTTCCTTGAAGGTGGGCACATCCGGAAAGAGCGGATGCCGCTCCTCCTGTGCGACCGCCAGCATGCGCACCTCATTTCCTTGGCCGGCCGCCACGGTCGTGTACCCCCAAAGAGCATCGACCTCGCCGCCGAGAAGCGCGGGCACGGTGGCACCGGTGCCGGTGTAGGGAATGTAGGTGAGCTTCGCCCCCGTCGCGTTGGCGAAGCGCTGGTTGGCGATGTGATTGGCCGAGTTGGTGGCCGTCCCGCCCACGGTAACGGACCCGGGCGCAGCGGTCGCGGCCTCTACCAGGTCCTGCAGCGACTTGAACTCGCTGTCGGCACGCACGACCAGCGCGTCGGGCGTGAAGTGGAACATGTAGATGTTGACGAGGTCTTCCGTCGTATAGCCGGGCTCCTGCAGGAGCGGCTGCATGATGATGTGCGGCAGGTTGGTGCCCATGATCGTGTAGCCGTCGCCCGGCTGGTCGTTGAGCACGGACCAGGCCTGAGCGCCGCCTGCACCCGCCTGGTACTGGATGATCAGATCCTGTCCGGTGATCTTCTTGAAGAAGGGCTGCTGGAGACGGGCGGATATGTCGCTTTCCCCGCCGGGATTGAAGGGAATGATGTAGTTCACCGGCTTGTCCGGGAATGCCATGGCGGCATTCGAAAGGAAAGTGAAGGCCGCGGCAGCGGCCCACAGGATGGTTTTCTTCAACACCATAACGTCCTCCCTGGTCTGGTGTTTTGCAGCGCCCGGGTCAGGCGCTGCGGTAGAGCTTCGTCATGACGAATTCGCGATGTCCGAGCGCCTCGGCCGCCGTGTTGCGGCCGTTGGCCGTGCGCGCGATCATGTCGATCAGGGCATCGCCTGCGTCATCAAGGGTCATCTCACGGCGCAGAATGCCGGAGACGTCCACGTCTATGTGCTCGCCCATGGTCCGGACGGTGCGCGGGTTGGCGGAAATCTTGATGACCGGAACGATCGGGTTTCCGATGACATTGCCCTGGCCCGTGGGGAAGGTGTGGACCACGTAGCCGCCTGCCGCCATCAGGGTGACGCATTCCGCCGCGGCGGAGGATGTGTCCATGAAATAGAGGCCCGCTCCGGATTTCGGCGCCTCGGCCGGTTCGAGGATGTCGATGTAGCGCGAGGTGCGGCCGATCTTCTCCAGATTGCCGAGCGCCTTTTCCTCGATCGTCGTCAGGCCGCCTTCGATATTGCCCTTGGTCGGCTGACTTTCCGAGAGATCGTCGACCTTGTTGGCCTCGATCACCTCGTCCTGATAGGCCTTCCACATCCGGTACCAGCGCTCGCCGACCTCCGGATTGATGGCGCGCGCCTTGGCGATGTGCTCCGCACCGGTGATCTCCGACGTTTCGCCGAAGCAGCCGTAGATGCCCTCGGGCAGGAGCTTGTCGTACATGTTGCCCACCGTCGGGCAGGAGCCGAGGCCTGTGGTGGTGTCGCTCTCGCCGCATTTGGTGGAGACCCACAACTCGGAGATGGAGCACTCCTCGCGCTGCAGCTCCGTGGCATGGTGGACGAACTCCTTCGCCTTGCGGGAGGCGTCCATGATCGTCTTCA
Source organism: Chelativorans sp. AA-79 (assembly GCF_029457495.1). Taxonomy (NCBI): domain Bacteria; kingdom Pseudomonadati; phylum Pseudomonadota; class Alphaproteobacteria; order Hyphomicrobiales; family Phyllobacteriaceae; genus Chelativorans; species Chelativorans sp. AA-79. The sequence goes on from NZ_CP120361.1 coordinate 466,827, forward strand.
GATCGCCGTTCTGCTCGATGGAGAAGCCCGCGACCGGCTTTCCGGTCTCGGCGATGCCGTCGACGATCCTCTTCGTCCAGCCCGGCTCGATGCCGATGACCACGACCGCGGCAACATTGGGGTTCGCCCCCGTCCCTATCATCGTGCGGAAATGCAGGTCGAGGTCGGCGCCGAATTGCAGACGCCCATAGGCGTGCGGCAGGGCGAGCGTGCCCTTGATATTGTTGGCGACCGCTTCGCAAGCGGCGTTTGAGATATCGTCGACGGGCAGGATGACCACGTGGTTGCGCACGCCGACACGGCCGTTCTCGCGGCGATAGCCCTTGAAAGTGAGGTTCGCGTATTTGGATGCCATTGAACTGCCCTTCCCGGCTTACCAGCGCTTGGTCTTGAGATTGTGGACGTGCACATGTCCGCCCTTTTCGACGTCGGCGATGATCTTGCCGATGTCCTCGCCGTATTTGACCGCGGTGTCGCCGTTCCTCAGATCCTTGAGCGCCACCTTGTGACCGATCGGCACATCGGCCTTCGCCGTAAGCTGAAAGCTCGAGTTGTCGGCGGTGACGACGCACAGCATGTCCGTGCCCGCCTTGAGATCCTCCACGACGACGACGCCGACATTGTCCTCATGATCATGCACGAGAAGATGCGGGTTTTGCATTTTGCCCTCGCTCTTATATTTTATGTCTTATATAAGATATAAGTCACATGCATGTGGCCATGTCAATCACCGGACGTTAAAAGGCGCGAAGCGCACGCAGGATCGCACGTCATGACCGAGGTTACCGAAGCCAGGGCTTTCGGGTTCAGGCCCCTCTATCTCCAGGTGAAGGAAAGCCTCGTCCGGCGGCTGATCGAAGGGAGCTGGCAGCCCGGCCAGATCATTCCCTCGGAAATGGATCTGGCCCGCGAATTGGGCGTCAGCCAGGGGACGGTGCGCAAGGCCCTCGATGCCATGACGGCGGAGAACCTGCTGATCCGTCGGCAAGGGCGGGGCACCTATGTGGCCGAGCCGGAGGAAAGCCGGATCCTGTTCCAGTTCTTCCGTCTCGTTCCCGACAGCGGCGAGCGTTCCTTTCCCAATTCGCGGGTGCTGCAATCGAAGCTTGCAAACGCCAGCAAGGAAGAGGCCGAGAGTCTCAAGATATCGATCGGCGCGGATGTCTGGAAGATCGAGCGCCTGCGCACCCTGCAGCAGGCGCCGCTCCTCATCGAGACGATCACGCTTCCTGCCGCCCGCTTTCCCGGCTTCGAGGCGCTGACGGAAATTCCCAACAATGTCTACCGTCTCTATTCGCAGCGGTGGGGCATTACCATCGCGGGCGCCTCGGAAAAGCTGAAGGCCGTCGGCGCGAGCATCCGCGATGCGCGCATGCTCGGCTGCCGCCCCGGCGTGCCGATGCTCCATATTTCGCGCACGGCGCTGGATCTTGCACAGGAGCCGGTGGAGCTGCGCGTCTCACGCTGCCTTACGGAACGGGCGCATTACGTCTCCGACCTGAGATAGGCTCACCATTCGGCATAGGTGCCGTCGGCGTGCGTCCAGTCGGGATCGGGCAGATACCAATCCGTCCGTGCCGCCGCGATCTTGTCCGTATCGAGCTCGATGCCCAGCCCCGCTCGGGAATTCAGCGGGAAAGCGCCGTCGACGACGGTGAGCGGCTGCGGGTCGGTCAGATAGTCGAGCAGGTCGCCCTGCGGCAGGCCGGAAAAGCCCTGGTGATAGTGAAGCCCCAGGCTTTGTTCCTGGATGACCACGTTGGGGCAGCAGAAGCCGACCTGCAGCGAGGCGGCGAGCGACACGGGCCCGTTGGGGCAGTGCGGGGCGACCGCGACATCATAGATTTCGGCCAGCCGGGCGATCTTCTCCAGCTCGAACAGGCCGGTCAGCGAGACATCCGGCTGGATGATATCGACCGCGCCCGAATCGAGAAGGCGCTTGAACTCCCAGCGCGAGGTGAGCCGTTCGCCGGTGGCGACGGGAATCGAGCCCGCAGTGCGGGCCAGTGTTTTGAGGCTCTCCTCGTTCTCGGGCGTGACCGGTTCCTCCACCCACATCGGCCGAAACTGCTCCAGCTCCTTGAGCAGAGGCTTCAGCGCAGCCCGGTGTACCCGGCCATGAAAGTCGAGCGCTATGTCGAGCCCGTTTCCAAAAGCATCGCGCAAGGCCCCCATCCGCGCCGCGGCGGCGTCGATGGTCTCGAGTTCGCCGACATATCCCAGGGCCGCGGTCGCATTCATCTTGACGGCGGTAAAGCCCTGCTCGATGCGCTGGCGGGCGTGCTCGACAACGTCATCCGGCTCGTCTCCGCCGATCCAGGCGTAGGCGCGGAGCCTGTTGCGCACCGCACCACCCAGGAATTCGTGAACGGCAAGGCCGTGCACCTTGCCCTTGATGTCCCACAAGGCCTGTTCGATCGCCGCCGCCGCGGTCGCCAGCACCGCGCCACCGCGAAAGAAGGCGCCCTTGCGCAGGCGCTGGGCGATGTCTTCTATTCGCCCCGCCTCCATGCCCTGGAGATTCGCCGCCATGTCCTCGATGGCGCCGACCACCGCCCGAGAGCGCTTCGGCACAATCGCCTCACCCCAGCCTGCGTATCCGTCATCGGTGGTGACGCGGACGAAAATCCAGCGCGGCGGCACTCGAAAAGTGTCGATGGCGGCAATGCGTGCCATAAAAAGCTCCTGATGTGCGCCCTGCCCAAACCCTGCCTAGCGCAAGGCCAGCCCGGTCGTGCTGTCGAAGATATGCAGATATTTGGCATCGGCGGTGAACGTGACGTTCTGGTCGACCTTGACGGGCCGGTCCCGCGGCACACGCGCCGTAAGCTGTCCCCCATCGGTTGTGAAATGGACGAATTGCTCGGAGCCCAGCATCTCCACCACCTCGACAGCGCCGTCGATCGGACTCCCGCCCTCACCGTTCAGGATCAGGCTTTCAGGGCGGATGCCGACAGTGACCCGGTCCGATCGGGTCTTCTTAAGCGCGCGCGCCTGCGCGGCCGAAAGCGGGAACCGCGCGGCCCCCGTGACAAGCGCCACTTCGTCGCCGGCGTGTTCGATGCGGCATTCGAGGAAACCCATTGCCGGGGTGCCGATGAACGAGGCCACGAACTTGTTGTCCGGCCGGTCGTACAGCTCGTCAGGCGTGCCCACCTGGTGGATGCGCCCTTCGTTCATGACCACGATCCGGTCACCCATGGTGAGTGCTTCCACCTGGTCGTGCGTCACATAGACTGCGGTCGCATCCACGGCACGGTGCACTTTCAGGATCTCCCCCCGCATCTGGACACGCAGATGCGCGTCGAGGTTCGACAGCGGTTCGTCGAGCAGGAAGACGGCGGGGTCACGGACGATCGCCCGGCCGAGCGCCACGCGCTGGCGCTGTCCGCCGGAAAGCTGGCGTGGCCGGCGGTTCAGATAGGGCGCGATGTTGAGCATTTCCGCCGCTCGCCGCACCCTGTTGTCGATCTCCTGCTTGCCCAGCTTTCGGCGCCGCAGGCCGAAGGCCATGTTGTCGTAGACGGACATGTGCGGATACAGCCCGTAGTTCTGGAACACCATGGCGATGTCCCGGTCACCCACATCCACATCGTTCACACAGCTCTTGTCGAAGTAAAGCTCGCCGCCGCTGATCTGCTCGAGCCCCGCGATAATGCGCAGCAATGTCGTCTTGCCCGAGCCGGAGGGACCGACCAGCACGATGAATTCGTGGTCTCCGATTTCGAGGTTGCAGTCGTGCAGGACCTGAACCTCGCCGTACCACTTCTCGATATTGCTCAGCGTGATGCTTGCCATTAGTTCTTTCCGTGCATGGGCCGATCACCGAAGGCGGCCTGAAAGGGATCGGGCCGGCGGCTGATATGCCGCCCGCCATCGACATGAAGGGTGGCGCCGGTGACGAAGGAGGCGTCGGCCGATGCGAGATGGGCAATCGTCTTTGCGACTTCGTCCGGACTACCCTCGCGGCCGAGCAGCGACGCGGGCATGGCGAATGCCTCTCCATCTCTCCCAACGTCGCTCAACGTGGCCTGAAAATGCTCGGTCGCGATCACGCCGGGTGCGACCGCGTTGACGCGGATTCCTTCCGGGGCAAGCTCGACGGCCAGCGCCCGGGTCAGGCTGACGATCGCCCCCTTGCTCGCCACGTAGGCGGCGTAGCTGGGGACGGGCAGATCCACTTGCACCGAAGCGATGTTCACGATCGACCCCGAGCGGCGCCCGCGCATGTCGCGCGCAGCAGCGCGGGACAGCACGGCGACCGCCGTCACATTGGTGGCGAAGACCTGCTCCCAGTCTTCATCGGAACTGTCGAGAAACGAGACGCGTGAGCCGTGCCAGGCCGCGTTGTTGACCAGCACGTCGATGCGCCCCCAGCGCCCAACCACCGCCGGCACGAGCTTTTCGCGATCGCCCGGCTGCGACAGGTCGGCAACCGCCGTTGCGATATCAGCGCCGGAAAGGGATTTCGCAGCCCGATCGAGCCCGCCCGCATCGATGTCGGTGAGCATGACACGGCACCCTTCCGCCGCAAGCAGGCGCGCGGTGGCGAGCCCGATGCCGCCGGCCGCACCCGTGACGAGCGCCACTGCGCCGGCAAAGTGGCCTGAATTCCTGCGATCTTCAGGCACCGGCAACCGCTCCCGAGGTCAGGCCGCGCACCATTGAGCGCTGGACGGCGAAGAAGGCGATCATCAACGGCAGGGTTGTGATGGTCGCGGCCGCCATCATACCGCCCCAGTCGGTTTTGAATTGGCCGGTGAAGGTCAGCACGAGGGCTGCCGGCAGCGTCTGCTTGTCCAGCGAAGTGATGAAGGTCAGCGGGTAGATCAGATTGTTCCACGCCTCCATGAAAACGAAGGTGCCGGTGGTGAGAATGCCGGGAAAGACAAGCGGCACGACGACCCGCAGGAGAACCTGCCATCGGGGATAGCCATCGACGCGCGCCGCCTCCTCCACCTCGATCGGAACGGCGTCGATGAAGCTCTTCATCATCCACACCGCAAAGGGCAGGCCGAAAGTGGTGAAGCCGACGACGAGGCCGGAAAGGCTGTCGAGCAGCTGTGCGTTGAGCAGAAGCAGATAAAGCGGCGCAAGCAGTACGATCATCGGCAGCATGCGCACGATGAGCACCGTGTAACCGATCGACGTGCGGAGGCGGAACTGCGCGCGCGAAAGCGCGTAAGCCGCCGGCGTGGCGACGACGACCGCGATGAGGGCGGTCAGGAAGCAACTCACCACCGTATTGAAGAAGAACGAGACGAAAGGCAGCGTCCCCCCGCCAAGGCCAATATAGTTGGCCAGTGTCGGCTCGTGCGGCCAAAGCGTCGGGTCGAGCCGCGTTGCCTCCAGCTCCGTCTTGAGCGAGGTGGAAAGCATCCAATAGACCGGCGCGAGGCTCCACACGAGCGCAAAGCCGATCGCCGCCATCTGCACGACCTTGCCGGAGCGCTGCCACGCATCGGTGCGGCTGGAAGAAGCGCCCAGCGCGGCCGAGGATGGAAAGGTCTCTTCATTGCTCATGTTCAGTTCATCCTGAGCGCGCGCACATAGGCGACCGCGAATACGAGAAGCAGCAGAAGCCAGATCACGCCGGTGGCCGAGGCGTAGCCGAATTCGAAATTCTCGAAGGCCAGGCGGTAGACGTAGACCACGAGGGTGGTCGTGCTGAATCCGGGGCCGCCCTGGGTCATGGCCCAGATCTTCGCGAAGTCGTTGAAGTTGGCGATGATCATCAGCAGGCTCGAGACGATCAACGGATTTCGCAGGAATGGCAGCTTGATATGCCAGATCATGCTCCAAGTCCGCGCGCGATCGACACGTGCGGATTCGATGACCTCGTTCGGAATCCCGGAGAGCGCCGCGCTCAAAAGGAGAAAGAAGAACGGCGCCATCGCCCAGATATTGGCGACCATGACCGCCGGCATCGCCAGGGCGGCATTGTTGAGCCACGGGACCGGATGGTCGATCAGCCCCGACCACAGGAGCATCTCGTTCACGATGCCGCCGTTCTGCATGTACATGTAGCGGAACAGGAAGGCGACGACGACGAAGGGCACGGCCCAGGGCACCAGAAGGAGCGCCCGGACGGCCCGAAACTGCGGACCTGCCAGATTGTCCAGCAGGAGCGCGAAGATGAGGCCGAGAAGCGCCGAGACGAAAACGCTTCCGAAGGTGTAGACGGCAGTGTTGTAGAGCGCCGTCCAGAAGACCGGGTCGGAGAAGAGGCTGCTGTAGTTGCCCGCGCCCACATAGCCGCCGGGCACGATGTCCAGCAGGTTGTAATCCTGCACGGACAGCATGAGCGTGTAGACGACCGGATAGCCGACGACGAGCGCAAGCACCGCCAGCGTCGGCATCACCATCCAGTCCAGCCATGGCACCCGTCCGGACGCTCTCCGGACGGGCTTCTGGTTCTCCATCACGGCCGTGTTGCTCATTGCCGGTCGAGCTGGCTCTGGACGGAGGCGGCGATATCGTCGATCGGCTCGGTGCCGGTCACCGCCTGCTGGACGCCGGCCATCACCGCAGTGGAGGCCGCCGCGAAATCAGGCCCGTATGGCTGCGGCGCCACGGTGGGAATGATGCGCTCGCGGAAAGCGTTGAAGATCGGCGTGTCCAGTTCTTCGGATAGCGCCTCAGGCGCCTCCTGCAGCGGCGGCAGAGAGGAATTGTAGCTGACCGTGTAGTTCGCGATGGCGTCCGGCGACGTCGCCAGATATTGCATGAACTTCCATGCGGCCTCCTTCTTCTCGCTGTCGGCGAACATGACGAGCTGATGCCCGCCTTCGAAGGAGTGGGATTCCCCGCCGGGTCCCGTGGGCATGGCGGCAACGCCCCAATGCTCATAGAACTCCTCGTCCGACATGCCGTTGGTGCTCTGGATCACGCCTTGAAGCAGCACCTGATCCCAGTGGAATGCCACCTTGTCCTGGGCGGCCAGGGGCCGGAACTCGCCGATCTTGCGGCCGGGGTCGATGTAGCCCTTCTGCGCGAGATCGCGCATCCACTGGAGATAGGCCTTCATCTCGGGTGACTCGGCACCCGTTGCGCCTTCGCCCACCGGCTGGGCGCCGAAGGTGCGCATCCAGGGCCAGTTGGAACTCATGGAAAAGGCGCGGTTCGTGGTGTCGAGGCCTAGCGGAATGACGTCCGGCTGGCTTTCCTTGACGGCGGCCATCGCCTCCATCAGCTCATCGATCGTCTTCGGCGGGTTCTCGGGGTCGAGCCCGGCTTCCTCCATGATGGCCTTGTTGTACCACAGGCCGGCAGGCGCGTGGTTCCACGGCAGCGCGATCAGCTTGCTGTCGAGTCTGAGATCCTCCAGCCCGGTCAACTCCACGTCCAGCCTTGCGACATACTCATCGAGCGGTTCGAGCTTTCCTGTCGCGGCAAGCAGGAAGGTGTCGTTGCCGGCAAGCTGGGAAACATCCGGCGGATTGCCGGAGCGGACCCGCAGGACAAGCTGCCTTGCGATCTCGGAGAACGAAATAGCTTCGCTCTCGATCTCAATGTTCGGATTGGCCGCCTCGAAATCGGCGATCACCTTTTCGATTCCAGGGCGCGTCGCAGCTTCCGCGGACGCCCAGTTGGCGAAAGTCAGCGTGATCTTCTCCTGCGCGGTCGCGGCGGTGACGACGGCCGCCATAGCCAGGGCCGAAGTGGCGAACAGCGCGGACACACGCCTGCACGAGTGGATCGAAGTCAATGAAACCTCCCTTTTTTTCGAAAGCGCACTTTGCTCCTCAACCCCGCTTTCTGCCGGATCAATATCTGATATTCCAGATACTGTCTAGGCAAAGCCCCAGCCGCGCGCTAAAAGATTCCGTCGGTGTCAGGGGAACGGATTTGGATCTGCTACGTCTCAACAGGCCGGAATCGCTGTCTGAAATGGCGTTGCGGGAGCTGCGCAACGCCATCATCGAGGGGCGCTTGAAGCTCGGCGACCAGGTTTCGGAAATCCGGCTCTCCAAGATGCTCGGCATCAGCAAGACGCCCGTGCGGGAGGCGCTGCAGGAACTGAGGCGCGAGGGCCTGGTGCAGATCGACCCCCAACGCGGCACCTCGATCTTCCGTATCGAGGAGGCGGAGATCGACCAGATCGCCGAGTTCCGCCGGCTGCTCGAACTCGCAGCGGCCCGCCGCATCATGGCCGGCGACCGGAGTGAAGCGTGTCGCAGGATGCGCATCGTCGTGAACGACATGCACAAGGCGCTGGCAGACAACGACTTCGCCGCCTACCGCAAACTCGATGCGCAGTTTCATCTGGTGCTCATCGAGTGCTGCGGGAACGGGTATATCCGCGATGGTTACGGGCTCATCGCCGCCAAGATCGGGGCGCTGCGCACGCGCGCCCACGACGACCGGCATGTGGTCGATCGCTCGCTCGGCGCCCACACGATGCTCTGCGGGATGCTGGAAACGGGCGACGAGCAGGCCTTTTGCACGCTCCTGTCACGGCATATCGAGAATACCGGACGCGATTATCGTGCGTGGCTCGAACGCCAGGGCGAGGGCGCCGCACGGGCGCGCGACGCCACCACCTGACCGCTCATACCGGCAGTGCGACCCGGTAGCGCTCGAGCCCGTCCAGATCGGGCGCCACGCCCAGACCGTACCCCTCCGGAACGCGCATATTGCCGGATGTGATATCGGGAAAGCCGAGAATGAAACGGTCGCGCAGGGGATTTGGGTTCGAATCGACTTCAAGCACACCGTCACCGCCGACGGCCGCCAGGAAATGCAGGGAGGCCATGAGGCCGATACCGCCGCCGAGCCAATGCGGGCACAGGCTGATCCCGTGTTCCAGCGCCCGGCGGCCGATCGCGACACAGCGGCTGAAGCCACCCCATTTGCCGATATCGGGTTGCAGGACCGATATGCCGCCCGACTCCATCATCTGCCTGAATGCCGCATCGCCGCGAAGATTCTCGCCCAGGGCCACCGGGATTGGCGAACCGCGCGTCAGCCGCTGCCAATCCGACAACGGAGCATCGGCGCGCAGAGGCTCTTCGAGCCACACCGGCCCAAAGGGCGCAAGGGCGGCGCTCATCTCCACCGCTTCCTCAAAAGTCCACGCCTGATTGGCGTCCACCATGATCGGTGTTCCCGGACCGAAGGCCTCCCGCAATGCGCGCAAGTTGCGCACATCGCGCTCCTGCCCGAAGCCGACCTTGAGCTTGAACCGGCGATAGCCCTCCGCGTGCTTGCGCAGTGCCAGGATCTCCGGCCGATCGGCGTTCAGGCCGCTGGCATAGGCCGGCACGGACCCGATCTCCTCCTCGCGGAACATCCGGTAAAGCGGCTTGCGCGCTCTTCTGGCGACCAGGTCCCAGAGCGCAATGTCCAGGCCCGCGACCGCCTGCGCGAGCGGACCGGGCTCACCGCTTTGAATGGCGAGCACTTCGGTCGCGGCGGTGAGCCGGCGGAAGGCTTCCGAGGGATCGTCAAAGCGCCTCGACTTGCACAAGGGCGCCAGCGTCGACTGGATGAGCCGGGCGCGATGCTCGGCGCCGACCGAGGGAAAGTTGCACCAGACCTCCCCCCAGCCTTCGGCTCCGTCGGAGGACCGCACCTGAACGAAAAGGGCTGGACGGTCCCGCATCTCTCCGAAGGAGGTCACCACAGGCACGTCGATCGGCACCCGGAAGACATGCGGTGTGATCTCTGCGGTTTCGAAGGATATGTCCATGGGTGGGACCCTCAGTCTTTGGGAGGCGGCGCAGTGGATTCGCGAACCACCAGGGAAAAATCTATCTCGCGATGCATGATCGCCGGCGCGCCCGCCAGATGCTCCACGAGATATTCGCCCGCCCGGACCCAGATCTCGTCGGTCGGCATGTGGATCGTCGTCAGGCTCGGCTGCAGATGGCGGCTCCATTCGAGATCATCGAAGCCGACGACCGAAAGTTGCTGCGGAACCGGGATGCCGAGCTTCTGCGCCTCCAGCATCACGCCATAGGCGATGACGTCGTTGCCGCAGACCAGCGCTGTCGGCCGGTCGCCTTCCGCCAGGATGTAGCGCGCCGCCTGGCGCGCATCATCGAGATTGTAGTTGACCTGCACCATCCAGCGTTCCGGCGGCGGCGCGTCATGCTCCTCCAGAACCTGGAGGACCCCGGTGAGGCGGGCCTGCGCGCGGTCGTTGTTCCTCTGCATCGCCGCCACGATTCCCACGCGCCTGTGGCCGAGCTCGATCAGATGCTGCGTGATGCGCCGCCCCGCCGCCGCGTTGTCCACGCCGATGCTGGGATAGGGCTTTTCCGGCTCGTAGACGCCGACATTCACGAAAGGGATCTTCTGCGAAAGCAGAAGTTTGCGCAGCTCATCATGCCGCTTGTCTCCGCGCAGGATAAGCCCGTCTATGCCGCGGCTGACGAGGTTGCGCGCCTGCTTGAGCTCGATGTCGAGATCATACTCATTGGTGGAAAGCAGAAGCAGGTAGTCCTTCGTCGCCAGGTAGGACTGCAGCGACTGCAGACCGCGCGCGAACATCGCATTGTCGATGGTCGGCACGATGGCTCCGATCGTGCGGGTCCGCCGGCTGGACAGGGCACGGGCGGAGGCATCGGGGATGTAACCGATTTCGTCGATCACCGTGTTGATGCGCGCGCGAAGCCCGGCACTCACCGACTCAGGGTTGTTGAGCGCGCGGGAAACCGTCGCGGTAGAGACGCCCGCCCGCTTCGCCACTTCGCGGATTCCAACGGATTTTGCCTCGTCGAGAAGCGTGGTCGTCGGTTTTTTAGAAATCGGTTTCATGCTGTTTCGGGTGCGCTATGCATCCGGCTTTCTTGCAACAGGTTGGCTGGAAATGCAATCATTTGGCGGGCATCTAGCGAATTCAGGAAAGAGTCACTCATGTGTGCCCGCTCCGAATTGACATTGCCGGGATCGGAAGATATGTAACCGGTTACAGTGAAATCGCTCACTGTTCCGCACGCCTTTGCGGGCAGCGGACCTGGACCAGGGAGGACTCATCGTGCGATCATCATTGAAAACACTGCCGACCCTCGCCGCGGCGCTGCTTCTGCCCGCCGCCTGGGGTGCTGTTGCAGCGGCGCAGGAATTCGACTGGAAGGCGCATGAAGGCGAGACGATCACCTTCCTCGCCAACAACAATCCGTGGGCGACGACCGTCCTGAAATACAAGGACGAGTTCGAGGCGCTGACGGGGATCACGCTCCGCGTCGACAGCTATCAGGAGCAGCAGATGCGGCAGCGCCTGCTGACCGTCATGAACGCGCGCAGCGACGAGGTGGACATCTTCATGACCCTGCCGTCCCGCGAAGGCATGCAGTTCGCGGCGGCCGGCTGGTACGAGGACCTTCTGCCCTACACCACTGAAAACGCCGCTCCGGAATACGATTTCAAGGGCTTCAGCCCCGCACTCGTGGAAGCGGCCACCTTCGACGGCGCGCTGACGGGCGTTCCCCTGAACATCGAGGGGCCGCTTCTCTACTATCGCACCGACGTGTTCGAGAAGTGCGGGCTCAATCCCCCCGAGAGCCTTGCGGGGATCTCCGAGGTCGCGGCGGAGCTCAAGAAGTGCGCTCCCGACATGACGGCCTTCGCCTCGCGCGGGCTCGCGCCGGCGCTTCCCTATACTTTCAGCAACTTCCTTCACAATATGGGCGGAAGCTACATGGCGGACGGGAAGTCGAACCTCTGCTCGGAGGAGGGCAAGAAGGCGATTTCGCTCTATGCCTCATTGCTGAAGGACTATGGCCCGCCGGGCGTGGTCAACTACTCCTTCTATCAGCTCACCTCGCTTTATCGCGAGGGCCGTTCGGCCATGTCATTCCAGTCCTCGAACGAATTCCCAGCCGTCATGGAAGGCGGCGCCCGGCTCGAGGATACGGCGATCGTGCCGCTGCCGGCGGGCGAGGGCGGCTCTCACCCGACCACGATCGGCTGGGCGCTGGCCGTCTCGCAGTTCAGCTCCAACCCGGAGGCGGCCTGGTACTTCGTGCAGTGGGCGAGCAGCCCTGAGATGCAGGCGAAACTCGCGCTCGAAGGCATCGCACCGCCACGCAACGCGGTGGCCTCCGACCCCGACTACCAGGCTTGGCTCGAGGAGCAGCCGGTGCGCCAGCATTGGCAGGAGGCATTGGAGCACCTGGCCGACAAGGGCACCTCGGAAGTCGGCTATCCCATCGTCCAGAATCCGGAATCGCGCGAGTATATCGGCCAGGCGGTCAACGCCGTCCTCCTCGGCACGAGCACGGTAGACGAGGCCTGCGCTGCCGCCGACGAACAGCTCAACGCGCTGATCGCGCGCGAGTAGTTCCACATCCCGTTCAACGGGCCGCTCGCATGCGGGCGGCCCCTAATCGGATTAGCCCGAATGCCAAGCAGCCCATTCGAACTGACGCCGGGATTCCGCGCCGTTGTAATCGGCGGCGCCGGCGGTATCGGAACGGCGATCGTCCGGCTCTTTCTCAAGCTTGGCGCGGAGGTGAGCGCGACCGGTGTCAGCGAGGATGAAATCGCTCGCCTCGCGCCGGAGGGCCATCCCCGTCTGTCGCTCGAATGTCTCGACGTGACGGATGACGGCGCTGTCTGCCGCTATGCAGGCCGCTTCGATGCAGTCGACGCGCTCGTCAACTGCGCCGGCATTCTGCGGCGGGACGAGGAATATGATCGCGAGACGTTCCGCAAGGTGATCGAGGTCAACCTGACCGGCACGTTCAGTACCTGCCTGGCCTTTCGCGCCGCACTCGCGGAAAGGGGAGGCTCCATCGTCAACATCGCTTCCATGAACGCCTTCACCGCGCTGCCGCGCATTCCCGCCTATTGCGCGAGCAAGGCTGGGGTCGTGATGCTCACCAAGGCGCTGGCGCATGCCTGGGCCGCGGACGGCATTCGCGTCAACGCGGTGGCGCCGGGCTTCATCGAAACCGCGATCAATGCGGAGGGCCGCAAGGACCGGGTGCACTACGAGCGGATCGCCGAGCGTACGGCCTTGAAGCGCTGGGGCCAGCCGGAGGACCTGGCGGCCACGGTCGTCCATCTCGCCATGCCCGCGTCCTCCTACGTCACCGGCAGCGTCTTCGCTGTCGACGGCGGTTATCTCGCGGGCTGAATGCGGAGCGCCGGATGGACACGTCGAATTCCCAACGGGCTCAGCTTGCCGCCCTTGCGGCACCTTCGGTCATCTTTACCGTGGCGATGATCGCCTTCCCGTTCTGCTATACGATCTGGATCAGCTTCCAGGCGGTTTCCGCGACCGGGATGATGCGTTTCGACGGTGCGGCGAACTATGCGCGCATGGTGAACGACACGCAGTTCTGGAACGGGCTCTGGATCACGTTCTATCTCTACGCCCTGTCCCTGGTGCTGCAGCTCGTCTGCGGCACCGCGCTGGCGCTGCTTCTCTTCCGGGCGCGCCGGCTGCCGGGCATCATCCGCTCGCTCTTCATATCGCCCTTCATGCTGCCGCCGGTGGTGGCGGGAATGATGTGGCTCATTATTCTCGACCCCTCGCTGGGCGCGGCGAACTATATTCTCACCTCGCTCGGCCTGCCGCCGTCGAACTGGCTCGCCTCACCCGCCCTGGTCATTCCCACGCTCGCGCTGGTCGATACCTGGCAATGGACGCCCTATGTGGCGCTCATCGTGCTCGGCGGGCTGCAATCGCTGCCGCCCAGCGTCTACGAAGCCGCCGAGATCGACGGCGCATCCAGGACGAAGACCCTTCTTCGAATCACCCTGCCGCTGCTCCTGCCGACCCTTGTCACGGCGACGGTGCTGCGCAGCGTCGATCTCCTGCGCTTCTTCGACCTCATCTACATCACGACGCAGGGCGGCCCGGCCAACGCCTCCACGACGCTCAACATCTACGGTTTCAGGACCGGCTTCGAATTCTTCCAGCTCGGCTATGCCGGCGCTCTGATGATCACGCTGTCGGTCATGGTGCTCGGCGTGGTGCTTGCGCTCAACCGGCTCCGCAACGCGGTGGCCTGGTAGGAGGAGAGATATGAACAGCAGCGCTTCCGCCGACCGCTGGCTCGGTTATCTCAACGTGATCCTTCTGGCGTTGGCGGGCATCATCGTCATCGCGCCCACGCTGTGGATGGTCTTGTCGTCCTTCAAGCTTTCGCACGAGGTCACGGCCTATCCGCCGACGCTGTTGTTCACGCCGACGCTTTCGAACTACGTCTCCTTGTCGGAAACGACACCCTTCATCCAGTACGGCATCAACAGCGTGATCGTCACTTCAGTCTCGACGGCGCTTGGCATCCTGCTCGGCGCGCCGGCAGCATTCGTCGTGTCCTGGACTCGGATCACCTGGCCGGCCATCGTCGCGCTCGTCGCGCGCATGGCGCCGGGTACGCTCTTCCTTCTGCCGTGGTACGTGATGTTCCGTCAGGTTGACATGATCGGCAGCTATTGGGCGCTCATCTTCACCCATGCGGTCATAACCATGCCGATCGTCATCTGGGTACTTATGCCTTTCTTCGACAACATTCCGCGCAGCATCTTCGAGGCCGCGCAGGTGGACGGCTGCTCGACGTTTCGCGTCTTCCATCGCATCGCGCTGCCTCTCGTGACTTCCGGTCTTGCGGTCTCGGGCATTCTCGCCTTCGTGTTCTCCTGGAATTACTTCCTCTTCGCGCTCGTGCTGTCCAATTCCGACACGAAGACGCTGATCGCCGCTTCCTTCAACTTCATCGGAGAGGGGTCGACCAACTGGGGCGCGCTCATGGCGGCCGCCACCCTGATCGCCCTGCCGCCTCTCGTCCTCGCTGTCATCGTCCAGCGCTGGCTCGTCTCGGGCCTGACGCTGGGCGCCGTCAAAGGGTGAAGTCATGCCGAATCCACCAACCATGCGGGCAGCCGATTTTCACGGCGACGACCGGATCACCATAGAAGAAAAGCCCATGCCCGTGCCGGCAACGGGCGAGGCGCTGGTGCGCGTGCTGCGCACCGCGCTCTGCGGCTCCGATTTCAAGCTGTGGCACAAGGGGGCCGAGCATATCGCAGGCCACGAGATCTTCGGGCGCGTGGAGCACCGCGGCCACGCCATGGACGGCCAACGCTGCGCCGTCTACATCCCGCTTCATTGCGGTGAATGCGAAGCCTGCCTGGCGGGCGACACGCAGATGTGCCTCACCGTCTCTTCGCTCATCGGCTGGAACCGGGACGGCGGCTACTGCGAATATGTGGCGGTGCCGGACAATTGCCTGCTGCCGGTTCCCGACGACATCGAGGACGATCTGGGCCCGCTGCTTCTCGATACGATCGGCACGTCCGCCCATGCCGTCAGGGAAGCGGGCCGGATCGTGCCGGCCGAGAAGGAGCCGGACGTGCTGGTGACCGGCGCCGGACCCGTCGGCCTGGGTGTCATTCTGGCACTGAAGGCGCTCGGCTTCGTCAATGTCCATGTCTCCGATCCCAACGAGGAGCGGCTGGCGATCGCGACCGATTTCGGCGCCGTCGCGCATCCGGTCGGCAGCCGTGCAAAGCGTTTCAGCATGATCGTGGAGTGCTCTGGCGCGCATGCCGCGCGCAACCTCGCCATCGAGCTCATCCTGCCCAAGGGCGTGATCGTGCTGGTGGGCGAGAACGCCGCCCCCTGGACCATCACGGAGGACAAGGTGTTCCGGCGCAAGGACTTCGTGATGCTCAGAACCTTCTATTTCCCCAAGCAGGATTTCCCGGCAAACCTGGAACTGCTGCGCGCTCACAGGAAGCAGTACGCGCGCCTGGTGGACGAGCGGTTCGGTCTCGACGCCCTGCCGGAGCGCTTCGCGCATTTCGCCCGCGGGCGCTCGATCAAACCCGTTCTCGCGTTCGAGGAGTCCAATTGATGGCGTCCATACGCATCAGGAACCTGGTCAAGCGCTTCGGCAGCGTGACCGTCATTCCCGATTTGAGCCTCGACATCCCTGACCACGAATTCGTGGTCCTCGTCGGTCCTTCCGGATGCGGCAAATCCACCCTCTTGCGCATTCTCGCCGGACTGGAGACGGTGAACGAGGGGGATGTCCATATCGGTGACGAGCGCGTCAACACCGTGCCCGCTGCTCGGCGCGATATCGCCATGGTCTTTCAGGACTATGCACTCTACCCGCACATGACCGTGCGGCAGAACATGGCCTTCGCACTCGAGATGCGCGGCATGAGCAAGGCCGAAATCGACGAGCGCGTGAAGAAGGCGGCCACGCTCCTGCATATCGACGGGTTGCTCGACCGCCGGCCGAAGGCGCTTTCGGGGGGGCAGCGCCAGAGGGTTGCGATGGGACGGGCCATCGTGCGCGATCCCAAGGTCTTCCTTTTCGACGAGCCCCTGTCGAACCTGGATGCCAAGCTGCGTGCGCAGGTGCGCGCCGAAATCAAGGCGCTGTCGCAGCAATTGCGCACCACCATGGTGTTCGTCACCCATGACCAGATCGAGGCGATGACCATGGCGGACCGCATCGTCGTGATGAAGTCCGGAATCATCCAGCAGGTGGGCAGCCCGGAGGATGTCTACGAAAAGCCGGCGAACCTGTTCGTCGCCGGCTTCATCGGTTCGCCTTCGATGAACTTTATCCCGGTCCGCATCTCCGGCAGCGAGATCAGCCTTGAGGACGGACGGTCCATAGAGGCAGCACGCCTGTTCGAAAGGCGGCCGGCCGGCGTGGAAAACGGCGAGGCGCTGGTGCTCGGCGTACGCCCGGAGCACTTCCTGTTCAAACCGGACGACCCGGCCGCCTTCAAGGCGCAGGTGAGCCTTGTCGAGCCGCTCGGCTCCGACACGCTCGTCCACTTCAAGGCGGGCGGTATCGACGCGATCGCCCGCGTGTCGCCCGACCTGCGGCCCAGGCCCGGCGACACGCTCCCGCTGATCCCGGCCGCAAACAAGGCGCATCTCTTCGCGAGCGAAACCGGCGAAGCCATACGCTGACATCAAGGACCGTCGATGACCGATCCAGGACCGACCAACAGCGTTTTCGCCCAAGCCTGCCCCGTGGCGGGCGGATGGAGCCCACCGGCGGAGGAAACAAGTCCTTCCGACGCGTTCGCCGGCTATGAGCAATCGGCACCCGGCCGCGCAGTCGCGCGATACGAGATCGAGAACCATCTCGGGATCAAACATGATTGTGTTGTCGGGCTATGACACGCTTCCCGCCCCAATGGTGCGAACGCACCCCTGAACTCATCTGCCTCGGGCTGTCGGCCCTCGACTATATCTGGACGGTCGACAGGTTCGCCGGTCCGGGCAGCGGCAAGGTTCGCGCATCCGCATTCACGACGATCGGCGGCGGCATGGCCGCGACGGCGGCCGTCACGGCAGCGCGCCTCGGGGCGCGCGTGCAATTCTGGGGGCGCGGCGGAGACGACCATGAGGGGCGGCTTATGCGGCACGGCCTGGAAGAGGAGAATGTCGACGTCTCGCATTTCCGGCTTTTTCCCGGAGCGCGCTCCTCCATTTCCGGGGTCATCGTCGACGCGGCGGGGGAGCGCCAGATCGCCAATTTTCGCGGCGCGGACCAGCCGGTCGATCCGGAATGGCTGCCCATCTCAGGCATCACCGGGGTTGGCGCGGTCCTGGCCGACCCGCGCTGGCCGGAGGGGGCGGCGGCGGCCTTCTCTGCCGCGCGAGCGGCGGGCGCGCCCACGGTGCTGGATGCCGACATGGCGGAGCCGGAGGTCTTCACGGCTCTCCTGCCGCTGACGGATCATGCCGTCTTCTCAAAGCCCGCACTGGAAGCCTTCGCCGGCAGTGCGGCCGACCCGCTGGCGGAGATATGCGCCTTCGGGTGCAAGGTCGCGGCGGTGACGGAGGGCAGCGAGGGCGTGACGTGGCGCCAGGATGGCCGGGCGCGTCGCCAGCCGGCTTTCCCGGTGCGCTCCGTCGATACGACAGGCGCAGGCGATGTCTTTCACGGTGCCTATGCCTTCGCCATCGCCGCCGGCGCGCCGGTCGCCGAGGCCTTCACCTTCGCCTCTGCCGCCGCGGCCCTCAAATGCACCAGGGCCGGTGGACGCAGCGGGATTCCGACATTGGACGAAACACTTCATCTATGGAGAACTTGCGCATGAGCACGATCGGAAAAAGTCGCGGCCTCACCCGGCTGGCCGATGAGGACGGGTACTTCACGATGGTGGCGCTGGATCAGCGCCCTCCGCTGATCAGTGCCATCGCAAAGGCGAAATCCATCGCACCGGAGGACGTGACGTTTGCCGATATGCTTTCGGTGAAGCGTCTGCTCGTGAAGGCCTTGGCGGAAGACGCAAGCTCCATGCTTCTCGACCCGAATTTCGCCATTCCGGCCGCGATCGACGTCCTGCCATCCAAGACCGGTTTCATCGTGACGCTCGAAGATCATCGCTTCGAGGAGACATCCTCGGGCCGCAAGTCGCGTGCGATCGACAACTGGAGCGTCGAGAAGATCCGGCGGATCGGCGGCGACGCCGTCAAGGTGCTCGCCTGGTACCGGCCGGATGCCGGCGAGGACGTCATCGCCCACCAGCAGGCTTTCGTGCGCACCATCGGCAAAGAGTGCCGCCGCTACGACATCCCCTATGTGCTGGAGCTGCTCGTCTATCCCTTCCCGGACAGCGCCGCCCACACGACCGGCTACGTGGAATCGCCTGACAAGAAGGCGGCTCTCGTCATCGAGAGCGTTCGCGAATTCGCCAAGCCGGACTATGGCGTGGACCTCTTCAAGCTGGAAACGCCGGTGCCCGCCGCGTCGCTGCCGGCAATGGACGGAAGCCCGGCCACGCAATCAGCCGCAAATGCATTCGCCGAGATCGGGGGCATCTGTCGCGAGGCGGGCATTCCCTGGGTTCTGCTTTCGGGCGGGGCCACGCCGGAGCAATTTGACCGCGTGCTCGGCTACTCCTATGCGGCCGGCGCGCAAGGCTTCCTTGCAGGCCGAACGATCTGGCTGGACGCGGTCCAGGAACATTTCCCCGACAAGGAGGCCGTCCTGCACGCGCTCGACGAGGTTGGCAGAAAGCGGCTCAGCGACCTCAAGGCGCTGACACGAAAGAAAGCGAATCCCTGGAAGGGGGATTTCAGGACAACCGAGGTCTCCTTCGAAGGCGATTTCGCGGCGAGCTACGCCTGACCGCGAAAGAGCCCCCCTTTTCGGCACTATATCCTCGGCCCGACAGCTGGGTGCTGGATATAGAAGCGATCAAAGAAAAACCCGGGGCGTTCGGGTGCGTCCCGGGTTTTATCAGCAGGGCTTTGCCCGGCGATCAGTTCACGGCGTCGAGCCGGCCGAGCTTCACGAAGATCGTCTCGCCAGAGGAATCGTCCACGCCGTCATTGTCGGTGACGAAATAGGCCTCGCCGTCCGCATCGATGGTGAAGCCCTCGATCTTGTCGACCACGTAGCCGTTGGTGGCGGAACGGATATCCTCGATCAGGTCGCGCACCAGGGTCTTCTCCACCACGGGGAGATCGCCGTCGAGCGCGGCAGGCTTGAAGCCGTCGAGCGCAACCTTGTAGAGCCGCTTGTTCTTCGCCGCCGTGCCGATGAGATTGTCACGCTCGACGATGTAGAGCGCGCCGTCGTGGGCGGTGATCTCCGACAGGCCGATCCAGCCCTTCTCCGTCGCGTCGAGCGGGTAGCGCGCTGCAGACCACTCTTCGGAAGAGGGCTTGTAGGCAAGGAGCTTCACCTGCCCCTTGGGGTCGTCCTTCCACTCGCGCTGGACGGCCATGACCAGCATCTGCTCGTCGCCCTCGCCCACGGTGGTGATGCCTTCAAAGCCGTAGCGGATCTCATGCGCCAGCAGTTCTGGCGGCAGGCCGATCTCCTCTTGAATCACACCTTCGGCGTCGACGTGATAGACCGCGTGCGGGATGAGTCGGTCGGTGCGCCCTTCGGAGGCGAGCCAGAAGCCGCCCTCGCCATCGGAGGCGAGGCCTTCGATATCGAGCTTCTGTGCCGGCGCGTCGCCGCGCTTGACGACGATCTTGCGGGTGACCTCGGCGGGGGTCTTTGTCGCATCAACGGCGAAGATCGCCGGCTGAGCTCCATAGACCGAGTCGGAGGCGGCGAAGAGATGGCCTGCCTGCGCCGGGTCGGCTGCGAGCGCGGAGAGTGCCCCCCAGCCGATCGGGCGCCCATCCTGCATGACCGAGGCGATCATCGGATAGGCCGGAGCGCCTTCGCCGAGTTCATAGACCATGACGTGCGAGCGCGCGCCGCCGTCTTCCACCAGGTCGGTCTCGTTCGCCGTCACCAGAAGGTTGCGCTGGGGGATGGCCAGCACGCCTTCCGGACCGATGCCGGAGGGCAGGACCTGCACGAATTCCGGCTCCGCGCCGGTATCGCGATAGACGGCCACGAGGGAGGAGCGCTCCTCTGCCACGAAGATATACCGCTGATCGCCATAGGCGGCGACCTCGATGCCCTCGGGCTCCACACCCTTGGCATCCGACCGCTTGTCGGGATAGTGGCCGGCGAGCGCCGCCCGGTGGTCGAGATCCGCGCCGGAGTCGTAAAGCACCTCGCCCGCCTTGGAGAAGATGCTGAAGCTCCGCGAACCGCCCTCGTAATCACCTTCGTTTGCGACTACCAGGCGGTCGTCGTCGAGCCATTTCACGGCGTCCGGCTCGCGCAGGAGATCGCTTGCAGACTGGTCGAAGCGCAGCGCGCCGTCATCCAGTGTGTCGATATTGTCGAGGCTCGTGCTGCCGGCCGAGAAATGGCTGACGATTTCGCCGGTTTCGGCCGAAACGATGGCGATGTGGTTACTCTCCTGAAGCGTGACGGCGATCTCGCCCGCGTCGTTGAAATCCACGAGCTCAGGCTCGGGATCCTCGGGCGCCACTGCGGCAAGCCCGGTGAGGTCCACGGTTTTGATGCCGTCGCAGTCCGCTACGCCATCGGCAAGCGGCACGATCTGGAGTGTGCCTGCGGGCATCTGCGGGATCGCGCCGTCGTTCACGTCCTCGTCGCGCTCGTTCTCGATGGCGATCGCGAGGAAGCGCTTGTCCTTGCTGACGGCCACGGAATCGGGCTGCCCTGCCAGCGTGCATGCCTCCTCCGCCTGCTTGCCGGCAATGTCCATCACGAGCAGCTTGCCAGAGGGATCGGTGTAGCTCCCGGACGTGTTGACCGCCGCGAAGGCCTTGCCGCCCACGACCGTCACCGAGGTAGGCTCGCCCTCCACCTTGAGGATGCCGGCCGCCTTGGGAGTCTTCGGATCGGTGATGTCGACGAAGCCGATCGCGCCCAGCGGGCTGTCGGAATAGACGAGTGTGTTGCCGTCCTCGCTCGCCGTGATGATCTCCGAAGAGGTCGGGGTTGCCGGGTCGATGTCGTCCGGCAGGTTCTCGGCGACGGGGAACGTCGCGATTCGGTTGAAGGCCTGCTGTGCGAAAGCAGGGATCGCTGTGGAAAGCGAAAGCGTTGCGGCAAGCGCAAAGAGCAGTGAAGGACGTCCCATTCCCCATCTCCCTCTCGGTTGGAAACACCGCTTCTTGGAAGACGAGGATTGCAGCCGCATGACGGGACGATGACAGTCCCGTGACGTCCCCGGAGGAATTCGGACAATAGTTTTCTTGCCTCGATGGACGAATGCAACTATATAACGCCCATCCCATACATCGGTGGCAATGACCACCGCCTGCGCTGGGGACGCGGGCGAAGACAGGATATTTTTACGATGGCCAACACGCTTCTCATGCCGAAGGCAACCGCCGTCTGGCTGGTGGACAACACGGCGCTTTCCTTCGACCAGATCGCCGAGTTCTGCAAGCTCCACCCGCTGGAGGTGAGCGCGATCGCCGACGGCGATGCGGCGCAGGGCATCAAGGGGATGGATCCGGTGATCACCGGCCAGCTCACGCGCGAGGAGATCGCGCGCGGCGAGGCCGACCCGGATTACCGCCTCAAGCTTTCGGAGCCGAAGGTGCGCGTGCCGGAGACGAAGCGCCGGGGACCGCGCTACACGCCGCTTTCCAAGCGCCAGGACCGGCCGAACGCCATTCTCTGGCTGGTGCGCAACCATCCGGAACTGAAGGACGCGCAGATTTCGCGCCTCGTCGGCACCACCAAGTCGACCATCGAGCAGATCCGCAACCGGACGCACTGGAACTCGGCCAATCTCGTGCCAATGGACCCGGTGACGCTGGGGCTGTGCTCGCAGATCGACCTCGACATCGAGGTGCAGCGCGCCTCCCGCAACGTGCCGCAGCAGCCGCCGGCCGGCGACACGCTCCTGCCTGCCTCGCAGACGGAGAAGATGCCCTTCGAGGAGACCCGCCAGGAGGAGCCGGAGGAGAAGGAGCTCGACGCGGATGCGGTGTTCGCGAAGCTCTCTTCGCTGCGCTCCAAGAGCGACGAAGACGAGGAATAAGACCTCTTAGCCGCACCATCCGACGATGCACCGGCCGATGCCGTAGAGTGCGGCCAGCGCGTCCACAGGCTGAAAGAATCTCCCCATCCAAAGGAAAAGGGCTGTCCTTGCGGACAGCCCCCGTGTCTTCCATTCCTGACGCGGCCAGCGGCTCAGCAAAAAGCCGCGCCGCGCGTCATGCGCTTTAGCCGAGAGGCTGCTCCCGGGTAAGGCAATCCGCCGAGGCCACGCTGGAATTGAAATCACTCGACATTGGATCACCTCCTTTCGTTTGTTGCAGTTGCCCCCAATGTGGATGGCGAAGGGCGATCGCGCAAGGGGTAAAGCTTCAGTTCAGGGAGAATGATGTCGTCGCCCATTGGATACTGCCGGCTTCGCGGGCACGCCACGGGCGGCCGGGGATGCCCGGCGCACCTAGGTGATCGCGTCCGTCTGCTGCCCGCCGCCTGGGCCGACCAGGCTTCGCCTGAATGGGATCGCGGTACGCTGCTTGCACCATATCGGGCATGACGGCACGACAGACCAGAAACCGACCTATTTCGCTACGAGCGTTCATGACGGTGTTCCGGAATGACACAGCCTGCGCTCCACATCTGATCCAGCAGCCTTGGCCGGACGGCTCGCGTCGCCCGCAGCATCTGTCTGCCGCAGATTTCCGGCCGTCCCGCAAGCCCCTGCTTCAACCAATCGGATGCTGACATGACCAGAGTTCTTGCCGCTCTATCGATAGCGCTCAGCACTCTCTATGCGCCCACAGTTTTCTCTGCCGAACTCGTTTTCGTCGAGATCAAAGGCTGCGTCTATTGCATACGCTTCGACAGGCAGATGGCGCCGGCATATGCAACCAGCGAGATCGGAAAGAGGGTTCCCCTACGGCGGGTCGATCTCATGCGCCGCTGGCCCGACGATCTGAAACATGTGGAGAGGCCGCCCTATACGCCCGTTTTTATCCTTGTAGAGGACGGCAGGGAGATCGGCCGCTTTCTTGGCTATAGGAGCCCGCGGCAGTTCAATCGCGACCTGCGGCTGATGCTGCAAAAGGCACCCCTGAAGCTGGCCGAACACCTTCGTTCGTCCGGCGGCGGCCGATGACGTAACGTTGCTGCAGTGCGCGCTGCGCTATGCCGGTCAAACCCGGGCCGACGTCAGGCTGGCTGACGTGACGGCCCGCCTAAGGAGCTGAAGAAGGAAAGCTCATCAAGCCTGGACCGTCTTCTTGTTCTGCCGGTTCTCCACCAGGTCCTCCACGACCGCCGGATCGGCCAGCGTCGAAGTGTCGCCGAGCGCGCCGTAATCATCCTCGGCGATCTTGCGCAGGATGCGGCGCATGATCTTGCCGGAGCGCGTCTTGGGCAGGCCGGGGGAGAACTGGATCTTGTCCGGCGTGGCGATCGGGCCGATCTCCTGGCGCACGTGCTCGACGAGTTCTTTCTTGAGCCCGTCGGAGCCTTTCTCGCCGGCCATCAGCGTCACATAGCAGTAGATGCCCTGGCCCTTGATGTCATGCGGATAGCCGACCACTGCGGCTTCCGAGACCTTGGGATGGGCGACGAGGGCGGATTCCACCTCGGCCGTTCCGAGCCGGTGGCCGGAGACGTTGAGCACGTCGTCGACGCGGCCGGTGATCCAGTAATAACCGTCCTCGTCGCGGCGGCAGCCGTCGCCGGTGAAATACTTGCCTTTGTAGGTGGAGAAATAGGTCTGCACGAAGCGCTCGTGATCGCCGTAGACCGTGCGCATCTGCCCCGGCCAGGACTCGGTAATGCACAGATTGCCGGAGCCTGCGCCCTCGATCTCCTTGCCGTCGCCGTCGACGAGCTGCGGCCGGACGCCGAAGAAGGGCAGCGTCGCCGAGCCCGCCTTCAGGTCGATGGCGCCGGGCAGCGGTGTGATCATGATGCCGCCGGTCTCCGTCTGCCACCAGGTGTCGACCACGGGGCTGCGCTTCTCGCCGACCACGTTATAGTACCACTCCCAGGCTTCCGGGTTGATCGGCTCGCCCACGGAGCCGAGCACGCGCAGCGACTTGCGCGAGGTCTTCGTCACATACCGATCGCCCGCACCCATGAGTGCACGGATGGCGGTCGGCGCGGTGTAGAAGATGTTGACCTGGTGCTTGTCCACGACCTCCCAGAGGCGGGAGGCATCGGGATAGTTCGGCACGCCCTCGAACATCAGCGTGGTCGCGCCGTTGGCGAGCGGGCCGTAGACGATGTAGCTGTGGCCGGTTACCCAGCCTACATCCGCCGTGCACCAGTAGATGTCGCCGTCCTGGTAATCGAAGACGTACTGGTGCGTCATGGAGGCATAGACGAGATAGCCGCCGGTCGTGTGCAGCACACCCTTCGGCTTGCCGGTGGAACCGGAGGTATAGAGGATGAACAGTGGATCCTCCGCCTTCATGGACTCCGGCTTGCATTCCGCCTTCGCGTCACGGGTCTCCTGATGATACCAGAGGTCGCGGCCCTCCACCCAGTCGATCTTGCCGCCCGTGCGGCGCACGACGAGCACGTGGCGCACCTTTGCGCCCGCCTTCTCGGCGATGGCGATGGCCTTATCGGTGTTCTCCTTGAGCGGGATCGTCTTGCCGCCGCGCAGGCCCTGGTCGGCGGTGATGACGAAATCCGACTTGCCGTCCTCGATGCGGCCGGCGAGTGAATCGGGCGAGAAGCCGCCGAAGACCACCGAATGCACGGCGCCGATGCGCGCGCAGGCGAGCATGGCATAGGCGGCTTCCGGAATCATGGGCATATAGATCGTCACCCGGTCGCCCTTCTTGACGCCGCGCGCCTTCAGCACATTGGCGAGGCGGCACACATGCTCATAGAGCTCGCGATAGGTGATCTTCTTGTCGTCGTAGGGATTGTCGCCTTCCCAGATGATGGCGACCTGGTCGCCACGCTTCTTCAGGTGCCTGTCGATGCAGTTGTGCGCGACATTGGTGACGCCGTCCTCGAACCACTTGATCGAAACCTTGCCCTTGAAGGAGGCGTTCTTGACCTTGGTGTAGGGCTTGAACCAGTCGATGCGCTTGCCGTGCTTGCCCCAGAACTTGTCCGGATCCTTGATGCTGTCCTTGTACCATTTCCTGTAGGTCTCGCCGTCGATCAGCGCGCGCTTCTTCCACGCCGCCTTCACGCGGTGAACATGCACTTCGGACATCTGTTTCCTCCGGATCTGGGCATTTTACCGGAGCTTCGCCCCGTCAAGGGACGCCGCCCCACGCATCGGCGCGCATTATTACCATTCTGGCCGCGACGGCAATATCAGACCAATGATGGACACTCGGCATCTGTCGCAGAAGCGGACGCGTTCTTGTCAGCACTCAAGATTGAGCGCTGCTAACATGCTGTATTTCCAGGAACTTTGCGCTGCCAGAAGCATTTTTTCTCTGGACGGGTCAAGCCCGCCCGAGACACAATGGAACAGCAACGGCATTGGAAGGACATCCATGCAGGACACCCGCGAAACCGAATTGATGCTGGAAGGCTACGGTCTTACCACCGCGCAGTTTCTGTACCATCTTCCCGATCACCCGCATGTGCTGCAAAGCTTCATCTGGCAGCACTACGACATCGCTCCAAAATTTCCCGAGCTGTACCGGTTCATCGAATTCTGGCGCGACTCGCTCGAGGGACCGCTGCATTCGGTGAGCTACACGCACCGACAGCTCATCTCGCCCAGCGAGTGGCGCAAGATAACCGGTGAACTCGTGCTGCAGTGACCCGGCGACCGCGTTCGCGGTGCCGACTCACCGCAGATGATAGGTCAGACCGCCGGCGGGTCGAGCCAGGCGAAACCCTCTTGCCGCGTCTATGTGGGCCAGGGGCGGTATCTGCCCGCCCGCGTGCGGGCCTTCCTGGATTTCCTCGTGGCCAATGTGAAGGGCGGTTGAGTGGCTTCAGCGGTCCCGCTCCGCGACGAAACGGGCGGCAAGGCGCAGCACGGTGGCCTTCTCGCCGAAGGGCTCGAGCAGTTCTTCGGCCTGATCCACCAGCCCGGCGAGCTGCCTGCGTGTCCATGCCTCGCCGTGGAAAGCGGCAAGCGTGGCCTTGCCGGCCGCGGCGTCCTTGCCGGTCGCCTTGCCCATGTCCTCGGCGCTGGCGGTAAGATCCAGGAGGTCGTCCGCCAGCTGGAAGGCAAGCCCGATGGCGGCGCCGAAGGAGGAGAGCCGCTCCCGCTCGGCAGGGCCCGCATTGCCGATGACGGCGCCCGCCTCGCAGGCGAAGCGGATGAGCGCGCCGGTCTTCATGGCCTGGAGCCGCACGATGCCGGTTTCGTCTGGCGGCAGCTTCTCGGCCATGAGATCGAGGGCCTGTCCGCCCGCCATGCCGCCCGGGCCTGCCGCCCGCGCCAGCTTGAGGACGAGTTCGGCCCGCGTGGCCGGCGCAAGCTCCGTCTCCGCGTCGGCGATGATATCGAAGGCATAGGTCAGCAGGCTGTCGCCCGCCAGGATGGCCGTCGCCTCGTCGAAGGCGCGGTGGACCGTGGGTTGGCCGCGGCGCAGGTCGTCGTCGTCCATGGCCGGCAGGTCGTCGTGGATGAGGGAATAGCAGTGCACGCATTCGAGCGCTGCGGCCACGCGGAAGGCCGCCATGCCTTGCGCATCGAAGAGCGCGGCACTTTCGAGCACCAGGAAAGGCCGAAGCCGCTTGCCCCCGTTCAGCACCCCGTGCCGCATTGCCGCGAGAAGACGTTCGGGCCGCAGGATCTCGCCCTCGCGCACGCGCTCGTCGAGAAGGCGGCGCAGCAGGTCCTCGACCGATTGCGCGCTGAGCGCCAGCAGGGTTTCGAAGGAAGGCAGCGTCATCTCGTCCATGCGGGAGCGATGACGGCATTCGTCCCTCCGGTCAAGAGACTGCCGGCCGTTTATGGTTGCCACTGCGGTAGCCTGTCGCTATGCCCAAAGGGAAAGCTGGGAGAACGGCGTGGAGGCACCGTCGGTGGAAGCAGAGAGGCGGTCCGGCGCAGCGCGCCGGCGGGGCCGGTCGCGGATCATTCGGCGCGTCATGCGCAGGCTCGTGGCCATTCTCGTCGTGCTCGCCTTGCTGCCGCTCGGTCTCACGCTCCTTTACCGGGTGCCGTGGGTGCATCCGGTCTCCACGCTGATGATCGGGGACCTGGTGACGCTCAGCGGCTATCAGCGCCAATGGACTCCGCTCGACCAACTCGGCACGCCCATCGTGCATGCGGTGATGATGTCGGAAGACGGCCAGTTCTGCTCCCATTCGGGCATCGATCTCGGCGAACTCAAGGCGGCGATCGACGAGGCGCTCTCGGGAGAGCGGGCGCGTGGCGCCTCGACGATCCCGATGCAGACTGTAAAGAACCTTTTCCTCTGGCCGAGCCGCTCCTTCCTGCGCAAAGGGGTCGAGGCGCCGCTCGCACTTTATCTCGACGCGGTCATGCCCAAACGGCGCATCATGGAGATCTATCTCAACATTGCGGAATGGGGTCCCGGCATCTATGGCGCCGAAGCGGCGGCGCAGTTTTATTTCGGCCGGCCGGCGAAAGATCTTTCGCCGCGGCAGGCGGCCCTGCTTGCGGCGGCCCTGCCCAACCCGTTCCTCCGCAACCCTCTGAACCCCGACGCCGGGGCACGCCGCGTGGTCGGGGTGATCGAGGTGCGCGCCCGCAGGGCCGGCGCCTATGACGACTGCCTGGAATAGGGAGGTTCGCTGCTGAATGGTGAAGCGCGGCTCCTCGATCGGTTTCTTCGGCATCTTCGGCCGGTCCGAGGATATGCGGCGGCTCGACGAGGCACTGCGGCGGGCGGGCGTACATCCGGACAGCGTGCCGGAGGGCGTGAAGCTCGCCGCCGTCACGCTGATGAGCCGGGAGGAGGCGGAGCCGTCCGCCTCCGCCTATCCGCCGGTGGGCGAACTGATGGCCTTCTGCATCCTCGGCAGCGGCGATTTCGCTGCACACAACGGAGAGCCGCGGCTCGAAAGCGTCACCCGCCGCATGGAAGCGGCGCTTGATGAGGGCGAGGGTCAGGATGCCGGGATCATCCTGCTGATGCTTCACGCGAAGCTGATCGACAGTGGTCTGCTCGAGCTGTATGACATCGGTGCCGAAAACCGTGATTGATGCGGCGCCCTGTAGGCGCGAAAAATCACTGCGCCCACTGGCCAAGCAGCGTTTTCCCGTGTATAGGCGGGCCCCAATTGCGAGATTTGAGGCCGGTGGCGAGGCTCCGCGACGGAGCCGCACCGGCCTTTGACCGATACCGGAGAGTACGATGGCTGTTCCCAAAAGAAAAACCTCGCCGTCCAAGCGCGGCATGCGCCGCTCGGCCGACGCGCTGAAGGCACCCACTTACGTGGAAGACAAGAATTCCGGCGAATTGCGCCGCCCGCACCATGTCGACCTGAAGACCGGCATGTATCGCGGCCGGCAGGTGCTGGAGCCCAAGGAAGCTTAAGCTTCGGATCTCAGGCAACACGTGAAAAGGCCGGCCCCTAGGGGTCGGTCTTTTCTGTTTGGAGCATTCGCAGGCAAATGGAAGCACTTGCCGTCGCACAAACGCGGCTGAAAAGCGAACGCAACCCGCTCCGGGAGCGGCGCTACCTGCCAAGCTTCGCGGCAATGGCGCTGATGCGCGCCAGCATGGCTTGAAGATCGGCTGAGATGCGGCGGTGCAGGTCCTCGGCTGCTTCCGGGAATTCCTCCAGGATGCGGCGGAACATGGAGCGGCTCAGCCGGATCACGGTGACGTCCGTCTGGGCGACTGCGCTGGTCAGCCGCTCCGATTCGGCGATCAGCGCGAACTCCCCCAGGATGGCGCCGGGCCCATATGTGGAGATCAGGTCGCGGCGGTCGGCGTTCTGGTGATAGAGTGCCACCTCGCCGGAGGCGATCACAAAGGCGCAATCGGCCGGCGCTCCTTCGGAATAGAGCTTCCGCCCCGCGCCGAGGGAGATGGTCTCGGCTCCGAAGGCCAGCAGGCGTAGCTGCTCGCGCGTGAAACCCTCAAAGAGTCTCACGCCGGACAACACGCGGATGTCATCGTCCAGCGCCATGGCGGATCCGTCCCCGCGCCCGTTCCCGTGTTATGGTTTTCCCCACCCGCCGGCTCAGGGAACGAGCTTGTATCCGCCGCTTTCTGTCACAAGAATCTCGGCTTTGGAAGGATCGCGCTCGATCTTTTGGCGCAAACGGTAGACGTGGGTCTCCAGCGTGTGCGTCGTCACGCCGGAATTGTAGCCCCACACCTCTTCGAGAAGGACGTCCCGCGTGACCACCTTCTGCTCGGCGCGATAGAGATATCTGATGATCGCCGCCTCCTTCTCCGTCAGACGGATCTTGCTGCCGCGCTGGTCGATCAGCAGCTTCTGGCTGGGCTTGAACGTATACGGCCCCACCGTGAAGCTGGCATCCTCACTCTGCTCGTGCTGGCGCATCTGCGCGCGGATGCGCGCGAGCAGGACGGCGAAGCGGAAAGGCTTCGTCACATAGTCGTTGGCGCCGGCCTCAAGCCCCAGGATGGTGTCGGAATCGGTGTCCTGCGCCGTCAGCATGATGATCGGGGCGCGATAGCCTCCCTTGCGCAGGAGCTTCACGGCCTCGCGCCCGTCCATGTCGGGCAGGCCCACATCCATGATGGTGAGATCCACCATGGCATTGCGCGTGGCCTGGATCCCCTTGGTCGCCGTGGCTTCCTCGATGAGGTCGAATTCCTCGTAGAGAGCCAGCTGCTCGACCAGGGTGGAGCGCAGGTCATCGTCGTCGTCGACGATCAGGATGGTGCGTGGCGTCATTTTCGATCCATCAATTTTTCGCCAGATGGCGTTGACCAGCCCCCTGCTTGGCAGAACGTCCCGTTTATGTGCAATAAGCCGACTATGAAAGCCCGTCGTGATTCTTTGTTGAACAAATCAATTATACGCCAGAAAAAGCGGCAAGGCACGCCGGCTTCCGACAGACGCCCCAAAGCTCCGGTTCTCAAGGTTAGCACACGCCCCGGTGACCGGAGCCGGGGCCTCCTCGCTATTGGCGGGCTGGTCTTCGCCTGCGCGCTCGGGCGCTCGGGAGTAAGCGCCTTCAAGCGCGAGGGCGACGGGGCGACGCCGCTCGCCACGATGCGTCCGCAGAGAATCTATTTCCGCCCCGACCGGCGGTCGGGCGGCATCGGACCTGCCCGTCTTCCCGTCCTGCCCATCCGGCCCGATCTCGGGTGGTGCGACGCGCCCTGCAACGCCAATTACAATCGGCCGGTGCGCCTGCCCATCGCGGCGAGCCATGAGAGGATGCTGCGGCAGGACAGGCTCTATGACGTCTGCGTGGTGCTCGACTGGAACATCCGGCCGCGCAAGCGCGGCGCCGGCAGCGCCATCTTCCTGCATATCGCGCGGGAAGGCATGATGCCCACCGAGGGCTGTATCGCCGTGAGCCCACGTGACATGGCCCGACTCCTGCGGTTCCTGTCCCGCCGGACGCGCATCGCCGTCCTTTCCTGAAGAATGTCCCCGGCCTGTTGCCAGGGCCGCAAACACCCGCAGCCTCGCTATTTGCAGCTCTGGATGGAATCGAGGGCGGCAGTGAGCCCGAGCAGAGAGAAGGTGTAGTTCGTGTTGTTGCCGCGGCGCGAGGTGGCGGAAATGCGCATATCCGATCCCGCCTTCATGGCGGCGATGAGTTGCGGCTCTTCGGCCGCGTTCTCCATCCAGGCCGACTTGCCCTGGGTGAACATGGTAAAGGACCTGCTGCCCACCGAGACGGTGACCTTGGAGCCTTCCCGCAGATCGTAGCCGGCGATGAATTGCGGCTCGAAAGCCACGTTCTGACCCGGCTTCTGGCTGACGAAGAAGAAGATGTCGCCGTGATCGAGGCTGGAGGGCTCCTTCTGCTTCGGCACGCTCATGACATAGCAGACCTTGCCGCTCCCCGACTGATAACTGTAGGTGCCCCAGTCACGATGCTGGCCGACGGCGGTTGCCTGCGCGAAAGCCGGCCCCGCGGCCAGGATCGTGCAAAGCATGAAGAGGGACGAGAGAAATCCACGCATTGTCCTTACCGTATCTTTGCCTGCCAAATGCTACCCCTGAGCGATCAGGCGCCTGGGCCTGATTGCTCCATTTTTATTGAATTTGGGTTACCAAAAGATAATCCGCCCAAAGTTTCCTCGCCTCAGGCATCGCTTCTCGTTCGGCAGCCGGCACAACGAAGAGGCACGATGAACGGCTTTTCAAACCCCAGTCCGAGGTTGAATCGGAGGAAGAAGGCAAGAATTTGACCCACCCGGAAGTAAAAGTGGAGCGTTCCCGTCCGGATGTGATCGGGCGAGACAGCCCGTGCTAATCCACATCCGCGAGCGCACGCCGGGCGGCCAGGCGATGCGCCGGTGTGATATGGGCACGGATGGCGCTGAGTGCGGCGGCAAGCACCGCCACGTCGTCGGTGAACCCGAAGACGGCCAAGAAATCCGGAACGACATCGAGCGGCAGGACGAAGTAGAAGAGAGCGGCGATGAGCACGCCGCGAACGCGCGTCGGCGTGTTGCTGTCCAGCGCGCAATAATAACCCGCCACCACATCCTCCATGAAGGGCACCTGGCGGGCGGCTTTCTTCACCGTGCGCCAGAATCTCCGCTTCACGGCCTTCTCGCGGCGGCTGTTTTCCTCGGGCCTGACCGGAGCCAGGATTTCGCCGATCTTCACATCATCCATCCAGATCACTCCTCGCGGGTGGATGTGGGGAGGGGTTCCCGCGAATGCAATGTCGCCGCTGCGTGGCTCACCCGCCTGCATAGGCGTTCATTTTCCGCGCCAGCTTGAAGTCGAGCTCCGTCAGCCCTCCGGCATCATGGGTGCTAAGGGTGACGTCGACCGTCTTGTAGACGTTCGACCAATCGGGATGGTGGTCGAGTTTTTCCGCCGCCAGCGCCACCCGCGACATGAAGCCGAAAGCCTCGTTGAAATTGGCGAAGGTGAAGCGGCGACGGATCGCGTCTCCTTCCGCGGCAAGCTCCCAGCCTTCGAGACCGGCGAGCGCTTCCTCCGCCTCCCTCCTGTCGAGCTTCTGTCTTGCCATCATGGTCCTCCGTGCTATCGCATACAGAGGATAACGCACGAGCCATGACCGAACAGCCCCGCACCGCCATTCTTTTCGTCTGCCTCGGGAACATCTGCCGCTCGCCGCTGGCGGAAGGCATCTTCCGGTCCGTCGTGGCCGAGAGGGGGCTCGAGGACCGATTCGAGATCGATTCGGCGGCACTCGGCGACTGGCATGTGGGCCATGCGCCCGATCCGCGCTCGGTCGCCGTGGCGCGGCGCTACGACATCGACATTTCCAGCCAAAGGGGGCGGCAGGTCGGCCCGGCCGACTTCGCGCGCTTCGACCTCATCTTCGGCATGGACCGGGAGAATGTCCGGCGGCTGTGTCGCATCGCCCCGCCGGAAGCGCGCAAGCGCATTCATCTCTTCCTCGATTATGCGCTCGGCCGTAAGGAGGAGGTGCCGGATCCCTATTACGAAGGGGAAGACAGCTTCGCGGCGATCTACTGGACGATCCGCGAAGCTTCCGAGGCGCTCGCCGCCAGATTGGCGGAACGACCGGGCTCGGCACGCAGGAGCGGCCAGGCCTCTTCGATCACATAGGGGCCGCCGCCCACCGATTCACGCGAGGACATCAGCACGAACCGCCCCACCCGGAAGGGGGTTGCGGCGAAGTTGCCACGGGCGGAAAGATAGGCCGCCACATCGTGCGGGGACGCGTTCTTCAGCCGTGCCAGCGTGACGTGGGGCGTGAATTTGCGCGGATCGGCCGGCAGGCCCAGCCGCTGGCAGATGCGCTCGATCTCCCCCTGAAGCGCCTGGAGATCGGGCGAGGCCGCGACACCGGCCCATACCGCGTGCGGCTTCTTCTGGCCGAACGCACCGACGCCCGAGAGCGTAAGCTGGAAGGAGGGACGACGCACCCGGTCGAGTGCGTTGGCGATCTCGTCCGCCACATGGCCTTCGATATCGCCGATGAACCGCAATGTCAGATGATAGTTCTCGACATCGACCCAGCGTGCTCCCGGCAGGCCGCCGCGTAAGAGCGAGAGTGACAGGGCCGCGTCGCGCGGAATCTCGAGGGCGGTGAAAAGTCGCGGCATGGCAACCTCCTCGATTCGCTACATCAGTTGCAGCGAATCATCGATTGAGTCCCGGGGCAAGCGGTTTCTCCCACTCTCCCCCTACATGTTCGGCCTTTGCTCCCGGATGAGCTTTTGCACCTCGGGCAGAACGTTCTGCACCATGCGATCGATCCCGGCCGCGTTCGGATGCATTCCATCCGCGAGTTGCAGCGAGGCGTTTCCGGCGACGCCTTCGAGGAAAAAAGGGACGAGCGGGAGGTCGTACTTTTCGGCAAGGCGCGGATAGATGCCGTTGAAGGCCTGCTGATAGTCGGGACCCAGATTGGGAGCCGCATACATGCCGAGCAGCAGGATTCCGATTCCGCGCTCCTGCAGCCGCTCGACGATCTCCGACAGGTTCCGTTCGGTGGAGGCGGGATCGAGCCCGCGCAGCATATCGTTGGCGCCGAGCTCCAGGACCACGAGATCGGTGCCGTCGGGCACCGACCAGTCGAGCCGCGAGAGGCCGCCGCTGGTCGCATCGCCGGAGACCCCGGCATTTGCGACCGTCACCTCATACCCGCCTTCACGCAGGGCGGCTTCGAGCCGCTCGGTGAAGCCCTCGTCCGGGGCAAGCTCATAACCGGCCATCAGGCTGTCGCCGAATCCAACGATGCTGAAGGGTTCGGCACGCGCCGGCTGTGCGGCGGCCACGAGCAGGAAGACGGCGGTCACCGCCGGTAAAATTTTCGCGAGCGGCGAGACAGCACCGAAAAACTTGTCCAAAGAATTGATTGCCATGAAACTCAACCCATATCAGCCGGACCCGCGCCCGTGTTTTCTCACATATAGGACGCCTTGCCCGTGACCACACCCGTGATCGATCTGAAGGATGTTTCGCTCCGGCTGGGCGAGGGCGCTTCGTCCGTCCACGTGCTCAAGGGGGTCAGCCTGTCGGTGGAACGTGGCAGATCGACGGCCATCGTCGGTCCGTCCGGCTCCGGCAAGTCGACGCTCCTGATGGTCATCGCCGGGCTCGAGAAGGTGGACAGCGGCAGCGTGGCCGTTGCCGGAGAACGCATCGACGCGCGCGGCGAGGACGCCGTCGCGGCCTTCCGCGGCCGGATGATCGGCATCGTCTTCCAGTCCTTCCACCTCATCCCCAACATGACGGCGCTGGAGAACGTGGCCGTGCCGCTTGAGCTTGCCGGTCATCCCGATCCCTTCGCCATCGCCGTAAGGGAGCTGGAGGCGGTGGGGCTCGGGGAAAGGGTGACGCATTATCCGGGCGAGCTTTCCGGCGGCGAGCAGCAACGTGTCGCGATCGCCCGCGCTCTGGCGCCGGAGCCCGCGATCATGATCGCCGACGAGCCCACCGGCAATCTCGATCAGGCGACCGGCCGGCAGATCGCGGACCTGCTCTTCTCGACCGCACGCGAGCGCGGTACGACCCTCGTGCTCGTCACCCACGATCCCGCGCTTGCCGAGCGCTGCGACCGCCAGGTGGCGATGCGCTCGGGCCGCATCGAGATTCCCGCCGACGCCGTGCCGGCGAGCTGACCCATGCCTTCGAGGGAAGCAGCCGTCGATGAGAGAGGCGTTTCCGTAGAGCGCGGCAGGAGGGCGCGCCGGAACGCGGGCCTTGCCCTGGCGCTGCGCTTCGCGTTGCGCGAAATGCGCGGCGGCGTTTCGGGCTTTCTCGTCTTCCTCGCCTGTATCGCATTGGGCGTTGCGGCCATCGGCGGCGTCAACTCGGTGGCGCGTGCCATCAGCGGCGCGGTCGAAACCCAGGGACAGGAGTTGCTTGGCGCCGATATTCGCTTCGAACTCAACCAGCGCGAGGCAGACCAGGCAGAGCAGACCTGGCTCTCCTCGCTCGGCCAAGTGGCCGTCAGCGCAAACATGCGCTCCATGGCCCGGCTGCCCGACGGTTCCGACCAGGCGCTGGTCGAGGCCAAGGCGGTGGACGAGAGCTATCCGCTCTACGGGGCGCTGGTGACGCAGCCCACGCTTTCGTACGAGGCGCTCTTCGGGCTCCATGATGGTGCCTACGGCGCGGCGGCTCCCTCGCTCCTCATGGAGCGGCTCGATCTTTCCGTCGGCGACCGGCTGATGCTGGGCGGCCAAGCCTTCGAGCTGCGCGCCGAGCTCGTGAGCGAGCCCGACCTGGTGTCGGAAAGCTTCGGCTTCGCACCGCGGCTGATGGTATCGCTCGGCGGGCTCGAAGCCTCCGGCCTCATCCAGCCCGGCAGCCTGGTCGAGCATGCCTACAAGATCCGCCTGGAGGGCGGGGCGAGCGAGGAGGAACTGGGGGCGCTGCGGGACGAGGCCGCGGAGCGCTTTCCGAATGCGGGCTGGAGCATCCGCACGCGGCTTAATGCCGCACCAGCCCTTTCCTCCAATATCGAGCGCTTCTCCCAGTTCCTGACGCTTGTCGGGCTCACGGCGCTGCTGGTGGGCGGCGTGGGCGTGGCGAATGCCGTGCGCGCCTATCTCGACGGAAAGCGCGCGGTCATCGCCACCTTCAAGAGCCTCGGCGCTTCCGGCGGGTTCGTGGTGACGATCTATCTTATCCAGATCCTGCTCATCGCGCTGATCGGGATCGCCGCCGGACTTGTCCTTGCGGCGCTGATGCCTTTCGCGGCAAGCGCCATGCTGGCTTCGGTGCTGCCGGTACCGGCCGAGGGAGGCATTTATCCGGGAGCGCTCGGACTTGCCGCGCTCTTCGGCCTCTTGACCACCCTCGTTTTCGCGCTCCTTCCGCTCGGCCGGGCACGCGACGTGCCGGCGACGGCGCTTTTCCGCGAGATGGGCATCGATGCCAAGGGCTGGCCGAGGCCCTTCTATCTCGGCGCGGCGGGCATGATAGCCGCGGGGCTTGCGCTGCTCGCGATCCTCAATTCCGAGGAGCGGGACATCGCCGCAATCTTTGTCGGCGCCGCGATTGCCGCCTTTCTGGTGCTGAGGGGCGTTGGCTCGGCCGTGCAAGCGCTCGCCCGCCGCGCGCCGCGCGTGCGCTCCACCGCGCTCAGGCTCGCCATCGGCAACATCCACCGCCCCGGCGCACTCACGCCCTCCGTGGTGCTTTCGCTCGGTCTCGGGCTGACGCTGCTCGCCACCCTGGCGCTGATCGACGGCAATCTGCGGCGGCAGATTTCCAGCAACCTGCCCGAGATCGCCCCGAATTTCTTCTTCGTGGATATCCAGCCGAACGAGGTCGAGCCCTTCACGCGGCTGGTGGAGAGCCTGGCGCCTTCCAGTCGCTTGGCGCGCGTGCCCATGCTGCGCGGCCGAATCACGGCCCTCAACGAGGTGGACACAAGCAATATCAAGCCCCCGCCGGAAGGCGCATGGGTGCTGCGCGGCGACCGCGGCATCACCTATTCGGACACGAAACCCGAGAACGCCACGCTGACGGAAGGCGCGTGGTGGCCGCAGGATTACGACGGCGAGCCGCTGGTCTCCTTCACGGCGGACGAGGGGCGGGAACTCGGGCTGAAGCTCGGCGACACGATCACGGTCAACGTGCTCGGCCGCAGCATCACCGCGCGCATCGCGAGCTTCCGGCAAGTGGAGTGGGAAACGCTTTCCATGAACTTCGTCATGATCTTCACGCCCAACACCTTCGCTGGGGCACCGCATGCCTGGCTCGCCACGTTGACGGACGCGAGCGCCAACGACGCCGACGACGCGCGCCTTCTCAACGCGGTCACCCGCAGCTTTCCAACCATTACCACGGTCCGGGTGAAGGACGCACTCGAGGTGGTGAACCGGCTCGTGGGGCAGCTCGCGACTGCGATCCGCGCCGCGGCGGCGGTGGCGCTCGTCGCCTCGGTGCTCGTACTCTCCGGCGCCCTGGCGGCGGGCAACCGCGCCCGGATTCACGACGCCGTGGTGCTGAAGACGCTGGGCGCCACGCGCCGAACGCTGATCAAGGCATTCGCCCTCGAATATCTCCTCATCGGGCTCGCCACGGCAGTCTTCGCGCTGGCGGCGGGCGGGATCGCCGGCTGGTACGTCGTGTCGCAGATCATGAATCTGCCCTGGACCTTCCTGCCCGAGGTGGCCCTATCGACGGTGCTGATCGCGCTCGTCCTCACGGTTGGCTTCGGCCTCGTCGGCACCTGGCGCGTGCTCGGCCACAAGGCCGCGCCCGTTCTGCGGAATCTGTAGGAGCGGGCGCATTCCATTTCCGCTGCTCGGACACGTTCTTTTGCACCAGGGTGGGGCTTGCTCTTGGCACAAACAAACATCATATTTGCAGCACGCATGCTGGACTCCCGCCAGCGGCGAGCGGCCACGTGGCCGACACCCGACGGGAGAGTAGCGAGAAAGAGGAACAAATGGCTGACCTTCGCAATTATCAGGCCCGTGTGACGCCCGGCGCGCGCGCGGACGCAGCGATCGACGAGGGCCTGCGCGCTTACATGATCCGGGTCTACAACCTCATGGCTCTGGGGCTCGCCATCACGGGCCTTGCCGCATGGGGTGCCTTCAACTTCGCTGTGGCGGACGGCCAGCTGACGGCCTTCGGCCAGCTCATCTACCAGAGCGCCTTCCGCTGGGTGGTGATCTTCGCCCCCCTGGCGCTGGTCTTCTTCATGAGCTTCCGCATCCATACGATGAGCGTCTCGGCGGCACAAACCACGTTCTGGGTCTATTCGGCCCTGGTGGGCCTGTCGCTGTCGACGATCTTCCTCGTCTATACGGGCGAGAGCATCGTGCGGACGTTCTTCATCACCGCGGCTTCCTTCGGCGCCCTGTCGCTGTGGGGCTACACGACGAAGCGCGACCTGTCCGGCATGGGCTCCTTCCTGTTCATGGGGCTCATCGGCATCATCATCGCCTCCATTGTCAATATCTTCCTCGGTTCCTCGGCGCTGCAGTTCGCCATCTCGGTGATCGGCGTGCTGGTCTTCGCCGGGTTGACCGCGTACGACACGCAGCAGATCAAGGAGATGTACTACGAGGGCGACAGTCAGCTCGTGGCCGGCCGCAAGGCCATCATGGGCGCGCTGAGGCTCTATCTCGACTTCATCAACCTGTTCATGTTCCTGCTGCAGTTCCTGGGCAGCAGCCGCGAATAGCGCAACCGGGAACGGGATATGGAAAGGCCGGGCTTTGCCCGGCTCAGACCGCTGACAAACCCCGTCGATTTTTCGGCGGGGTTTTTGTATCCGGCTGACGACCTTTGATTTTCGTCAGGACTGTTTGTCAGGGTTGCGCCGGCCTCAGAGGGGCCGGGGAGCAGGCTTGGGGCAGATCGCCAGGACGATCTTCTTGATGTTCTGGGCTGCGGCGGCGAGTAGGCACTGGACGCGCACGCGCATCAGACTTCGGAAGCGGGCGTAGCGGTGGCCATGGAGCTGCTTGGCATCGGCGAAGGAGCGTTCGGCCGTCTCCTTGCGGCGGCGGTAGACGGCCTTGCCCCAAGCCGTCAGCCGGTTGGCATCGAGGCCCTCCCTCGCCTCGGCCCAGACGTCGCGGACGATGGTGCGTTGTGCCTTGGCGTTCGGCATCGATCGCCCGGTCGAGTTCGGCCCAGTAGCCGGTGCGGGACTGGCGACCATGGCAAGATCGTATTTGCCCTTGTTGGCGTTGGCCTTCAGATGCGTGCTGTCGGTGTAGAGCACCGTGCCGTCGACCAGCCCGGCCTTGATCGCCTGCTCGACGATGCGGTCGAAGATACCCTGCGCTATTGCCTCGTCCCGATAGCGCCGGCGCCGGTTCTGGCTCAGTGTCGAGGCGTCGAACACCTTGTCCGCCAGCTTCAGACGCAGGAACCAGCGATAGGCGACGTCGACCTCGATCTCACGCACCAACTGGCGTTCCGAACGCACCCCAAACAAATAGCCGATGAACAGCGCCTTGAACATCAACGTCGGATCGAGCGGCGGACGGCCATTGTCGGCGCAGTAGAGCGCAGCCGTCAGACATGGATCAAGGAAAAGTCGACACCCGCTCAATCTTGCGCAGCAGATGATCCTTCGGAACCAGATCCTCGAGCGTAACCATCTCGAGGGCAGTCTGTTCAGGGGCCGGGCGCTTCAACATGTCCCAGTGAATCACAAACCCCTGGACCGCGCCAGGGGTTTGTCAGCAATCTGAGGCGGCAAAGCCGCCCTTTTCTTTTGCCGCTTGTCCTGCCATGAAAGTGCAACCAGGCCGCAAAGAGCTTCTGACCGTGATCACCATCCGCGCCTCGCAGACCGCCGACCTTCCCGCCATCACCGCAATCTATGCCCATGCCGTCGAGACCGGCACGGCAAGCTACGAGCTCGAGCCGCCGAGCCTGGAGGAGATGACATCCCGGATGAAGGCGCTCAATTCCAGGCGCTATCCTTATCTCGTTGCCGAAGAGGAAGGCCGCGTGCTGGGCTACGCCTATGCGGGGCCGTTCCGGCCACGCCGGGCCTACCGCTTCCTGGTCGAGGATTCTATCTATATAGCGCCGGATGCACAAGGACAGGGTGTCGGCCGTCTGCTGCTGACCGCGCTCATCGACGCATGCAGGGAACTCGGCTTCCGTCAGATCGCCGCGGTGATCGGCGACGGCTCGCCGCAGAGCGCTTCGGTGAGGCTGCACGCCGCACTCGGCTTCCGCCATGCCGGCGTGCTGGAAGGCAGTGGCTACAAGCACGGCCGCTGGCTGGACACGGTGTTCATGCAGCTTTCGCTCAATGGCGGCAATGCCCTGTCGCCGGACCCGGAATCACTGCCCGAAAGACTGTTCCAGCGGGGGATCTGATCGGGCTCAGGTTCCCACCAGGCGCAATTTCTTGTCGAAGACGGCCAGCACGCGGGGAAGCTCGTGCCCACGCTTCAGGATCGCGCCCGTGACGGCCACGACGCTGTAGGCGCCCTGCTTCCGCGCGAGGCTCGGATCCTTGACGATGCGGAAAAGCGGAACCTCGCTCGCCCGGCGATAGACGGAGAAGACTGCCCTGTCGTCGAGGTGGTCTATGGCATAATCGCGCCATTCGCCTGCCGCCACCATGCGACCGTAGACACGCAGGATCTGGTCGAGTTCCCGACGGTCAAAGGTGATCGGAAGCTTCGTCCGCGCCCGGCGGGCCTCGCCGAGCGGGATGAGATTCCCGGAATCGTCCCTACCCTCCGAGCCGCTTCCCAGATCGGTCATGCTGCATGCACCCTCATGACGGTATCGTGACAGGAAAGGTGGCGCGGGCCGCCCGGAAATGCAACCCCCGGAGCCCATTCGCAATCAAACCGCTCTCACGGAAAAGATACCCGCCGTCGAATTTGGTGATCGCCTGCCTTATTATTGCCGTTTTCTTTCCCCGCTTGCGCCTGATTTTGCACCGACCATAAGGATGTTGCCTGAGACGGTTCGATCCGGAGCAGTCCTGTACCCCAAGCCCCCCCGCCCACAGGGCTGATCTTGGATCGAACCAACTCCGGGCCGAAGGCCAAACGAAAGGCAACGATCTCCTGAGATCAGCGCCGGTACAGGCAATCGCCGTGCCGGCGTTTTTTTGTCTCCAGGATGCCAGGACGGTCAGACCACGGAGGGGATATCCGCTGCTCCCAGAACCGGGCCGGGGTTCCCTTTTCCGTCGACGGACTGGACGAGCACCGCGCAGCCGCCACCCTTGCTGCTGATCTCCGTCTTGGGAAATTCGAGCCGGACGGCTTTGCCGTGCCAGACGCCGATCGTCTGATAGCTCCTGACCACATTGCAGTAATCGATGGTCTTTCCCCTGTTTTCGCCGGCTCTGATCTCGACCGATTTGTGAGGACGGTAGGCGGCGAGGATGATATGGGCGCCTGTGGCTTGGGCGGGACCCTTGCCGATGTCGATCACGACGTTCTGGCTCGTCGCCGAAAGCGTCACGTCCGCAGAGAAGGTGTGTGCGCCGGAGGCGGCCGCCTCCAATGCATCCAGCACCGCACTGCGGTCCGTCCCGGTCACGTCGAGCCTCCCGTTGATCACGATCTGCGGTGTATAGACGGAGGTGCCGAGCACTTCTCCATAGCCATGCTGCCTCTCGGTGTTTTCCGGCGTGGCGAGGTCGTCCTTCCAGCCGAGATAGTCCCAGTAGTCTACATGGTAGGCGAGGGCTACGAGATCGCTGCGGTCCGCAAGCTCCGAAAAGAGAGCATCCGCCCGCGGGCAACTGCTGCAGCCTTGGCTGGTGAACAGCTCCACCACCGCGATGGGCCTGTCTGCCGCCCTGGAAGCCCGGAAACATGAAGGCAGCGCCACCGCCACAAGGCCCATCTTCAAAATGGTTCTGCGAGCGGTGAGACTCCGCATGTCCTCTTCCTCGTCACGGCCTCAAAGGTTATCGGGCCGCCTTTTGCTGCATTGTTTAATGGTAGCGGCGAATGAACTTCCTTGGAAAGTCACGTTGCGGTGAAGGCTTCGTTAACCGGCGTGGTGTCCGCCGCATAAACGCGAAACCGCCGGCCAAGGCCGGCGGTTCATGGTTTTCCG
The DNA here is from genome assembly GCF_029457495.1 of Chelativorans sp. AA-79. NCBI lineage: Bacteria > Pseudomonadati > Pseudomonadota > Alphaproteobacteria > Hyphomicrobiales > Phyllobacteriaceae > Chelativorans > Chelativorans sp. AA-79. The sequence goes on from NZ_CP120361.1 coordinate 508,655, forward strand.
GGGGCGGAGAACCGTTTTCCCCCTTTCCCGCATCACGTCAGGCGGCCAGGTCGCGCAGCACGTATTGCAGGATCCCTCCATTGCGGAAATATTCGAGCTCGTCGAGCGTGTCGATGCGGCAGAGCAGCGGCACCTCCTTCACCTGCCCGTCGGCATAGGTGATCCTGGCCGTCATCCTGGCGCGCGGCTTGATGTTGTCCAGCCCCTCGATCGCGACGGTCTCGTCACCCTTCAACCCCAGCTCGCTCCAGCTCGTCTCCTCGGCGAAGACGAAGGGGATGACGCCCATGCCGACGAGGTTCGAGCGGTGGATGCGCTCGAATGACTGGGCGATGACCGCGCGCACGCCGAGAAGGTTGGTGCCCTTGGCCGCCCAGTCGCGCGAGGAGCCGTTGCCGTATTCCACGCCGGCGAAGATGACGAGCGGCACGCCTTCCTGCTTGTAGCGCATGGCGGCGTCGTAGATCGACATCTCCTCCTTGGAGGGATAGTGGATCGTGTAGCCGCCCTCGCGCCCGTTCTCACCCAGCATGTGGTTGCGGATGCGGATATTGGCGAAGGTGCCGCGCATCATCACCTCATGGTTGCCGCGCCGCGTGCCGTACTGGTTGAAGTCGGCAACGCCCACGCCGTGCTCCATGAGATATTCTCCCGCGGGCGACTGGGCCTTGATGGAGCCGGCGGGCGAGATGTGGTCGGTCGTGATCTTGTCGCCGAACAGGCCGAGCACGCGCGCGCCCTCGATGTCGCCGGCCGGGCGCGGCTTCGGCTTCATGCCCTCGAAATAGGGCGGGTTCTGCACGTAGGTGGAGTCCGAATCCCAAGCATAGGTCTGGCCCGAAGGGGCTTCCAGCGCGCGCCAGTTCTCGTCGCCGTTGAAGACGTCGGCGTATTTCTCCGCGAAAAGCTCGCGCGTGACGTGCTTGACGATGAACTCCTGCACCTCCGCCGAAGTCGGCCAGATGTCGCGCAGATAGACCGGGTTGCCGTCCTGGTCCTCGCCGAGCGGTTCCGTGGTCAGGTCCTTGCGCACGGTGCCGGCCAGCGCATAGGCCACCACGAGCGGCGGCGAGGCGAGATAGTTCGCCTGCACGTCGGGCGAGACGCGGCCTTCGAAGTTGCGGTTGCCGGACAGGACGGAAGCGCCGATCAGGCCCTTCTCGTTGATGGTCTTGGAGATCGGCTCCGGCAGCGGGCCGGAATTGCCGATGCAGGTGGTGCAGCCGAAGCCGACCAGATTGAAGCCGAGCTGGTCGAGCTCCTTCTGCAGGCCGGACTTCTCGTAATATTCTGCCACCACCTTGCTGCCCGGGGCGAGCGAGGACTTCACCCAGGGCTTGCGCTTCAGCCCGCGCCGGTTTGCATTGCGGGCGAGCAGGCCCGCGGCCAGAAGCACGCTCGGATTCGAGGTATTGGTGCAGGAGGTGATGGCGGCGATCACCACGTCGCCATGGCCCAGGTCGAAATCCTCGCCCTCGACCGCGTAGCGCTTCGCGGTGTCCACAGTCTTCTTGTATTCGGTTTCCAGCGCCTTCTCGAAATTGGAGGCGATGTCCTCCAGCGCGATGCGTCCCTCGGGCCGCTTGGGGCCGGCCATGGAAGGCACGACGGTGCCGAGGTCGAGCTCCAGAACCTCGGTGAAGACCGGGTCCTGCATGTCATCCTCGCGCCAGAGGCCCTGCGCCTTCGTGTAGGCCTCTACCAGAGCGATCTGCTCGGCGGAGCGGTTGGACATGGTAAGATACTTCACCGTCTCGCCGTCGACCGGGAAGAAGCCGCAGGTGGCCCCATATTCGGGCGCCATGTTGCCGATCGTGGCACGGTCGGCGACCGTCATGGAGGCAAGGCCCGGCCCGAAGAACTCGACGAACTTGCCCACCACGCCCTTCTTGCGCAGCATCTGCGTGACGGTGAGCACGAGATCGGTCGCGGTGATACCCTCGCGCAGCTTGCCCGTGAGTTTGAAGCCCACTACTTCAGGCAGCAGCATGGAGACGGGCTGGCCGAGCATGGCCGCCTCAGCCTCGATGCCGCCGACGCCCCATCCCAGCACGCCGAGGCCGTTCACCATCGTCGTGTGGGAGTCCGTGCCCACGCAGGTATCGGGATAGGCGAGGAGATCGCCATCCTCCTCGCGGCTCCAGACCACGCGGGCGAGAAACTCGAGATTGACCTGGTGGCAGATGCCCGTGCCGGGCGGCACGACGCGGAAGTTCTTGAACGCCTGCTGGCCCCATTTCAGGAAGCGGTAGCGTTCGGCATTGCGCTGATATTCCAGCTCCACGTTGCGGGCGAAGGCGAGCGGCGTGCCGAACTCATCGACGATGACCGAATGGTCGATGACGAGGTCCACCGGAACGAGCGGGTTGATCTTCTGCGGGTCGCCGCCGAGCGAGGCCATGGCGTCGCGCATGGCGGCGAGGTCCACCACGGCGGGAACGCCGGTGAAATCCTGCATCAGCACGCGGGCCGGCGAATAGGCGATCTCAACGCCCGCGGCACCGCGATCGGAGAGCCACGCGGCCACGGCCTCGATGCTTTCCTTGCTGACGGAGCGGCCGTCCTCCTTGCGCAGGAGGTTTTCCAGGAGCACCTTCATGGAGAAGGGGAGCCGGGAAACGCCGGCGAGACCGTTCTTCTCCGCCTCCTTGAGGTCGAAATAAGTGTATTCGGTGTTTCCCACCTTGAGGGTGCGGCGGCATTTGTAGCTGTCGAGTGAAGTAGACACGTGCGATCATCCCATCTGGTCTGTTCATCCGAACGGGAACGGACTTCCTGAGACGTCAGGCTCAAAGGTGCGGGTACGGTCATTTCCGCGTCCGTCCCCTGCGTAACAGCCGGTCAAGGCGGCGGTGCGCTGGTTCGGCACAAAGGCTCTCCACGCCGACCGCTGGCGTGGTTGCCCCGGATATAGAGAAATTCGTAAAAGAGTTCTATAGCGATAAGCGCATTTCTGCCGCATTCAGGAAAGGGTTGGGATAAGCCATTGCCGGAGAGGGAAAAACCATGCGGCTCGCCGCCGAGCGCTTGAGCGGCGAGCGCGGCGGAGAGGCCGTCTTTTCCGGTATCTCCTTTGGTCTGGGCGCAGGCGAGGCACTGCTCGTGACAGGGCCCAACGGAGCAGGAAAATCCACGCTTCTCAGGGTTGTCGCAGGGCTGCTGCCGTCGGCGGAAGGTGCCGTGACGTTTTCCGGCGGCGGGGAGGCGTTCCCGGATGCCAGGGCAGCCTGCCACTATCTCGGCCATCTGAACGCGATGAAGACCGCGCTCACCGTGGAGGAGAATCTCGCCTTCTGGCGCGATTTCCTGGGCGAGCCGCGGCTTTCGCCCTACGAGGCGCTGGAGATGGTGGGCCTCGACGATATCGCGCACCTGCCCTTCGGCTATCTCTCCACCGGCCAGCGCCGGCGCGCGGCGATCGCGCGGCTCCTCGTATCGCATCGGCCGGCGTGGCTGCTCGACGAGCCCACCGCCGGGCTCGATCGTGCATCGGAACGGCGATTTGCGGACCTGATGCGCGGGCATCTGGCGGAAGGCGGCATCATCGTCGCGGCGACGCATCTTCCGCTGGGATTGGAGAGGGCGCAGGAATTGAGGATGGGGGAGAGATGACTTTCATCCTTTCCTCCCCTCGCGCTCCCCTCTGCCCTACCGGGTGTCTCCCCCACAGGCGGGGAGATCGGACCTCTTTGGGGCTTTCGCCAATCTGCGGCGCTACAAAAAGAGCGCCGGCGAAACCGGCCGGCGTAATCTCCCCTCTTGCGGGGGAGATGGGCGGCAGGGCAGAGAGGCGCGAGAAGGGGTGCTGCATCTCCGAACGGAGCGCCGCCTGATGCTCGCCCTCTACCTCCGCGAAGTAAAACTCGGCATCCGCGCCGGCAGCGGCGCGATGGCCGGCGTGCTCTTCTTCCTCGCCGTGGTCTCCGTCATCCCCTTCGGCGTGGGGCCGGACCTCAACCTTCTCGCCCGCATCGGCCCGGCGATCCTGTGGATCGGCGCACTGCTTGCGGGCTTGCTCGGCCTCGACCGCCTGTTCCAGGCCGACCGGGAGGACGGCTCGCTCGATGTGCTGCTGACGACCGAGAGCCGCCACATGGTGGCGCTCACGGTGTTCACGAAATGCCTGGCGCACTGGACGACGGCCATTCTGCCGCTCGTCGCCGTCACGCCGCTCCTCGGTGTCTTCATGAACGTGCCGCCCGTCGGGCTCGCCGCTGCGACCCTGACTCTTCTCGTCGGCACACCGGCCATCACTTTCATCGGTGCGGTGGGCGCTGCGCTCACGGTGGCGCTGCCGCGCGGCGGGCTGCTCGTCTCGGTCATCATCCTGCCGCTGACGATCCCCGTCCTCATCTTCGGCGTGGCGGCGAGCAGGGGCGCAGTGGCCGAGCCCGACCCGTTCCTGCCGCCTTTCCTCATCATGGCGGCGCTCACCCTCTTCTTCGCCGTCATCGGGCCCGCCGCGGCCGCCCTCGCCCTGCGTGGCGCAGCAGACTGAGCCGGAGCCGGACAAAAGGCCTCATGCGGCTTTGACGTTCGTCAATTGCGCTCCGGCGGGCTGGGCTCTATCTAGGACCTCATGAGCGAGAACGCGGTCCGCCGCTGGATGGATATTGCCAACCCGACGCGCTTCCTGGCGCTGTCGGGCACCGTGTTGCCGTGGCTGTGGGGCGCGGCAATGCTGGTGCTGGCGGCGGGCCTCGCCATGGCATTTGCCGCGCCGGAGGACTATCAGCAGGGCATCGCTGTCCGGATCATGTATATCCACGTGCCTTTCGCGTGGCTTTCCATGTTCTGCTACAGCCTGATGGCGGGCTCCGCGCTCGGCACGCTGGTCTGGCGGCATCCGCTCGCCGACGTGTCGCTGAAGGCTGCAGCCCCCATCGGTGCCGTCTTCACGGCGCTGGCGCTCGCCACCGGCTCGATCTGGGGCAAGCCCATGTGGGGCACGTGGTGGGTGTGGGATGCGAGGCTCACCTCGGTTTTCGTGCTCTTCCTCATGTATCTCGGCATCATCGCGCTCACGCGTGCGCTCGACGACCCCGGCCGCTCGGCGAGGGCGGCCGCCATCCTCACGCTGGTCGGCTTCGTCAATATACCGATCATCAAGTTCTCGGTCGATTGGTGGAACACGCTTCACCAGCCGGCCTCGGTCTTCCGGCTGGACGGCCCGACCATTCATCCGAGCCTGCTCTGGCCGCTGCTTGTCTGCGCGCTCGGCTTCACGCTCCTGTTTCTCGCGCTGCATCTGATGGCCATGCGGACGGAAATCTGGCGTCGCCGGGTGATCGCCATGCGCCGGCTTTCCGCCCGCGCAGCCGACGCGAAGCCCGCGGAGGCCATGCGATGAGCCATCTCGCCTATGTGGCCGCGGCCTATATCATCTCCATGCTTGCGATCGCCGGGCTCGTGGCGTGGATCCTGCTCGACCAGTCGGCCCAGCAGCGCGCGCTCAAGGAGCTCGAATCGCGCGGCGTTCGCCGGCGCTCAGCCGGAGGTTCGCGATGAGCCCGGCGGACGAATACGCACCGAGACGCCGCAGGCTGATCCTGCTTTTGCCGCTCTTCGCCTTCCTTGCGCTTTCGGCCGTGTTCCTCATGCAGCTCTTTTCCGGCAGGGACACGTCGGTTGTCCCCTCCGCGCTTATCGGGCAGTCCGCGCCGCAGACAGAGCTGCCGCCGCTTGAAGGCATGGACTTGCCGGGGCTTTCGCCCGCCGGTTTCCAAGGCCATGTGACGCTGGTCAATGTCTGGGGATCGTGGTGTGTGCCCTGCCGGCAGGAGCATCCGCTGCTGATGGAGCTGGCACAGGACGACCGCCTGCGGCTTGTCGGCCTCAACTATAAGGACAAGCCGGAGAATGCCCGGCGCTTCCTCGGCGAGCTCGGCAACCCGTTCGATGCCATCGGCGTGGATCAGAGCGGTCGCGCGGCCATCGACTGGGGCGTCTACGGCGTGCCGGAGACTTTCCTGGTCGGCCCCGACGGCAGGATCCGCTATAAGCATGTCGGCCCGTTCACGCCCGAAAGCATCGCCGACGAACTGATCCCCGAGCTCGAGAAAGTGCTGCCGGGCACCTCGTGATGCGGTCGCATCCGCTCGATTTCTTCGTATCTGCCGCTTTTGCGAAAACGCCGGGATTCTACCCGGCTGCAAGTGGCTCAACGGCTGGCGATCGCCGCCGCGGCGCCAGCCATCATGGAAGCGCTGGTGCGGTTCGCGATGCGCATGGCGCGCGCGCTTCGCAGGAGCCGTCGCGCTTGGGCGGCTGCAACGGCCCAGCCGAGGTCCACGGCGATCAGCACGATGAGCATGGTGAGAGTCAGTTCGGCCCAGCCCACGAGGCTCACCGCCGAGAGATCGATGATGGTGGGAAGCAAGGCCAGATAGAACATCATGATCTTCGGATTGCCGAGCGTGACGGCCATGCCGGTGAGAAAGAGCCTCCAGCGGCTCCCCGCCTGCGGGATGGCTCCGTCATCCATGGCGACGGGCGCAGTCCACATCTTCCAGGCGAGCCAGAGCAGATAGCAGACGCCCGCATATTTGATGGCGAGGAAAGCGAGGTGGAAGGTCTCGGCGATGAAGGCCAGGCCGAAGATCGCGCAGGAAAGCCAGACTGCCTCGCCGATCCACATGGCGAGCAGGAACGGGAACACGTCGCGGAAGCCGCGCGAGATCACGCGCGCCACGAGGGCCGCGATGCTCGGGCCCGGAGACCCGGCCGCCACGAAAAGCGCACCGGCAAAGATGATCAGCGAGGAGAGGTCCATGATGCCGCCAGCCTGTTCAATGGCGGCATCATAGCCTTTTCGGAAAGAACGGGAAGCGGGCTCGCTGGAAAGCCCGTCTCTTTTAAGCGACGGCGAGCTTCTGCTTCTCGAAGCGCTTGCGCTCGTGCGGGTCGAGATAGAGCTTGCGCAGACGGATCGACTTCGGCGTCACCTCCACCAGTTCGTCGTCCTGGATCCAGGAGAGCGCACGCTCCAGCGTCATGCGGACGGGCGGGGTCAGCTTCACCGCCTCATCCTTGCCGGCAGCGCGGATATTGGTGAGCTTCTTGCCCTTGAGCACGTTCACTTCCAGGTCGTTGTCGCGGGAATGGATTCCGATGATCATGCCCTGGTAGACCTTCACGCCCGGATCGATGACCATCGGACCACGGTCTTCGAGGTTCCACAACGCGTAAGCCACGGCCTCGCCCGGCTCGTTGGCGATCAGCACGCCGTTCACCCGGCCACCGATTTCGCCCTTGTAGGGCTGGTATTCGTGGAAGAGCCGGTTCATCACGGCCGTGCCGCGCGTGTCCGTCAGCAGTTCCGACTGATAGCCGATGAGGCCGCGCGTCGGCGCATGGAAGACGAGGCGCTGGCGGTCGCCGCCCGAGGGGCGGAGCTCGACCATCTCGGCCTTCCGCTCCGACAATTTCTGCACCACGATTCCCGCGTGCTCCTCGTCCACGTCGATGACGACTTCCTCGACGGGTTCCAGAAGCCCGCCGTTCTCGTCCTTCTTCATCACCACGCGCGGACGCGAGACCGCAAGCTCGAAGCCTTCGCGGCGCATGGTCTCGATGAGCACGGAGAGCTGCAACTCGCCACGTCCGGAGACGAAGAAGGAGTCCTTGTCGGCCGATTCCTCGATCTTCAGGGCCACGTTGCCCTCCGCCTCCTTCAGGAGGCGATCGCGGATGACGCGGCTCGTCACCTTGTCGCCTTCGGTGCCGGCAAGCGGAGAATCGTTGACGATGAAGCTCATGGTCACCGTCGGCGGGTCGATCGGCTGCGCCTCCATCGGCTGGGAGACTGCAGGGTCGCAGAAAGTATCCGCCACCGTTCCCTTCGACAGGCCGGCAATGGCGACGATGTCGCCCGCCTGCGCCTCCTCCACCGCCGTGCGCTCCAGTCCGCGGAAGGCGAGGATCTTGGAAATGCGGCCCTGCTCGATGAGACTGCCGTCGCGCGCGAGCACCTTCACCGCCTGGTTCGGCTTGATGCTGCCGGAGGCGATGCGCCCGGTGATGATGCGGCCGAGGAACGGGTTGGCCTCCAGGATCGTGCCGATCATGCGGAAGGCGCCGTCCTCCACCTGGGGCTCCGGCACATGTTGCAGCACGAGGTCGAAGAGGGGGGCAAGCCCCTCGTCCTTCGGGCCGGCGGGATCAAGATTCATCCAGCCGTCGCGGCCCGAACCGTAGAGGATCGGGAAATCGAGCTGCTCGTCGGTGGCATCGAGGGCTGCGAAGAGATCGAAGACCTCATTGATCACCTCCTCGGCGCGGGCATCCGGCCGGTCGATCTTGTTGACGACGACGATGGGCTTGAGCCCCACCTTCAGCGCCTTGCCGACGACGAATTTCGTCTGCGGCATGGGGCCTTCGGCGGCGTCGACCAGAAGCACGGCGCCGTCCACCATGTTGAGGATACGCTCCACCTCGCCGCCGAAATCGGCGTGACCGGGCGTGTCGACGATGTTGATGCGCACATCCTTCCAGACCACCGAGGTGGCCTTGGCGAGAATGGTGATGCCGCGCTCCTTCTCCAGGTCGTTGGAGTCCATGGCGCGTTCGTCCACGCGCTGGTTTTCGCGCACGGAGCCGGACTGCTTGAGCAGGGCGTCGACGAGGGTCGTCTTCCCATGGTCGACATGGGCGATGATCGCAATATTGCGGAGTTTCATTGTCTCTCTTCAGGGTCGCCGGACGCGACTTTTGCGCGCGCCCGCATTTCTTCGGTCGCGCTCATACAGGTTTTTTCGCAGATGCGAAAGGGAGGAGGCGTGAATGCCCGCCGCCGGCTTCGATGCCCATATAGGGATCCGGCGGGCTGGCCGGTAGTCTCCACTTCGACATTCGGGGAAATCCGCGGCCGGGAATCTTACCCTCCCGGCCGCCATTCGGGATTTCAGGCTGACCGCACCGGATCGAGCATCACCTTGAAGAGCTCGTTGTCGTCGCGATCCATGAGCCGCACGGTCATCTGCTCCGTCCGGCCGTCGATGTCGACCAGGCCGAAGAACTGCAGGCCTGCCGACGGCGGCAGGTTCGCGCCCTGCTCCTCGGTCGGCGCCTTCACGAACTTCAGCTCGGGGCCGAAGGTGCCGTCGAGTGCGTTGGGGCCGAAGGTTCCGGCATGCAGCGGGCCGGAGACGAATTCCCAGAACGGGTTGAAATCCTGGAAGACTGCCTTGTCCGGGTTGTAGTAATGCGCCGCAGTGTAATGCACGTCGGCGGTAAACCAGACGGTGTTCTCGATACCGGCGTTCTTGACGAAGCGCAGGATGTCGGCGATTTCGATCTCGCGGCCTTTGGCGGCGCCACCGTCGCCATTGGCGATGGCCTCGATGCTGTCGCCGTCCGGCACGACGAGGCCGATCGGCATGTCGCAGGCGATCACCTTCCAGGTCGCCCTGGAATTGGCGAGTTCGCGCTTCAGCCACCGGACCTGCTCCTCGCCCATGATGCGGGCTTCGGGCGTCAGCGTCTCTTCGAGATTCGCGCCATTGGGCCCGCGATAGGAGCGCAGGTCGAGGAAGAAGACGTCGAGCAGCGGTCCGTATGCGATCTTGCGGTAGACACGGCCGGGCTCGGCCGGGGTGTAGCGGATCGGCGCCATCTCGTGGAAAGCGCGTGCGGCGCGCGCCTGGAGCAGGGCGATGGATTTGACCTTGTAGCGATCATCGGCCGAAAGATCCTTGGAACTCGACCAGTTGTTGACCACCTCGTGGTCGTCCCACTGGAAGAAGGTGGGGCAGATCGCGTTGAGTGCCCGCACGTGCTCGTCCATCATGTTGTATTTCCACTGGCCGCGGAATTCGTCCAACGTTTCGGCCACCTTGCGCTTCTCGTCGATCAGCACCTTGTTGATCCATTTGGAGCCGTCCTTCAGCTCCACCTCGTCCTCCATTGCGCCGTCGGCATAGATCGTGTCGCCGGAATGGAGGAAGAAATCCGGCTGGTGCTTCGCCATCGTGGCATAGGTGAGCATGCCCTTCTCGTCGATGCCCCAGCCCTGGCCGGCGGTGTCGCCCGACCAGGCGAAGCGGATGTTTCTGCGCGCAGCCGGAGCGGTGCGGAAGCGGCCGACGATCGGCTCCGAGGCGGCCGCGACATCGTCGAGGTCCACGGCGGTGAGGCGGTAGAAGATCTCCTGATCGGGCGTGAGGTCGGTCAGGAGCCGCTTCACGGCGAAATCGCTCTCCGGCAGCGCGTCGAGCGGTGGAAGCCGCATCGGGTTGGCGAAGCTCTCGGTGGTCGAAATCTCGAACTGCACACGGGCGGGCCGGTCCGCGCGGGCCCAGACCATACCCGACACCTGGTCCACGTCGCCCGACTGGATACCGTGGGTGAATTGCGGGCGCGACGATGCGCGCGAGATGGCAGGCATGGCAAGGCCGCCCGCCGCGGCGGCAAGAATGGTGGCGCTGCCGCCTGCCAGGAACTGGCGGCGGGTACGCACTGCAAAAGGTTTCATGGCAGTCTCCCTCGTTGGAATAGCGAGGGCACTTTCTTCCGCCCGTGTTGCAGGCGGTTGTCGGGAACATGACTGTTTCCTGACACCTGGATGACCGGGCGCGCCGGGGCGCCGGGCGTCAGGCCTTGCCGCTCTCCCATGCCGCTCCCTGGAGTGCGTCGAGCGGGATCTTCAGGTAGCGCCGGCCGTTCGCCTCCGGCTCCGGCAGGCGGCCGCCATTCATGTTCACCTGTAGTGCATGGAGGATGAGCCTGGGCATTGGCAGCGTCTTGTCGCGCGCCTCCCGCAGCGTCACGAATTCGGCCTCCGTGCGGCATTTCGAAATGTGGATGTTCGCGGCCTTCTGCTCCGCGACGGTGCTTTCCCAGCGCGGCTCGCGCCCGCCCGGCTGGTAGTCGTGGCCGGTGAAGACCCGCGTCTCGCCCGGCAGGGAGAGGATCTCCTGGATGGAGCGCCAGAGTCTTGCGGCGCTGCCGCCCGGAAAATCTGCGCGTGCCGTGCCGCTGTCAGGCATGAACAGCGTGTCATGCACGAAGGCGGCGTCCCCGATGATATAGGTTATCGAGGCCAGCGTGTGCCCTGGCGAGAAGAGGACGCGGGCGGGGATTTGGCCGACCGAGAAGCGTTCGCCCTCGGCAAAAAGCCTGTCCCATTGCGAGCCGTCGACCGGAAAATCCGGCAGGTTGTAGATATCCCTCCAGAGTTCCTGCACGCCCACGACGTGGTTGCCGATCGCCGTGGGCGCGCCCGTCTTCTCCTTCAGGTAGGCAGCTGCGGAGAAGTGATCGGCATGAGGGTGGGTGTCGAGAATCCACTCGACGGCCAACCCCCGGTTCGCCACGAAGTCGAGGATGGCGTCAGCACTTTCCGTAGCGGTGGCGCCGGATTTCTCGTCATAGTCCAGAACGGGATCGATGATGGCGCATTTCTTCGTGGCCGGGTCCGCGGCCACATACTGCAACGAAAAGGTGCGCTTATCGAAAAACGCCGTCACCTGTGGCGTCTCAGCGGCTGCCACGGCCACCTCCTGACGATGATGAAACATTGAGCGTCTTTAACCGAACGCGGCCGGTATGTCTTCACCCCAGCCGGATGAGCCCGACCGTCCAAAGTGGTAAGGCCGTGCGACTGCCTCCCGCCTGTGGCAGCGAGCGGCGCTGCAGGCGTGGAACAGGGGCGGAACGGCCTTGACCTTGTCCATCCGCTAAGGCATCGAAACCCATCTTTTGCCCGTGCTCCCGAGTCGCGGGCGCCCATCCTTCCTGCCGGAGAACAGCATGACAGACGAAATCACGAACGAGACTGCGCAGACCGTTGCCGCGGGTCAGCTTCGCGCCTTCATCGAGCGCATCGAGCGGCTCGAGGAGGAGAAGCAGACGATTTCCGACGACATCAAGGAGGTCTATGCCGAGATGAAGGGAAACGGATTCGACGTGAAGGCGGTGCGCACGATCGTCCGGCTGCGCAAGAAGGATCAGGCCGAACGGCAGGAAGAGGAAGCGATGCTCGATCTCTACAAGGCTGCACTCGGAATGGTCTGAGCCCTCGGGCTGCGTGCTCCAGTCCCTTTCCTGGCTCTCTTCGCGCGGCGGGCGGTTTCCTCCAGCTCTTCAGTGGCGCCCGTCGAGGTGGCGCGCACGGCGCAGTTCGGGGAAGAGCCATGCCCACAGCCCGGCGATCGCCACCGCACCCACGCCGCCGAAGACCACCGCCGGCACCACGCCGATGAAGGCGGCCATCGTGCCGGCGCGGAACTCGCCCAGTTCGTTCGAGGCGCCGACAAAGACCATGTTGACCGCGTTGACGCGCCCGCGCAGCCGGTCCGGTGTCCAGAGCTGGATCAGCGTCTCGCGGATATAGACGCTCACCATGTCGGCGGCCCCCAGCCCAGCAAGCGCCGCGATCGACAGCCAGGGGATGGTCGAGAAGCCGAAGACGGCGGTGAAGACGCCGAACAGGCCGACGAAGAAGAGCATGATGACCCCGGCATGGTTGCGGATCGGATGGCCGGCGAGCCAGACTGCCACCAGGAGCGCGCCGATTCCCGGGGCGGCGCGCAGGAGGCCGAGCCCCCACGGTCCGAGATCGAGGATGTCGCGCGCATAGACCGGAAGCAGCGCCACCGCGCCGCCGAGAAGCACGGCGAAGAGATCCATTGAGATCGCCCCGAGCACGATCTTCTCCTCCCAGATATAGCGGAAGCCGGCGAAGAGGGTCTGAAGCGTGGGCTGCTCGGTCTCCGTGTGCTGCTGCGGCTTCGGGATCGAAAAGCACAGGAGTGCCGAGACGAACATGAAGACCGTCGCGACCCCGTAAGCCGTCTCGGCCGAGAGACCATAGAGCAGGCCGCCCGCGACCGGACCGACGATGGCGGCCACCTGCCAGGCGGAGGAGTTCCACGCCACCGCATTGGCGAAGTCCTCCGCCGGCACGAGATTGGCGATCAGCGAGGCCGCGGCGGGGCCCAGGAAGGCGCGCGCCGTCCCGAACACGGCGAGGACCAGGAAAACCGGCACGACCGTATCGAGACCCCGAATGGTGAAGAAGAGCAGGGCCAGCGCGCAGGCCGCTTCGAGACCCGCCGAAAGGCCCATGATCATGCGCCGTCCGAAGCGGTCGGCCGCAGCTCCCGTCACGAGAAAGAGGAGCAGCGAGGGTGCGAACTGGATGATGCCGACGAGGCCCAGATCGAAGGGATCGCGCGTCAGGTCATAGATCTGCCAGCCCACGGCGACCGAGACGATCTGTGTCGCGAAGGAGGCGAGAAGCCGGGCAGCCCAATAGCGCGCAAAGGCGCCATGGCGGAAGGCGACGTACCGGTCGTCGAGGGCGGAGGATTCGGCTTTGTCCATGAAAATGTGCTGCGGCGCTGCTCTCGAGGCCGCTGATCGCGGCAATGGCCGCAGCTATTAGCGCAATCGCATCCGCCACGCGCGCATCATCTGCACGCTGGACCAAGATTTTCCGGGGTTTGCTCTGCGGAAGTGCCGGCTGGTGGAGCTGAGGGGAATCGAACCCCTGACCTCATCATTGCGAACGATGCGCTCTCCCAACTGAGCTACAGCCCCGTGTCGCCGGAATGGAGCGCATTTAGGTCCTGGCCATGGGAGCTGTCAAGCGTCGACCTTGCAGGACTTGCCGCGCCGCACGCCAGTGGCTACATGTCGCGAAACTTTTTGGGAGAAAGGCATGATCGCGCTTCTTCGCACCATAGACATGGCGCTCGGAATCTATTGGTGGCTCATCATCGCGTCGGCCATCTTCTCCTGGCTCTATGCCTTCAACGTGGTCAACCCGCGGAACCAGTTCGTGGGATCGGTGGGCACCTTCCTCTACCGCGTGACCGAGCCGGCGCTGCGGCCGATCCGCAACCTGCTGCCGGATCTGGGCGGTATCGACATCTCGCCCATCATCCTGCTCCTGATCATCTATTTCCTGCGCCAGCTCCTCTGGACGACCATCGCCCCCGTCCTTCTCTGACGCGGAGGCGTGCGCCTCAATCCTTCGACATCGCGTCGATCTTGCGCTGCATCGCGGCGATCTGCTCGCGCATCTCCTTGAGGTCGTCGGCGCCGGATGCTCCGCCCGCGGCTTCGCCGGTCTCCGGCCGGGCGCCGTTCCCTGCGCGGGGGGAAGGAGTGAACATGCGCATGGCGTTCTGGAACATCTCCATGTTCCGCCGCGTCTGCTCCTCGATCAGCTTCATCGGCACGTCCATCGGCAGCATGTCCATCGGCGTGCCTCCGAAGGCCTGGCGCATCTGCTCGCGCATGCGCTCCTGCTCCTTGGCGAAAGCCAGCATGGATTGCTCCAGGAAGCTCGGCAGCACCATCTGCATCTGATCGCCGTAGAAGGAGATGAGTTGCCGCAGGAACGACACAGGCAGCATGTTCTGCCCGTTCTTGTCGTTCTCCAGCTCGAAGATGATCTGCGTCAGCACGGAATGCGTGATGTCCTCGCCCGTCTTGGCGTCCTGCACGACGAAGTTCTCGTCGCGCTTGACCATCGCTGCGAGGTCATCCAGCGTCACATAGGTGCTGGTGCCGGTGTTGTAGAGGCGGCGGTTGGCATATTTCTTGATCACCACCGGGTCGTCTTTCGCGGGCATTCTCGGGCTCCCCACACGCGAAGATCGTGGCAAGGCCGGCGGGCATTGCCTGCCTTTTGCGCAGGATATGCGAAAGATTGCCGCAATTGAAAGCAGTTTTCGCTGCGCTGCCGCATATGCCCGATTTCCTGCTGCGGCCGCGAAGCCGGCAAATCCTTGAAAATGCCGGATTGACCGTGAGGAAACCGTGCAGATACGATCTGCTTTCGCAGCGCGAACGCTCCGCGTGCCGCCGCCGGATGCATGGCAATGGCATCCGTGGCGGGCATGAGGCTGATCCGCCCGGCTGCGGTGTTTGGTTCTTGACTGGAGAAAGACATGGCCTCTTCCAACGCTATCGTGATCGCGAGCGCGGCGCGCACGCCGGTGGGCTCGTTCAACGGGTCTTTCGCCCAGGTGCCCGCGCATGAACTCGGAACCGTCGCGATTCGCGCGGCGCTGGAGCGGGCGGGGGTCGCCGCCGAGGAGGTGGACGAGGTCATTCTCGGCCAGATCCTCACGGCAGGCCAGGGGCAGAACCCGGCGCGCCAGGCCTCCGTCAATGCCGGCCTGCCGAAGGAAACGACCGCCTGGGGGCTGAACCAGCTCTGCGGCTCGGGCCTGCGCGCCGTCGCCGTCGGCATGCAGCAGATCGCCTGCGGCGACGCCGGGATCATCGTGGCCGGCGGGCAGGAATCCATGTCCATGGCGCCGCACTGCGCGCATCTGCGCGGCGGCGTGAAGATGGGCGATTTCGCGATGATCGACACGATGATCCGCGACGGCCTCTGGGATGCCTTCAACGGCTATCACATGGGAGCTACGGCGGAGAACGTGGCCCGCGCCTTCCAGATCACACGCGAGGAACAGGACATCTTCGCCCTTGCTTCGCAGAACAAGGCGGAGGCGGCCCAGAAGGAAGGCCGCTTCAAGGACGAGATCACGCCGGTGACGGTGAAGACGCGGAAGGGCGAGGTCGTGGTGGAGGATGACGAATATATCCGCCACGGCGCTACGATCGACGCCATGCAGAAACTCCGCCCCGCCTTCGACAAGGAAGGCTCTGTGACCGCCGGCAACGCGTCCGGCATCAATGACGGAGCGGGCGCCGTCGTGCTGATGAGCGAGGAGGAGGCTTCGAAGCGCGGCATCGAGCCCCTGGCGCGCATCGTCTCCTGGGCAACGGCCGGCGTCGATCCGGCGGTGATGGGCACCGGGCCGATCCCGGCCTCCCGCAAGGCGCTCGAGAAGGCGGGGTGGCGCGCGGCCGACCTGGATCTGGTGGAGGCGAACGAAGCCTTTGCCGCACAGGCCTGCGCGGTCAACAAGGAACTGGGCTGGAATCCGGACATCGTGAACGTCAATGGCGGCGCCATCGCCATCGGCCATCCGATCGGCGCTTCGGGCGCCCGCATCCTCAACACGCTTCTTTACGAGATGCGCCGGCGCGGCGCGAAGAAAGGTCTCGCCACGCTCTGCATCGGTGGCGGCATGGGCGTCGCCATGTGCGTGGAGAGGTGACGCGAGGGAACGAATAGCGGAGGAGGGAGGAGCGGGCATATCACGGCCCTGAAGCCGCGGACGGGCAGAAGAGGCGGCGCAAAGCCGCCCGAAGCAGTCAGAGGGGATTGCAGGCCCGCGGTGCATCGGCGCGGAACAGCGCGATCTGAGGACAGCGGTTATCCACTTCCATCGTCAACCGCTCTTCATCCCGGCTCTCCACCTTCCGCCTTCGTGACCGATTCCAATGGGAGAGAAACATGCCGAGAACAGCACTCGTGACGGGCGGAACACGCGGAATAGGCGCGGCCATTTCCATTGCGTTGAAGGAGGCGGGATACCGGGTCGCCGCAAACTACGCCGGAAACGAGGAGGCGGCGAAACGCTTCACGGGCGAGACCGGCATCCCCGCCTATCGCTGGTCCGTCGCCGGCTATGAGGCGTGCATGGCGGGTATTTCCGAGGTGGAGGCGGCACTCGGGCCGGTCGACGTACTGGTCAACAATGCCGGCATCACGCGGGATGCGATGTTCCACAAGATGACGCCCGCGCAGTGGCGCGAGGTGGTCGACACGAACCTCTCCGGCGTCTTCAACATGACGCATCCGCTCTGGCCGGGCATGCGCGAGCGCCGGTTCGGCCGTATCGTCGTGATCTCCTCCATCAACGGACAGAAGGGGCAGGCCGGCCAGGTGAATTATTCCGCCTCCAAGGCGGGCGAGATCGGCTTCGTCAAGGCGCTGGCCCAGGAAGGCGCGCGCTCCAACATCACGGTCAATACCATCTGCCCCGGCTACGTCGCGACGGACATGGTGATGGCTGTGCCGGAGGCGGTGCGCGAGAAGATCATCGCGCAAATTCCGGTCGGGCGGCTCGGCGAGGCGGCGGAGATCGCGCGCTGCGTCCTCTTCCTCGCCTCCGACGAAGCGGGCTTCATCACCGGTTCCACGCTCACGGCGAATGGCGGGCAGTATATCACCTGAGGCGGCGGTCTCCTTCTTCACGCCGGTGCTGCTGACCCAAATCGGCACGCCATCGTTAACTCCGCGACCGGCAGGACCCGTTCAGCGCTGTGGATAAACTGTGGATTGTCGGTTATCAGGCTGTGGAGGCCACAATATCTTGTGCGGAACAATCCCGGAACGACTTCAAGTCGGTGATTCGTCGCCGGTTCGTTCCGGCTTTGGCCGGTTCGTTAACGCATCCGCGCCTTTTGCGCGGAACGGTTTAACGTGCCATTTAGAAAAGCGAACAATTCCCTAAACTTGTCCCGAGCCCGCAGGCCACTCGTTGCCGGGGACGGACGAAATCTTAACGCCCGAACGCGAATCCGGCGAATTGCGATGAAAGCGGATTCACCATTTAGCGCTTAGAGTAGCTGATTTCCCCAGATGTTGTGTCGAACAAAAAGTGAATCACCCGGAGTCAGTGATTCGTCGCTGATTCGTTCCAGAGTCGTTCCAAAGCTTAACGGAGGCATCATTTTGCCTTTTGCTCCGGCACTTCGATCCTATATGTCTGCGGCGGTGGCGACGGGCCGTCGCTGCGGCGCAGCTCCTGTGCTGACACTCAACAGACCCTAAAGCGGGTGCCGCGAATGAATCTTCAACCGATGAAAAGCGAACGCACCACCTTCGACGGGCGTGGCATCACGGCCGTCCTGGGACCGACGAACACCGGAAAGACCCATCTCGCCATCGAGCGCATGGTCGCCCACGAATCGGGCATCATCGGGCTGCCGCTGCGCCTGCTCGCACGTGAGGTCTACTCCCGCGTGGCCGCCCGCGTGGGTGAGCGGAACGTGGCTCTGATCACCGGCGAGGAGAAGATCATCCCGCCCGGCGCGCGCTATTCGGTCTGCACCGTGGAAGCGATGCCGCGTGCGACCGATGCTGCCTTCGTCGCCATCGACGAGGTGCAGCTCGCCGCCGATCTGGAGCGTGGTCATATTTTCACCGACAGGCTTCTTAATCTGCGCGGACGGCAGGAGACGCTGCTCCTCGGGGCCGCCACAATGCGCGGCATACTGGAACGGCTGCTCAAGGGCATCTCCGTGGTCACGCGTCCGCGCATGTCGGTGCTCACCTATGCCGGCTCCAAGAAGATCACCCGGTTGCCGCGCCGTTCGGCCGTCGTCGCCTTCTTGGCCGACGAGGTCTATGCCATCGGCGAGCTCATTCGGCGCCAGCGGGGTGGCGCCGCCATCGTGCTTGGCGCGCTCAGTCCGCGCACCCGCAACGCGCAGGTCGAGCTCTATCAGTCCGGAGACGTCGACTACCTCGTCGCCACGGACGCGATCGGCATGGGTCTCAATCTCGATGTCGACCATGTCGCCTTCGCCCAGAACCGTAAGTTCGACGGCTTTCAGAATCGCGAGCTGACCGCCGCGGAGCTTGGACAGATCGCCGGTCGTGCCGGCCGCCATGTGCGCGACGGCACGTTCGGCGTCACCGGGCAGGTGGATCCGTTCGCGGATGCCCTGGTGGAGCGCGTCGAGACGCATCAGTTCGAGCCGGTGAAGATGCTCCAGTGGCGCTCGGCCGAAATCGACTTGTCGAGCATCGACGCGCTCAAGGCATCGCTCGAGGCGACACCGCCCGTGGAGGGCCTTACGCGGGCGCTGCCGGCGGCGGACCTGCGCGTGCTCGAGCATCTTTCCAGGGACGACGACGTGCGGACGCTCGCCGCGAACCGCGCCAAGGTGGCGCTTCTGTGGGATGCCTGCGCGCTGCCGGACTATCGCAAGATCGCCCCCGCCCAGCATGCGGAGCTCGTCAGCGCCATCTTCACCGATCTGGCGCGCAGCGGCCATGTGGACGAGGACTACATGGCCGAGCAGGTGGAACGGGCGTCCCCCACCGAAGGCGAGATCGACACGCTTTCGGCGCGCATCGCGCAGATCCGCACCTGGACTTTCGTGTCCCACAGGCCCGGATGGTTGTCCGATCCGACACACTGGCAGGAAAAAACGCGCGAGATCGAGGACAGGCTGTCCGATGCGCTGCATGAGAGATTGACGAAACGCTTCGTTGATCGCAGGACATCCGTGCTCATGAGGCGCCTGAGAGAGAACGCAATGCCTGAAGCAGAAATCAGCCCCGCCGGAGACGTCCTGGTCGAAGGGCACCATGTCGGCGAGATGCAGGGCTTCCGCTTCACCGCAGACAAAAGTGCGGAGGGGGAGGATGCGCGTGCCGTGAAGACAGCCGCCCAGAAGGCGCTGGCGGCAGAGTTCGATCTGCGCGCCGAGCGCTTCTCATCCGCGCCCAATGGCGACCTTGCGCTGGGCTCGGATGGCATCCTGCGCTGGATCGGCGCGCCGGTGGGCACGCTGGCCGCGACGGACGACGTCTTGAAGCCGCGCGTGGTGCTGCTTGCGGACGAGCAGCTCACGGGTCCCGCGCGCGACAAGGTTGCCGCCCGCGCCGAGCGCTTCGTCAATTTCCAGATCGAAAGCCTGCTGAAGCCGCTTCTCGACCTGCGGCAGGCAGAGATGCTCTCGGGCATCGCGCGGGGGCTCGCCTTCCAGCTCGTGGAGAATTTCGGGCTGCTCAACCGCCGCGACGTGGCCGAGGAGGTTCGTGCGCTGGACCAGGAGGCGCGTGCGGCGCTCAGAAGGCTTGGTGTCCGCTTCGGCGCCTACCATGTCTTCATCCCCTCCCTCATCAAACCGGGGCCGGCCGGTCTCGCCACGCTGCTGTGGGCGCTCAAGAACGATGCCAAGGACAGGCCGGGCTATGGCGATGTGGTGGCAGCGCTTGCCGCGGGGCGTACCTCGATCGTCACCGACCCCACTTTCGAACGCGCGTTCTATAGGCTCGCCGGCTTCCGCAATCTCGGCCGCCGCGCCGTCCGCGTGGACATCCTGGAGCGGCTGGCGGATCAGATCCGTCCGGCGCTCGCCTGGAAGCCGGGCACGGGCAAACGTCCTGAAGGCGCCTTCGGCGGGGACGCTTTCGTCGTCACGCCGGCCATGATGTCGATCCTGGGCGCCACCGCCGATGATATGGAGGCGATTCTCAAGGGCCTCGGCTATCGCGCCGAGCCGAAGCCCGCCGAAGAAGTGAGCGCCAGGCTCGAGAATTTCGACAAGACCGCGGAAACGAAAGCCGCTGCCGAAGAAGCCGCTTCGGCCGGGCTGCCTGTCGAGAAGAATCAGCCCGGTCAGGCCGCTGCCGATGAGGCGGAGCAGGTTCGGGCTGAGGTCTCCGCACCCGCGGAGGCCGCGGGCGAAGGTGAGCGCTCCGGGCAGGACCGTGTCGAGCAGACGCCTGCCGAGCATGGAGCCATCGGGGCCGAACGCGACCAGACAGCGGTATCAGCCGATTCCGGCGAGGCGGGGCTTGCAACGGGCACCGGCCCGGTTCAGCCGGTCCATGTCGACGAGCCCTCGGCTGCCGCCGAGCCAGCGGGGGTGGAGGCGTCCGCTGCCCCGGCGGAAACACCGGCCGAAGCGGAGGAGGAGCCGAAGCCGGTGCTCGTATGGCGCCAGGCGCGCTTCGAGCGTCGGCGTCCGCAGAAGCGGCAGGAAGGCGCGCGACAGGACAAGGGCAAGCAGCGCCAGCCGCACCGTTCCGCCGCCGAGGATGGGCGTGAGCGCAAGCCCGGGGCAAAAGGTCGCGACGGGCAGCAGCGTCATCCGCGCCGGGACGACCGGCCGCAGAAGCGCGAGGACCGCGCGCCGAAAGTTGATCCCGATTCGCCTTTCGCCAAGCTCGCGGCATTGCGAGACCAGCTGAGGAAATAGCACATTTGGCCGCGGACGAACGCCAGCGCATCGACAAGTGGCTGTTCTTCGCCCGCGTGGTCAAGTCGCGCTCGCTTGCCGCCAAGCTGGCGCAGGCGGGCCGCGTACGCATCAACCGGGAGAAGACCGAGCAAGCCTCGCAGCTTGTCCGTCCCGGCGACGTGCTGACCATTACGCTCGACCGGCGCATCCTGGTCTATCGCGTGCTCGGGCCTGGCGTGCGGCGCGGGCCGGCGGAGGAGGCGCGCCTGCTTTACGAGGACCTGACGCCTCCGTCCTCGCCGGCGCCGCTTCCGCTTAAGCGGGAATCCGGCAGCGGGCGTCCGACCAAAAAGGAACGCCGGGCGCTGGACGATTGGCGCGGCGAGAACTGAGGGTTGCGGCGAGGCCCGGGGTGCCCTGCCGCAAAGCTGTTCTCCTGCGACGCCAAGCAGCAGAATGGCGGACCTTGCCACGGCCCTGCAAAGGGGCTACCTCACCCGCCGTCGAAAACACAAGACCCGAGACCCGGGAGCCCGCAATGACCTATGTCGTGACCGACAATTGCATCAAGTGCAAGTACATGGATTGCATCGAGGTGTGTCCGGTCGACTGTTTCTATGAAGGCGAAAACATGCTCGTCATCCATCCGGATGAGTGCATCGATTGCGGCGTCTGTGAGCCCGAATGCCCGGCCGAGGCCATCAAGCCGGACACGGAGCCCGGCCTCGACAAGTGGCTGCAGGTCAACTCTGAATACGCCGAAAAATGGCCCAATATCACGGCCAAGAAGGAACCTCCGGCGGATGCCAAGGATTGGGATGGTATCGAGGAGAAGTTCGAGAAATACTTCTCGCCGGAGCCAGGCGAGGGCGGTTGAGCAGCTTCGCTGCGGCCGCTGGAAGCGGTCGCGTCACAATGTCACATTGAAGGATGGTGGCCCGCCACCGTCCCCGGTTGATTGCGCATTTGCGGCAAATAGTTGATTCTTTCAGCTTTTTGTGTTACCTATATGTGACATGCCGGAGACGAACGTCTTTTGAAGGCGCGGACATACAATCACTGAAAGGTGGGTTTTCTTTCCGGACCAGGGCGGCTGGGCCAAAGCGGCTTGCGATAGCTTTGACGAGCGCCCCTTCCGGACCGCCTACTGCCGCTTTCAAATCACGCACCGGCACTCGGCCCCGGGCGGAGCGAGCTATTCTGCCGCCCCATTAAGAACAGGAGTGTAAGGCGTATGGCAACCCAGCAGAAAAAATCGGCACAACGGCAGGGTTTCAAGACGGGCGAGTTCATCGTCTATCCGGCGCATGGCGTCGGGCAGATCGTCACGATCGAGGAACAGGAAGTGGCCGGGCACAAGCTGGAGCTGTTCGTTATCGATTTCCAGAAGGACAAGATGCGCCTGAAGGTGCCGGTCGCCAAGGCCGCCACCATCGGCATGCGCAAGCTGTCGGAGACGGATTATGTCGATCGCGCGCTGCGCGTCGTGCAGGGCCGTGCGCGCGTCAAGCGCACCATGTGGTCGCGCCGCGCGCAGGAATATGACGCGAAGATCAATTCCGGCGACCTGCTCTCCATCTCCGAGGTGGTGCGCGATCTCTACCGCGCCGACAACCAGCCGGAACAGTCCTATTCCGAACGCCAGCTCTACGAGGCTGCGCTCGATCGCATGGCGCGGGAGATCGCCGCGGTGAACCGCATGTCGGAAACCGAGGCGGTTCGCCTGATCGAGGTCAATCTCAACAAGGGCCCGCGCCGCGGCGCCAAGGCTGAAAACGACGAGACGGAGAAGGAAGAGGCGGCGTAAGCCTTCCATCTTCGTTTCCCTGAAAGACCCGGCCGGCAGCGGCCGGGTTTTTTGTTTCCCGGCTATCATTTCACCTTTGCGTGTGCGTGGAACCTTTGGGTTTCGGCCTTGTTACACCTCGTGCGATGCCGCCCTGGGCGCGGATGGACCGGTTGGCGCCGATCCGCCGCCGGAGGCCGGCGGTAGGGTGGAAGCAGGAGCGCCCAGAAGATGCAGGAAGATGCCCGGCGGAAGCTGATCAAAGCGGCCATGAAGGCGCCCTATCTCGCGCGCGAGGAGGAGCATGAGCTGGCTGTCCAGTGGAAGGAGAAGCAGGACCAGCAGGCGCTCCATCGAATGACGATGGCGCATATGCGGCTCGTCATCGCCATGGCGTCGAAGTTCCGCAATTTCGGGCTTTCCATGAGCGACCTGATCCAGGAGGGCCATGTGGGGCTCCTGGAGGCGGCCGCGCGCTTCGACCCTTCGCGCGAGGTGCGCTTTTCGACATACGCCACATGGTGGATCCGGGCTTCGATGCAGGATTACATCCTGCGCAACTGGTCCATCGTGCGTGGCGGCACCAGCTCCGCCCAGAAGGCGCTCTTCTTCAACCTCCGCCGCCTGCGCATGAAGCTGCAGAAGGCCGGGGGGGCCACGCCCTCGGAGGAGATCTATCGCGAGGTGGCACAGGCGCTCCGGGTTTCCGAGAGCGACGTGGCGTTGATGGATGCCCGGCTTGCCAGTGCGGATACTTCGCTCAACGCGCCGCTCAGGATCGACAACGACCCCACCTCCGAGCGCATCGATTTCCTGGTGAGCGATGCGCCGCAGCCCGACGAGGTGGTGCGTGAGGCGATCGACGGCGAGCGCCGCGCGCAATGGCTGAAACAGGCGCTCGGCACGCTCAACGGCCGGGAACTCACCATCGTGCGCGAACGCCGGCTTTCCGAGGAGGGGGCCACGCTCGAGTCGCTCGGCGCCACGCTCGGCATCTCCAAGGAGAGGGTCCGCCAGATCGAATCCCGCGCGCTCGAGAAGCTGCGCACCGCTCTCGTCAAACGCCATCCGGAGCTTGCTGCCTGACTCTCCGCTTCCATGACGCATCTTGCGCAAGGCCGCTCGCCCGTTTAGCAAAGGCGCGGTTTTCGAGACGCAAGAGGCTCCCATGGCAACGCGCAAGCTCCTTCTTCTTCCCGGCGACGGAATCGGCCCCGAGGCGATGGCCGAGGTATCGAAACTCATCGCCGTCATGAATTCCGAGTTCGGCGCCGGTTTCGAGATGGAAGCAGGGCTTGTCGGGGGTGCTGCCCATGACGCGCATGGCAAGGCGATCTCCGAGGAGGACATGCAGCGCGCGCTGCAAGCCGATGCCGTGCTCTTCGGCGCCGTCGGCGGGCCGAAATGGGCCGATGTTCCCTATGACGTGCGGCCGGAGGCCGGCCTCCTCAGGCTGCGCAAGGATATGGAACTCTTCGCGAACCTGCGCCCCGCCATCTGCTATCCGGCGCTTGCCGACTCCTCCTCGCTCAAGCGCGACGTGGTGGAGGGGCTCGACGTTCTCATCGTGCGGGAGCTCACCGGCGGCGTCTATTTCGGCGAGCCGAAGGAGATCACCGATCTCGGCAACGGCCAGAAGCGCGCCGTCGACACGCAGGTCTACGACACGTTCGAGATCGAGCGCATCTCCGGTGTGGCTTTCGAGCTGGCGCGCACGCGCCGCAACAAGGTCTGCTCGATGGAAAAGCACAATGTCATGAAGTCGGGCGTGCTCTGGAAGGAGGTCGTGGCGGCCACCCACAGGGCGAAATACCCCGACGTGGAGCTCACGCACATGCTCGCGGATGCGGGCGGCATGCAGCTCGTCCGCTGGCCCAAGCAGTTCGACGTGATCGTGACCGACAATCTCTTCGGCGACATGCTGTCGGACGTTGCGGCGATGCTGACAGGCTCGCTCGGCATGCTGCCGTCGGCTTCCCTCGGCGCACCGGATCCCAAGTCCGGCAGCCGCAAGGCGCTCTATGAGCCGGTGCATGGTTCCGCGCCCGACATCGCGGGCAAGGGCGTGGCCAATCCGATCGCCATGATCGCCTCCTTCGCCATGTGCCTGCGCTATTCGTTCAACATGGTGGCGGAGGCCGACCGGCTGGAGAAGGCGATCGCGGCTGTCCTGGACGAGGGTTATCGCACCGGCGACATCATGTCCGAGGGCATGCGCGAGGTGAGCACCTCGGCCATGGGCGACGCGATCGTGCGGAAGTTCCGCGAGCTTTCGGCCTGAGCGGACGTCAGGCCAACGCCAGGGCTATTCCCAGGATCACGATGCCCGCCAGGCCGCCGATGAAGATCGCGCGGCGCAGCGGCGTCTTCAGCACGACATCGCCCTGGCGTGCCTTTCTGCCGGATATGGTCGTGGGTTTCCGGTTCTCGGCCATCGGTCTTCCGTCCTTTGTCCGGCAACCGGCCGGGGCGGAAAATGTTCCCCCATCACACGAACCCGATGAACCGGCCGCAGACCAGCACGCCGAGCCAGAGCAGGATCGACAGCGCCGCCGCAAGCTTCGCCGCGGGGTGCCTGCTCGCGGTGCCGTCAGATCCGGAGACGAAAAGGCGCAGCGCCAGGAGGTTGAGACCCGCAAGCCCGATCAGCGCCATCTTGAGCCGAAAGGCCGGATTATGAAAATATTCGCCGGCGCGGATGGCGAACATCGGAAGGCCGGTTGCGAGTGCTCCGCAGAAGGCGATCAGCGCCGCGCGGCGCATCAGTTTCAGGAACGGCCGATATTCCTGGGCGGCCAGGAAGCCCAGGATCCGCAGGTCCATCAGGATCACGCTCGCAAGCAGCATTCCGATCGACAGGATGTGCGCGGCGTTGACCAGCGGATAGGCGTAGAACGACGCCCTGAGCGCGCGCGCAGGTGCAAGCTGCTCGATGATGCCGAGAAGCTCCACTCAGGCGGCCCGGCGGCGGGCCGCGTCAGTTCGGCGCGCGGCCCGGATACACATCATAGGTGTTTCCGTTGACGATGATGCGCACGGCCTTCATGCGCCGCTCGCTGTCGTCGCGCGAGCGGTTGCCGATGGCGGTGACCTCGTCTCCCGGCTTGGCCGTATCCTCGGAAAACCCGGCGGCGACGGTGCGCGAGGGTGGCGCCAGTTCGACGCGCCAGATCTCTCCCTCGACATCCACGTCCAGCGCAGCATGGGGGTTGCCGACATAGATCTCGGTGATCGTACCCTCCAGTTCGAACATGCCGTCCTCCGTCCAGGACCAGCCGTGATGGGCAAGCGCGGGAAGGGAAAGCGCAATGGGCAGGGCGACCACCAGCGCTCCGGGCAAAAGACCGATCGGCGGGAAAATCTTCATGGCCTTATCCTCGTTCTCCTGCCCCAAGGTAAGGTCTCGGCGGTGGCGGTCAATTCACGTTCGGGCGAGCGACCGGGCCCCGTGGGGAGACCCGATTGACTTCGCCCCGATTCCGCGTAAAACCCGTGCCGGAAACGGAGACTGCCTTGGACATGCGCTCTTCCGCGCGCCATATTGCGAGTTTTCATGCCGCTGCCGGAACCGGCGGCGCGGTTTCCCGCTTCACGAAGACGACGGCCAAAACGACCGCCAAAACGGTCTGACCTTCCTTGGCCGCTCGCTCTCTCCCCGAGACAGGCCCGGGGAGGAGCAGCCCGCGGGCCGGCGGGTTTGATCCACAGCCAAGCGGAGAGGGACAGGAGCTTATCCATGGGTTTCAAGATTGCTGTTGCCGGCGCCACCGGGAATGTCGGACGTGAAATGCTCAACATCCTGGAAGAGCGCGGCTTTCCCGCCGACGAGGTGGTGCCGCTCGCCTCGCGCCGCTCCGTCGGCACGGAAGTCTCCTACGGCGACAAGACGCTGAAGGTGAAGGCGCTTGACAATTACGACTTCTCCGACACCGATATCTGCCTCATGTCGGCGGGCGGCAATGTCTCCAAGGAGGTCTCGCCACGCATCGGAAAGCAGGGCTGCGTCGTCATCGACAACTCGTCCGCTTGGCGCTACGACCAGGACGTGCCGCTCATCGTGCCGGAGGTGAATCCCGATGCGATCGAGGGCTTCCGCAGGAAGAACATCATCGCCAATCCCAACTGCTCGACCGCCCAGCTCGTCGTGGCACTGAAGCCGCTGCATGACGCCGCCACCATCAAGCGCATCGTCGTGTCCACCTATCAGTCGGTCTCCGGCGCGGGCAAGGAAGGCATGGACGAGCTCTTCGAGCAGACCCGCGCCGTCTTCGTGGCCGATCCAATCTCAAACAAGAAGTTCACCAAGCGCATCGCCTTCAATGTCATTCCGCATATCGACGTCTTCATGGAGGACGGCTTCACCAAGGAAGAGTGGAAGATGGTGGCCGAGACCAAGAAGATGCTCGATCCGAAGATCAAGCTCACGGCCACTTGTGTGCGGGTGCCCGTCTTCATCGGCCATTCCGAGGCGGTGAACCTGGAATTCGAGAAGCCGATCACCGCGGACGAGGCACGCGAGATCCTGCGCGAGGCGCCGGGCTGCCTGGTGGTCGACAAGCACGAGGACGGCGGCTACGTCACGCCCTATGAGAGCGCGGGCGAGGACGCGACCTATATCAGCCGCATCCGCGAGGACTCGACGGTGGAGAACGGCCTTGCCATGTGGATCGTCTCCGACAATCTGCGCAAGGGCGCGGCCCTCAACACGGTGCAGATCGCCGAGCTGCTCGTCGCCCGCGGCCTCATCCAGCCGAAGAAGCAGGCCGCCTGATCCCACAGGAGTGCCTCCGCGTCCGGCCGCGCAACCGGGCGCGGCGGTCCGCATGCGCAGCTGTCGCGCTCGTCTTGACGGCGCGCGGGTGCGGCCTTTCAATCCGCTCATCTTGAGCGGGAAAGGAATCAGGCGATGGATTTCGGCGGAATGAATTATCTGGCGATCCTGGTGGCGGCCATCGCCGCCTTCGCCTTCGGCGCGGTCTACTATATGGCGCTGAGCAAGCCCTGGATCAGGGCCGCGCGGCTGAAGCCCGAGGAGATGAAGATGAGCCCCGTGCCGTTCATCACCTCCTTCGTGGCCGAGCTCGTCATGGCCTGGATCCTCGCCGGCGTGATCGGCCATCTGGGCGCGGGCCAGGTCACGTTCTGGAACGGCGTGATCTCCGGTGCCTTCCTATGGCTCGGCTTCATTGCCACCACCATCGCCGTCAATCATCGGTACCAGGGCTTCGGCTGGGACCTCACCCTCATCGATGCGCTGCATTGGCTCGGCGTCGCGGTCATCATGGGCGCGGTGATCGGATGGTTCGGTGCTTAAGGCAGCGTGGCACAAAACCTCATGATTGAGTTTCTAGACATCATTCATGCTATTTGATATATGAATAACCGTCAGACGGAGCGTTCATGATCACCGCTCGACAGATGCGCGCCGCGCGCGCCCTTCTCGGCATCGATCAGAAGCGGCTCGCCGAGCTTTCCGGCGTCTCGCTGCCCACGATACAGCGCATGGAGGCGAGCGACGGCCGGGTGCGGGGCGTGGTGGAGACCTTGACCAAGGTGGTCGAGGCCCTGGATGCGGCGGGCGTCGAACTGATCGGCGAGAATGCGCCGAGCACCGGCAGCGGGCGCGGCGTCCGCCTCAGGGAAGCGGTGCCTAGGAACGGCGAAGGCTGACGCAAAGGCTATTCCGGGGAAGCGGAACCGGCGTTCCATCCGGAATTGCGCAACAAGAAGAAGGCCGTTTCGAACCGGAAGGGATCGAACGGGTCTTGTGCAACGGCGTTCGCCGGGCAGGCCGACGATCCCGCTGCCAGGGGTCAAAAATCATGCTCGCCCGCGCTCACGAACCAGGTTTTCTCGATCTCTTCACGCCCAAGCTCGTCACGGTGCTGAGGGAAGGCTATGGTCTCTCCTCGCTCAAGGCCGACGCCGTGGCGGGGCTCACCGTCGCCATCGTCGCGCTGCCGCTGTCCATGGCGATCGCCATCGCCTCCGGCGTCGCGCCGGAGCGCGGGCTCTATACCTCAATTATCGGCGGCTTCTTCGTTTCGGCGCTCGGCGGGAGCCGATTCCAGATCGGCGGGCCGGCCGGCGCCTTCATCGTGCTTGTACTTGCCACGGTGCAGATGCATGGGGTGGACGGGCTTATCCTCGCCACATTCCTCTCGGGGCTCCTCCTACTTGCAATCGGCTTTCTGCGATTGGGTACTTTCATCAAATATATACCCTATCCCGTCACGGTCGGCTTCACATCCGGTATCGCCGTCATCATCCTGACCAGCCAGCTCAAGGATTTCCTGGGGCTCACCCTCGAAGGCCAGGAGCCCGGCCCCTTCATCCCCAAGCTGCAGGCGCTCGGTGCGGCCCTGCCGACGCTCAGTCCACCCGCGGTGGGCATCGCCCTCCTCGCTGTCGCGGTCATCCTCGTGTTGCGGCGCTACCGCCCGCACTGGCCGGGCTTTCTCATTGCCGTGGCGCTCACCACGCTCGTCGCCTGGGCCTTTTCGCTGCCGGTGGAGACGATCGGCACGCGCTTCGGCGGCATCCCGCAAGCGCTTCCCATGCCGCATCTGCCGGAGTTGTCGCTGGCAAAGGTCGTTGCCGTCCTGCCGGCGGCGCTCTCATTCACGCTTCTGGGCGGCATCGAAAGCCTGCTCTCCGCCGTGGTGGCGGATTCCATGAGCGGCAGGCGCCATCGTTCCAATGCGGAACTCGTCGCGCAGGGTGCGGCCAATCTCGCCTCCTCGCTTTTCGGCGGCATCTGCGTGACCGGCACCATCGCCCGCACGGCCGCGAATGTGCGCGCCGGCGCGCGGGGGCCCGTCTCCGGCATGCTGCATGCCGCCTTCCTGCTCGTCTTCATGCTGGTCGCTGCGCCACTCGCAAGTTTCATCCCGCTTTCGGCGCTTGCGGCCATCCTCGTGGTCGTCGCCTGGAACATGGCCGAAAAGCACCAGTTCGCTTCCCTTTTCAGGAGCTCGCGCGGCGATGCTCTCGTCCTCCTCGTCACTTTCCTCCTCGTCGTTTTCCGCGATCTGACGGAAGGCATCCTCGTCGGCTTCGCCCTGGGCGCGCTCCTCTTCCTGCACCGCATGTCCAAGGTGATCGAGGTCGACCACGCGCATCCGATCGCGGCAGCCGACAGGCCGGACGACGCGCCTGATGGGGAACCCTATCCGGCCGCGCTGAGGACCGACGAGGACATCGTCGTCTACCGCATTTCCGGTGCCTTCTTCTTCGGCGCAGCGGCGAGTGTCGCAACCGCGCTCGACCGTATGGGCGGCCAGCCGAAAACGTATATCATTGATATATCAGAAGTCGACGTGCTGGATTCCACTGCCGCCGCTACGATCGAGGGTTTTTCCCGCAAGGCCGCATGGCAAGGGGCGAGGGTCTATCTCGTCGGCGCCACGACGCCTATGCGCCATCTCCTGCACAAGCATGGCCTGCACGCGCCCCAGGTGCGCTTCTATCGCGGGTTGGAAGCTGCGTTGAAGGCTGCGAGGAAGGGAAAGAGGACACAATCACCTGCCACGTCATCCCGACGGTAGCGAGGAGCCGCGGACTATTGAACGCGCGGCCGGTTTCCGCAGCAGGCAAGGCGGTGCCGAAAGCGCGTGGTGAAGCATCGGGCCGCAGCCTCACGGGTGCGCCGCCAATGGATTCCCGGCCCCCCTTGCGGTCTGCCGGGATCACGAGTGTGTTATTCGCCCGCCTGCTTTCCCTCCAGCGAATGCCGCATAATGAGCGGCATCTGGCTCATGGTGAAGAGGATTGTGATGGGCATGATGCCCCATACCTTGAAGGCCACCCAGGCATCGGTGGAAAAGGAGCGCCAGACCACCTCGTTCACAACCGCGAGGAAGAGAAAGAAGAGCCCCCAGCGCAGGGTGAGCTTGCGCCAGCCTTCCGCGTCTAGCTTGAAGGCCGAATCGAAGACGTAGCCGAGCAGCGATCTGCCGAAGATGAGGCCGCCCAGCAGCACCGCGCCGAACAGCGCGTTGACGATCGTGGGCTTCATCTTGATGAAGGTCTCGTTGTGCAGGTAGAGCGTCAGCGCGCCGAAGACGAACACCACGACGCCGGAGACGAGCGGCATGATGGGCAGCGTGCGCGTGAGCGACCAGGAGACGGCGAGCGCAATGGCCGTCGCCGCCATGAAAAGCGCGGTGGCGATGAAGAGCGGGCCGCCGAGGCTCCCGAGCGCCGGGATGCGTTCCGCAAGCCATTCGCCGCGCGTGTTGGCGAAGAAGAAGACGAGCAGCGGCCCCAGCTCCAACACCAGCTTCAGGAGCGGGTTCATCGCCTTGCGCTTCGGGTCCGATGGATCGCGCTCGAAGATCGTGTTCTCGTCCGCCACTCAACTTACTCCTGCGATTGCCTTGGCAAAGTCGCCAGCCGAAAAAGGTTCCAGATCGTCGATCCCTTCGCCGACGCCGATGAAATAGACCGGCAGCTTGTGCTTGGCGGCGATGGCCACGAGAATGCCCCCGCGCGCCGTGCCGTCGAGCTTCGTCATCACCAGCCCTGAGACCCCCGCAACATTGCGGAAGATTTCGACCTGATTAAGGGCGTTCTGGCCGGTCGTGGCGTCGAGCGTCTGCAGAACCGTGTGAGGCGCTTCGGGATCGTGCTTGCCGAGCACGCGGACGATCTTTTCCAGCTCCGACATCAGTTCGGTCTTGTTCTGCAGCCGGCCCGCCGTATCGATGATGAGCACGTCGCTTCCCGCCGCCTTCGCCTTCTCGTAGGCGTCGTAGGCAAGGCCCGCCGCATCGGCGCCGAGCTTGGAGGAGACGACCGGCGCGCCCGTCCGCTCGCCCCAGATCTTGAGCTGCTCGATCGCGGCGGCTCGAAACGTGTCGCCCGCCGCCAGCATCACCTTGAGACCGCCCTGGCCGAGCTTGGCGGCGAGCTTGCCGATCGTCGTCGTCTTGCCGGTGCCGTTGACGCCCACCACGAGGATCACGTGCGGCTTGTGGGAGAGATCGAGTTCCAGCGGCAGGGCCACCGGCGTCAGCACCTTCTCGATCTCCTCCGCCATGATCGCCTGCACCTCGGCGCCGGAGACGTCCTTGCCGTAACGGCCCGCCGACAGCGCGTCGGTCACGCGCATCGCCGTCTCGAGCCCGAGATCGGCGCGCAGGAGCACGTCTTCAAGATCCTGCAGCGTGTCTTCGTCGAGCTTCCGCTTGAGGAAGATGCCCGCGATGTTGTCGCGCAACTCGCGCGAGGAGCGAGACAGGCCCTCGCGCAGCCGCTGGAACCAGGGTCTGCGCGGCTCTTCAGGGGTGGGCGCGGGGGCTTCTTCCGCCTTGCGTTCGACCGTCCTGGCGATGGTGACCCGCCCCTGGCGCAAGTCTTCCGCAAGCGTGCTTGCCTGATCCGGTTCTCCCGCAATCTCGGCCTGCGCTTCGACGAAGCCGGGACGGGGGGAGACGGGCGCCGGTGCCTCTTCGGGCGCAAGGGGCGCGGGAAACCCTCCCCCTTCCACTGTGGGCGCGGGGACTTCGGGCGGGGCCGGCGACCGGGACGGCTCCGGCGCCTGCGGAATTTCCGGCGCAGGGCTCGGCGGCTGCTCCGGGACCGGCTGCGGGACCTCCCGAGGCGGCTCCGGCACCTCGGGCGGGGTCTCCGGAGCGGGCTCGGGGATTTCCGGCTGCGGCGGTTCCGGGATTTCGGGGGCGGGCGAAGGCTCCGTCGGTTGCGCCGGCTCCTGCGGCTGGGCCGGCTCGGGCTCCGGCGGCACTTCGGCAGGTTTCCCGGGCTCCGGCTGGGAAGGCGTTTCCGGCGTGATCTCGGGCGTCGGGGTGCTCGTCAGCGCCTCGGCGGGCGCTTCGCCCTCCGCCGGCCTCTCCTCGACCTCCTTCTTGCCGAAAGAGAAAACCTTCTTGATGAAACCGAACGCCATTAAATCCTCAAGCCGCTTCGCGGATGGTTGCCGTCAACCGCTCGCCGTCGTGGCCGGTGACGAAGGCTTCCACGATCTCGCCAGGCCGGCCTGTCTCGATCGCGGCAAGCGTGAAGCCTTCCGTGCGGCCGAGCCCGTCGCGCTCGATCAGGATGCGCTGGCGCGTTCCGCCGAGGCTCACCAGATGCCTTTGGTAGGCGGCGTCACCGGCGGCACGCAGGCGTGCGGCACGTTCCTTCACCATATCGCGCGCCACCTGCGGCATGCGGGCGGCCGGCGTGCCCTCGCGGGGCGAGAAGGGGAACACGTGAAGATGCGTCAGCCCGCACTCCTCCACGATCCGGAGCGAGTTCTCGAACATCTCCTCCGTCTCGGTCGGGAAGCCGGCGATGATGTCCGCGCCGAAGACCACGTCGGGCCTGAGCCGCCGCACCTCTTCGCAGAAGCGGATGGAATCGGCGCGCAGATGCCGCCGCTTCATGCGTTTCAGGACCATGTCGTCTCCGGCCTGGAGCGAAAGATGCAGATGCGGCATCAGCCGCTCCTCCTCGGCAAGCGCCGCCATCAAGTCCGCATCCGCCTCGATGGAATCGATGGAGGAGAGGCGCAGCCGTCTCAGCTCCGGCACCTGCCGCAGGATCGTTCGCACCAGCCGGCCAAGCTTCGGCGTTCCCGGCAGGTCGGCACCGTAGCTGGTCAGGTCCACGCCCGTCAGCACCACCTCGGCATAGCCGTTCTCCACAAGCCGGCGCACCTGGTCAACCACTGCGCCCATGGGCACGGAACGGGAATTGCCGCGGCCGTAAGGGATGATGCAGAAGGTGCAGCGGTGGTCGCAGCCGTTCTGCACCTGCACGAAGGCGCGGGCGCGGCCCTCGATGGCGTCCACCATGTGCGAGGCGGTCTCGCGCACCTCCATGATGTCGTTGACGCGCACCTTCTCGAACCGGTTGATGCCGAAATCGGGCAGGGCGCGGTAGCTGTTTGCCTTCAGCTTCTCCTCATTGCCCAGCACGAGGTCCACTTCGTCCATCGCGCCGAAAGTGCCGGGCTCCGTCTGCGCCGCGCAGCCGGTGACGATGATGCGCGCCTCAGGGTGCTCGCGGCGCGCCTTGCGGATCGCCTGCCGGGCCTGGCGCACGGCCTCCGCCGTCACCGCGCAGGTGTTGACGATCACCGCGCCGCCTTGGAGCGCGGAAAGCCCCGCGGCGTCGGCCTCCCGCTTGATCACCTCGGATTCGTAGGCGTTGAGCCGGCAGCCGAAGGTGAGGACGTCGACCGCCATCAGGCCACCCCTGCCGTCTCGCGCTCCCACGCTCCCGTCTCGGGGTCGAAGCGGCCGGAAAACTCCCACTCCGCAGGCCCGGTCATCATCACGTGGTCGTCGTCGCGCCAGAAGATCTGAAGCGGCCCGCCCGGCAGGTTCACGGTCACGCGCCGGCCCGTGCGGCCGGTGCGGGCGGCCGAGACGGCGGCCGCGCAGGCGGCAGAGCCGCAGGCGAGTGTCAGCCCCGCGCCGCGCTCCCAGGTGCGCATGGTGAGTTCCCCGGGCGAATCCACGCGGGCGACGGTGATGTTGGCGCGCTCCGGGAAGATCGGATGGTTTTCGAGCATCGGCCCGAAACGCTCCAGATCATAGGAGTAGGGATCGTCCTCGACCCAGAATATGGCGTGCGGGTTGCCCATCGAGGCCACGGAGGGCGAATGCAGCACGGGCGCGTCGATCGGACCCACCTGCAACTCGATCTTGCGCGTGTCGCGGAACTCCTCGGCAAGCGGAATCTCCTGCCAGCCGAAGCAGGGCTTGCCCATGTCGACCGAGATCAGACCGGTTTCGTGCTCTTCCGCCGTCAGCACGCCCGCCACGGTCTGGAACGTAAAGGCCCGCCGTCCGGTCTCGGCGGCAAGCGCCTGCACCACGCAGCGCATGCCGTTGCCGCAGGCCTGCGCCTGGCTGCCGTCGGAATTGATGATCTCGACATAACTGTCCGTGCCCGGTAGGCGCGGATCGTGGATCGCCATGATCTGGTCGAAATGTGTGGCCGGGTCGGCAGCGAGCGCGCGCGCGGCGTCCGGGTTCACGCGGCCCGCACGGCCGCGCATATCGGCAACGATGATCGCATTGCCGAGCCCGTTCATCTTCGCGAATGACGCCTGTCCGGCCATAAGGCTCCAATCCCTTCGGGGTTCGGGGCCTATATGGCGGATAGCGGCGGAAATTACCAGATGGCGCGGGGTCTAAGTCAGGCAATCGCGAAGACGCCGAGTACGGCCAGCAGGAAGAGCACGAGCACGATGCCGATCAGGATCTTGACGCCCGTCATCGCCACGCCTGCAAGCGAATTCAAGCCGAGCAGGCCGGCAACGGCTGCTACGATCAAAAGAATGAGTATCCACTCAAGCATCAGAAACCTCTCCGGTTGAAACCGAAGTGTTAACGCGCCCTCCCGCCGCCGGTTCCTCCATCACGGGCGGCAAGGCAAATTTCCACTTTGAAACCGGTTCTTAACCATAGATGGATGTGATAGCTTCCTGATCTCGCCTGGATGGACCAGTCAGGGCGTCATTGGGTAGGCCCAAAACGGAGAGAGGAATGCCGAGTTCGAAAACCGGAGTTTTTGCGATTTCGCTTCTGGCGCTTGCCTTGGCCGGCTGCCAGTCGGAGCGGCTCAACCCGGTGCCAGCGCGCGCGCCGCAACCGCTGCCCGCGGCGCCCTCCGGCACCGTGACCGGCAGCCAGCTTCCTCCGCCCGCACAGCCCGGTGCAGGCGGGTTCCCGCCCGCTCCCGGCCAGACGGGAACCGAGATGGCTGCCGTCGATCCGGCCGGCCAGGCCGCAGCCGCCTCCGCCGCGCCCATCGAGAAGAACAGCCTGCTCGGCTCGTGGAGCGTCAACACGGGCGGCTCGACCTGCCAGATGTTCCTGACGCTCACCAAATACGGCAATTCGTCCCGCGGCGGTACGCGCGGCTGTTCCAACGAGCTTGCCAATATGCGGGCCTGGGATGTCGCCGGCAATCAAGTCGTCGTCTATGATGAAGGCGGCAACACGATCGCTCGCCTTAATTCCACCGGGGCAGGCAGCTATAGCGGCCAGACGACGGGCGGCTCGTCGATCTCGCTTTCCCGCTGAAAGCGGCGTGCGGGCGCGTCGCGCCCGCCTTC
Organism: Chelativorans sp. AA-79; assembly: GCF_029457495.1. Classification (NCBI taxonomy): domain Bacteria; kingdom Pseudomonadati; phylum Pseudomonadota; class Alphaproteobacteria; order Hyphomicrobiales; family Phyllobacteriaceae; genus Chelativorans; species Chelativorans sp. AA-79. Next base: position 544,300 of record NZ_CP120361.1, read on the forward strand.
CATGGAACGAAAGGTTCTTCGGCCCGTCTCATGTCCCTGCGTGACGTAGAAACCCATCCTTCCGTTGCGCGGCGCTACGCGCATATGGTCGAGACGGGAGCCGTGTCCCGTGACGAGCAGCAGGAGAAGGTCGCGGTCGCGCTCGACGGCCTGATCTCGCGCATCGCGGAGCGTCGGCTCGCCCGCAAGTCCAGCGCGCTGGGCTGGCTTTTCGCCAAAGGCAGGAGAAACAGGGAGCCCGTTACCGGGCTCTATCTTTATGGGGGGGTCGGGCGCGGCAAGACCATGCTCATGGACCTCTTCTTCGAACTCGTGCCGGTGCGGGGGAAAAGGCGCGTCCATTTCAACGCTTTCATGGCCGACGTGCATGACCGTATCGCCGCCCACCGTGCCGCGCTCAAGAACGGGGAAACGCGCGAGACGGACCCGATCCCTCCGGTCGCCGCGGCCCTCGCGAGCGAGGCGTGGGTGCTGTGCTTCGACGAGTTCTCCGTGACCGACATCGCCGACGCGATGATCCTTTCCCGCCTTTTCTCCGCCCTGTTCGCCGAAGGCGTGGTGCTGGTGGCGACCTCGAACGTGGCGCCGGACGATCTTTACCGTGACGGCCTCAACCGCGGCCTGTTCGAGCCCTTCATCGACGTCCTGAAGCGGCATGCCAAGATCATGCATCTCGACGCCGGCACCGACTACAGGCTGGAGAAGCTCAGTCGCCTTCCGGTCTATCTCACGCCGCTGGGCCCCGAGGCCGATCGCACGATGGACGAAGCGTGGGAAGCGGCCGCAGGCGGCCGGGAAGGGCACGAGGAGACCCTGACGGTCAAGGGGCGGAGCGTGGCGGTGCCGAAGGCCGCCGGCCGCGCGGCACGCTTCGACTTCGCCGATCTGTGCAGCAAACCGCTCGGCGCGCGCGACTATCTCGCCATCGCTCAGCGCTTCGACACGGTCTTCATCGACCACGTGCCGGCGATGGACCTTTCGCGACGGAACGAGGCCAAACGCTTCATCCTGCTTGTCGACACGCTCTATGACAGCCGCACGCGGGTGTTCCTCTCCGCCGAAGCGGCACCGGAGGCGCTCTACCGGGCCGCCTCCGGAACGGAGAAATTCGAGTTCGACAGAACCGCCTCGCGGCTTGTCGAGATGCAGAGCCGCGAATGGGCACTGAATGCGCCGGAGCCGGAGGTTTCCGCGGCCCGATAAGGTTGGCGATTACGTTTACGTAAATCCCGAATGATCTAAACGATTGAAAACACTGGGGTCAAAAGAATCGGTTGAATTTTTACGCCTGCGGCATTATGGCAAGCGGGATTTTCAGGGCCTTCTTCCGGCTCCAGCCCTCGCAATCTGTCGGCCTCTGCTCGTGCGGCCGGCGCGTCTGAAAAGGGGATTCTCAAAACATGGCTCGCAACAAAATCGCTCTCATCGGTTCGGGCATGATCGGCGGCACGCTTGCCCATCTGGTCGGCCTGAAGGAACTGGGTGACGTCGTCCTGTTCGACATCGCCGAAGGCATTCCGCAGGGCAAGAGCCTCGACATCGCCGAATCCTCCCCGGTCGAAGGCTTCGACGCGAAATATCTGGGCGCGAACGACTATGCGGCGATCGAGGGCGCGGATGTCTGCATCGTGACGGCTGGCGTGCCGCGCAAGCCGGGCATGAGCCGAGACGACCTCCTGGGCATCAATCTGAAGGTGATGGAGCAGGTGGGCGCCGGCATCAGGAAGTATGCGCCCAACGCCTTCGTGATCTGCATCACCAATCCGCTCGACGCCATGGTATGGGCGTTGCAGAAGTTCTCCGGCATGCCCAAGAGCCACGTGGTGGGCATGGCGGGCGTGCTCGATTCGGCCCGCTTCCGCTACTTCCTTGCGGAGGAGTTCAAGGTTTCCGTGGAGGACGTGACGGCCTTCGTGCTCGGCGGCCACGGCGATTCCATGGTGCCGCTGACGCGCTATTCCACCGTTGCCGGCATCCCCATTCCGGACCTCGTGAAGATGGGCTGGACCACGCAGGAGAAGATCGACCAAATCGTGCAGCGCACGCGCGACGGGGGCGCGGAGATCGTCGGCCTCCTCAAGACCGGCTCGGCCTTCTACGCGCCGGCCTCCGCGGCCATCGCCATGGCGGAGGCCTTTCTCAAGGACAAGAAGCGCGTGCTTCCCTGTGCAGCGCATGTCTCCGGCCAGTACGGCGTGAAGGACCTCTATCTGGGCGTGCCGGTGGTGATCGGCGCCGGTGGTGTGGAGCGCATCATCGAGATCGACCTGAACAAGACCGAGCAAAAGATGTTCGAAAGTTCGGTGGGCGCCGTCGAGGGCCTGTGCACGGCCTGTGCAGAAATCGCGCCGGCCCTGAAAAAGTAGGAGCTCTTCGACATGAACATCCATGAATATCAGGCCAAGGAACTCCTGAAGGGTTACGGCGCACCGGTCGCGCAGGGCGTGGCGGTGTTCACGCCCGATGAGGCGGAGGCCGCCGCAAAAAGACTGCCCGGACCGCTCTATGTGGTGAAGAGCCAGATCCATGCCGGCGGGCGCGGCAAGGGCAAGTTCAAGGAACTCGGCCCCGACGCCAAGGGCGGCGTGCGGCTCGCCAGGTCCGTCGAGGACGTGGTGGCCAATGTCAAGGAGATGCTCGGCAATACGCTGGTCACCAAGCAGACCGGTCCCGGGGGCAGGCAGGTGAACCGCCTTTATGTCGAGGACGGCGCCGACATCGCCCGCGAGCTCTATCTCTCGATCCTCATCGACCGCACGGTCGGCCGGCCCGCCTTCGTCGTCTCCACCGAGGGCGGCATGGACATCGAGGCCGTGGCGGAGGAGACGCCGGACAAGATCCTGACTCTCGCCGTCGATCCCGAAAAGGGCGTGACGGCGGAGGATGTAGCCAAGATCAATGCAGCGCTCGAGCTCGATGGCGAGGCGGCCAGGGACGGCGAGGCGCTGTTCCCGACGCTCTACAAAGCCTTCACCGAGAAGGACATGAGCCTGCTCGAGATCAACCCGCTGATCGTGATGGAGAACGGCCGCCTGCGCGTGCTCGACGCCAAGGTCTCCTTCGACAACAACGCGCTCTTCCGCCACGAGGACGTCGTCGCGCTGCGCGACACGACGGAGGAAGACGCCAAGGAGATCGAGGCCTCCAGATACGACCTCTCCTATGTGGCGCTGGACGGCGATATCGGCTGCATGGTGAACGGCGCCGGCCTTGCCATGGCGACCATGGACATCATCAAACTCTATGGCGCCGAGCCCGCCAACTTCCTCGATGTGGGGGGCGGCGCGTCCAAGGAGAAGGTGACGGCCGCCTTCAAGATCATCACCGCCGACCCGAACGTGAAGGGCATCCTGGTCAACATCTTCGGCGGCATCATGCGCTGCGACGTGATCGCGGAAGGTGTGGTGGCCGCCGTGAAGGAAGTCGGCCTCAAGGTCCCGCTCGTCGTTCGTCTCGAAGGCACCAATGTCGATCTCGGCAAGAAGATCCTCGCCGAGAGCGGCCTCGACGTGACTCCCGCCGACGACCTCGACGACGCGGCCAAGAAGATCGTGGCGGCGGTGAAGGGAGCCTGACTCCATGCCGCCCCGGAAGATCAACCTGCTGGAAGCGGCGGACCGCCAAATTCAGAAGGTATTCGACCCGCACGTGGCCGGCGATGTGAACGAATCCCAGGCGAAGGTCGCCAAGTTCGGCGAGGTCTTCGACTGGCATGCTCACGAGAAGGAGGACGAGGCGTTCCTCGTTCTGCGCGGGCGGATCGCGATCGATTTCCGGGACGGCTCCGTCGAACTCGACGAGGGCGAGTTCCTCGTCGTGCCGCGGGCGGTGGAGCACCGTCCGCGTTCTCTGACCAGGGAACCGGTGGTGCTGATGTTCGAACCCGCCACGACCCTCAATACCGGCAATGCCGAAAGTGACCTCACCGTCACCGAGCTGAAGCGTCTGTAGGAGATAGAATGTCCATTCTCGTCAACAAAGACACCAAGGTCCTCGTCCAGGGGCTGACGGGCAAGACCGGCACTTTCCATACGGAGCAGGCGCTTGCTTATTACGGCACCAAGATGGTCGGCGGGGTCCATCCGAAGAAGGGTGGCGATATCTGGCGCAGCGGCCTCGACAGCGCCGCCGAATTGCCGATCTTCGCCACTGTCGCGGAAGGCAAGGAGAAGACGGGCGCCGACGCTTCCGTCATCTATGTGCCGCCTGCAGGGGCCGCCGCCGCGATCGTCGAGGCGATCGAGGCGGAGATCCCGCTCATCGTCTGCATTACCGAGGGCATCCCGGTGATGGACATGGTGCATGTGAAGGCGAAGCTCGAAAAGTCGAAGTCCCGCCTCGTCGGGCCGAACTGCCCGGGCGTGCTCACGCCCGAGGAGTGCAAGATCGGCATCATGCCGGGCAACATCTTCAAGAAGGGCTCGGTGGGTGTTGTTTCACGCTCGGGCACGCTTACCTACGAGGCGGTGTTCCAGACCACCAATGAAGGCCTCGGCCAGACCACGGCCGTCGGCATCGGCGGCGATCCGGTGAAGGGCACCGAATTCATCGATGTCCTGGAGATGTTCCTGGCCGACGACGAGACGAAATCCATCATCATGATCGGCGAGATCGGCGGCTCGGCGGAAGAGGATGCCGCGCAGTTCCTGCTCGACGAGGCCAAGCGCGGCCGCAAGAAGCCGATGACTGGCTTCATCGCCGGCCGCACGGCGCCCAAGGGCCGCACCATGGGCCATGCGGGCGCGGTGATCTCCGGCGGCAAGGGCGGCGCGGAAGACAAGATCGCGGCCATGGAGCGGGCGGGCATCAAGGTGTCGCCCTCTCCGGCCCGGCTCGGAAAAACCTTGGTCGAGGCGATCAAGGGTTAGCGAGTAGCGAATAGGGGAGTAGCGAATAGGGACGTACAGGATCGGCGGATGCGCGAGAGGAAATCCCTGCTCGCTATTCGCTACTCCCTACTCGCTCTGAACAGGAGACGAAGCCAAAAGCTTCGAGATAAAGATGGCACGGCAGAACCAGGCCAACGACGATTTTTCCATCACCTCGTTCCTCTACGGCGGCAACGCCGCTTATATCGAGGATCTCTACGCATCCTATGAAAGCGATCCGGGCTCGGTCAGCGATGACTGGCGCGCCTTCTTCAGCCAGCTCAAGGATAACGCCGCGGACGTGAAGAAGAGCGCGGAGGGCGCCTCCTGGAAGAAGAAGGACTGGCCGCTCACCGTCAATGGCGAACTGGTCTCCGCGCTCGACGGCAATTGGGCGGCGCTCGAAGGAGACATCGACCTCAAGCTCAGGAAGAAGGCGGCCGAAGGCGGCGTGGCCCTCTCGGAAGCCGAGGTGCACCGCGCCACGCGTGATTCCGTCCGCGCCATCATGATGATCCGTGCCTACCGCATGCGCGGGCACCTGCACGCCAATCTCGATCCGCTCGGCATCGCCAACCCGCTCGAGGACTACAACGAGCTTTCGCCCGAGGCCTACGGCTTCACGGAGGCGGATTTCGACCGGCCGATCTTCATCGACAACGTGCTCGGGCTGGAGACCGCCACCATCCGGGACATGCTGGCGATCCTGAAGCGCACCTACTGCTCCACGCTCGGCGTGGAATTCATGCACATCTCCAACCCCGAGGAGAAGGCCTGGATCCAGGAGCGCATCGAGGGGCCGGACAAGGGCGTGGCCTTCACCGCCAACGGCAAGAAGGCGATCCTGCAGAAGCTGATCGAGGCGGAAGGCTTCGAGCAGTTCATCGACGTCAAGTATAAGGGCACCAAGCGCTTCGGCCTCGACGGCAGCGAATCGCTCATCCCCGCGCTGGAGCAGATCATCAAGCGCGGCGGCCAGTTGGGCCTCCAGGAGATCGTGCTCGGCATGGCCCATCGCGGCCGTCTCAACGTGCTCTCCCAGGTCATGGGCAAGCCGCACCGCGCCATCTTCCACGAGTTCAAGGGCGGCTCCATCGCCCCTGACGACGTGGAGGGCTCGGGCGACGTGAAGTACCATCTCGGCGCCTCCTCCGACCGGGAGTTCGACGGCAACAAGGTGCACCTGTCGCTGACCGCCAATCCATCCCATCTGGAGATCGTCGATCCGGTGGTGATGGGCAAGGCCCGCGCCAAGCAGGACCAGCTTTACGGCCGCACGCGTGACGAGGTGGTGCCGCTTCCCGAGCGCGCCCGCGTCATGCCGCTTCTCCTGCACGGCGATGCCGCCTTCGCCGGCCAGGGCGTCGTCGCGGAATGCCTGGGGCTATCGGGGCTGCGCGGCCACCGCGTCGGCGGCACGGTGCACTTCATCATCAACAACCAGATCGGCTTCACCACCAATCCGCGCTTCTCGCGCTCCTCGCCCTATCCTTCAGATGTGGCGAAGATGATCGAGGCGCCGATCTTCCACGTGAACGGCGACGATCCGGAAGCGGTGGTCTATGCCGCCAAGGTGGCCACCGAGTTCCGCATGGCCTTCCACAAGCCGGTCGTCATCGACATGTTCTGCTACCGCCGCTTCGGCCACAATGAGGGCGACGAGCCGGCGTTCACGCAGCCGATCATGTACAAGATGATCCGGTCGCATCCCACGACGGTCGAGATCTATTCGAAGAAGCTCGTCGAGGAAGGCCTCGTCACCAAGGACGACATCGACCAGATGCGGGCCGAGTGGCGCTCGACGCTCGAGGCGGAGTTCGAGGCCGGGCAGTCCTACAAGCCCAACAAGGCCGACTGGCTCGATGGCGCCTGGTCGGGCCTCAAGAAGGCCGATGACGAGGACGAGCAGCGCCGCGGCAAGACCGCCGTGCCGGTGAAGACGCTCAAAGAGATCGGCAAGACGCTGACGGAGGTGCCTGAGGGTTTCGAGGTTCACCGCACCATCCGGCGCTTCCTGGACAACCGCAAGAAGATGATCGAGACCGGCGAGGGGATCGACTGGGCGACGGCCGAGGCGCTGGCCTTCGGCTCGATCCTGCTCGAAGGCAATCCCGTGCGCCTTTCCGGCCAGGATTCGGAGCGCGGCACCTTCTCGCAGCGCCATTCCGTGCTCTACGACCAGCGCGACGAGAATCGGTATATCCCGCTCAACCATCTGGGACCGCAGCAGGCCTATTACGAGGTCATCAACTCGATGCTTTCGGAAGAGGCGGTCCTGGGCTTCGAGTACGGATATTCACTGGCCGAGCCGCGGGCGCTGACGCTCTGGGAAGCCCAGTTCGGCGATTTCGCCAACGGCGCACAGGTGGTGTTCGACCAGTTCATCTCGTCGGGCGAGCGCAAGTGGCTGCGCATGTCCGGCCTCGTCTGCCTCCTGCCGCACGGCTATGAGGGCCAGGGGCCGGAGCACTCCTCCGCCCGCCTGGAGCGCTTCCTGCAGATGTGCGCCGAGGACAACATGCAGGTGGCGAACTGCACCACCCCCGCCAACTACTTCCACGCCCTGCGCCGGCAGCTGAAGCGCGACTTCCGCAAGCCGCTCATCCTGATGACGCCGAAGTCGCTCCTGCGGCACAAGCGGGCGGTCTCGACCCTTTCGGAACTGTCGGGCGAGAGCTCGTTCCACCGGCTTTTGTGGGATGATGCGCAGTCTTTGCCGGGCGAGCCGATCAAGCTCGTCAAGGATTCGAAGATCCGACGCGTCGTCATGTGCTCCGGCAAGGTCTATTACGACCTCTACGAGGAGCGCGAGAAGCGCGGCGTCAACGATGTCTATCTCCTGCGCGTGGAACAGCTCTACCCGTTCCCGGCCAAGGCACTGATCACGGAGCTGTCACGCTTCCGCAATGCGGAGATGGTCTGGTGTCAGGAGGAGCCCAAGAACATGGGCGCCTGGTCTTTCATCGATCCCTATCTCGAATGGGTGCTGCAGCACATCGAAGCGAAGAACAAGCGCGTGCGCTATGCGGGCCGGCCGGCCTCCGCTTCGCCCGCCACCGGCCTCATGTCCAAGCATCTGGAGCAGCTCGCGCAGCTTCTCGAAGACGCGCTGGGCGGCTGAACGCAACGACCTCAAAAAGAACCGACGGAACAGAACCATGGCTACTGAAATCCGCGTTCCCACTCTGGGTGAATCCGTTACCGAGGCCACCATCGGCCGCTGGTTCAAGCAGGTCGGCGACGCGATCGCCGTCGACGAGCCCCTCGTCGAGCTCGAGACCGACAAGGTGACGGTGGAGGTGCCTGCGCCTTCCGCCGGCACGCTGCAGGAGATTTCCGTCAAGGAAGGCGAGACCGTCGAGGTCGGGGCGCTGCTCGGCTCCATCGGCGGGGGCGGCGCTGCTGCCGCGCCGGCCAGGCAGGCGCCCGCCCGGGAAGAGAAGGAGGAAGCCGTGGCGCAGGCCGCGGGTGCCGCCGGCAGCGAAGACACCGGGCAAGCCGTCGAGAAGACCGCGGAAGTGGGCGGCGAGCCGCAGATCGAGGAGCGCAAGCGGCCGCCTGCACCTTCCGCCGCCAAGCTCATGGCCGAGAACAAGCTCTCGAGCGACGATGTCGCCGGTTCCGGCAAGGACGGGCAGGTGCTCAAGGGCGACGTGCTGGGCGCTATCGAGCGCGGCGGGCGCGGCGCGCCCAGCCAGCCGGCCGAGACGCCGAAAGTTGCCCGCGCGCCTTCCGCAGCGGAGGACGAGGCACGCGAGGAGCGTGTGAAGATGACGCGCCTGCGCCAGACCATCGCGCGCCGCCTCAAGGATGCGCAGAACACGGCCGCCATGCTCACCACCTTCAACGAGGTGGACATGACGGCCGTCATGGACCTGCGCAAGAAGTACAAGGACCTGTTCGAGAAGAAGCACAATGTGAAGCTCGGCTTCATGGGCTTCTTCACCAAGGCGGTCTGCCACGCGCTGAAGGAGATCCCGGCCGTCAATGCCGAGATCGACGGCGCGGACATCGTCTACAAGAATTACTGCCATATCGGCGTGGCCGTGGGCACGGACCGCGGCCTCGTCGTGCCCGTGGTGCGCGATGCCGACCGCATGAGCATCGCCGAGATCGAAAAGGAGGTCGGCCGTCTGGGCGCGGAAGCCCGCGACGGCAAGCTCGCGCTGGCCGACATGCAGGGCGGCACCTTCACCATCTCCAATGGCGGCGTCTACGGTTCGCTGATGTCGACGCCGATCCTCAATGCCCCGCAGTCGGGCATCCTGGGCATGCACAAGATCCAGGAGCGGCCGATGGTCGTCGGCGGGCAGATCGTCGTCCGCCCCATGATGTACCTCGCCCTCTCCTACGATCACCGCGTCGTCGACGGCAAGGAGGCGGTCACCTTCCTTGTCCGCATCAAGGACGTGCTCGAGGATCCCGAACGCTTGGTGCTCGATCTTTAGGACAGATGGTTTCAGGATTTCACTCCGGGCGGTTACCCCCCTCTGCCCTGCCGGGCATCTCCCCCTCAAGGGGGGAGATCAGCCTGGATTACCCCCTTCGCCAGCCGTCACAGTTGCAGAACAGGTGTCGCGGTGAACGGCCGGTGCAGTCTCCCCCCTTGAGGGGGAGATGTCCGGCAGGACAGAGGGGGGTGCGAAGGGGCGCAAAACTTTCCATCGGCCAAGTAGAGCTGAAAACGATTTTCCCTTTCCCCAAGAAGCAAGTGAGGGACTTCCATGCCCGACACCTATGATGTCGTCGTGATCGGAACCGGCCCCGGCGGCTATGTCTGCGCCATCAAGGCCGCCCAGCTCGGCCTCAAGACCGCTGTCGTGGAGAAGCGGCCGAACCATGGCGGGACCTGCGTCAATGTGGGCTGCATCCCTTCCAAGGCGCTGCTGCACGCCACGGAGATGTTCGCGGAGGCCGGGCATTCCTTCGCCGATCTCGGCATCGACGTGGGCACGCCGAAATTCGAGCTGAAGAAGATGCTCGCCCACAAGGACAGGACGGTCGAGCAGAACGTCAAGGGTCTCGATTTCCTCTTCAAGAAGAACAAGATCGACGTCTTCCGCGGCACCGGGCGCATCGCCGGGGCGGGCAAGATCCTCGTCACCGGCGAGGACGGCAAGGACCAGACGGTGGAGACGAAGAACATCGTCATCGCCACGGGCTCGGACGTTGCCGGCATTCCCGGCGTCGAGGTGAAGTTCGACGAGAAGGTCGTGGTCTCCTCCACCGGCGCGCTAGAGCTTTCCAAGGTGCCCGAGCGCATGGTCGTGGTCGGCGGCGGCGTGATCGGGCTGGAGCTCGGCTCCGTCTGGTCGCGGCTGGGCTCCAAGGTGACGGTGGTCGAATATCTCGACACCATTCTCGGTGGCATGGACGGCGAGGTGGCCAGGCAGTTCCAGCGCATGCTGTCCAAGCAGGGCTTCGAGTTCAAGCTGGGCGCCAAGGTGACCGGCGTTTCCAAGACGAAGGGCGGCGCATCCGTGACCTTCGAGCCGGCCAAGGGCGGCGAAGCCGAAACGATCGAGGCGGATATCGTGCTGGTCGCCACCGGCCGCAAACCCTACACCGAGGGCCTCGGCCTCGAGGAGGCGGGGGTCGAAGTCGACGAGCGCGGCCGCGTGAAAACCGACGAGCATTTGCGCACCAACGTGCCTGGCATCTACGCCATCGGCGACGTGATCGCCGGTCCCATGCTCGCCCACAAGGCGGAGGACGAGGGCGTGGCCGTGGCCGAGATCGTCGCCGGCCAGGCGGGTCACGTGAACTACGAGGTCATCCCGTCCGTCGTCTATACGAGCCCCGAGGTTGCTTCGGTGGGCAAGACCGAGGAGGAGCTGAAGAAAGCCGGCATCGAGTACAATGCCGGGAAATTCCCCTTCAGCGCCAATGGCCGCGCCCGCTCCATGCTGCACACGGACGGTTTCGTGAAGGTGCTTGCCGACAAGAAGACGGACCGCGTCCTGGGTGTCCACATCCTGGGCTTCGGCGCCGGGGAGATGATCCACGAGGCGGCGGTGCTTATGGAGTTCGGCGGGTCGTCGGAGGATCTGGCACGCACCTGTCATGCCCATCCGACCATGTCCGAAGCGGTCAAGGAGGCGGCGCTGGCCACCTTCTACAAGCCGATCCACAGCTGATTCGTCTCCCGGCGGAGGAGAAGGAACGGCCGCGGACGAGTCCGCGGCCGTCTTCGTTTGCAGCAGCTTCGGGTCCTACTGCCCGGCCGGAGCCGGCTCGCTCGGGGCGGGCGCGGTCGTGCTGCCCTCAGGGGCAGCAGGCGCGGTTCCGCCGGCATCGCCGCCGGTGGCGCCGCCGCCCGTATCCGGCGTGGCGGGAGCGGTCTCTGCCGGGGCTTCGCCCGTCGCACCGCCTGGAGCGGGTGCTATTGTGGTCTCGTCGCCCTCGGGCACGATCACGGTCTCCTCACCCTCCGGAGCCACGGCGGTATCAGCCCCTCCGAAGAACTCGGAACCGCCGAAGGCCAGGAACAGAATGATGAGGATCGCCGCAATCACGGCGACGACGATGAAGGTGCCGCTGCCGCCGCCGCGAACCACCGTCTGGTTCACGGGAGGCGGCGTACCGGCCGGATCGACCCTTGGATCGGTGCCCGGCGCGTCTTTGGGTCTGTCGTAATCAGCCATCGGACCATTCTCCGTTTCTCTTGGCGACGAAACGTCCTATCGGGATGGAGGGTTCCGTCTTCGGGTGCGAGTGGACCGCAGCCGCCGTCCCAGGCGGGGATAAAATCCGCCCCTCCAAAATCTTTTTGCGACGCCAACCCTCTGTTCCTACTCGCTATTCTCTATTTCGCCACTCGCTCATCGCACTCTTTTTCTCCCCACCCTCTCAGCCCGTATTATTCTTGCCCCATCGCTCTCGCGGGAACCGGATGCGCACCGGGTGTTCGGGAGGGCGGCGGAAACCTCCTCCCCAGGATCGGAACCTGGGGATCCGAGGGCCCGCGACAGGCCGGCGGTGCCGGGGCGGTGGGTGTGAGACGCCGTTTCCGGAAAAACGGATGCTGGTGAGAGACGGCATCGCGGAAACCGCGGAGAAGCCGCTAGGGCTCTCCTTCGGCCCGGCAGAGACCACCCCCTTCATCGGGTGCAGCCGGGAAGGAGAAGGGTCCGAGTGATCGGCCGAGGTCGGGACAGACTCCGGCGGGGGTGAGGAGCGGTCCGCGCAGCGGACGAAAAGCCAACGATTTGGCTTTTCGAGCGAACGAACGCCCGGAGCGAAAGCGGAGGGCCAAAGGGAGCGCCTTATTTAATTTTGTGGCGCGAACGGTGCGCCCCGCTTCCCAAATTCTTTGACAATGGCCAGACGGTGCAAACCGGGCGTGGCAATGGTGAGGCACGCCTACTCCGCGCGGCTCACGCGGTACCCGGCATCGCGCAGCAATTCGATCAGGCCGGTTTCACCCGGCAGGTGCATGGCGCCGACGGCGATGAAGGCACCGCCTTCCTCCAGCAGCGGCACGGCGCGTTCCGCCATCACGCGATTGCGCATCTTGACCATCCGCTCCTCGAAGGCCGCATAATCCGCTTCTTCCTGTCCTTCGAGTTCGAGAAGCTCGCCGAGCGCCGGGCGGAACATGCCCGTCTCGCCCTTGATGTAGAGCGCGACCATGGTCTCGATCACGTCGTCCATGCGCTCCCCCAGATCGAGCGTGCCGACGAGGCCCTGTATGTGGAGGTCCAGCGGCAGCGATGCCATGGCGGAGAGCTGCTCGGTTACCGTCTCCAGGCCGGTCACGTCCTTCCCCGCCGCCTCGGCCTCCTGGGCAAGCTTGGCATCGAGCACCGGCGTGCCCTTCTGCTGGCGCTGAAGCTCGCATTCGGGCAGCGAGACGAGCGAGATGAGAATCCAGGGTTTCATCCGTATGACGCTCTGGAGCGGCATGCCCCTCTTCTGCAGCGCCTCCTCCACGGTTTGCCGCTGCTCGGGCGTGAGGTGATCCGTCAGGCTCTCGCCCTCGGGAAACATCATCAGTCCGGGCTTCTCCAGCATTGCCGCCATCATGGCCTGCCGGTCCAGGATATCCGTTGTCTCGATCACCACCTTGCGCGCTTCGGCAAAGGCATTCTGCGCGGCTTCCGGCAGCTTGGTCACGCGCGGATCGGTCACGTGCATCGTGCCGAACAGATAGGACGGAGCGGTTGCCCGGCCCTCCACGCGCCAGAGGAGACCCTCGCCATTGGGAATCGCTTCGGCTTCCGTCTCGATGCGGCGCAGGAGGGCGGGATTCTCCCTTCCGAGCTCGGCCACGAGGTCCGTGCCGGTGCAGGCGGCTTCCTCCGCCGCCCTTCCGGCTGCCGGCAATGCCGCAAGGAAGAGGAGGAGCAGGGCAGCGGCGAGGGTGGTAAGCAAGGGCCGGGCCGGGTGGCCGGGGGCAAGGCGATCATTCTTCATGCGGTCAGGCGATAGCGGAGAAACAAGGCGAAATTGGCCGCTCACGCGCGTGGATGGGCGTTTTCGTAGATCTCAAGAAGCCGCGATGTGTCCACGGCCGTATAGATCTGGGTGGTGGAAAGACTCGCATGACCCAGCAGCTCCTGAATCGCGCGCAGGTCGCCGCCCCGGCCGAGCAGATGCGTCGCGAAGGAATGGCGCAGCGCGTGCGGTGTCGCCGTGTCGGGCAGGTTGAGGGCCGAGCGCATCTTCCGCATCTCGCGCTGGATGATGGCGGGCTGCAGCGCCTTGCCGTGCGCACCGCGGAAAAGCGCTGCCTCTGCCGCCAGATGATATGGGCAGAGGCGCTGGTATTCGGCAACGGCTTCTCCCACCACCGGCAGCACCGGGACGATCCGTGTCTTCCCGCCCTTGCCGGCCACTCGCAGCGAGCCGCTGCGGATCGCCGCGATATCCGCACCGGTGAGGCCGAGCGCCTCGCCGATGCGCAGCCCGGAGCCGTAGAGCAGCGCGAGCACGGCCGCGTTGCGCGCGGCGATCCACGGCTCCTCCGCGAGCTGGCCCTCGCCGGAGGCGACGCGCCTCGCATCCGCCGCCGCGAGCGGCTTGGGCAGTCCCTTGGGCGCCTTCGGTGCCCTGAGCGCCCCCGCGCCGGCCGCGTTGGCAAGACCGCGTCTTTCCAGATAGCGCAGGAAGGAGCGAATCCCGGCAAGGCCCCGGCCCAGCGTGCGGGCGCCCGCGCCGTTTGCCCGGCGCGCGGCCAGGAAGGCGCGGAGATCGGCAGGGCGCAGATGCGCGATATCGGAAATGCCGGGAGCGCCACCGAGATGCCCCGTCAGGAACTGCAGGAATTGCCGCGTGTCACGCTCATAAGCCTCGAGCGTCAGCCGCGCCAGCCGCCGCTCATCCCCGAGGGAGGCGAGCCAGTCGGCACGGGCCTTCTGCAGGTCGGGTCTTGCTGAAACGAGGAACTCTTCGCTCATTCGTGGCGATCCTGCTGGTTGTCGAGGCAGTCTCGCCCGGGAGGGTTAGCATCGCGTGAAGGAACACTATTCCTCGTCCGTGCCGGACAGTTCCTGCACCGCGGTCTCCAGGACATTGCGGAACACCGTGTCGAAGGAAACGCTGTCGGCCTCCCAGCGCTCCTCCGCATTCTCGCCGATGAGCCGCCATTGCGACCACCAGCGAAATGCCTCCTGGTTCCAGACCAGCACGCCGGCCAGCAGTGCCTCCGCGCCGAGCGCCTTTCGTATCCCCTCCGCCTCGTCGGACTCGGGAAGGTCGAAGGTCGCCGAATCGATCGGGATCGCGGCGAGCGCGCTGTTGTCGGGGATGACAAGCTCCAGGCCGTAGCGCTCGCCAAGCTGCGCCAGCGCCTCGCGCTGATCGGCACCGGATTGGGCGTCCTGCGCCAGCAGGAACCGGTTCGTCCCATTGTCGATTGCGACGGCAAGCGTCAGCGGCGGGCGATCGAGCCACGGTTCGCTGCCCAATGTCTGCAGGGCCTCGTTGATCTCGTCCGGGGAGAATTGGACGCTCAGGACATGAGGCCTGTCGCGGGTCCCCTGCTCGTCATTGACGGGGATGCCGGCCATCCGGTCATGGAGTTCGTAGGTCTCGACGAATTCCTCCGCCCGAACGGCCATCGCGACCACCGCGGGGGAGCCGGCGAGGTCGGTGTCGCCGGAAACCTTCACCAGCACCCGTTCGAAGCACTCCGCAAACCCGCGCTGCACCTCGTTTTCGAACTTGCCCGTGATGACCGTGGCTTCCCGATAGAGCGCATCGAGCTCATCGATATCAGCCGCAAGGGCTCCATCGGCGCACGTGAAGAGAATCGCGACTGCTGAAGCGAGCGCCCAAGCATCGATCGGTCGAAAGAAGAAAAGCATCGCCGCCCACCCCCGCAGATGAATCACGACCTGCATAGCACGGGCCGAGAGCAGGTAAATAGCGGCAAGTTCAACCGCCTTCGATCTCCTCGCGCAGCATTTCGAGCTCCAGCCACTCTTCTTCGAGGCGCTCTCGTTCGGCACGTTTGTCGTCGAGTTCCTTCGTGAAGCGGGTGAAGGCGGCCGCGTCGCGCGCATAAAGGGCAGGATCGGCCAGCTCCTCCTCGAGGCGCGCGATGTCCGAGCCGAGCGCCTCGATCTTTTCAGGCAGGGTCTCCAGTGCGAATTTCTGCTTGTAGGAGAGCTTCCTGGTGACCTGCCGTTGCGGATCGCCGCGGGGCTGCACCCTCGCCTGCGGCGCTTCCATAGGGCGCGATTTCCGGCGATCGAGCTCCTCGCCCTTGCGCTGCGCCATCATGTCGGAATAGCCGCCCGCATATTCGATCCAGCGCCCGTCGCCGGCCGGCGCGATGGTGCTCGTCACCGTGCGGTCCAGGAAATCGCGGTCGTGGCTGACGAGGATGACCGTGCCCGGAAAGCCTTCCACCAGCTCCTGCAGGAGATCGAGGGTCTCCATGTCGAGATCGTTGGTCGGCTCGTCCAGCACCAGCAGGTTCGCGGGGCGCGAGAGGAGGCGGGCGAGCACGAGCCTTGCCCGCTCGCCGCCGGAAAGCTCGCGCACCGGTGTGCGGGCCTGTTCGGGCTTGAACAGGAAGTCCTTCATGTAGGAGACCACATGCCGCTCCTGCCCGTTGACCACCACGCTCTCGCCGCGGCCGTCGGTCAGGAAATGGGCGAGGGTCTCGTCCGGATCGAGCGCGGCACGGTTCTGGTCGAGCGTGGCGATCTCCAGATTGGCGCCCAGCCGTACCATGCCCGCGTCGAGTTCGAGGGCGCCGGTCAAGAGCTTGAGCAGGGTCGTCTTGCCCGCGCCGTTCGGTCCGACGAGGCCTACGCGGTCTCCGCGCAGGATCCGGGTGGAGAAATCTTTCACCACCGCAAGCTCGCCGAAGCTCTTCGCAAGGCCTTTCGCTTCGATCACCAGCTTGCCGGAAAGGGCCGCATCGCTGGCCGTCATCGTGGCGAGACCCTCCACGCCCCGGTGCCCGCGGTGGCGCGCGCGCAGCGTCTGCAGATCGGACAGCCGGCGCACATTGCGCTTGCGGCGCGCCGTCACGCCGTATCGCAGCCAATGCTCCTCGCGCGCGATCTGGCGCCCGAGCTTCTGCTGCTCGCGCTCCTCCTCCTCGAGCAGCTTGTCGCGCCAGTCCTCGAAATGGGAAAAGCCCTTGTCCAGCCGCCGCGTGGTGCCGCGGTCGAGCCAGACCGTGGCGCGGCTTGCATTTTCGAGGAAACGGCGGTCATGCGAGATGATCACGGCGGCCGAGGAGGAACGCTGCAATTCGTCCTCCAGCCACTCGATCGTGGCGAGGTCCAGGTGGTTGGTCGGCTCGTCCAGGAGCAGGACGTCCGGCTCGGGTGCAAGCACGCGGGCAAGCGCGGCGCGGCGCGCCTCTCCGCCCGAAAGGGAGGCAGGCGTCTCCTCGCCGGTAAGCCCCAGCCGGTCCAGCACGAGCGCCACACGGTTGACGTCGTCGGCCGGTCCCAGCCCCGCTTCGACATAGGCGCGCACGGTGGAGAAGCCTTGCCAGTCAGGCGCCTGCGGCAGATAGCGCATGGTGGCCGTGGGCTGGCGGAACACCTCGCCGTCCTGCGCCTCCACGAGGCCGGCGGCGATCTTGAGCAGGGTCGACTTGCCGGAGCCGTTGCGGCCGACAAGGGCGATGCGCTCGCCGGGAGCGACCATCAGGGATGCCCCGTCCAGCAGCGGGGTGCCACCGAAGGTGAGCCGAATGTCGTCGAGCTTCAGGAGGGGAGGCGCCACTTTACACCTTCTCGTCTGCAAAGAAGTCGGCGAGAAGCAGCGCCCGTCCCTGCCGCAGGGTCACGGTGAGTTCTCCACGCACGACATTGGAGAGGACAAGGGAGGAACCGAAGGGGACATCAACCGCACGGAGCGGCCACTTCGCGCCTTCCACCGTGAGGCCCGAAAGGTCCGTGAAGGCAAGGATGCTGAACAGCGTCCCATCTTCCAAGTCGAAGGCATGGCGCTCCCCCGTCACGAGCAGCCGCCCTTCCTGGCTTCCGCTCGAAAGCAACGTCGGAATCCCCGTTTCCGCCAGGTGTACGGCCTGCGCGAGGTGGAGATGCGCATGATCGGGTCTTGCCCCGCCAAAGGCGCCGACGAGGATGAGCGAGGTGGCGCCGAGGTGGAGGGCTGCGTCGATGGCAAGTTCGCCATCGGTCTTGTCCTTCTCGATTGGAAAGACCTCGCGTGCCACCTCCGGAAAGGCTTCGCTCATGTCCTCTGGAACCGAATCGAAATCGCCGAGCCACAGTTCGGGCGCAAGGCCGAGCGCATCGGCATGGCGCATGCCGGAATCGGCGGCGATCGCGCGCGTGCCGGCGACCTGCGCCAGAAGACGGGGTGTGAGGCGGATGTCACCGCCGAGCAGGATGGAAAATCGGCTCATCGGCGGGGGCTTACCACGTCCAGAGCTCCCGGCGGAAGGACCGGTCGCATTCAGGCCACATCGAGCACGATCTTGCCGACATGGTTGCCTTCCTCCATGCGCTCGTGTGCCCGCCACGCTTCGCGCAGCGGGAAGATCGTGTCCATCACCGGTGCGATCCTGCGCGCGGCGAGAAGCGGCCAGGCATGGGTTTCGAGCTCCGCGGCGATCTGCGCCTTGAAGTCGACCGTGCGCGGGCGAAGGGTGGAGCCCGTATGCGTAAGGCGCTTCATCATCAGCTTGGAGAAGTCGGCCTGCGCGGTCGATCCGCCCATGAAGGCGATCTGCACGATGCGCCCCTCGACGGCTGCGGCTGCATAGTTGCGGTCGATATAGTCGCCCCCCACCATATCGAGAATGACGTCCGCACCGCGCCCGTCCGTCGCCTCCTTCACCGCCAGCACGAAATCCTCGCCGCGGTAGTTGATCGCGCGGGCGGCGCCGAGCTTGATGCAGGCGTCGCATTTCTCGGCGGAGCCGGCGGTCGTGATCACGGTGGCCCCCAACGCGCTGGCAAGCTGAATCGCCGTGGTGCCGATGCCGGAGGAGCCGCCATGGACCAGAAGCGTCTCCCCCGCCTTCAGTCCGCCACGCTGAAAGACATTGTGCCAGACCGTAAAGAACGTCTCGGGCAGCGCCGCGGCCTCCGTGAACGTGAAGCCGTGCGGGACGGGGAGGGCGTTGCTCTCGTGAACCAGGCAGTATTGCGCATATCCTCCGCCGGGCGTCAGCGCAGTCACCTCGTCGCCCACGCTCCAGCGCTTCACGCCTTCGCCGACGCCCGCCACTTCGCCCGAGACTTCCAGGCCCGGCAGGTCGGAGGCTCCGGGAGGCGGTGGATAGACGCCCTTGCGCTGCGCCACGTCGGGTCGGTTCACGCCCGCGGCCCTGACCCTGATGAGGATTTCGCCATCGCCGGGACGGGGCACGGGCCGTTCCTCCGGCTTCAGCACCATCGGACCACCGGGCTCGCTGATGGCGATCACCGTCATCGCCTGTGGAATTTCGTTCGATGTCATAGCAAAGCCTTCTTTCTGCAATTCTTCCTGAACCCTGTCGGCAGGAATGCATTGCCTTCCTCCGTACCGGGTATGTATTCTCCCGGCGCTTCGCGGCAAAGAACTGCGGATGGGGATTATGGACGAAGATGCGGCAGCAGGCCCACCCCAATACATTATCGGCCAGGATCTTTCGACCTTTTCAGTGGAGGAACTGAAGCGGACAATCGCCCTTCTGCGTGAGGAGATCGCGCGGGTGGAACAGGAGCTCTCCTCCAAGGATTCCACCAAAGCTGCGGCCGAAGCGCTTTTCCGGCGCGGCTGAACGGCAGCCGGACTGATCACCCCATTGGCCGCCGTTGCGGCGCGGCCGGCACGAAAGGCGCATCCGCTTCATGCTTTCCTCCGTCGGATCGATTGTCGCCCTGCTTCTCGGCACCGCCTTCCTTCTGGGCGGTTCCGGGCTTTTCGGCCTGCTCATCCCGCTGCGCGGCCAGTATGAAGGGTTTTCCACAGCCTCGCTCGGTTTCCTGGGGACCTGCTGGGCGGGGGGCTTCATCGCCGGCTGCTATTTCGGGCCTCGGCTGGTGCGCCGTGTCGGGCACGTCCGCGCCTTCAGCGCGTTTGCCGCGACGGGGGCGATCGTGGCGCTGGCCAACGGCATCTGGACCCACGAGGTGGTCTGGTTCGTTCTGCGTGCCTTCACCGGCTTCACCATGGCCGGCGCATTCATGGTCATCGAAAGCTGGCTCAACGAGCGCTCCACCAACGAAACGCGGGGCACCGTTTTCGGCCTCTACATGATGGTGACCTATGCCTCCATCATGGCCGGGCAGATGGTGGTCACGCTGGGCGACGTCACCGCGCCCATCCTGTTCATGGTCACGGGCATTCTGTTCTGCCTGGCGCTGCTGCCCACGGCGGTCTCCACCGCCGTCACGCCGGCGCCGCTCGCCGATGTGCGGCTCGACTTCCGCAATCTGTACGCTCATTCCCCCGTTGCGGTGGTCGGCTGCATGCTGATCGGCATCGCCAACGGTGCATGGGGCACACTGGGAGCGGTCTATGGCGCGGAAGTCGGCATCCCGACCTTCCACATCGCCTTGATGATGAGCATCGCCGTCATCGCCGGCGCGGTGGCGCAGGTGCCGATCGGCCGTCTTTCGGACCATACCGACCGCCGTTTCGTGCTCGCCGGCTGCTCCCTGGGCGCGGCCCTAACGGGGCTGGCCATACTGGTTGCCGCGCCGCGCACGGGCGGGGTGATCATAACGATGACCGGCCTCTACGGTCTTCTGGCCTATGCGCTCTATCCCATAGCGGTCGCCCACGCCAATGATCACGCCTCGAACACCGATTTCGTGAAGGTGTCCAGCGGGCTCCTCCTTCTTTACGGCGTGGGGACCATGACAGGGCCGATCCTGGCCGGCATATTCATGCAATGGCTTCGGCCCGAGAGCCTTTTCCTGGCCACCGCCGCGGCCCATCTCGGCATCACGGCCTATGCCCTCTTGCGGATTTCGCAACGCGCGCCCGTTCCCGTCGAGGAGAAGGACGCCTTCACCACGCTGCCCACCCATCAGCCGGCCGCGACGCCGCAGAGCATCATGCTGGATCCGCGCGCCGAACTCGGAGATGACGAGCAGAAAACGGAAGAGGAGAAGGCGCAGGCCGCCGAATAGCGGGCAATCGCTCGACGTCGGCCGAGCTGCTCCGCCTGCGGGATTTTGCGGCGGGAGATTTGGGGTGGGTGTGAGACAGGGGCCCGTGCGCGCTCGCCTCAAGCGCGCAGGGGTGATGAATGAGGTCAAATTCCCGTACGTCCGCCTTCTTCAGGTCAGTGCCGGGTCTGTACGTCCTTTAGCCGTTCCATCTCGTCTTTAATGGCCAGCTTGCGTCGCTTCAGCTTGACGATCTCGAGTTCATCGACCGAGGGATGCGTCATCGCATCGTCGATCTCACGCTGGAGGTCGACATGCTTGCGCTGAAGTTCTGCAAGATGGGAGTCAAGCGACATGGGTGCCTCCTTAGTAGGTTCCTCGTGACCCGTCCGGAATGCTCCCGCCCTTGTTCCATGACGGTACAGTGACAGTCTGCCACCATCGCGAGCCGATGTCGAATATTAAAGGGTAGCATTTATCAACGCCCTGAAATGTGATAGGAAACGATGCTTTGTTCCCAATCTGGGACGGCGAGCGGCGCCATGCGTCGAATCCCTGCCGGAGTCGAAACAGACCGTGGAAATGTCGGAACAGGAACAGGCCGAAATCCGCCTCGAGTTCGCCCGTTTGAAACAGGATCACGCGGATTTCGACGCCGCCATAAACGCGATGATCGCTTCCGGATGCGACCCCCTGCAAATCCAGCGCATGAAGAAGAAGAAGCTGGCCCTCAAGGACCGTATCCAGGAACTGGAAGACAGGATCATCCCCGACATCATCGCCTGAGAGCTTGCGAGGCTTGCCGATTCGCACGCGCTGGGTTAGGGCGAATTCCAGAAGTCGCAGGGAATCTCGCATGGACCAGAAACGTGCCGATGTCGCCATCATCATGGGCAGCCAGTCCGACTGGGAGACCATGCGGCACGCGGCCGAAACCCTGAAAGCCCTCGAAGTCTCCCATGACGTCCGGATCGTTTCGGCCCACCGCACGCCCGAGCGGCTCTACGCCTTCGCCAGAGGCGCCAAGGCCGACGGTTTCCGCGTCATCATCGCCGGCGCCGGGGGAGCCGCGCATCTGCCGGGCATGGCGGCGGCACTGACGCCTCTTCCGGTTTTCGGCGTACCGGTGCAGTCGAAGGCGCTTTCGGGACAGGATTCTCTTCTGTCGATCGTGCAGATGCCGGCCGGCATCCCAGTCGGAACGCTCGCCATCGGCCGGTCGGGAGCGGTGAACGCAGCGTTGCTTGCCGCCGCTGTGCTCGCGCTTTCCGACGAAGCCCTTGCCGCACGGCTCGATGCATGGCGGGCCGGGCAGACGGCTGCGGTCGCCGAGCGTCCGGTGACGGAAGGATGAGCCAGCCGCTCGCGCCCGGCGCGACGATCGGCATCGTCGGCGGCGGCCAGCTTGGCCGCATGCTGGCCATGGCGGCGGCGCGCCTCGGCTACCATGCCGCGATCCTGGAGCCGGATCCCGACTGTCCTGCGGCGCAGGTCGCAAAGGTCCACATCGATGCGGCCTATGACAGCGCCAAGGCCGTGGAGAAGCTTGCCCGGATCAGCGACGTGGTCACCTATGAATTCGAGAACGTGCCCGTGACGGTGGCGCGCTCCCTGTCGGACCTCGTTCCGCTCTATCCGCCGGCCGACGCGCTCGATGCCGCGCAGGATCGGCTCTCGGAGAAGATCTTCCTGAACGCTGCGGGAATTCCCACCGCCCCCTTCCTTTCCGTGGACGGGGACGAGGAACTGGCGCGGGGTCTTGTCGAATTCGGCGGCAATGGCGTGCTCAAGACCAGGCGGCTCGGCTATGACGGCAAGGGGCAGCGCGTGTTCCGCGGGGCAGGGCCGGAGGACACGCGGGGCGTGGTGGCCGCCATGGGCGGCGTGCCCCTCATCCTGGAAGGACTTGTTCCCTTCGCGCGGGAGATCTCGATTATTGCTGCGCGCGGAGCGGACGGAGCGCTTGCGGCCTATGATCCCGCCGAGAACGTCCACCGCGCGGGAATCCTTTTCCAGTCCAGAGTGCCGGCACGGATATCGGACGCCACTGCGGAGGCCGCCCGCGAGGAGGCCTTTGCCATCCTATCCGCGCTCGATTATGTGGGCGTCATCGGGGTCGAGTTCTTCGTGCTGGGGGACGGCTCGCTGCTGGTCAACGAGATTGCGCCGCGCGTGCACAATTCAGGGCACTGGACGGAAGCGGCCTGCGTGGTCTCGCAATTCGAGCAGCACATCCGCGCCGTTGCCGGCCTACCGCTGGGGGATACCTCGCGCCACTTCGATTGCGTGATGGAAAACCTGATCGGCACGGACCAGGACAGAGCGCCGGCCCTGCTCGCCGAGCGCGATCTCATGCTTCATCTCTACGGGAAGGCGGAAGCCCGCCCCGGCCGCAAGATGGGGCATTTCACACGTCTCTTTCCGCTCGGCGAGCTCGCGGGCTGAACCGGTCACGGGCAGGCGATGTCGCCCTCCTGGCAGTCGGCGCGAAGCTCCGCCGTGCGCTTGATGGTCAGATCGGCCAGGCAGCCGGCGAAGAGAGCGGGATAGATGGAGCCGTCTCTGCTGTCCGAGGTCATGAAGTCGCAATGGGCGTCGCGAAACGTTATCCAGGCACGCTGCGCCTTGCGCAGGAGCGCTCTCTCCTCGCCGTCATCAACGCGCGCCATCAGATCGCGATAGGCCTTGTTCAGATCGGCATCCGCCCGCGCATATTCCTTTTCCGAGCATTCGTTGATCTCCACCTGGGTCTGCGCGCCGGAGCAGTCGAGCGCCTGCGCCTGTGCGGGCGCGACCGTCAGGAGGAGAAGAAGAAGGAGGGCGGGAAGGATCGGCATTCCGCGCCGAAATCGAAGGCCAAAGCTTGACATCAAAGGATTTCCTCGTCTATGTGCGCCCCATCGGATTTTGGCGCGCCGAAGGGCGCGTCTTTCGTTTCGGCCACTGAGCCATCACTCTTTTCGGCCATGGGGCCGCAACGGGCAAGACAATGAAGATCAGAAATTCGCTCAAGGCGCTGAAGAGCCGTCACCGCGAGAACCGCATGGTTCGCCGCAAGGGCCGCATCTACATCATCAACAAGACGAATCCGCGTTACAAGGCGCGCCAGGGCTGAGCTCCGGTAACGGCCATTCGGCCGACGACACGCGATTTTGACTTTGATCCCGGCGCAAAGGCAACTACCTTAGCCTCATGCGCCGTTTTCTCGTTTCCGGATGTCTGGTTCTCGCGCTGCTGATGCCTTCCGTGTCGGCGGCGGAGACTGCGGCCGCATCCTCATCTCCGACCGAGCAGCATCGCCTGGATGAGCTTTTCGCCCAGCTGAAGCAGGAGAGCAACGAGGCTGCCGCACGCCGTATCGCCAGCCGCATCCGCGACGAATGGGAGCGGGCCGGCGGGGCCACGGCGGATTTGCTGATCGCGTGGGCCCACAAGGCCGCGGCGGAGAAGAAGTTCAACGTCGCGCTCGATCTGCTCGACCAGGCCGTCACCCTCTATCCGCAGTATGTGGAAAGCTGGAACAGCCGGGCGCTCGTCTTTTTGATGATGAACGACGTCGATCGCGCCATGTCCGATCTGGCGCAGGTGCTGTCCATCGAGCCACGCCATTTCGGGGCAATGAGCGGCCTGGCAGGTATCCTGCGCGTGACGGGGCGCACGGACGAGGCGCTCGAGGTCTATCGCCGCATGCTGGACGTCTATCCCATGCAGCGCAACGCGCAGCGGGCCGTGCTCGATCTTGCCGACGAGAAGGCGGACGAGCGGCTTTAAGCCCTTGTTTCGGCCCGGACGTCGATCCGTCCGATCCTACAGTCCGCCCATCCCGTCCGAGCCGATATAGGCGATGCGCAGCATGTTGGTGGCGCCGGGCGTCCGCAGCGGCACGCCCGCGGTGATGATCACGCGGTCGCCCGGCTTGGCGAACTTCTCCTCGAAAGCGATGCGGCAGGCGCGGTCGACCATGTCGTCGAGATCGGAGGCGTCCTCCGACACCACGCAATGGGTTCCCCAGACGAGGCTCAGCCGCCGGGTCGTCTCGACCACCGGGGAAAGCGCTATGATCGGCACGCGCGGCCGCTCGCGCGCGGCGCGCAGCCCGGTCGTGCCGGAGGCCGTGTAGGTGATGATCGCGGCCAGGTTGAGCGTCTCGGCGATCTGGCGCGAAGCCAG
The DNA here is from genome assembly GCF_029457495.1 of Chelativorans sp. AA-79. NCBI lineage: Bacteria > Pseudomonadati > Pseudomonadota > Alphaproteobacteria > Hyphomicrobiales > Phyllobacteriaceae > Chelativorans > Chelativorans sp. AA-79. Next base: position 568,877 of record NZ_CP120361.1, read on the forward strand.
CGAGATGGCATCGGCGCCCGTCGCTTCGGGGGCGGTCCGCTGCGCGTTGATGATGTCGTTATAGGTCGGGTCCTGCTCCACCTGCGTGGCGATGGCGTTCATCATCGCGACCGCTTCCGCCGGATACTGGCCGGCGGCCGACTCGGCCGAAAGCATCACCGCATCGGCGCCTTCGAACACCGCCGTTGCGACATCGGACACTTCCGCGCGCGTGGGCACGGGGGCCGAGATCATCGATTCCAGCATCTGGGTGGCCACCACCACCGGTTTTCCGGCGCGGCGGCAGGCGCGCGTGATCTGCTTCTGGATGCCGGGGACGGCTTCCAGAGGCACTTCCACGCCGAGATCACCACGCGCCACCATCAGCGCGTCCGAAAGCTCCAGGATCTCCGCCAGGCGCTTCACGGCCTGGGGCTTCTCGATCTTGGCCATCAGGGCGGCCCGGCCACGCGCCACCTTGCGCACTTCCGCCAAGTCCTGCGGCCGCTGGATGAAGGAGAGCGCGATCCAGTCCACGCCGGTGGCGAGCACGGCGTCGAGGTCCCGCCGGTCCTTCTCCGTCAATGCACCGAGCGGCAGCTCGGTGTCGGGAAGGCTTACGCCCTTGCGGTCGGAAATCTTGTTGCCCGCGATGACGCGGCAGATGATCGACCGGCCGTCGGTCTTCAGCGCGGCGAGCTGCAGGCGGCCGTCATCGATCAGGAGGCGATGGCCGGGTTCCACCGCCTTCAGGATTTCCGGGTGGGGCAGATGAACCCGCGTGGCATCGCCCGGCTTGGGATCGTCGTCGAGCGTGAATTCCTGTCCGACGGTAAGCGTGGCGCTCTTGTCGGCGAAGGTGCCGACACGCAGCTTCGGCCCCTGAAGGTCGGCTAGGATGCCGATCGGACGGCCCACCTGTTTCTCGACATTGCGGATGCGGGCCGCCAGCTCACGCATGGTGGGGTGGTCCGTGTGGCTCATATTGATGCGGAAGGCGTCAGCTCCCGCTTCATGGAGCCGGGCAATGGCATCCTCGTCGGACGAGGCCGGCCCGAGCGTGGCGAGAATCTTGACCTTGCGGGTGCGCCTCATGGATTGGCAGCCCCCGTCATCGCCGGATTTCCGGGCGCGGGACCATCGGTGAGCTGCACCATCCAATTCTCCTGATCGCCTGTGTCGTATTCCTGGAAGCCGGCGCGCTGGAAGCCGCGCGCGAAACAGTCGCTGACGCCGGCGATCTTGAACTCGGTGTCGGAGACGCACATCTCCACCGGCCCCTCCCAGCGCCCGCCGCGCGCCGCGTCTTCCGCATAGAGGTAGTAATAGCGGGATTCAAGCGGCGCATCGATGAGCGTCTCGCAGCTCGACGGCTTTATGTGCCACCAGCCTTCGCTCACCCAGCCCGCCCGCACACGGTACCCGATTGCCACGCCGACAAGGTTCTGCGTGGCGTTGCAGACACGGAAATCGGCCGAAGCCGGCACACTGCCCACCAGGAAAAAACCCGCCGTGGCGGCAAGCGCAAGAAGGCTTTTTTGCAACGTCAAATGCCCCACGAATCGCATGATCACGCTCGGCGAAGAATTGTTGCAACCCTTTTCCGCAAACTGCATGGCCCTGTCAACGCGCCCCCCGGAGAGAAAGGCGGTCGAATCGTGGCATTGCACGCATCGCCGCTTCATGGGAAGAGGTGCTTCGCCCGCATTCGTTCCCGGCCCGAAATGACACGCAGCTCCCTTTTTGCTCCATTCGAGATCATCGACGGCGACCGTACCAGGGGTTTGGTGCTCGTCGCCGACCATGCGTTCAACGACCTGCCGGAAGAATATGGCGATCTCGGGTTGCCGGGAGCCGAGTTCCAGCGTCACATCGCCTACGACATCGGTGTCGAGGCCGTGATGCGGAAGCTGGCGCGGCTTACCGGCGCGCCCGGCGTCATGGCGCGCTTCTCGCGCCTTCTCATCGATCCCAATCGCGGCCCGGACGACCCCACGCTGATCAGGCAGCTCTATGACGGCACGGTCGTGCCCGGAAATTATCCGATCCAGCCCGAAGAGCGGCAGAAAAGGCTCGAGAGATTCTACGAGCCTATCACGACGCGGTCGCCGCCATGATCGCATCCGTTGCCGCTGAGTCCGGCCAGGCACCGCTGGTGGTCTCGATCCATTCCTTCACGCCTTTCATGCAGGGGCGCGAGAGGGCGTGGCATGCGGGCATCCTGTGGGATCGCGACCGGCGGGCCGTGGACCCGCTGTTGGAGGCGCTTTCCGCGCTCCCCGGGCTCGTGGTCGGGGACAACGAGCCCTATGACGGAGCGCTACGCGGCGACACCATGTTCCGTCACTGCACCATGAACGGCTTCGCCCACGCCCTGATTGAAATCCGCCAGGATCTCATCGTTGCGGAGTCCGGCGCGGCGGAATGGGCGGAGCGGCTGGCGCCGATCCTTGACGCGCTGAACAGACGGCCCGATATGCATGAGATCAGGTTCTTCGGCTCCAGGACGGGGCCGATTCAAAGCGGGAGCTGACATGACCGAACTTTCCGAGGAGCAGAAGCGCGACCTGGAAGCGGCGGCTTTCCGGCGGCTTCTGGAGCATCTGCGCGAGCGCACCGACGTGCAGAACATCGATCTCATGAATCTCGCGGGCTTCTGCCGCAACTGCCTTTCCAACTGGTACCGGGAGGCAGCGGAGGAAGCCGGAATTCCCCTCTCCAAGGAGAGGTCGAGGGAGATCGTCTATGGTATGCCCTATGACGAGTGGCGCGAGAAGCATCAGACCGGGCCGGCGGTGAAGGTGGCTTCCGGTCACTGATCCGGAGACGTCCGTAAGCTCGTCCTTGACTTTGCCGCAGCGCACCATAGAGTTCTGAAGTAGTAAGTGCACCTTACCATCTCATCGCGGCGGTGAAGTGAGGATCGACCCGGACACGTTTGGCTTCCTGTTGACGGATCTCGCCCGGCTCATCCGGACGGATTTCGACCGGCGCCTTCTTGGCGAAGGAACAGCCGTGACTCCCGGCGAGGCGCGCACGCTGCTTCATGCCGCACGCGCGGGCGAAGTGCGCCAGAACGTGCTGGCCGAGCGCATGGGGCTCGAGCCAATGACGCTCAGCACCTATGTCGACCGGCTGGAGGAGAGAGGGTTCGTGCAGCGGGTGCCGGATGCCTCGGACCGGCGTGCCAAGCTGGTCCGCCTAACGCCGGCCGCGGAGGAAGCACTGGCTGCGATCACACGGATCACCAGCCAGGCGCGCCTTCGCGCACGTGAGGGCCTTAGCGACGAAGAGTGGTCGATGCTGAACCGGCTGCTCAAAAAGGTGCGCAGCAACTTCCAGGGCGGCGGATTCTAGCGTGCCGCCTCATCAGCGTTGAAAGCAGCCATCATGGATCGCAGCGAGACTGCTTCCGCTCCCCTTATGAGTGAACGGCGCGTAAGCTTGATCGGCGCTGCGCTTGTCGCCATCGGGCCCACCTCCATGGCGCTCTACACCCCGGCCATGCCTGAAATCGTGGATGCCTTCGGCACCACGGAAGCCGCCGTGAAGATGACGCTGTCGGTCTATTTCGCCGGATTTGCCCTCGCGCAGCTCTTCTGCGGCCCGCTTTCGGACGGGCTGGGGCGCAAGCCGGTCACATTCAGCTTCATGGCCGTCTATGCGGTGGCGAGCCTCATCGCGCTGGCGGCGCCCACCGTGGAGGTTCTGATCGGCGCGCGCTTCCTGCAGGGCGTGGGTGCGGCCGTGGGCGTGGCGATCTCAAGGGCGCTGGTGCGCGACCTCTTCACGCATGAGCAGTCCGCCCGGATCATGAACCTGATGGGCATCATCCTGGCCGCAGCACCTGCCATGGCGCCCACGATCGGCGGGCTTATCATGGAGTTCTTCGGCTGGCATGCGATCTTCCTGGCCATGCTCGCCTTCGGCCTTTGCATCGTTCTCGTGGTGCAGGTCTTCATGCGCGAGACGGTGAGCCGCGATCTCTCGCGCATCAGCCCGCGCGGGCTTGCCCAAGCCTATGGGACGCTGCTGAAAAGCCGCTATTTTCTTTCGTCGAGCCTGATCATCGCCGGCAGCACCGGCGCGCTCTACACACAGGCGACGCTGCTGCCCTTCATCCTCATGGACCGGGTCGGACTCACGCCCAGCGAGTTCGGGGTGGGCATGCTGATGCAGTCGGGCATGTTCTTCATGGGATCGCTGTCGGTGCGCTTCCTCTTGCGCCGCTTCAGCGCATTCCAACTGGTGCCGGCGGGTCTGTGCTTCATCGTCACAGGCAGCGTGCTGCTTGCCTTCCTGCTCAACACGGCGCCGCCCACGTTCCTGACCGTTATGGGGCCGGTCGCATTCTATGCCTACGGCATCGCCTTCGTGATGCCGGCCATAATGACCGCGTCGCTCGCACCTTTTCCGCGCATCGCGGGGGCGGCATCCTCCCTTGCGGGTTTCATGCAGATGGGCGCGGGGCTTCTGGGCGGCTCGGTTGCCGCCCTCATCAGCGACCCCGTCCATGCGATGAGCCTGGTGATCCCGGCGCTGGGCGCTATCGCAGTTATCGCATGGCTCTTCTGGCGCCGGCTGCCGGAGCCGGCGCTTCCGCTCGTCAGCGTGTCCGGGGAAATCTCAACCTAGTTCCGGCCGTATGAAATCGCCCGTCTTCGGATCCATCACCCAAAGCTCTCCGCTGGAGATATCGAACCACGCGCCGTGCAAGGTGAGCTTGCCCTTCTGCTCCAGGATGCGCACGCACGGGAATGTGCGCAGGTTCTCGATCTGGAAGCGGATGGAGATGCGCTCCAGCGCAGTCTGACGCTCGGAGGGGGTGAGCAGTTCGTTGCCGGAGATGGCTTCGGCGGCGGGACCCACGAGGCTCATCCACCGTCCGATGAAATCGCCGGGCGAAAGCGGCTCGGCAGAAGGATTGAGTGCTGCGCCGATGCCGCCGCAGCGCCCATGACCCATGACGACGATGCTCTTCACCTTCAGGCTCTGAACCGCAAATTCGAGCGCGGCCGAGGTGCCGTGATGGTGCTCGTCCGGAGCATAGGGAGGAACGAGATTGGCGACGTTGCGGACCACGAAGAGTTCGCCTGGGCCGGTGTCGAAGATGGTCTCGGGCGCCGCACGCGAATCGCAGCAGGCAATCACCATCGTCTCCGGCGATTGCCCCCGCTGGGCAAGCTCGCGATAACGGCTGCTCTCGGCGGAATAGCGCCCCGCCATGAAGTTGCGGTATCCGGCCAGAAGCCGCTCGGGTAAGTATGCCATGCTCTGCGAATAGCCGGGATTGACCGGAGCCGCAAGCGTGCTTGGCGCTCCCTTCAAGGCAAAGAGCCTCGGCCATGGCGGGGCAACTCGCGCAGTTCCACGACGGCCATGTCCGGATCGGTGAGATTCGCCGCTTCCGACGCCAGCATCAGCTCGTCCGCACCACGCTTGGCCGCATGCGCCAGCGCCCCGAATACGGAAGCCGTGGTGCGCCTCAGCGCGTCCGCGGGGCTCATCCCCTCGAGCAGCCATGCGGTGAGCAGCGCCGCCGTCAGGTCCCCCGGTCCCTTGGTCGGGTTTTCGACGGCACGATGCTCTGCGAGAAAGGCCGCATGCGAGGTCTGCAGCAGGTTGGCGATCGCCCCCGGCACGGTGGCGGGCGCGGAGGTGACGAGCATGGTCGGAGGCGCCATTTCTGCCGCGGCCGCCATGGTGTCCTCCAACGTGCACAATTCGCGGCCGGCAAGCCATGCGAGTTCGTAAAGGTTGGGCGTTGCGATATCCGCAAGGGGCAAAAGCACGTCGCGCATGGCCAAGGCGGTGGATTCCGGCACGTAGAGCCCGCCGATGTCCCCCATGATGGGATCGCAGACATAGAGCGCCTCGGGGTTCCTCCGCCTTACCGCGCGGACCAGGGACGCAACCGCGTCGGCCTGCGAAGCCTCCCCCAGATAGCCCGAGAGCACGGTGGCGATCTCGCCGAGCCAGGCTGCGCCTTCGAGATCGCGCATCAGGGCGGCGAACTCCGCCGCGGGCGGCACGATGCGCGTGGCGCGCCCGTGGCCCGGGTGCCACGGGAGGATGACGGTCGGCACCGCCCAGACCGGGCGCCCCAATGTCTCTAGCGCGAAGACGGACGCGCGGTTGCCGACCGATCCCCGCGCCACGTGACTCGATACGACGATCACGGCGCGAGGGCCGCCTGCGGTTCCTTCAGTCTCGTCCATCACGATCCGCTGCTTGAGAGATAGAGAATGAGCCAGCCGATGAGGAGGATGGCGGCCACGAGGGCGAGCACGCGCGCGATGCGCCTGCCCCAGAGCTCCGTCCAATCCTCGCCTTCGGCTTCCGTCGCGGTGAAATGGTCCTTCGCGCGGGCAGCCGAGCGGAAGAGCAGCGATTCGCTGTCGCGCTCCACGCGCTCCAGGATGCGGCGCGATTCCGCCTGCCGCTCTTCGTCGCTTTGCCTTTCGCCCATCTCCGCCATGCCGCCAGACCAGTCATTTCCTTGTCAGGCGAATAGCACTATTCTCCCGGCGGGTCGAACATCTCGGGAAATCTACATGCGCCTTGCCTTGCCCTTCTCCCGCAGCTCCCTGCGGGCGCTTCTCGCCATTTTCCTTGCTTTGCCGCTCCTGTCCGCCTGTGGCTTCAACACCATCCCCACACAGGAAGAGCAGGCGAAGGCCGCCTGGAGCGAGGTCCTGAACCAGTACCAGCGTCGCGCCGATCTCATCCCCAATCTCGTGCAGACGGTGAAGGGCTATGCCTCCCATGAACGCGAGGTCCTGGAAGGGGTGGTCGAGGCGCGCGCCAAGGCGACCCAGGTGCAGGTTTCGCCGGATATGCTGACGGACCCGGAAGCGTTTCGCGTCTTCCAGGAGAACCAGGCACAGCTCACCGGCGCTCTTTCGCGCTTGCTTGCCGTGGTCGAAAACTATCCGGACCTGAAGGCGAACCAGAATTTCCTTGCCCTGCAGGCGCAGCTCGAAGGCACGGAAAACCGCATCGCGGTCGCCAGGCGCGACTATATCGAGGCCGTGCGCCAGTACAACACGTCGCTTCGAACCTTCCCGACGATCCTCTGGGCCAATTTCTGGTACACCGACGCCAGACCCATGCAGACCTTCACCATCGCGGACGAGAATATGCAGGCTCCGCAGGTGAATTTCGGCAACGGCGGCTGAGCGGCCCGCATGGTGCCTTCCATGCGGCACGGCCTCCTCGCATGGCTGTGCGTCCTGTTCTTCCTCGCCACGGCGGCATTGGCGGCGGAACTTCCGGCGCTCACGGGGCGCGTGGTCGACGATGCGGGTCTGATCGACGCTTCCACCGCAGCGCAATTGACGGAGAAGCTCGCAGCCTTCGAAGAGAAGTCCTCGGACCAGATCGTGGTCGCCACCATCAGGAGCCTCGATGGCGAGGCGATCGAGCCTTACGCGAACCGGCTCTTCCGCGCCTGGAAGCTGGGGCAGGCCGGCGAGGACAACGGCGTGCTCCTGCTCGTCGCGCTCGAGGACCGGAAGATGCGCATCGAGGTGGGCTACGGGCTGGAAGGCACGTTGACCGACCTCCATTCCAAGCTGATCATCGAGAACACGATGGTGCCGGCCTTCCGCGCCGGTGACTTCTCCGGTGGCATCAGCCGGGCCGTGGACGACATCATTGCCGTGCTGGAGGGCAATGGTGCAGAGCTCGAGGCGCGCGCCCGGCGGTTCGAACAGCAAGACAGCGCCATCAATTGGCCGTTCGTCCTGTTCATGACGGTCTGGGCCAGCCTCTTCTTCGGCGGCTTCGCCTTCGCGATCCTGCCGCCGATCTTCGGCCGCAAGATCGGCCCGAACCGCTATCGCTGGCTCGGAATGGACATAGACTACAGCAAGAAGGGAAGCGGGCGTCGCGGCAGGTCCTCGGGTGGATGGTCGTCGGGAGGCTGGTCCTCTGGCGGGGGCGGCTTCTCCGGCGGAGGCGGCTCGTCGGGCGGCGGCGGCGCATCGGGAGGGTGGTGATGGCGAGAGGCAACATACTTGACGACAAAGCACGCGCCCGCATCGCCGAAGCGATCCGGCAAGCCGAAAAGACGACGGCGGGCGAAGTCTATTGTGTGCTCGCCCGCGCCAGCGACGACTATTTCTTCCCGGCTGCGTTCTTCGTGGCATTGTCCATTCTTGTGGTCAGCCTGCCGGCGGCCTTCCTGCTGCATTACTGGTGGATCGCGGTCACGCCGGCCTGGTTCGTGGCCGCGCAGCTCGGTGCGTTCGGCGCCGCGCTTCTGGTGCTGAAGCTCCTTCCGGGGCTGCGCATCCATCTGGTGCCGCGCGGGCTGCGCTATCGCCGCGCGCACGATCACGCGCTGCGGCAGTTCCTCGCGCACAACATCCATTTAACGCAGGATCGCACGGGCGCACTGATCTTCGTCTCGCTGTCGGAGCGTTATGCCGAGGTCGTGGCGGATGCCGGGATCAATGCGTGCGTGCCGCAGGAACGCTGGAACCAGGCGGTAGAAAAGCTCACGCGCAACGCGGCGGCGGGAGATCTCGCCCAGGGTTTCATCGAAGCGATCGCGCTGGTCGGGGCCGAGCTTGCGGCCCATTTTCCGCCGGATGCATCAAATCCGGATGAGATCGACAACCATCTGGCGGAAATCTGAGGCTGGATCAAGGGCTGGACCGGGCCTGCGTGCCCGCTTGCCAGGGGCGGGGCGACGCGGCTATGGTTAACAAACCATGAAGACGCTATCGGTCGATATCAGACGGGCTGATCCGCAGGATGCGGAAGCGATCGCTGCCGTGCATGATCGTGCCTGGCGCGGTGCCTATGCCGGCATCATCCCGCACCGTGCACTCAACGCGATGATCGGCCGGCGCGGACCGCGCTGGTGGGCGAACGCCATCCGCCGCTCGGCAACCGTCCTGGTCCTGGAAATCGGCGGCGAAATCGCTGGCTACGCCACGCTCGGCCGCAACCGCGCCCGCGAGCTCAAGCATGCCGGCGAAATCTACGAGCTCTATCTGGCTCCGGAATATCAGGGGATCGGGCTTGGCCGGCGTCTTTTCCAGGCCGCGCGCGAGATGCTTGCCGCACACGGGCTCAGGGGGCTCGTCGTGTGGGCGTTGGAAGAGAATATCGCCGCGATCAACTTCTACCAGGGTGCTGGCGGCCGCGACACGGCGGAAGGTGTCGAAGTGTTCGACAGCAAGGCGCTGCGCAAGATCGCTTTCGTCTGGGACTGAACCAGCCACACCTGGGGCTGGGAAAGCGGATCGTGGGCCTATCCGCCGCATTGCTCCTGCGCCGAAAAGTCGCTAGGCAGCCGGCCAGGATCAATCCCAATCGGAGCAACCATGCGCATTGAGGCCATCCCCATCGGCGACAATCCGCCCGAGGACGTCAACGTCATCATCGAAGTCCCCGTGGGCGGGCAGCCGATAAAATACGAGATGGACAAGAAGGCCGGCACGCTGTTCGTCGATCGCTTCCTCTACACGCCCATGACCTACCCCGGCAATTACGGCTTCGTGCCGCATACCCTGTCGGACGATGGCGACCCGATCGACGTTCTCGTCTGCAACACGCGCCAGCTCATTCCCGGCTGCGTCATCAATGTGCGGCCGATCGGCGTCCTCATCATGGAGGACAACAGCGGTCAGGACGAGAAGATCATCGCGGTGCCTTCGCCGCATCTCACGCGCCGCTACGAAAAGGTGCGAAACTACGAAGATCTTCCCGAGATCACCCTGCAGCAGATCCAGCACTTCTTCGAGCACTACAAGGATCTGGAACCCGGCAAATGGGTGAAGATCGGCGACTGGATGAATGCCGACTCCGCCCGCCGGCTCATCGTGGAAGCGATCGACCGGGCGAAGCAGACATCTGAGAGCTGAGGCGCGCGGCGAGAAGCGGCGCATCGCCGGAGACCGAAACGGTCTTCAATCTGGATGTGGCGCCGGCGGTGACGGAAACGTCTCGCGGCGCCACGCCGAGCCATTTCGCAAGCAGCCTTTCCAGCGCTTCATTGGCTTTGCCGTCTTCCGGGACGGCGCGCACGCGGGCTTTCAGATAGGAGCGCCCGTCAGGGCCCTCCGCGATTCCCTCGACCGCGTCGGCGGAAGATTTCGGCGTGAGCCGGACGAAGAGTTCGACGCCGTTCTTGCTTTCGCGGAAGCAGGGGGTGGGCGGCATCGAGGACCGCTCAGCCGAATTCGGCGATCACCGGCACGTGGTCTGACGGGCGGTCCCAACCGCGGGCGTCGCGCAAAACCTCGACCCGGCCGAGCACAGGCGCCAGATCATCCGAAGACCAGATATGGTCCAGCCTGCGGCCACGGTTCGAAACGCTCCAATCCTTGGCGCGATAGCTCCACCAGGTGAAGAGTTTTTCCTCCGGTGGAATGTGTCGGCGCATCAGGTCCACCCAACCGCCGTCCTTGCGCACGACCTCGAGTCCCTCGGTCTCGACCGGCGTGTGGCTTACCACGTTCAGCATCTGCTTGTGCGACCATACATCTGTCTCGAGCGGCGCCACATTCAGGTCGCCCACGAGAATGGTGCCGGTGTTCACGTCGCCGACGGGGCGCACCTCCCGCATCTCCTGCAGGAAATCGAGCTTGTGCCGGAATTTCGGGTTGACTTCGGGATCGGGCTCGTCACCGCCCGCAGGCACATAGAAATTGTGCAGCAGGATCTGTCGGCCGTCGACATTGATCAATGTTGATAGATGGCGGCAGTCCACGAGCCCGCAGAAGCTGCGGCGCTCCACCACGTCCAGCGGCCGGCGCGAGATGGTAGCCACGCCGTGATATCCCTTCTGGCCGTGAATCGCGACATGACCGTAACCGAGCTTGCGGAAGGCAGCGGTCGGAAACAGGTCGTCCGGGCATTTCGTTTCCTGCAGGCACAGCACATCCGGCTGGTATTCTTCCAGGAAGCGCGCAACGAGCGGCAGGCGAAGGCGGACGGAGTTGATGTTCCAGGTGGCGATCTTGAAGAGCATGAAGCGTTCCGGCTTGTCCAAGCCGGCATAACCCCTCGCCAGCGCCCGTGACAAGCGCTCGCGAGAAGATTTGCGATTATTCCTTACCTGCCGCCGCGGGCAAGCGCGTTCACGCGGCGGTAGTCGATGTGGAACACGCTGGGATCGAAGGTGACCCCCTGCTGCACGTTGAAGATCATCACCGTGGTGTCCCGCCCTTGGGCGTCGGTGATGGTCCATTGGCGCAGATCATAGGTGTTCGAATCGAACATCATCGTGATGGTGGAGTTGTTTCCCAACTGCCGATCGACGAGGCGCACGGTCGTGAGGTCGGGCTCCTGCTTCACTTCGCGCACATTCTCGGAAGAAAGGTCGATGCGCTCGCCCAGGAGCAGCTTCAACGGGGTGTCGGCAAGCCGGTAGATGTCCACCGTGTTCATCTTCTTGTTTTCGAGCACCACCGACGTTCCATCCGACGTGACGCGGAATTGGGCTGGAGGCTCGTAGTCGAAGCGGATCTTTCCCGGGCGTTCGATATAGAACTTGCCGCCGGTCTGCTCGCCCCGCGGGCCGAACTGCACGAACTCGCCCGTCATCGTGCGGACACTGGAGAAATGCTGGGCGATGCGCTGCGCGAGGTCGGGGGCGGCGTGGGCGCCGCCGGCGGCCAAGCCCAGCGCGAGCACGGCAAATGCGATCATCGAGCGGCGTGCGAGGCGGAGAACCACACGGTTGCGCTCGGCGAAATTGGTCATGGGTCCTTACTCTCCGAACTTTTCCTGTCGCCTATAGATAGGGCCGCAAACCGGCCGAAGTTAGGCCGCCGCCGATTCGATACGCAAACCGCGTCTCACACGTCCTCTTGTTCCGTGGGAACCAGAATCTCGCGCTTGCCGGCATGATTGGCGGGACCGACGATCCCCTCCTGCTCCATGCGCTCAATGATGGAAGCAGCGCGGTTGTAGCCGATGCCGAGGCGGCGCTGGATGTAGCTGGTGGAAGCCTTGCCGTCCCGCAGGACGACGGCCACGGCCTGGTCGTACGGATCGTCCGAATCCGCGAAGTTGCCGGACGAACCGCCGCCGGAGGCTCCGTCGCCTTCATCGCCGTCGTCTTCGGTCACGGCCTCCAGATAGTCCGGCGCGCCCTGGGCTTTCAGGTGGACGACGATCTGCTCGACCTCCTGGTCGGACACGAAGGGACCGTGCACGCGCTGGATGCGGCCTCCGCCGGCCATGTAGAGCATGTCGCCCATGCCTAGCAACTGCTCGGCGCCCTGTTCGCCGAGAATCGTGCGGCTGTCGATCTTCGACGTCACCTGGAAGGAGATGCGCGTCGGGAAATTGGCCTTGATCGTGCCGGTGATCACGTCGACGGAAGGCCGCTGCGTGGCCATGATGACGTGGATGCCCGCCGCGCGCGCCATCTGCGCAAGCCGCTGAACCGCGCCCTCTATATCCTTGCCCGCGACCATCATCAGATCGGCCATCTCGTCGATGATGACGACGATGAAGGGCATCGGCTCCAGATCGAGGTCCTCGGTCTCGTAGATCGCCTCGCCCGTCTCGCGGTCGAAGCCGGTCTGCACCGTGCGCGTGATCGTCTCGCCTTTCTTTTTGGCGGCGGTCACGCGCTGGTTGAAGCCCTCGATGTTGCGCACGCCCACCTTGGACATCTTGCGGTAGCGGTCCTCCATCTCGCGTACGGTCCATTTGAGCGCGACCACGGCTTTCTTGGGGTCCGTGACGACCGGCGTCAGCAGGTGCGGGATGCCGTCATAGACGGAAAGCTCCAGCATTTTCGGGTCGATCATGATCAGGCGGCACTCCTCCGGCGTCATGCGGTAGAGCAGCGACAGGATCATGGTGTTGATGGCCACCGACTTGCCCGAGCCGGTGGTGCCCGCCACCAGCAGGTGGGGCATCTTGGCGAGATCCGCGATCACGGCCTCGCCGTTGATGGTCTTGCCCAGCCCGAGGGCCAGCCGAGCCTTGGTGCCTTCGAACTCGCGGCTCGCCAGAAGCTCGCGCAGATAAACCGTCTCGCGCGTGGCGTTGGGCAACTCGATGCCGATGGCGTTGCGGCCCGGCACCACGGCGACGCGCGCGGCGATCGCGCTCATGGACCGGGCGATGTCGTCGGCAAGCCCGATCACGCGCGAGGACTTGATGCCGGGAGCGGGTTCGAGCTCATAGAGCGTGACCACCGGCCCCGGCCGCACATGGATGATCTCGCCCTTCACGCCGAAGTCCTCCAGCACGCCCTCCAGAAGCCGGGCATTCTGCTCGAGCGCGTCCCTGGAGAGGCTGGGATCCTTGCTGGTCGCCTTCGGCTCGGCGAGCAGGTGCAGCGCGGGCAGCTTGAACTCGCCCGAATCGAGCAGTGAGGTCTGGGCCTCGCGCCGGATGCGGGCGCCGGGTGCAGGGCGCGGCGCGGGGTTGCCGACGCGTGCGGCCGCTTGCGGGCGGCCTGTAGCCGCGTCGTCGAAGGGCGAGATATCGAGACTGCCCTCATCGAAATCCGGCTCGATCCGCATGCGCTCATCCGCCGCACGCGCCGCGATCAGGACCGGCGGGGGTGCCGGGACGTCGTATTCCTCCGGCACATCCGGGCCGCGCACCGCGAAGTGCCGGCGCAGGAACGAAGTCAGGCAGAGCCACCAATGGGCGATGACGCCAAGGACCACGAAGCCGCCTTCCTCGTCCTCCTCATCGGGAATGTCCTCTTCGGCAACCTCCTCTTCCGGCGCACCGGCAGGCACCGCACTGCGGCCGAAAAGGCCTGCGGCAAAGAGGGTTAGCCAAGCGGCGGGACCGATCAGGATGGCAGCCATCACCACGCCGAGAAAGCCTGTCGGATAGCCGCCGACGAAATAGGCTGGCACGGAAAGCACCATGTCTCCGAAGACGCCGCCAAGGCCGGTGGGCAGCGGCCAGGTGGTGGGTGGGGTGAGGCAACCCGCGACGCCCGCCGAAAGGACGGCGCCGCCGAACCAGGCCAGAAGCCGGCGCCCCGGCCGGCCGACGCCGCGGCCCGCGATGAGAAGGATGCCCCAGACGACCGCGGGTACCAGGCCGGCGACCGAGGCGAGGCCGAGAAACTGCATGGCGATATCGGAGAAGACGGCGCCCGGATAACCGATGGCGTTCGTGACCGGGTTGTCGGTGGCGTAGCTGAAGCTCGGATCGGCCACGTTCCAGGTCGCAAGGCTCGCGAGGCAGAACGCGACCAGGGCGAGCACCAGCAAGCCCAGGCCACGCGCGGCTTGTCGCCGGAGGAAGCCTTGCAGGCCGAAGCCGCCGCCATAGATCGCGAATGTTGCGGAAGAACCCGAACTCATACGCATTTCCCCGTCCACTGGTACTGACACTTACGCGCCCCGGATATGGGACAGCCTAGGCGGTGATGGTAAAGGCGGCATTAACCATGGAAGGGAGTTGAGAGTAGCGAACAGGGAGTAGCGAATAGCGTAGGAAATGAGCAGCGGAGGATATCGGCCCCCATTCCCCTATTCGCTCTTCAAAAAAAGCGGCCCGGCTTGCGCCGGGCCCAGTGAAGCATCTCTCGGGAAGGAGTGAGATGCCGCGAATCAGGAGTAGTGGTACGCCGCCTCGCCGTGGGATGTGAGGTCGAGACCCTGTGTCTCCGCTTCCGGCGCGGGCCGCAGGCCGACGATCGCGTCGACGATCTTGTAGAGGATCGCCGATCCGATGCCGCACCAGATGATGGTGACCAGCACCGCGACGAACTGGACCCAAAGCTGCGAAGCGATGGAGAAGTCCTCGCCGCCCGTTCCGCCGAGCCACGGCGCGGTGAAGATGCCGGTGCCGAGCGCGCCGACGATGCCGCCCACGCCATGGATGCCGAACACGTCAAGCGTGTCGTCATAGCCGAACCTGTTCTTCACCACCGCCACGAAGAAGTAGCAGACCGCGCTGGCGATCACGCCGAGGACGATGGCACCCACCGGGCCCACCGTGCCGCAGGCCGGGGTGACGGCCACGAGGCCCGCGATCATGCCGGAGACCGCACCCAGCATTGAAGCCTTGCCGCGATGCAGGGCCTCGACCACGCTCCAGCCGATGATCCCGCCGGCGGTCGCCGTGAAGGTGTTGATCATGGCGAGAGCCGCGCCGCCGGTGGCTTCCAGGTTGGATCCGGCATTGAAGCCGAACCAGCCCACCCACAGGATCGAAGCGCCGACCATGGTGAGCGTCATCGAATGCGGCGCCAGGATCTCCTTGCCCAGGCCGGTGCGCCTGCCGACGAGAATGCAGCCCACGAGGGCGGCGATGCCCGCATTGATGTGGACCACCGTGCCGCCGGCGAAGTCGAGCGCGCCGAGATTGAAGAGATAGCCGCTCGAATCCCAGACCATGTGCGCGACCGGGAAGTAGACGAAGGTCACCCACAGGACGGTGAAGAGCACCACCGCCGAAAACTTGATGCGCTCGGCAAAGGCGCCGACGATCAGCGCCGGAGTGATCACCGCGAAGGTCATCTGGAAGCAGATGAAGACATATTCCGGGATGACCACGCCGTCGGTGAAGGTCGCGGCGGTCGAATCGACGGTGACGCCGGACAGGAACAGCTTGCCGAAGCCGCCCCAGAACGGGTTCGTGCCGCCGCCGAAGGCGAAGGAGTAACCCCAGAGCACCCAGACCACCATGACGACGGCGGCAATCATGGTGCACTGCATCAGCACCGAGAGCGCGTTTTTGGCGCGCACGAGGCCGCCGTAAAAGAGCGCAAGGCCCGGCAGGGTCATGAACAGGACGAGAAGCGTCGCCACCATCATCCAGGCGACGTCGCCCTTGTCCATGACGGGTGCCGCCGCCTCGGCGGCCTCTTCCGCGGCCTCCTGTGCGACTGCGGGAAGGGCGGCGAAGGCCGCCAGTGCAAGCGTGCCCGCCCCGGCCGCACGCTTGGCGAAGTCGATACTCGGAAATCTCATTCTATTCTCCCTGGACAAATCCGGATGGCGATCACAACGCATCGGCGTCGGTTTCGCCGGTGCGGATGCGCACTGCCTTTTCGATGCTGTAGACGAAGATCTTGCCGTCACCGATCTGGCCGGTCTTGGCAGCGTTCGCGATCGCTTCCACGGCCTTGTCGGCGATGTCCGCATCGACCGCGACCTCGATCTTGACCTTGGGCAGGAAGTTCACCGCATATTCGGCGCCGCGATAGATTTCCGTGTGCCCCTTCTGCCTTCCGTAACCCTTCACTTCGGTGACGGTCAGCCCCTGAATGCCGAGCTCGGTCAGTGCTTCGCGCACTGCCTCGAGCTTGAACGGCTTTATGATTGCCATCACGAATTTCATCAGGTTTCACCTTTGCTCTAGCGGACAAGCCGCGTTGCATGTGCCGCCGGGCAACCCCCGCCCGAGGGCACCAGCGATGGCAAAGGGGAATCAAGAGCCGTGCCAATTGCTGGGCAGCGGCTTCAAGTTTCTTTAATCATTGAGGAAAAGTCGGTCGGCTCATAAAGCCGGCTAAACGAGGCAGGCGAGATATGCACAATAGATGTGCAAAAACTGCATTTTGCCTACTTTGTTCGCATTCGCAGCAGACCCTCCTGCGCGACCGAGGCTATGAGCACGCCATTCCGGGAATAGATGCTGCCGCGAGAGAGCCCCCTCGCTCCTCGCGAGGAGGGGCTGTCCTGGGTGTAGAGCAGCCAGTCGTTCAGAGAGTCCGGCCTGTGAAACCACATGGCGTGGTCAAGGCTGGCCATCTGGAGTTCCGGATCGAACACCGAGCGCCCATGGGGAAAGGTCGCCGTGTCGATCAGCGTCATGTCGGAGAAGTAGGCCAGCACGGCCGCCTGCAGGGCGCGGTCGCCCGGCACCGGGCCTGTCGCCCGCATCCAGACGTGCTGGAAGGGCGGCAGCTTGTCGTTTGTCGTGTAGTGCTCGACATTGACCGGCCGGATCTCGACGGGCCGCTCGCGCTGCCAGTAGCGGCGGATGGCCTCGGGCACTTCGGCGCTGAGCATCGCCATGAACTGCGCCTGGCTGCGCAGGGAATCCGGCGCGGGGACTCCTTCCGGCATGGACAACTGGTGCTCCAGCCCTTGCTCGTCCACCTGGAAGGACGCGGAGAGGGCGAAGATGGCCTGTCCGTGCTGGATGGCGACCACGCGGCGGGTGGTGAAGCTGCTCCCGTCGCGAATGCGGTCCACCTCGTAGATGATGGGCACGGCGGGGTCGCCGGGCCGCATGAAGTAGCAGTGCAGCGAATGGACGTGCCTTTCCGGGGCCACGGTGCGCTGCGCCGCGACCAGCGCCTGGCCGATCACCTGCCCGCCGAAGACGCGCTGCCACCCCACCTGCGGGCTGCGGCCGCGAAACAGGTTGTGTTCGAGCTTTTCGAGATTAAGTATGTCGAGAAGCTCCTGCATTGCAGACGACATCCGGGTCCCTCCGACGGCGTTGCGGTACGGTTGAGAAACCGGAGGGCAGGTGCGAAGTCAAGACGTGGACAAGCGGAGAAGCGGATCATGAGCGTGGCGAGCGAAGACAAGCGGCTGAGCGGACCGTTCGACGTCATGATCGCCGGAGCGGGATATGTCGGGCTCGCCATCGCCGTTTCCCTTCGCCACGCCCGCCCTGGAATGAAGGTTCTCGTGGTCGATGCCGCCCCCGAAGGTGCCTGGGAGCGTGACGGCCGCGCTTCGGCTATTGCCGCCGCTGCGACCCGCATGCTGCGTCATGTCGGGTGCTGGGACGAGATCGCGCCGGAGGCCCAGCCCATCACGGAGATGGTCGTCACCGATTCGCGCACGTCTGATCCGGTGCGTCCCGTCTTTCTTACCTTCGGCGGTGAAGCAGCACCCGGCGAGCCCTTCGCCCACATGGTGATGAACCGGGACATGAACGGCGCCTTGCGGTGGCGAGCAAGCGAGCTCGGCATCGACATCGTGCAGGGCGTTGCGGTCGAGGGCTTCGAGACGGACCATGCGGGGGTGAGCGTTCGCCTTGCGAATGGCGTATCGTCCCGCACACGCCTGCTCGTGGCGGCGGACGGCATCAGGTCGCGCCTGCGCGACATGGCCGGCATACGCATCGTCCATTGGGAATACGGACAATCCGGCATCGTCTGCACTGTCGCGCACGAGCGCCCGCATAACGGCCGCGCGGAGGAGCACTTCCTGCCCGCCGGCCCGTTCGCGACACTGCCGCTCAAGGGGAACCGGTCCTCCATCGTGTGGACCGAGCGCACGGAGGATGCCGAGCGGCTGGTAGCAGAGGACGAATTCGTGTTCGAACAGGAGCTTGAGCGGCGTTTCGGCCTCAAGCTCGGCGAAATCCATGTCGAAGGGCCGCGCCGCGCCTGGCCGCTGGGCCTGACGCTGGCGCGCGAATTCGTGAAGCCGCGCTTTGCGCTTGCGGGGGACGCGGCCCACGGCATTCACCCGATCGCGGGCCAGGGCCTCAATCTCGGCTTCAGGGATGCCGCCGCGCTTGCGCAGGTGGTGGTGGAGGCCGACCGGCTGGGCGAGGATATCGGCGCCCTCGACGTGCTGCAGCGCTATGAACGCTGGCGGCGTTTCGAAACAGTGCAGATGGGGGTGACGACGGACGTCCTCAACCGACTCTTCTCCAACGATCTCGGCCCGCTCCGGGCGGTCCGTGATTTTGGACTGGGCCTTGTCGACCGCATGCCCGGCATGAAGAGCTTCTTTGTCCGGCAGGCTTCCGGCCTGACCGGCGGCACGCCGCGCCTGCTGCAGGGCGAGGCCATCTGAGAGAATCCAATCCGCAAAACAGGAGACAGGGATGAAGCGCTACGCAAATGTGAACTGGAACGGTTCCCTCACCAATGGTTCGGGTCGTATCGACAGCACCCAGAGCGGCGCGCTCGGGGACCTGCCGCTGTCCTTCAAGGCGCGCTTCGAGGACGAGACCGGCCGTGCCGGCACCAATCCGGAAGAATTGATCGCCGCCGCGCACGCTTCCTGCTTCTCCATGGCGCTGGCGCACGCGCTCGCCCAGAACGGCACACCGGCCGAGTCGCTTCAGGCAAAAGCGGAAGTCGATCTTCAGCCCAAGCAGGGCGGCGGCTTTGAGATCCGCGGCAGCGCGCTGACGGTTCTGGGCAAGGTGCCCGGCCTCGACGAGGCGAAGTTCAAGGAGATCGCGGCCGGCGCGAAAGAGAACTGCCCGGTGTCGCGGGCACTCGGCGCGATCGACATCACGCTGGACGCCAAGTTCGCCTGATCTCCACAGGCGACAGTTTCGAGCGAAAAAGATGCCGGGAACGCAAGGTGCGTTCGCGGCACCCGTTGTTTTGGCAACCAAAAGTCCGCCGATGGCCCTAGATTCATAGGCGGATAAACATTCGGGGAGGAATGCCATGCTGCACATCCGGGAGCCGAGAACCCTGAAGACGCCTGCCGGCGGCCACTCCCTCTCCATTTCCGACATCACCGCCGATGCTGCCGAACTGCCGTCCTTCGACGGCCACGAGCGCGTCTGGTGCGGCCGTGACGAAAGGCGCGGGCTCACCGCCATCGTCGCGATCCATGACACGACGCTCGGCCCGGCACTGGGCGGCACGCGGATCTGGCCGCATGAAAGCTTCGAGGCCGCCGTTACGGATGCGCTCAGGCTCTCACGGGGAATGACCTACAAATCCGCCGTGGCGGGCCTGCCTCTTGGCGGCGGAAAGGCGGTCATCGTCGCTGATGCGAAGACACAAAAGACCCCGGCACTGCTGACCGCCTATGCCGAGATGCTGACAGCACTGGAAGGCCAGTTCATCACGGCAGAGGACGTGGGCATGACGCTTGCGGACGCCGACTTCCTGCGGGAACGCGCACCAAACGTGGTGGGCACGAGCAAGGGCGGCAGCGGCAATCCTTCGCCCTTCACGGCTGAAGGTGTCTTCCTCGGCATCAAGAAGGCGCTGAAACATCGCAACGGGTCGGCGCGCCTTTCCGGCATCCGCGTGGCCGTTCAGGGCCTGGGCTCGGTAGGCTGGTCGCTCTGCGAGAAGCTCTCCCGCGAAGACGCGGACCTGATTGTGACGGACCTCGATGCAATGCGCGTGGAAAAGGCGCGGAGAGCCTTTGGAGCCACCGCGATCGCCGCCGACGAGGTCGTCGCCGCTGAAGCCGAGGTCTTCGCGCCCTGCGCCCTGGGCGGCGTGATCTCGCAGGAGACCCTCCGCTCGTTGAAGTCCGGAATCGTGGCGGGCTCTGCCAACAACCAGCTCGCAAGGCATGAGGACGCGCGTCTTCTGATGGAGCGCGGTGTTCTCTATGCGCCGGACTACGTCATCAATGCGGGCGGGCTCATCAATGTTGCGGCGGAGCTTTCGCCCTTGGGCTATGACCCGGAAGCCGTCATGGCGCGGCTCGGAAAGATCCCCACGGTGCTGGGTGAGATCTTCGCCCGCGCCGAGGCGCAGAAGCGGCCGACCAACGACATCGCGGCTGAAATCGCGATGGAACGCATTCGCCGATAACGGCTACTTCACGATCCCGCGCAGCGCGGTCTCACCCCAGACCTGCCTCAGCCTGGCATCCCGGCCGCAGCCCTCGCGATAGCCTTTGTAGGCATTGGCCTTGGTGACATAGCCGAAGCGGGAGAGGATGCGTTCGTCGCTCTGATAGTAGTCCTGATGGTAGTCTTCGGCCGGCCAGAAGGTCGAGGCCGGCTCGATGGGCGTGGCGACGGGGATGCCGAGCTCCTCCTCCGCGGCGGCCTTGGCTTTCTCCGCCGCCTGCCGCTGCGCATCGTTCAGGACATAGATCGCGGTGGTGTAGGCATGGCCCCGGTCGCAGAACTGGCCGCCTTCGTCGGTCGGGTCGACCGAATGGAAGAAGACGTCGAGGAGTTGATCGTAGCCGACACGGGTGTCGTCATATTCGATCCTGACCGCCTCGCGGTGGCCACCGGAGGAATAGTCGTCATAGGTCGGGTTCTGCGTCTCCCCGCCGGTGTAGCCGGACGTCGTGGAAAGTACGCCCGGCACATGGTCGAAATCGGCTTCCACGCACCAGAAGCAGCCGCCTGCGAAAATCGCCGTTTCTGTTTCGGCCGCCGAGGGCTGTGTGCCTGCGAACGCGAGAGCAAGAAGACATCCCGCCATTCCTGCAAAGCGATGGAGCATATGCCGATCCTCCCGTGCTCGAGACATTTCCGGCATGGGTAGCACGGTTCAGCGCTCACGCGCCTACACGCCTGCGTGATCGGCGCTGCTGGGGATCTGCGGTCAGACCTGCCGTTCGACCATCATCTTCTTGATCTCGGCTATCGCCTTCGCCGGGTTCAGCCCCTTCGGGCAGGTTTGGGTGCAGTTCATGATCGTGTGGCAGCGATAGAGCCGGAAGGGATCCTCCAGATTGTCGAGCCGCTCGCCCGTGGCCTCGTCGCGTGAATCGATCAGCCAGCGATAGGCCTGCAGAAGCACGGCCGGCCCCAGATAGCGCTCGCCGTTCCACCAGTAGCTGGGACACGAGGTCTGGCAGCAGAAGCAGAGGATGCACTCGTAGAGGCCGTCGAGCTTCGTCCGGTCCTCGTGGCTCTGCTTCCACTCGGTCGCGGGCTCCGGTGTCACCGTCTGCAGCCAGGGCTCGATCGAGGAGAGCTGGGCGTAGGGGATCGACAGATCCGGCACGAGATCCTTCACCACCGGCATGTGCGGCAGCGGATATATCCGCACCGCGCCTCCGATGTCGTCCATGCCCTTGGTGCAGGCGAGCGTATTCGCGCCGTCGATGTTCATTGCGCAGGAGCCGCAGATGCCCTCGCGGCAGGAGCGGCGGAAGGTGAGTGTCGCGTCGATCTTGTTCTTGATCCAGATCAGCCCGTCGAGCACCATCGGCCCGCAGTCGTCCATGTCGACATAATAGGTGTCGAGACGGGGGTTTTCCGTATCATCCGGCGACCAGCGGTAGATGCGGTACTCGCGCAGGTTCTTCGCACCCTCTGGCTTCGGCCAGACCTTGCCCTGCTTGACCTTGGAGTTCTTGGGAAGAGTGATTTCGACCATGATGTCCTCCGGTCAGTAGACCCGCTTTTTCGGTGCAATCTTTGCCGGGTCGATACCGCCCTCCTCGGGCTTCAGCATCGGCTCGGTATGCACCGCGCGATAGGCAAGGCGGACGGTGCCGTCCGGCTCCACCCAGGAGAGCGTGTGCTTGCGCCAGTTCACGTCGTCGCGCTCGGTGAAATCCTCGCGCGCATGCGCGCCGCGGCTCTCCTTGCGCGCCTCGGCCGAGTAGACCGTGGCGATGGCATTCGCCATCAGGTTTTCGAGTTCGAGCGTCTCGACCAGATCGGAGTTCCAGATCATCGAGCGATCGAACACCTTGACCTCCGGAAGCTCGTTCCAGATGGCGGAGATGCGCTCGCAGCCCTGTTCCAGGGATTCCTGCGTGCGGAACACCGCCGCATCCTCCTGCATGGCGCGCTGCATCTTCTCGCGCAGCGCCGCCGTCGGCGTGTCGCCATCGGCGTGGCGGAGCCGATCGAAGCGGTCCATGATCTTCTCGCAGGCGGCCGTGTCCACCGGGGGTACCTTGGATGTGCGGTCGACAACCTGGCCCGCGCGGATCGCAGCCGCGCGGCCGAACACCACGAGATCGATCAGCGAGTTGGAGCCCAGGCGATTTGCCCCGTGCACCGAGGCGCAGGCCGCCTCTCCCACGGCCATGAGCCCGGGGGCGACGGCGTCCGGGTTGTCCGGGGTCGGGTTCAGCACCTCACCCCAGTAGTTCGTCGGGATGCCGCCCATATTGTAGTGCACGGTCGGCAGCACCGGGATCGGCTCGCGGGTCACGTCCACGCCGGCGAAGATGCGGGCCGATTCGGCGATGCCGGGCAGCCGCTCGTGGATCACTGCCGGATCGAGATGGTCGAGATGCAGGAAGATGTGGTCCTTGTCCCTGCCCACGCCGCGCCCTTCGCGGATCTCCAGCATCATGCAGCGGGAGACCACGTCGCGCGAAGCCAGGTCCTTGGCCGACGGGGCGTAGCGCTCCATGAAGCGCTCCCCTTCGGAGTTGACGAGATACCCGCCCTCGCCGCGCACACCCTCGGTGATGAGACAGCCCGCGCCGTAGATGCCGGTGGGATGGAACTGGACGAACTCCATATCCTGCAGCGGCAGGCCGGCGCGTACGATCATGCCGTTGCCGTCGCCCGTGCAGGTATGTGCCGAGGTGCAGGAGAAATAGGAACGCCCGTAGCCGCCGGTGGCGAGCACGACCATCTTGGCAGCGAAGCGATGGATCGTGCCGTCCTCCAGGTTCCAGGCCACAACGCCCGTGCACACGCCGTCATCGGACATGATCAGGTCGAGCGCGAAATATTCCACGAAGAACTGCGCGTGGTTCTTCACCGACTGGCCGTAGAGCGTGTGGAGGATCGCGTGGCCGGTCCGGTCGGCTGCGGCACAAGTGCGCTGCACCGGCGGGCCATCGCCGAAATTCTGCATATGGCCACCGAAGGGCCGCTGGTAGATCCTGCCGTCCTCCGTGCGGGAGAAGGGCACACCGTAGTGCTCGAGCTCGTAGACGGCAGCCGGCGCCTCGCGGGCGAGATATTCCATGGCGTCTACGTCGCCCAGCCAGTCGGACCCCTTCACAGTATCGTAGAGGTGCCACTGCCAGTGATCCGGCCCCATATTCTGCAGCGAGGCGGCGATGCCGCCCTGGGCTGCCACCGTGTGCGAACGTGTCGGGAAGACCTTGGTGATGCAGGCTGTCTTCAACCCCTGTTCGGCCATGCCGAGCGTGGCGCGCAAGCCCGCGCCGCCAGCTCCGACCACCACCACGTCAAAAGCGTGGTCGACATAGGTGTAGGCCCCGCCGGCCTGGTTCTGAACTGCATCAGCCATTTAAAATTCAGCCTCCGAAGGCGATTCTGAGGAGGGCGTAGAGCGCGATGGCTCCCACGACAATGGGAAAGAACGTGTTGAGGATGATGAGCACGATCTTGCTTCCCTCGCCGTGCACGTAATCCTCGATGATCACCTGCATGCCGAGGCGCATGTGATAGACAACGGAAAGGAAGGCAAAGCCAACCAGGAGCGCGACCACTGGTTGCGCGAGGACGGCGCGTACCTCCTCATAGGAGGCGCCGCCATAAACGGCGACGAAGCCGATGAAGAAGATGATGAGCGGAATATTGGAAACCGCCGTCAGACGCTGGCGCCAGAAGTGCTCGGTGCCGCCCCGCGCGGAACCCAGGCCGCGGACCTTGTTCAGGGGAGTGCGCATGTCGGCCATCTCAGAGCCCTCCGCGGATCGCCCAGGCGCAGATCCAGAGAACGAGCGTCAGGAGGATGGAACCCACGAGATTGGCGATGGCGATGTTGCGCGAAGTCTGCTTCTCCAGCCCGTGGATCGTATCCCAGATGAGGTGGCGGATGCCGCCCAGCATGTGGTGGATGAGCACCCACGAATAGCCGAAGATCACGATCCGGCCGATAATCGAGCCGAAAAGCCCGTTGATGAAATCGAACCACTCCCTCGAGCTTGCCGCCGCAAGCAGCCACAGCGCGAAGAGCAGGATGCCGAAATAGAGTGCTGCGCCGGTGATGCGGTGCAGGATCGACATCGCCATGGTGGGCGTGAAGCGATAAATCTGCAGGTGGGGCGAGACGGGCCTCGCCTGGGTGGCTGTGGATTTGCTCATGGCTTCCCCATTTCATCGCCGGCAGACGAGGCACGGAAAGGCGGGGGTGACTCACCCGCCCTTGCCCCAAGCCACCGGCAGTGGCTTTCTAATGCGGTTTTTGCGGTGCGTCAAAGCCGCATGACGAGTCTCAGGCCACTGAATCGGTTGAAGCTTCGAGCTTTGTGCCGGTTCCGGGCGCGGGTCCTTATTCGCGCCAGATGAAACCCCGGTGGATCGCCAGCTTGTTACCCGGCCCGCAGACCGAGGCGAACAGAAGGCCGGCAAAGAAGCTGAAGTGATCGACAAAAAAGCCGAACTCCGCTTCGCTGCCACTCCAGCGTGAAGGTCCATGGAAGGCGAAGGCCAGGAAGATCACGTAGGCGGCGGCAACGAGCGCCGCCTCCGAGAAGAACGCGCCCGTCAGGAAAGCGATCACGAGCGCAATCTCGAAGAAAGCGGCCACCCAGGCAAGCAGCAGCGGAAATGGAAAGCCGGCCGCTGCGATATAGGCGGCCGTGCTCTCCATGCCCGAGAACTTGAAGGCCGCCGCCATCGCGAAGATTCCTGCGAAAATGAGCCTTGCCAGAAGAATTGCAGCAGTCTTTCCCATGCGAGTCCCCTCCGGACGTGGTTTCGACCAGCCTAGGACGCGCGAAAAGCGTTGATTCCGACATCCCGGGAAAAAGTCCAGGCGTACGCCTTCAGCGCGTGTCGAAACGAATCACATGCGTGGTCCAGTCGGCCGGTACGGCGATCTGCTCGTAGAGCTTCCGGCCCTCGACCGGCTGGCGCGGTGCCTGGAGCACGAGCCGCGTCCAGCTACGCTCTTCCGCCTGGTCTCCAATCACGTCGATCAGCGCCCGCGCAATGCCCTTGCCGCGGTGATCGTGATGGACATAGACGTGCTCCACGAGGCCATAGCGCAGGCCGGAGAGCGGGTCCGGCAGGTCGTAGTATATGGCGAAGCCGACGATCTCGCCATCGATTCGTGCGCCGACGATCTCCACCACCCGGTCCTGCAGCAGCGTTTCGGCATAGAACTCGTCGGGCCGGCGGGGGGCGCCGCGCTTCAGCGACTGCGTGTAGTTGGCCAGAAGCGGCGCGAGCGCGTGAGCGTCCTTCAGCCGCAGTGGGGCGATATCGATCACGTGATTCTCACTCATGGGCGGCCCTCCTTCTGGCGCCGGAAGCAATCGGCGAAATCAGCCGCCTCTGTCAATTGCGGCCAGGAAGGCTCGAGGCGGCGTGACAAAGGTTAAGAAAGCGCTAATCTGATGCGCAGGGCCATGCCGCAACAGGAGCGCTGCCGATGCCTTCTTGCCGACATCTTTACCAAAGAGAAAGGTTTTGGGCAGTGGCCGCCCTCCTGATCACGTTCTCGTTGCCCGCTTTTGCGGGCGACCTTGCCGGCGAGCGTAGCTATGTGGACAGTTTCGGGAATCTCGTGATCCACGATCCTTCAGGGTTCAAGCGCATCCTCGTCGGCAGGGGACAGCCCGTCGAAGGGCATGCTCGCCGGAAAATCCGGGAACCGAAAGTGGTCTATCTGGAGGAGGATCGCGGCCGGCTTTACCTGCGCGAGCGGGCAAATTGCCGCTACGGCGCATTGCTGCAAGGGCGCAGCTACATGTATGGGCTGCCGGACGGTGTCGTGCCGGTGCCGACCGTGGCCTGCCGGTGACGCGCTCAGGACGGTCGGGGTGGAAACGCAAGCGCGAGGGGAGTGTCCGATGAGCGAGGCCCGGGCCGCCAGGCAATTGCGCGATCATATCGACTCGCTGCAGACGATGACGCGCTTCGTCCTTGCCACGCTGGCGCTGGCGAGCGGCGTCTACACCTATCTCGGCGTGCGCGACCTGCTAGACGGGTCCACGACCATCGTGTTCTTCGCGGCCATCATCTATTCGGCCGCCGTGTCCGTCGGAATCTACGGCTTCTGGACATATCTGATGCGATTCCTGCCGGAGATGCGCGAGGCGGCCTCGCGCGCTGCGCTCTTCGGCGTGATGGCTATCGGCTCGATGATGATCATCGCCATGTCCTCATGGCTCAATGCGGCGGCGCTGGCAGGTTCGGCAGCGGTCGAGCAGCATCTGGCGAGCACGCTCGAAGACTATACGGGCGATCTCGACCAGGCGCATTCCAATGCGTTGGGAGCGCTCTCCCTCCTGCCCGACATCCAGCGCGCATCGGAACGGTTCGCGAGGCTGGCGGAGGACGAGCGCAGCTCCGGCGCGCTCACCGGGACTTCCGGATCGGGCAGCGTCGTGCAGCTTCTCACACAGATGTCGGCGCAGATGCGGGAGCTGGAGCAGACGATCCAGGCTTCTCGTGAAACCGTGGCCGGCCTGTTCAAACAAGGCCAGGAGCGGCTTGCGGCCATGCGCGCGCTCGTATCCGCGCCCGGGTCGGTGCAGCCGCGTGCGGACCGTTTCGCCGAGGAGGCGGTGGCGATGGCCGGCGTAATCTCCGCGCTCGAGCAGACGTCCATCGCGCCCTCCGTCGCGCGGGCGGCAGCGGATCTTTCCGCCGGCTTCATCGCCCCCGTGGCCGACGGCAGTTCGGTGGATCTGGCCGGGCGGCAGGACCAGGTGATGGCGACGGTGCGCGAATCGGTCTCGGCCCAGTCCAAAGCGCTCTCGGATGCCGCCGCCGAAATCCTGGCGCAGCCGAAGGTGCCCGAGCGGCGCTTCGTTCCGCTGTCCTCCGCTGAGGCGGTTCTACTTTATGCCACCGATTTCCTGCCGAGTTGGGCGGGCGCGATTTCCATCGACCTTCTGCCTGCCGTTCTCGTCGGCATTCTCGCCGTGGTCTACGCCTCCATCCGGCGCGGTGAGGCGGCGATGACGGATGCCGACCGCATGACGGCTTCCGAACTGCTGCGTGCCCTCGACTTGCGGGAGGAACTGGCGCGGCGCGCGCCGCGCGAAGCGCCGGCACCGGTGGTGGCCGCGGCAGCGGTGGAACCGGAGTTCCCGGTGGAGCGGCCGGAGAACGTCACACCCATTTCGGAACGCAAGCGGCACGAACCATGAGCGGGCCCGAAAACACCACTCGGCAGCGGCCTGGGCGCCCGGCGCTTGTCCGTTATCTTGCCCGCCTCGACGACGGGGCGCTTATGCGGGGTGCTTTTATCGGCGTTCTCCTGGGGGCCGCCACTCTGGTGGGTCTCGATCTGAGGGAGCTTGCCGATGCCAATGGCGGGCTCCTGCCCGCCGCGAAGCCGGAATCCCTTCAGCACAGATTCCCGGTCCTGCCCCCGGCCGTGAAGGCTGATCCCGATCGCCAACAATCGAACGATCCGCGCCGCTTCGTCACCGCCGAGGAGGACATCCTGCGGCAGCCGATTTCCTTCACGCTGGGAGCGGACGGCCTGCTCCAGGCCACAGGCAGCATCGACCCGGGTTCTGCAAGCCGGTTACGGGCGGAACTCGATGCGCGCGGGGAATATGTGAAGCGGGTCAGCCTCAATTCGCCGGGCGGCGCGCTGGACGACGCCATTCTCATGGCGGGCATGCTCCGGGAGCGCGGTGTGTCGACCGTCGTCGAGGATGGGGCGATCTGCGCCTCCTCCTGCCCGCTTCTGCTGGCCGGAGGCAAGACGCGTGAGGTCGGCGGGCAGGCGGCGGTGGGCCTGCATCAGTTCTATACCGTGACGGATGCGGCAGTCGCTCCGGCTCAGGCCATGGCGGATGCACAGATGACCACAGCCCGCATTTCCCGCCACCTGCAGGAGATGGGCGTGGACCCCGCCATCTGGCTGCACGCGCTCGATACGCCCCCGCGTGCGCTCTATTACCTTACGACCGAGGAGATGAAGCGCTACCGGCTGGTGACCGAGGCGGAGAAGATCGCGAAACAGTAGCGGAGACCCAAGCGCCGGAACCGCGCCGTGGCTCGTGCGTTGGGATGGCACCTGAAAGGAGGGCGTTCCATGGCCGAAACCAAGGTGCTGACCGAACACGAAGAAATCCGCGACTGGGCCGCCGCGCGCGCCGGCCAGCCAGCCCTGAGGACTCCCGCGCTCGGCATGTCTCAAGCTGACCCGGTGCTCGGCTTTGCCTTCGGCCAGCACGCCTATGAGGATACGGACCGGGGCTGGGACGAGTTCGGCGAGATCGAGATCATCGAATGGGACGATTGGTTCCGCCTCTTCGACGAACGGGAATTGGCGCTCGTCGTGGCGGAGGATGTCCCCGGCCGGCGCGAAGAGTTTCACGAATTCATTCGCCGGCCGTGACCGGCAGAAGATCGCTACGGCACTCCTCCTGGCTCGAGGCTTCCGGCCGCCTCCTCAAGCCGATCCGGGAAGGCGGCCGGTCCGGGTTCATATGGGCGCCTCCTAACCCGATTCGATGACCCCACAGGCGAGCCTGTCGCCGGCGTTGCCGCTTGGCTGGCTGCTGTAATCGTCGGCGTTCGCATGCAGCACGACGGCTGACCCGTCATCATCGGCGAGCGGGTTTTCCCCACCTTCGGCGAGCGAGACGCGGTCCGTGAAGAACTCCACTTTCAGCACGCCATCCTGACCGACGTGAACATTCGGCAGATCACCGGGATGCGGTCCGTTCTGGCTCTCGATGCCGTGCTCCTTGTCACCCGCATAGTGGCCGCCGGCGGATTCGAAGCCGGTGGCCGGATCACAGGCACCCGTCTCGTGGATATGGAAGCCGTGCGGACCGGGCGGCAAGTCCGTCATCTCGACCAGGATGTGCAGAAAACCGGATGGTGAGGTGTTGAACGTCACAGTACCCACTTCGTTTCCCTCCGCGTTGATCATGTTCGCGGAAGCCTGTTTCTCCTGCGCATTGGCAGCCGCCAGCGGCAGAGCCGCTGCTATGAGGGCCGTGGCTATCGCACGCATGCCTATCTCCTGTGCTGTTGTTCCGTCAGTTACGGCCTTGGGGGCGCTTCCATCTCCGCGCGCTCTGGGGCTTGGGTCGCCGCGCTACGACGGACATTCTTGAAAACGCCCGTTGCCAGGCTGTCTGGCACCAACAGACGGGAAGGCAGAAATGTTTCATGGAGAGAGCACAACAAAAAAAGCCGGCGCATGGCCGGCTTTGAATGTCGAATCCACTCCGGGGATCAGGCGGGCAGCAGCGCGCCTTCCAGTGTCGTGAGCTGGCCCAGGAACTCCTCGGCCTTGGTGCGGGTCTCGTGATCCCTGGCGCCCTCCATCTCCGCCCGCACCTCCTCGATGCGGCGGGTGAGGTCCGCGCGGTCGAGTTCGGCGACACGGCTGGCGGATTCGGCCAGCAGGCGGCAGCCGTCCGGGGTGATGTCGGCAAAGCCGCCGAAGACGACGAACTGCTCGGCGTTGCCGCCAGCCCGGACGACGGTGATGACACCCGGCTTGATGCTGGTCATGACCGGCGCATGCTCGGCCATCACCGTCATTTCGCCTTCCGTGCCCGGAACGACCACCTGCTCGACCTCCTCGGACAGAAGGAGACGCTCGGGCGAAACCAGTTCGAAGGTGAAAGTCTTTGCCATGGATTATCAGCGAACAGCGAGTAGCGGACAGCGAATGGACTTCGCATTTCGACGGCCGCGTACCCCTATTCGCTACTCCCTATTCGCTATTCGCTTCTTACCGGATCAGGCAGCTTCCGCGGCCAGCTTCTCGGCCTTCTCGACCGCATCTTCGATGGTGCCCACCATGTAGAACGCCGCCTCCGGCAGATGATCGTATTCGCCGGCGACGAGGCCCTTGAAGCCCTTGATCGTGTCGGCAAGGTCGACCAGCTTGCCCGGCGAGCCGGTGAAGACCTCGGCCACGAAGAAGGGCTGCGACAGGAAGCGCTCGATCTTGCGGGCGCGCGCCACCGTCAGCTTGTCCTCTTCGGAAAGCTCGTCCATGCCCAGGATGGCGATGATGTCCTGCAGCGACTTGTAGCGCTGCAACGTCTGCTGCACGTCACGGGCCACCTGGTAGTGCTCCTCGCCCACGATCATCGGATCGAGCATGCGCGAGGTGGAATCGAGCGGATCCACCGCCGGGTAGATGCCCTTCTCGGCGATCGAGCGGTTAAGCGTGGTCGTCGCGTCAAGGTGCGCGAAGGAAGTGGCCGGTGCCGGGTCGGTCAGGTCGTCGGCGGGCACGTAGATGGCCTGCACCGAGGTGATCGAGCCCTTGGTCGTCGTCGTGATCCGCTCCTGCAGCGCTCCCATGTCGGTGGCAAGCGTCGGCTGGTAGCCCACGGCCGAGGGAATGCGGCCGAGAAGCGCCGACACTTCCGAGCCCGCCTGGGTGAAGCGGAAGATGTTGTCGACGAAGAACAGCACGTCCTGGCCCTGGTCGCGGAAATACTCGGCGACGGTGAGGCCGGTGAGTCCCACACGGGCGCGGGCGCCGGGCGGCTCGTTCATCTGCCCATAGATGAGGGCTGCCTTGGAGCCTTCGCCGCCGCCCTTCTTGTTCACGCCGGACTCGATGAACTCGTGATAGAGGTCGTTGCCTTCGCGCGTGCGCTCGCCGACGCCGGCGAACACGGAGTAGCCGCCGTGGGCCTTGGCGATGTTGTTGATCAGCTCCTGGATGAGCACGGTCTTGCCCACGCCGGCGCCGCCGAAGAGGCCGATCTTGCCGCCCTTGGCATAGGGCGCCAGGAGATCGAGCACCTTGATGCCCGTGACCAGGATCTCGGCCTCGGTCGACTGCTCGACATATTCGGGCGCCGGCTGGTGGATGGCGCGAAGCTCGGTGGCCTTGATCGGGCCCGCCTCGTCGACCGGCTCGCCGATGACATTGATGATGCGGCCAAGCATCTGCGGACCGACCGGAACGGAGATCGGCGCTCCGGTGTCACGCACCTCCTGGCCACGCACCAGGCCATCGGTCGCGTCCATGGCGATGCAGCGCACGGTGTTCTCGCCCAGGTGCTGCGCCACTTCGAGGACAAGGCGGTTCCCGTGGTTATCGGTCTCCAGCGCGTTCAGAATCGCCGGCAGGTGCTCGGCGAACTGCACGTCGACAACGGCGCCGATGACCTGGCGTACGGTGCCGGCCGTCCCCGCGGACGGAGCCTTGGCGACCGGTGTCTTCGCCGCGGTCGAGCGGGTGGAAGCCCGCCGCGCAGGCTTTACGGCCGGCTCCGCCGCCGCCGTGGTGGCGGCTGCTCGTGCCGGGGCCCTCTTGGGGGTCGCTGCTTTAGCCATTGTTATACCTCTTCGGTCCGTTAGAGCGCCTCGGCGCCCGAAATGATCTCGATCAGTTCCTTGGTGATCTGCGCCTGGCGCTGGCGGTTGTAGGTGATCGACAGCTTGTTAATCATCTCGCCCGCATTGCGCGTCGCATTGTCCATCGCCGTCATCTTGGCGCCCATCTCGCCCGCCGCATTCTCGAGCAGCGCGCGGAAGATCTGCACCGCGATGTTGCGTGGGATGAGGTCGGCCAGGATCGAGCCCGCATCCGGCTCATATTCATAGGCCGCGCCGGCCCCTTCGCTTTCCTGCGCTTGCGGTACCGCCGCCGGGATGACCTGTTGCGCCGTCGGCACCTGGCTGATGACCGACTTGAATTCGGAATAAATCAGCGTGCAGACGTCGAACTGGCCGTCCTCG
The DNA here is from genome assembly GCF_029457495.1 of Chelativorans sp. AA-79. NCBI lineage: Bacteria > Pseudomonadati > Pseudomonadota > Alphaproteobacteria > Hyphomicrobiales > Phyllobacteriaceae > Chelativorans > Chelativorans sp. AA-79. The sequence continues at coordinate 601,016 of NZ_CP120361.1, forward strand.
AACAGGCCGATCACCTTCTTGGCGATGGCGTCCGCATTCGAGAAGCCGATCTGCTTCACATCGCGCAGCTCGATCCGGTCGATGACGAACTGGCCGAAATCCCGGCGCAGCATGTCATAGCCCTTCTTGCCGACGGTCAGGATCTTGACCTGCTTCCCGTCGGCCTGGAGCCTGCGGATATGCTCACGCGCCAGCCTTGCGATCTGGCTGTTGAAGCCGCCGGCCAAGCCCCGGTCCGCGGTGCAGACCACGACGAGATGGACGTCGTCCTTGCCGGTGCCCGCCATCAGCGGCGGCGCGTCGCTGCCCGAGATGGAGCCCGCCACATTGGCGAGCACGGCGCCCATGCGCGTCGCATAGGGCCGCGCGGCTTCCGCCGCCTCCTGCGCGCGGCGCAGTTTCGCCGCGGCGACCATCTGCATCGCCTTGGTGATCTTCTGCGTCGCCTTGACGGAAGCGATCCGGTTGCGAAGGTCTTTCAGCGAAGGCATGAGCGGTCGACCTCAGCTGAAGTTCTTGGCGTAGGCGTCGATCTCGGCCTTGAGCTTTGCACGCAGGTCGTCCGACAGCGCCTTCTCCTTGCGGATCGCATCGAGGACTTCCTTGCCGTCGCTGCGCATATGCGTGAGCAGGCCCTGTTCGAAACGGCTTACATCCCTGAGCGCCAACTTGTCGAGATAGCCCTGCACGCCGGCGAAGATCACCACCACCTGCTCCTCGGTCTTGAGCGGCGAGAACTGCGGCTGCTTCAGGAGCTCCGTCAGGCGGGCACCACGGTTCAGGAGGCGCTGTGTGGCCGCATCGAGGTCAGAGCCGAACTGGGCGAATGCCGCCATCTCGCGATACTGGGCAAGCTCGCCCTTGATGGAGCCCGCAACCTGCTTCATCGCCTTGATCTGCGCGGCAGAACCCACACGGGAAACCGACAGGCCGACATTCACGGCCGGGCGGATGCCCTGGAAGAACAGGTTCGTCTCGAGGAAGATCTGACCGTCGGTGATCGAGATCACATTGGTCGGGATGTAGGCCGACACGTCGTTGGCCTGGGTCTCGATCACGGGCAGGGCGGTGAGCGAGCCGGAGCCGTTCTCGTCGTTCATCTTCGCCGCGCGCTCCAGAAGGCGCGAGTGAAGATAGAATACGTCGCCCGGATAGGCCTCGCGGCCGGGCGGGCGGCGCAGGAGCAGCGACATCTGGCGGTAGGCGACGGCCTGCTTGGACAGATCGTCATAGGCGATCACGGCATGCTTGCCGTTGTCGCGGAAATATTCGCCCATGGCACAACCGGCGAAGGGCGCCAGGAACTGCATCGGCGCGGGATCGGAAGCCGTGGCGGCGACGACGATCGAATATTCGAGCGCGCCACGCTCCTCCAGCACCTTCACGAACTGTGCGACAGTGGAGCGCTTCTGGCCGACGGCGACATAGATGCAGTAGAGCTTCTGGCTCTCGTCGTCCCCCTCGTTGAGCGGCTTCTGGTTGAGGAACGTATCGAGGATGATGGCGGTCTTGCCGGTCTGGCGGTCGCCGATGATGAGCTCGCGCTGGCCGCGGCCGATCGGGATCAGCGCGTCGATGGCCTTCAGGCCCGTCGACATCGGCTCATGCACCGACTTGCGGGGGATGATGCCGGGCGCCTTCACGTCCACGCGGCGGCGCTCCGTCGCGTTGATCGGGCCCTTGCCGTCGATCGGGTTGCCGAGTGCGTCCACGACGCGGCCCAGGAGGCCCGGGCCGACCGGGACCTCGACGATGGCGCCGGTGCGCTTGACCGTGTCGCCTTCCTTGATGTCGCGGTCGGCGCCGAAGATCACGACGCCGACATTGTCGACCTCGAGGTTCAGCGCCATGCCGCGGATGCCGCCCGGGAACTCGACCATCTCGCCGGCCTGGACATTGTCCAAGCCGTAGACGCGGGCGATGCCGTCACCGACGGAAAGCACCTGGCCGACCTCGGAGACCTCGGCCTCCTTGCCGAAATTCTTGATCTGGTCCTTGAGAATTGCGGAAATTTCCGCAGCGCGGATGTCCATCAGCCGACCTCTTTCAGTACAAGCTTGAGCGAATTGAGTTTAGTCTTGAGCGACGTGTCGATCTGGCGCGAGCCGAGTTTGACGACGATGCCGCCGAGCAGGGAGGAATCCACCGTGACCTTCATGGTGACATCCTTGCCAGCGACCGACTTCAGCGTGGCCTTGAGATCGCGCTCCTGTTCAGCCGTAAGCGCATGCGCCGAGGTCACCTCGGCGGCGGCCTCGCCACGGGCGTCCGCCGCGAACTCGCGGAAAGCACGGATCATCTGCGGGACGGCGAAGAGACGCCGGTTCTTGGCGACCACGCGCAGGAAATTGCCGACGAGCCCGCCGATCCCCGCGCGATCGAGCACGGCGCTGATGGCCTTGAACTGATCGTCGGCGGAGAAAACCGGGCTCTTGATGAGACGCTGGAGATCCTCGCTGCTTTCGAGCAGCGTCTCGAAGCGGGCGAGATCTTCCTCGACATTCGAAACGGCGCCCGCTTCCTGCGCCAGTTCGAACAATGAGCGTGCATAACGCCCTGCCACACCGGAGATCATCGAGCCAGATTGTGCCACGGGATCAGGTCTCTTCTCACAGCTTGAGGGTCGCGAGATTTGCGAAAGCCGATGACTCGGTCTAAATCTCTGACCTTGTTGATAATTTCAGCGCGGGAGAACGAGCGCAGCCGTCCCCCCGGCTGAAAGCCGATTGCCGTCTAGCACAGGCTTACCGGACTCGCAACACGCGGAGCCCCAAGGATTTGCGCCTCTTTTGTCGCATGCGTGCCGGCACGGTGTCCTCAGCCGGGAAGCGCATATCCTTCCTTCCGTGTCAGGGAATGAAACCAAGCACGAAAGCAAGCGGCAGGGCAGCCATCAAGAGCGTTGCGGCAAGACGCGCCGACTTGCCGACTGCGCTGCCTTTGTCGAAGAGCAATGAGAGCGCCTGGCCGAGGGCGGCGAGCGCCCAGGCGATGCCGAGGGCCAGATAGATGAGCGGCTGCGCGAACAGGATGGCCGACAGGCCGGTCCCGGCGTAAAAGCCGCCCAGGAGCGCGCGGGTAGACCCCGCGTCCGCGGCTGCGCCGGCGCGAAGGATGAGCCGGGGGGCGATCAGGTTCGCCAGGCCGAAAAGCGCGGTGAGTGCAGCGCCTATCCAGGCCAGCCACTCTCCGGGACTGTAGGGCCAGGGAAACGCGAAATCCATGTTGCACCTCCTGTCCGGCACTTTACTGGACCGCCCCTATACCCGATTCGGGACGGGAAGTGGCAGCGGCTGACTTGCGGCTGCGTGGGACCGTCAAAGGAAGCTCTGCGGGTCGATGTCCACCTGGACGCGCACGGAGCCCCGCGGTTTCTCCGCCGTGTCGAGCAGCCGGCGCAGATAGGCCTGAAGATCGGCCCGGCGCATGCCGTGAACGAGGAGACGGAAACGGTGGCGGCCGGCCAACACGGCGAGCGGGGCCTCGGCAGGGCCCAGAACCTCTATCTCGTCTGCGGCGGGTGCCGCGCGCCGCAATGCGCGGGCGTAGCCCTCGGCCTCCGGTCGTGTGGCGGCGCTGACGATGATCGATGCCAGCCGGCCGAAGGGCGGCAGGCCGGCGCGCTCGCGCTCCGCGATCTCGCGCTCGTAGAATGTCTCCGCATCGCCGGAGACGAGCGCGCGCATGACCGGATGCTCCGGCTGGTAGGTCTGCAGGAGGCCCGTGCTTTTCTTGCCCGAGCGGCCGGCGCGGCCGGTTACCTGGCTCAAGAGCTGGAACGTGCGTTCGGCCGCGCGCGGGTCGCCATTGGCAAGGCCCAGATCCGCGTCCACCACGCCCACCAGCGTCATCGAAGGGAAGTTGTGGCCCTTGGCGACGAGCTGGGTGCCGACCACGATGTCGGCCTCGCCGTCGGCGATGGCTTCGAGCTCCAGCCGCAGCCGCTTCACGCCACCGAGGAGGTCGGAGGACAGGATGATCGTGCGCGCTTCGGGAAAGTGCCGGTCGACTTCTTCCGCGATACGCTCGACGCCAGGGCCGCAGGGCACGAGGTGGTCCAGCGTGCCGCATTCGGGACAGGCCTCCGGCTGCGGCTCGTTGTGCCCGCAATGGTGGCAGACGAGCTGGCGGCGGAAGCGGTGTTCCACCAGCCAGCTCGAACAGTTCGGGCATTGGAAGCGGTGGCCGCAGACGCGGCAGAGCGTCAGGGGGGCATAGCCGCGGCGGTTGAGGAAGAGAAGCGCTTGCTCCCCGCGCTCGACCGTGCGCCCGATCGCCTCGACCAGCACCGGCGAGAGGAACCCTCCGCGTTCCGGAGGGGCCTTGCGCATGTCGATCGCCCGCAGTTCGGGAAGCGCGGCATCCGCGAAGCGGGCGGAAAGGACGATGCGCTCGTAGCGGCCCTGTTCGGCGTTCACGCGGCTTTCGAGCGAAGGCGTCGCCGAAGCGAGCACGACGGGAAAATTGCCGAGCCGTCCGCGCACCACGCTCATGTCGCGCGCGTTGTAGAAAACGCGGTCCTCCTGCTTGTAGGCGGGATCGTGCTCCTCGTCGACGACGACCAGTCCGAGTTCACGGAAGGGCAGGAAGAGGGCCGAACGGGCGCCGGCCACCACCCGCACCTGGCCTTCCGCCACCTGCCGCCACACGCGCTCGCGTTTCCTCGGCGCCAGATCCGAGTGCCACTCCGCCGGCTTTGCGCCGAAGCGGTCGTGGAAGCGTTCCAGGAAGGCCTGGGTGAGGGCGATCTCCGGCAGCAGGATGAGCACCTGCTCGCCCCGGTCGAGGGCAGCGGCCACCGCCTCGAAATAGACCTCCGTCTTTCCCGAACCCGTCACGCCGTCGAGAAGCGTGACGCTGAAGCCGCCGGCACCGATCTTCTCGCTCAGGCGCTCGGCGGCCAATTGCTGGTCGGGCGAAAGTTCGGGGCGGCCGAAGTCCGTGTCGGGGTGTGGCACGATCGGCTGGGGTGGGATCTCCACGCGCTCGAACACGCCCTGCGCCAGGAGCCCGTCGATCACCGTTGTGGAAACCCCCGCCGCATGGGCAAGGCCCGAGCGCGTCCAGGCGTGGCCGTCCGCGGCGTAGTGGAGCACGCGCTCGCGCGCGGACGTCGTGCGCCCGGGACGGTTTGCGGTGAGCCGCAGCCCCTCCGTCGGCGGCTCGGGGTCGAAAGCGGCGGGGGCCCGCAAGGCCATGCGCGCGACGATGCCGGGGGGCGAGAGCGTGTAGGCAGCCACCCACTCGATGAAGCGGCGCATCTCCGCCGGCAGGGGCGGGCATTCGAAGACCTGGGAGATCTCCCTGAGTTTCCTGGCCTCCACGGGCTCCCCGTCGCCGTCCCACGCGACGCCGGCCACCTCGCGCGGGCCCAAGGGCACGCGCAGGATCGCCCCCGGCTGCACACTGAGACCTTCGGGCACGGCATAGGAATATGGCCGCTCGGCCGGCATGGGCACCATGACGGGAATCACGCGCTTGATCGTCGAATCTTCTTTCATTGAGCGTGACCTTGCCCGTTTCTTGGATTAGAGCAAGGCCGAGCATAGATTGGGGGTGGGGTGGGCTGGAGCCCGGCCACGCGAGAAGGAGAGAGCATCATGAAGTTTTTCGTCGACACCGCCGATGTGAATGAAATCCGTGAATTGAGCGAGACCGGGCTTCTGGACGGGGTGACGACCAATCCCTCCCTGATCATGAAGGCCGGCCGGCCGATCCTCGACATCACCAAGGAGATCTGCGAGATCGTCGACGGGCCGGTCTCGGCGGAGGTGACCGCGGTCGAGTTCAAGGAGATGATGCGCGAAGCCGAGATCCTCTCGAAGATCGCCGACAACATCGCCATCAAGGTGCCGCTCACCATGGATGGCCTCAAGGCCTGCAAGGCGCTCACCGACAGCGGCCGCATGGTCAATGTCACGCTTTGCTTCTCCGCCAACCAGGCTTTGCTGGCGGCCAAGGCCGGCGCCACCTTCATCTCGCCCTTCATCGGCCGGCTGGATGACATGGGCATCGACGGGATGGAACTGATCGCGGAAATCCGCACCATCTACGACAATTACGATTTCGAGACGCAGATCCTGGCCGCTTCCATCCGCACCATCAACCATGTGAAGCAGGCGGCGCTCATCGGCGCCGACGTGGTGACGGTGCCGCCGGCAGTGCTCAAAGCGCTCGTGAAGCATCCGCTGACGGACAAGGGTCTGGATGCTTTCCTCGCGGACTGGGCCAAGACCGGCCAGAAGATCGGCTGAGCAGGAGGGGGACAGGAAGGGCGGTTTTGCCGCCTTCCTTTTGCGCCTATCCGGTAAATTCCGCGTCCGGATTCTCGGCAAGCACCGTCACCGTGTGATGCTGGAGCCGGGCGGCCATCTCTGCGGGCTCGCCGCCGTTCAACAGGGCCGGCGCGATCGGCTTTCCGATCGTCATCTCAAAGCTGCGGCCCTTCTTGTTCAGGAGTTCGTGGAACAGCGTCATGTCGCGCAGTTCGGTCGAGTATTTCGACAAGAGATAAAACAGGCCCGAGTTCCGGGCCGTCATGTTGACCGGGACCACGGGCACCTCGTAACGCCTTGCGAGTGCCACGATCGAAGGTTGCCAAGGGCGTTCGGTCAGCTTGTCCTCGTGCCAGTAGGCGATGCGGCCGGAGGGGAAGAGAATGATCGCCTTCCCTTCGGCAAAGGACTTGGCGGTCATCTCCAGCGTGTCGCGGCTCTTGGCGTGCGACTTCTCGCCTGGGCGCCACTCGACGGGAATCACGAGTTCGCGGAATCGGGGGTTGACACGCAAGGCATCCCGATTGGCGAAAACCGCCATATCCGGACGCAGCTCCTTCATCAGGTCGAAGATCGCGATGCCGTCGGCGATGCCCGTCGGGTGCGTCGGGGCCAGGATGAAACCGCCCGTCTGCGGGATGCGCTCCTTGCCCTGCGCGGTGATGTTGAGCGATAGCAACTCACTGATATAGAGCATGGCGCCCCAGCCGGAGAGCGCGGCGATCTCGTCGGCCATCGCCACCGCCTGGCTATAATGGAAATGGCGGTAGATAAGGGGGCGCGCCAGCGGCCAGAGCGGGTGCTGGGAGAGATGAACGGTGCGTTCGGCGATCAGTTGATCGACGACATGGGAAGGTGCCTCCGCCGCTACAGCCGGTCGCTTTAGAATGCGACTTCCGACCACTCCGGCAACCGACATCAGCGTCGTATGAAAGGCCATGGGCGAAGCACTCCGTTGGGGCTGTTTCACCGAAATCTATGACGGCGCAATGACAAGCCTACTCAAGACGCGAAGCCGAACCTTGTTCCTCGGGACAATCGTTTGTTGTCGTACGGCATCATATCACAACCCCGTCATTGAAGATTGAGGCGGGCCATGTCCTGGGCCACGGCAAGGCGCAAAAGCTCCGCCAATTCGCGGGCCGCGCGGTCTTCCGCGTCGCGCTGGGCGCGGAGCACGGCAAATTCCTGCAACGGCCGGTCGAAGGCCGACATGACCTGCCGGTTGCCCTGCGCGACAGGCTCGCCAGTAGCGGCCTCCGTCAGGCGATAGGTGGCGATCAGGGTCACCGTGCCGGCGGTCGGCTCGTTCTCGTGCGCCCTTTGCACCTCGGCCGCCGATCCCACGCTGAGAACCACAGAAAGGTCCAGGTTGTAGCGAGGCGCGACAGGTTGCGCAGCGCCGCCGTGAAGCAGGAAAATCAGCTCGTTGCGCACTTCCTGCGCATAACGGGTGCTGACGGGATTGACCGCGACGGAGGCGAGGGAGGCCGTGGTCTGCCGGCCGGGAACGCCTTCCTGCGTCGCGAGCAGCGGGCGTACGGTGCAGCCGGAGGCCATCGCCAGCATTAACGCGGCCCCTGCCGCCGCAGCGGCGCGAATCATCAATTTCACCAAGCTGGCCCTCCGCTCAGGCAACCACATTGACGATTCGCTGCGGAACGACAATCACCTTGCGCGGAGCAGCGCCGTCCAACGCCTTCTGCACGAAATCGAGTTCCAGAACCGCCTTTTCCACAGCAGCTTGATCCGCCTCGCGCGCGATTGTCAAATCACCGCGTTTCCTGCCGTTGATCTGCACGGGCAGCACGATCGTATCGTCCACCACGAGCTTTGGATCGTAGTCCGGCCAGCGGCTGGCCGCGACGAGGCTGTTGCCGCCGACGCGGGCCCAGCACTCCTCCGCGAGATGCGGCATGAAGGGCGCGATCAAGCGAATCAGGATCTCGACCGCCTCTCGGGCCGCCGCGCGGGTGTCCCCGTCCGCACTGCCGAGATCGGAGAACGGCGCCTGCAGTTCGTTCACCAGTTCGTGGATGCGTGCGATGGCGCGGTTGAAGGCAAGCCGCTCGATATCCTCGCCCACCGCCTTCAACGCCTTGTGCGTGGGTTTGGAGATGACGACAGCACCGCCCTCGCGCACGACCATGGGGGTGACACCTTCGATCGCGGGTGCGGCCTCCGTCACGAGACGCCATACCCGCTGCACGAAGCGATGCGCGCCGGTCGCACCCTCGTCCGTCCATTCCACGTCGCGTTCGGGCGGCGAATCGGAGAGCATGAACCAGCGCGCCGTATCTGCGCCGAAGGATTCGGTGATGTCCTCGGGGCTCACCGTGTTCTTCTTCGATTTCGACATTTTTTCCAGGGAACCGATCGCGGCGGGCGTTCCGGTCGCGATCTCGATCGCCCTTCGCTCACCGCCTTCGCTTTCGATCCGCACTTCGGCGGGCGAGAGCCAGCGGCCATCCTCTGCACGGTAGGTTTCGTGCACCACCATGCCCTGCGTGAACAGTCCCTTGAAGGGCTCCGCCAAATCCAGATGGCCGGTATCGCGCATGCCCCTGACGAAGAAGCGCGAATAGAGCAGGTGCAGGATCGCGTGCTCGATCCCGCCGATATACTGGTCTACCGGCAGCCAGCGGTTCGCCAGGTCCTTCTCCACCGGGCCGTCGGCTTGCGGGGAGGTGAAGCGCGCGAAATACCAGGACGAATCGACGAAGGTGTCCATCGTGTCCGTCTCGCGCCGCGCGTCGCCGCCGCATTTCGGGCACTTCACATGCCGCCAAGTCGGATGACGGTCGAGCGGGTTGCCCGGCTTGTCGAAGTCGATATCGTCCGGCAGCTTCACCGGCAGATCCTCTTTCGGTACGGGCACCACGCCGCACGCATCGCAGTGGATCATGGGGATCGGGCAGCCCCAGTAGCGCTGGCGCGAGACACCCCAGTCGCGCAGGCGGAAGTTCACCTTGCGCCCGGCCACGGGCCGGCCGTCGAGCGTCTCCTTCTCCAGCCGGTTTGCCACCTCCTCGAACGCACGCTTGTTCGACATGCCGTCGAGGAAGCGCGAATTGATCATCAGGCCATCGTCCGAATAGGACTCTTCCGTGATCTGGAAGGTGGCCGCATCCGCCCCCTCCGGCATTACGACCGGGATCACCGGCAGGCCGTATTTGTTGGCGAAGTCGAGGTCGCGCTGGTCGCCGGACGGACAGCCGAAAATGGCGCCCGTGCCGTATTCCATCAGGACGAAATTCGCCACGTAGACCGGCAGCGTCCACTCGGGGTCGAATGGGTGCCTCACGCGGATCCCGGTATCGAGACCCACCTTCTCGGCCGTTTCCAGGACGGCCGCGGACGTCCCCATATGCCGGCACTCCTCGATGAAGGCGGCAAGGGCCGAGTTCCCTTCCGCCGCTTTCTTCGCCAGCGGATGGTCCGGCGCGACCGCCATGAAGGAGGCGCCGAAGATCGTGTCAGGTCGAGTTGTATAGACCTCTAGACAATTTTCGCCCTCTGGTGCGGTACCTTCCACCAGCGCCCAGCGGATCGACAGGCCCTCCGAGCGGCCGATCCAGTTGCGCTGCATCAGGCGCACCTTTTCCGGCCAGTGGTCCAGCGTGTCTATCGCTTCGAGCAGGTCTTCCGCGTAATCGGTGATCTTGAAGAACCACTGCGCAAGTTCCCGGCTCTCCACCAGCGCGCCGGAGCGCCAGCCGCGCCCGTCGATCACCTGCTCGTTGGCGAGCACCGTCTGGTCCACCGGGTCCCAATTGACCTTGGAGGTCTTCCTTGCGACCAGCCCTCTCTCGTGGAAATCGAGGAAGAGCATCTGCTGGCGGTGGTAGTAGTCCACGTCGCAGGTGGCGAACTCGCGGCTCCAGTCGAGCGACAGGCCCATCATCTTGAGCTGCGAGCGCATGGTGGCGATGTTCTGGTAGGTCCATTCCTTCGGATGAACCTTGTTCTGCATGGCCGCGTTTTCGGCCGGCATGCCGAAGGCGTCCCACCCCATGGGATGGAGAACGTTGAAACCCTTGGCACGCTTGTAGCGAGCCACCACGTCGCCCATCGTGTAGTTGCGCGTGTGGCCGATATGGATGCGCCCGGAAGGATAGGGGAACATCTCGAGCACGTAATAGGTTGGCCGCCCGTCGTCGCTTTTCGTTTCGAAAAGGCGCGCTTCCTCCCACGCCTTCTGCCAGCGGGGTTCGGATGTGCGCGGATTGTAACGTTCGGTTGCCATGCCCGGTTTTTCACATAAAAAGAACAAAGAAATTTCCGGCGGACCTTCACCACGGTTTGTGACGACCGTCAACTCCGCGCGGTGATTCGCGCCAGCCTAAAGCGTGTCAGAGGATTTCGCCCAACTCATGATCGATGCCGCTCGCAATCTATATATGGTCAAGGAAAGGATTGCCCAAGCCACCCGCGAGGCGGGCCGTGCGCCCGAAGACGTCAGGCTCGTGGCCGTCTCGAAGACGTTCCCCGCGGATGCGATTCTTCCTGTGATCGAGACCGGCCAACGCGTTTTCGGCGAAAACCGCGTGCAGGAAGCGCAAGGCAAATGGCCGGCATTGAAGGAGGCCCATTCCGATATCGAGCTTCATCTCATCGGGCCGCTCCAGTCCAACAAGGCCAAGGAAGCCGTCGCGCTGTTCGACGTGGTCGAAACCGTAGACCGCGAGAAGATCGCGGCCGCACTCGCAACCGAGATGGCGAAGCAGGGCCGCCGCCCGCGGCTTTACGTGCAGGTCAACACCGGACTGGAGGAACAGAAGGCCGGCATCGACCCGCGCGAGGCCGTGGCGTTCGTGACGCGCTGCCGCGATGTGCACGGGCTCGTCATCGAGGGGTTGATGTGTATCCCGCCCGTGGACGAGAATCCGGGGCCCCATTTCGCGCTGCTCGAAAAGCTCGCGCGCGAGGCAGGCGTGGAGAAGCTCTCCATGGGCATGTCCGGCGACTATGAGACGGCCATCGCGTTCGGGGCGACCAGCGTGCGTGTAGGCTCGGCGATCTTCGGCAACCGGCCTTATTTCGCGGGCTGAACCAAACGGTCAGGCGGTATCGTCGTCATCGCCGCTGCGCTTCGCCGTGGTTCAGACATGGATCCTCGGGTCGAGCCCGAGGATGACGAATGCATGGAAGCTTCCGCTTATCGTCGACGTTGGAGATCCGCAGAGACTTCTCCTCCTCGTCATCCTCGGGCTCGACCCGAGGATCCATGCCTGAACGCTCCTACGCGCCGGCGATCAACCTCGAGCGCCTCAGACCAGTTCCACGCCGGCCGCCTTCATCTTCTCCGTCATGGCGGCGAGCGAGCCGCCGAGGTCGATGGCGCGGCAGGCTTCCAGCACCACGGTCGCCTCGAAACCCTGGCTGCGAGCATCCAATGCCGAATAGGCGACGCAGAAATCCGTCGCTAGCCCGGCGAGTGTCACCTTCCCGATCTCGCGCTCCCGTAGATAGCCAGTGAGCCCCGTCGGCGTTTTGTGGTCGTTCTCGAAGAAGGCGGAGTAACTGTCGATCGCCTTGCGGAACCCCTTGCGGATGACGAGTTCCGCCCTGGTCCATTCCAGCCCCGGATGGAACTCGGCGCCTCGCGTCCCCTGCACGCAATGGTCCGGCCAGAGCGTCTGCTCGCCATAGGGCATTTCGAATGTCTCGAAGGGTGCCTTGCCCGGATGCGAGGAGGCAAAGCTCGAATGGCCCGCGGGGTGCCAGTCCTGGGTCAGGATCACATGGTCGAAGCGCCCGGCCAGGCGGTTGATCACCGGCACGACCTCGTCGCCGCGTTCCACCGCCAGCGCGCCGCCGGGGCAGAAATCGTTCTGGACATCGATGACGATGAGCGCTTCCTTGGCCATGACCGCCTCCATTCGTGATTTCTGGCGCCCCGCTACACTTATGCGGTCAAGGCGCCTTGTCGAGCCCGCCCATACGGCAGATTTCCTTCCATTCCATCTCGCTTACGGGCTGTACGGAAAGGCGGGAGTTGTTGACGAGAACCATGTCCTTGAGCTTCGGATTGGCCTTGATCTCATCGAGAGAGACCGGTTTCGGCATGTCCTGGAAGGCGCGGATGTCCACGCACTCCCAGCGCGGATCGTCCGTGGTGGAATCGGGGTGGGCCGGCGCGATCACCTCGACGATGCCGACCACGCTCGTCTCCTTCACCGAATGGTAGAAGAAGCCGAGATCGCCGACCTTCATCTCGCGCATATTGTTGCGCGCCTGGTAATTGCGCACGCCGTCCCATTCCTGGCCCTTGTCGCCCTTCTTCTTCTGCATCTCCCAGGACCAGGAGGTGGGCTCGGACTTGAACAGCCAATAGGCCATCATGCGTTCTCCGGTTTGTTGAAGACCCAGTTCCACGGGCGAATTTCGACGGATTCGAAGAGGCCGGCAAGCGCGTAGGGATCGGAGCGGGCGAGCGCTTCGGCATCGGCTTTTGTGGCCGCCTCGACCGCCACCATGCTACCACAGGGCGTCCCCTCCTCGTCCAGGAACGGGCCGGCGAATTTCAGCTTTCCCTCGGCATTGAGGGTGTCCAGATAGGCGACGTGCTCCGGCCTCGTGTCCATGCGGACCTGCAGGTGGCCGGGCTTGTCGCGGCACAGGATGACAAAGATCATCTCGCCGTTTCTTTTGTTCACCATCAGCTACTCCCTATTCGCTCCTCAATGGCCGCGCGAGCAACTGCTGCATGGCGGCATCCACGGTCAGATCGCCGTCGAGCATGCCGGTCACCGCGTCGATGATCGGGGCCTCCAGCCCACGTTCGCGGGCGATCCGCGCAGCGATGCCGGCAGTGAAGACACCTTCGGCGAGCGGCAGATCATCCAGGTTGTTCCCCTTCCCCAGGGCCAGGCCATAGGCGAAATTGCGCGACTGCTCGGAACTGCAGGTGAGGACGAGGTCGCCGAGGCCGGAAAGGCCCATCAGCGTTTCCGGCTTGGCGCCGAAGGCGACACCTATACGCCGCAATTCCACGAAGCCACGCGTCGTGATCGCGGCCACGGCGCTCGCGCCGAGGCCGGCGCCGCTGGTGGCACCGGCGGCGATCGCGAGCACGTTCTTCAAGGCGCCGCCGATCTCGACGCCGATCAAATCGTCGCTCGAATAGCAGCGCAGATTGGGCGCGGAGAGCTTTTTCGCAAGCTCCGCCGCCAGCGCTCCGTCATTGGCGGCGACGGTGACGGCCGTGGGCAGGCCGCGCGCCAGGTCTGCGGCGAAGCTGGGGCCGGAGAGCGCGGCCTGCGGGTTCTCCGGGAGGATCTCGCGGGCTATCTCCGACATCCGCCGCCCTGTCTCGCGCTCGATGCCCTTGGCGCAGAGCACCACCGGGATGTCGGGCTTCAGCGCCGCGCAGGCGGTGCCGAGCACGGCCCGCAGGCTTTGCGCCGGCGTGGCGGCGAGCACGCAGTTCGCGCCGGCCAGGGCGGCGGCGATCTCATCTACCGCTGCAAGCCGCGGATCAAGCTCGATGCCCGGAAGATAACGGCTGTTCACATGAGCATGGCTGATTTCGTGGGCGAGGCGGGCATCGCGCGCCCAGAGCGTCACATTGTGGCCCGCGCGCTGCATGGTGAGTGCGAGCGCGGTGCCCCAGGCGCCGGCGCCCAGCACGGCGATCGACCAGTGCCGGCTCATGCCTTCGCCCCCCTCTTGCCGGTGCCGAAAAGTGGTGCTGCATTTTCGTCCAGGGGCCAGCGCGGACGCGGGGCGAAGGAGAGCGCTCCCGCCGCGGCAAGTCCCGCCTCCAGCCGCTCCAGCCCCGCCCAGGCGATCATGGCGGCATTGTCCCCGCAGAGTTTCAGGGGCGGCGCCACCAGGCGGAAGCCTTCATCCCGGCAAAGATCCTCTAGCGTATCGCGGATAGCCGCGTTGGCCGCCACACCGCCCGCCACCACCAGCGCCGGCTGCGCCAGGTCGGGACATGTCCTCCTGAAACGCTCCAGGCTGCGCGCGATGCGGTCGGCCAGCGTTTCCGTTACAGCCTTCTGGAAGGAAGCGCAGATGTCGGCCACGTCCTCGCCGGAAAGCGGCGCAAGCTCGCCCGCGGCGCGGCGGACGGCGGTCTTGAGGCCGGAAAACGAGAAATCGGGCCGCCGCTCGCCCTTGAGCGGCCGGGGGAAGGCAAAGCGGGTGGGATTGCCTTTTTCTGCCGCTTTCTCGACGCTGGGGCCGCCGGGATAGGGCAGGCCGAGCAGCTTCGCGGTCTTGTCGAAAGCCTCGCCCAGCGCGTCGTCGATCGTGCTCGCCCACCGTTCGTATCGGCCGACGCCGGCCACGTGGACGATCTGCGTGTGCCCGCCCGAGACGAGCAGGAGCAGGTAGGGAAATTCCAGCTGGTCCGTCAGGCGGGCGGTCAGCGCATGGCCTTCGAGATGGTTGATGGGCAGAAGCGGTTTGTCCAGCGCGGCGGCAAGCGCCTTGCCCGTGGTGAGGCCAACGATCAACCCGCCGATGAGGCCGGGACCCGCCGTGGCGGCGATGCCGTCGATGTCATCGAAGGTGAGGCCGGCTTCGCCAAGTGCGGCCTCGATCACGCCGTCCAGCGCTTCCACATGGGCGCGCGCCGCGATCTCCGGCACGACGCCGCCGAAGGCCGCGTGCTCCTCGATCTGGCTCAGCACCACATTGGAGAGGATCGCGGGCACGCCGTCCCGGCCGCGCGCGACAACGGCGGCGGCGGTCTCGTCGCAGCTCGTCTCGATGCCCAGCACGCGCGTCATTCGGTCCGGTCCACTTTGGTTGCCCCTGGGGGCATTCCCCGATAGGTAGGAATGCCGGTTAGCACGGACATGGCGGCATGCAAACTGATGTGGTGAAAATCGGAACGCGCGGCAGCGCGCTGGCCCTGGCACAGGCCGCGGAAACGCGGGCGCGGCTGATGACGGCGCACGGCCTGCCGGAAGAGGCGTTCGAGATCGTCGTCATCCGAACGTCCGGAGACCGAATTCAGGACAGGCCCCTTTCGGAGGCCGGCGGCAAGGGTCTTTTTACCAAGGAAATCGAGGAGGCGCTGCTGGACCGCCGCATCGATCTCGCCGTGCATTCCTCCAAGGACATGCCGACCGTTCTGCCCGGGGGGCTGGAGATCTCGGCTTTCCTGGAACGGGAGGACGTGCGCGACGTGTTCATCGGGCGTGAAGCGAAGCGCCTGGATGAGCTTCCCCAGGGCGCCAATCTCGGCACCTCGTCGCTGCGTCGTCAGGCGCTGGCGCTCCGGCTTCGGCCGGACCTCAAGGTTGGCATGTTCCGCGGCAATGTGCAGACACGGCTGAAGAAGCTGGAAGACGGTGTCGCCGACGGCACCTTGCTTGCGCTCGCCGGGCTGAAGCGGCTGAAGCTGGAGCACGTGGCGACCGAGATCCTGGATCCCGATACGTTTCCGCCGGCGCTCGGGCAAGGGGCGATCTGTATCGAGAGCCGGGTGGGGGACGAGCGGATCGCGCGGCTGCTTGCGGTGATCCATCACGAGACGACGGGCCATGCGCTCGCCTGCGAGCGGGCCTTCCTGGCCGCCCTCGACGGCTCGTGCCGGACGCCCATGGCAGGCCACGCGAAAGTGAACGGCGGCCGGATCGCCTTTTCCGGCATGATCCTGACGCCTGATGGAAGCGAGGCACACGCGATCGAAGCCGAAGGCGGCATCGCGGAGGCGGCGGCCATCGGCGCCGAAGCCGGCGCGCAGATCCGCACAAAGGCGGGGAGCCGCTTCTTCGCCAGTTGGGAATGACTCATGCGGCGGGTGCTCGTCACACGGCCGGAACCGGGCGCCTCGGAAACGGCGCCGGAACTCGTGGCCGCGGGCTTCGAGCCGGTGCTCCTCCCGCTCACGAAGATCGAGCCCTTGCAGACCGGCATCCTGCCGCAGGAAGAGTTCGGCGCGGTGGCGGTCACCAGCGCCAATGCGGTGCGCCACGCAACGCCGGCCCTGCTCCAGCGGATCGCGCATCTGCCGGCCTATGCCGTGGGCGAAGCGACTGGCCGCGCCGCCGGCGCGGCTGGGCTCTCGGTCAGGGATTCGCAGGCGGGCGATGCCGAACACCTGGCTGAACGCATCACGGGTACCCTGGAACCCGGCACCAGGGTTCTCCTCCTGTGTGGGCGTGTGCGCCGCGACACGCTGGAGCGGAGCTTGGCGCTGGCAGGGCTTCCCGTCACGATAGTCGAAACGTACGACACGATCCGGGTTCCGCTTCCGGCTGGAGTCGAGGAAACCCTTGGGGAGCGTCCGATCGACGTGGTGCTCGTCTATTCCGCTGTCGCGGCCGAGGTCTTGAACAGCCTGGAGCGGCGGTTCGCTGCTTCTTTTCGGCAGGCGGCCTACATCGCCATTTCCGACAGGGTGGCGGAAAAACTGCCGGCCAGGCACGCGAATGCGGTTCATGTGGCCCCGGAACCAACGCAAGAGGCGATGCTTACGATCTTAAAACGGCTGAGCGGGCGTCAACCTTTCTTCAGGCCGGATGTGTAGTAGGAATGTCACGGCGCACGAGCGCGGACCAGAAGCAACGGAGCTGTCAGATGGCCAAGACACCGAGGACACGCCACTCCAGGACGAGCCGGGAGCCGATGACGATCGACCTGGAAGCCGAATCGATCCGCCAGGCGCGCGAGGAGGAGGCCGCGTTCGGGGCCGCCGGCGAGCGGGCCGAGCAGCCCGGCGGCGAACCGGCCGTGAATCAGGTGGCAGAGGAGAAGGCGCCTTCCGCTGCCGGCAGCGAGTCCGACGCCGCCGGGGAAACCGAGACCGCAGGAGGCGAGCCGTCCGGTGGGGCGGACCAGGAAACCCGCGTCCAATCGGAGGATGTTGCGGAGGAGCTCCGTTACCGCCAGGACGAGACGAAGGCCGAGACCGGGCCGGCGGAGACGCCGGATAAAGCGGCAAGGCCCGTTCGCGGTGGCGGCGGCTTCGGCGGCGCGCTCGCCGGTGGCGTCCTTGGCGCGCTGATCGCGCTGGGCCTCGGCGGTGCCCTTCTGTGGACGGGGGTGATTCCTGCCATGCGCCAAGCCGCGCCCGACCCGGCAGTGCAGAATCTTCAGCAGGAGGTGGCCAGCCTGCAGGGAGAGCTTTCTCGATTGCGCGAGAATGCTTCCGCCGCGCCGACCGCGCAGGCGCTGGAACAGGCGTTGGCTGAGCCGCGGCAGCAGATCAGCGAATTGCGCGATACCGTTGCGGCGCTGCAATCGGCGCCGCCGGGCGAAAGCGGTGCCGCAGTGCAAAGGCTCGAGCAGCAGATCGCCGAACTCGAGCAGCGTCTCGCCTCCACGGCGGAGGCGGCCGGAAACGGCGACACTTCAGCGCTCAGCCAGCGCCTCGCCGATCTGGAAGGCCGCATAGCGCCTGCGGCACAGGCCGCGAGCACGGCACAGGAAACCAGTGCCGCCAATGCCCGGCGGCTCGACGAGCTGGCCGGTCAGGTATCGCAGCTCGGCGAACAGGTGGCCGAGGAAGACGAGGGGCCGCGGCTTGCTCTCATTGTCGCGGCATCCGCCCTGCGATCGGCGGTGGAGCGCGGCGAGCCCTTCGCCAGCGAGCTCGAAACCTATTCCGCGCTTGCGCCGAACGCCCCGGAGCTCGATCCCCTGAGGCCTTATGCCCAGACCGGCATCCCGAGCGAGGCGGAACTCGTTGGCGAGGTTCCGCAGGTGGCATCCCGCATCGCCGCCTCCGCGTCCGATCTGCCGCCTGATGCCGGTCTCGTCGACCGCCTGATGGCGAGCGCCCGCTCTGCCGTCACCGTTCGCCCGGTGGGCGAGGTGGAGGGTGACACGCCGGAGGCGATCGCGGCACGCATGGAGGCGGCCGTCAAGCGCGGCGACTACGCCCAGGCGCTGGCCGAATACGAAGCGCTGCCGCCGGATGCCAAGCAGGCGGCCGGAGATTTCGCCGAGAAGCTGCGCGCCCGGCAGGCGGCCGAAGAGGTTCTCGACAAGGCGCTTTCGAGCGCACTGAAGCCCGCGTAAGGACAGCGCCCATGTTCCGCATCCTCTTTTTCTTCGTCGTCGTCCTGCTGCTGGGGCTCGGCTTTGCCTGGCTCGCCGATCGGCCGGGCGAGCTCGCCATCACCTTTGCCGGCTACCGCTACGAGGTCACGCTGATGGTGGCGGCGGTACTCCTCGTGGCCACGGTCGCCGCCGTGATGATCCTGTGGTGGGTCATCCGCGGCATCTGGAACAGCCCCTACACAGTTGCGCGGTATTTCCGCGTGCGCCGGCGCGACCGGGGCTACCAGGCGCTTTCCACCGGTTTGATCGCGGCCGGTGCCGGCGACGGCGGGCTCGCCAGCCGCATGGGCAAGCAGGCGGCCAAGCACATCTCCTCGGACCAGGAGCCGCTCATCCATCTCCTCGATGCGCAGGCGGCGATGCTCGAAGGCAATCACGAGGCCGCCCGCGCGAAGTTCCAGGCCATGGCGGAGGATCCGGAGACGCGGCTTCTGGGTCTGCGCGGACTCTATCTCGAGGCCGAGCGGCTTGGAGAGCATGAAGCCGCCCGGCACTACGCCGCCGAGGCCGCGCAGAACGCGCCTCAGCTCGGCTGGGCGGTGAATGCCACGCTGGAAACGAAGTCCGAGCAGGGTGACTGGCAGGGCGCGCTCGCGCTGCTCGACAAGCAGAAGCCGGCGGGCAAGGAGGATCGCGAGGCGCATGCCAGGCGGCGCGCGGTGCTGCTGACGGCCCAGGCCATGGCGCAGCTCGACATGGAGCCGGCGGCGGCCAGGACCTTGGCGCTCGAAGCACACCGCCTGCAGCCGGACTTCGTGCCTGCTGCGGTCACGGCGGCGCGTGCGCTCTTCCGCCAGAACGACCTGCGCCGCGGCGCGAAGGTTCTGGAGACCGTATGGGCGAAATCGCCTCATCCGGAGGTGGCCGACGTCTATGTGCATGCGCGGCCGGGCGATTCCACGCACGACCGGTTGGCGCGGGCGAAGAAGCTGCGCCGGCTGAAGCCGAACAATGTCGAGTCCGAGCTGACCGTCGCGCGCGCGGCACTCGACGCGGGCGAGTTCAAGGAGGCGCGGACCGCGGCCGAAGCCGCCGTGCGCCTGGATGCGCGCGAAGGGGCTTTCCTGCTCCTCGCCGATATCGAGGAGGCGGAAACCGGCGATCAGGGCCGCGTCCGCCACTGGCTTGCGAAGGCCGTGCGCGCCCCCCGTGATCCCGCCTGGGTGGCCGATGGCTATGTATCGGAGCGCTGGGCGCCGGCTTCGCCGGTCACGGGGCGGCTCGATGCCTTCGAGTGGCGGGCGCCGATGGAGCGGCTCGGCCAACTGGTCGAAGGTGAGGAGGCCTTGCAGGCATTGCCTCCAGTCGAAGCCGCACCGGAAACATCCGCAGGTGACGAGGATGGCATGACCCTCGACGCCCAGCCGCTTGTGGCGGAGGAGGCGAGGGTTGCGGAACAACCCTCTCCTGCTTCGGAGACGGCTCCCCCGCCATCCGTGGATGAGGAGGAGAGGGAAGAGGAGGAGCCGGTCTCTCCCCCGCCGGCTCCGGCCAATGCCGAAAACGGAGCGAGGAAGACCGCCGAGAAGCCCCCTGCGGAAAAGCGGGAGGATGTCCGGCCACCCTTGCCCGACGATCCGGGTGTGGAACCGGACGAAGATGCCCGTGCGGACGAGGCGAACCGGTTCCGGCTCTTCTGAAGTGCAGGAGATCCGCGTACGGAACGGATCGTCCCAGCGATCATTTTTTCTTGAGCAGTGTTAGCAATTGCAAAAAAGCCGTTGTGGGCCTTCTTCCCAGCCTTCAACATAGAGGCATGATTCCGAAGGTTAGCCATGTTCGATCGCATCCTGTCGTTCCTCAAAGACCTGCCGGCCGGCGACAAGGCGTCCGGGCTCGAGGAGGATGATCCGCGGGTGGCGGCGGCCGCGCTGCTCATCCATGTGATGACGGCCGACGGTATTTGCAGCGAGGACGAGCGAGTGCGGCTGAAAAGCGCCTTGTCGCGCGCCTACAATGTGAGCGGGGCCGAGCTCAAGACGCTGATGAAGGCCGCCGAGGAGGCGGAGGCCGATGCGGTCGATCTCTATGCTTTCACGAGCGTGCTCAAGCGGAATCTCGACGAGGAGGCGAGAGCCGAGTTCGTGCGCCTCATGTGGGAGGTCGTGTTTTCGGATGGCGAACTGCATGAGCTCGAGGACAATCTGGTCTGGCGTGTCGCGGAACTCATCGGCGTCGATTCGCGCACGCGCGTGACGATGCGGCAAGAGGTGCGGGCCAAAGGCCGACGGGAAGGGGACGGGTAAGACCCGATATGGGCGAGCACGTCATGAAGAAGATCCTGGTCGTGCTGCATCAGGAAATGTCCAGCCCTGGCCGGGTCGGACAGCTTCTCGAAAAGACTGGCTTTACCTTGGATATCCGGCGGCCGCCGCTCGGTGATCCGCTTCCCGAAACGCTGGAGGATCATCATGGCGCCGTCATTTTCGGCGGTCCCATGAGCGCCAATGACCGCGACGATTTCGTGCGCCAGGAAACGGACTGGCTGGCGGTGCCACTCAGGGAGGAAAAACCCTTCCTCGGCATCTGCCTCGGCGCGCAGATGCTGGTGAAGCATCTCGGCGGACAGGTGAGAAGCCATGACGAAGGCCTCGTGGAGGTGGGCTGGTATCCGCTGCGGGCGACGGAAGAAGGGCGGCAACTCCTGCATTGGCCGGAGATGGTCTATCAGTTCCACCGCGAGGGGTTTTCCCTTCCTTCTGACGCGACGTTGCTTGCGACCGCCGAGCACTACCCCAACCAAGCCTTCCGCTACGGCAGGAATGCCTGGGGCATCCAGTTCCATGCGGAGCTGACTCGGGCGATGATGCAGCGCTGGGTCGTTCGCGGCGCACACCGTTTCGTACTG
Source organism: Chelativorans sp. AA-79 (assembly GCF_029457495.1). Taxonomy (NCBI): domain Bacteria; kingdom Pseudomonadati; phylum Pseudomonadota; class Alphaproteobacteria; order Hyphomicrobiales; family Phyllobacteriaceae; genus Chelativorans; species Chelativorans sp. AA-79. The sequence continues at coordinate 622,163 of NZ_CP120361.1, forward strand.
CCGGGCGCCCAGCCGGGACGGGACCATCTCGGCGGCCGGCTGATCTGGGACACGCATCTGAAGCAGTGGCTCGTGGCGTTTCTCGATCTCGTCTTCGGCGGCGGCACCGATGTCCGGGTGACCGCGGGCGCCGAGGCGGAAGCGCAAAGGCCGTTGGGGCGCGCGAAGGTCGGCCGGAGAGGGCTGGTGTGAGTCCCTACCGCTGATACTTGACGAAGGGCGTTGCGCGCGCAACGCGGTCATAGAGCTTCCGGGCGGTCTCGTTGAACTCCTGCGTCAGCCAGTAGGTCTGGGCCGCCTCGTTGCGATCGGCCTCTTCGTAGACCGCCTGGATCAGTGCGTGCCCGACGCCGCGTCCACGCATGGCCGGATCGGTGAACAGATCCTGCATGTAGCAGCGCGGGTTCCAGTCGGATGTGGAGAACACGAAAAAATAGTGCGCGAGCCCAACCACTTTGCCGTCGGTTTCGGCGGCGAAGCCGTGGGGCTCTCCGGCTCCTGCCATCAGCCGCTCCCACAGGCGCGTTGTTACACGCTCTTCGACCTCGCGCTCGTAGAAGGTGTTGTAGCCCTGCCAGAGCTCGGCCCACCGCCACCGGTCGGCGGGCAGAAAGCGGCGGATCATGATCTCGGGCATTGCTGTCTTCTCCTTTGATGGGGACGCAGGCTCGGTCAAAGCGCGGGGCGCTTGCAAGTGGCAGAAGAGCGGATCCGTTGCGCCTGACATGATGCGGCATCGAAAATCGGATTTCCCTTGCCTTCTGCCTCTGGCGCGGCAACCGTCTCCCGCTTATATTGACGAAGGCGGTCTGCGCCTCGCGACAGGAATTCAATTCCCCGGGGCCTTATCGATCCTCTAGGGAGCTGTCCCTGGCCTTGCCCGTGGGCTTGGCCACACGGCGCCCACCTACTTTGTAGGTTCCCGGGATCGGTCATTCCATCGGTTGTCGTGGATCGCCTCTCTTCCCGATGTCGCCCCCTTCTGCCATCTTGTCGCATCCCTCGCATCGCGGGCGGTTTCAAGCGGCTATCCTTCACTCGACGAAAGGCGACGATGACGGCCACGCCACGACAGATCAAGAGAACGCTACGCCAGCAGGCGCTCGCCTGCCGGGACGCCCTCGCCCCCCACTGGCGCATAGAGTCGTCGCTTCGCTTCGCCGAGATCGCGGATGAGATCGCGCCGCCGCCAGGTTCGGTCATCTCCGGCTTCTGGCCTATGCGGTCGGAAGTGGACGTGCGCCCGCTGATGTCCGCACTCCGGGAGCGCGGCGCCAGACTCTGTCTTCCGGCGATCCTCGACAAGGAGACCATCGTCTTTCGCGAGCTCATACGCGGGGCGCCCTTGATCGACATGGGGTTCGGTACGCTGGGACCGGACGAGAGCGCGCCCGAGCTGGAGCCGGATCTCATGCTGGTTCCGCTCGCCGCCTTCGATTGCAGGGGCCACCGCATCGGTTACGGCGCGGGATATTACGACCGCGCCATCCACCGGCTGCAGCAACAAGGCCGGTCGCCGCGTCTTGTCGGCATCGCCTTCGACTGCCAGGAGGTGGCGGAAGTGCCGAACGAGTGGCATGACATCGCCCTGCCGGAAATCCTGACCGAAAGCGGCTTGCGCCGGTTCGCCCCGCCCTTGTAAGAGCATGGGGATGCGCATTCTATTTCTTGGCGACATGGTCGGCCGCACGGGCCGCACAGCCGTCTGGGAGCGGCTGCCCGGCCTCATCTCGGACTTCAAGCTCGATTTCGTGGTGGTGAACGGCGAAAATGCCGCGGGCGGCTTCGGCATCACCGAGGAGATCTTCCGCAATACGCTGCAGGCCGGCGCGGATGTGGTGACCACCGGAAACCACGTCTGGGACCAGCGCGAGGCCCTGAGCTTCGCCCCGCGCGAGGAGCGGTTCCTGCGGCCCGCCAATTTCCCGAAGGGCACGCCGGGGAAGGGCTCCGGGCTCTATATGGCCCGGAACGGCGCGCGAGTCCTCGTCGCCAACATCATGGGGCGGGTCTTCATGCATCCCGAGCTGGACGATCCCTTCCGCGCGGCGGAAAACGAGCTTGCCGCCTGCCATCTCGGCGAGCAGGCGGATGCCGCGCTCATCGATTTCCATGCCGAAGCCACGTCCGAGAAGATGTGCTTCGGCCATTTCGTGGATGGGCGTGTCAGCGCCGTCATCGGCACCCACACCCATCAGCCCACGGCCGACCACCAGATCCTCAACGGCGGCACGGCCTACATCTCGGATGCGGGCATGTGCGGCGATTACGATTCCTCGCTCGGAATGGACAAGGAAGAGCCGCTCAACCGCTTCGTCGCCAAGGTGCCCAAGAACCGGTTCGAGGCCGCCAACGGCCCCGCCACCGTCTGCGGCGTCGGGCTGGAGGTCTCCGAGCGCACGGGCCTGGCCGAGAATATCGCGCCGCTGAGGCTCGGACCGCGGCTGGAAGAGACGGTTCCCGCCTTCTGGCGTTGACGGAACGGGGCTTCGCTCCTACCTCTGCGGAGCCCGCCTCAATCCACACAGGATCCCTCCCCGATGGAATGGTTGCTTTCGCACTTCGATTTCGTGTCCAGCCCGGAAGCCTGGGTTGCGCTCGTCACGCTGGTCACGCTCGAGATCGTCCTCGGCATCGACAACCTGATCTTCATCTCCATCCTGACCAACAAGCTGCCCAAGGAGATGCAGGCCCGCGCCCGCAGGCTCGGCATCGGTGCGGCGCTCGTGCTGAGGCTCGCCCTGCTCGGCACCATCTCCATCATCGTGCAGCTCACGACTCCGCTCTTCACGCTGTTCGGTCACGGCTTCTCCTGGCGCGACCTCATCCTCATCGCCGGCGGTCTCTTCCTGGTGTGGAAGGCGACGAAGGAGATCCACCATAGCGTCGACCCCGTCGACCCGAAGGAGAACATGGTGGGAAGCGTGGCGACGATGACCATGGGCTCCGCCATCACGCAGATACTGCTGCTCGATCTCGTCTTCTCGATCGACTCCATCATCACTGCCGTCGGAATGACCGATCACATCACCATCATGTTCATCGCCGTCATCTCCGCGGTGACTGTCATGCTGCTTGCAGCCGAGCCGCTGTCGCGCTTCATCGCCGCCAATCCCACGGTGGTGATGCTGGCGCTGGGCTTCCTGCTGATGATCGGCATGACGCTGATCGCCGACGGGTTCGGCTTCCATGTTCCCAAGGGCTACATCTACGCGGCCATGGGCTTCTCGGCGCTGGTGGAGGGGCTCAACATGATGGCGCGGCGCAAGCGCGCGCGGCAGAGGGCATCGGAGGATCATCCCCACTGAGGATGTGAGCCTCCCACGGGGAGGCTCACACGCCTTCGAGAACGATGATCGTCGGCCGCTGCGGAAAGCTGCCGAGAGAGACGAGCAGCGTCCGCCCTTCGTGGAACTGGACGTCGAAGTTCTCGCCCATCCGCGATGCGAAGGCACTGATGGGCGTAGAGAAGCGGTGCATCGGAAGAATGATCGAGGAGGAGAGCCTCCGTGCGATCTCGCTCATGCTCTCGATCGAAAGCGTGAGGCCGCCGTCGATAGGCACCATCACCACGTCGAGCCGGCCGATCGCGGCATAATGGGAATCGTCGAGTTCGTGATGCAGGTGGCCGAGATGGCCGATACAGAGCCCTGCCACCTCGAAAATGAAGATGGAATTGCCGTCCTTTCCCATCTCGCCGCCGCGGATATCCGTCGTCACGTTGCGGATATAGACATCGTCCACCATCAGCGAGTGCTTGACCGGCCCGCCGTCGGGGTTCCAGCCGGTGAGCACATATTCGATCGCCGGATCGGGGCTGAGCGTGTAATGCGAGCTGTGCGCCCGGTTCATGGTGACCACGCGCGGCGTGAAATTTGCGCCATACACGCCGGAGTAATCGGTGGCGATGGTCACGCCTGCCGGCGTTTCGATGATGTAGGTCGAATGGCCGGCATAGGTGATCGACACCTCCCCCTCCGCCGCCGCCAGCCGGAAACTTGCGAACTGGACATGGGGCAGGGTTTCGGCGATCGCCATGCAGGTGCTCGGCCGCTGCTCCTGGGCAGGCGCGGCCGCTATCGGCATCAACATCAGGGCGAGAAAGGAGGCAATCAGGCGGAAGGCGGGCATCGGCATCTCCCGGATCTCTACCGGGCCATGCTAACCCAGCCCGGGATCTTCCGCTACGGAAGGCAATCTCACCATTGCGTGAACCGGCAGAGCGCGCAAAAATAGCGGTTCTGGACGTTGTCGGCCATTTTCACTATAAGGCCGCCAATCCGTGAAATGTCAGGAATTCCAAAAGGAGCCCCATGGCCGGCCATTCCCAATTCAAGAACATCATGCACCGCAAGGGCCGCCAGGACGCGGCCAAATCGAAGATGTTCTCCAAGCTGGCGCGCGAGATCACCGTTGCCGCCAAAGCGGGCCTGCCCGACCCGGAGATGAACCCGCGCCTGCGCCTGGCGGTGCAGAACGCCAAGGCCCAGTCCATGCCCAAGGACAATATCGAGCGGGCCATCAAGAAGGCGTCCGGCGGAGAAGGGGAGAACTACGAGGAAGTGCGCTACGAAGGCTACGGGCCCGGCGGCATCGCCATCATCGTCGAGGCGCTCACCGACAACCGCAACCGCACCGCCTCCAATGTGCGCGCGGCCTTCACCAAGGCCGGCGGCGCACTTGGCGAGACGGGCTCGGTGTCCTTCATGTTCGACCGCGTGGGCGAGATCGTCTATCCCGCCGAGGCCGGCGACGCCGACAAGGTGATGGAGGCTGCCATCGAAGCGGGCGCGGACGACGTGCAGTCGGACGAGAACGGCCACGTCATCATCTGCGCCTTCGAGGATATCGGCGACGTGACCTCCGCGCTCGAGAGCACGCTGGGCGAGGCCGAATCGATCAAGACCATCTGGCGGCCGCAGACCTCCACCCCGGTGGACGAGGAGCGCGCGCAGTCGATCCTGAGGCTCATTTCCGTACTCGATGACGATGACGACGTGCAGAATGTCTACGCCAATTTCGAGGTGGACGACGCCACCATGGCGAAGCTCAGCGCGGCCTGAGGAAGACCACAATGTCCCACCGGGTGACGATCGCCTACTGCACGCAATGCCACTGGCTGCTCAGGGCAGGCTGGATGGCGCAGGAACTGCTCTCCACCTTCTCGGAGGAGTTGACAGAGGTGACGCTGAGGCCCGGCACGGGCGGCATTTTCGAGATCGACTGCGACGGCGACGTGATCTGGGAACGCAAACGCGACGGCGGCTTCCCCGATGCCGCCGAACTCAAGCGCCGCGTGCGCGACAGGATCGCGCCGGAGCGCGATCTCGGCCATGTGGAGCGGAAGCAGGCGGAGTAGCCGCACAGCCTCGATCCTATTTGCTTCGCCCGCTGAACGTGGATGGCGGGTGTAGACGTTTCGTTGCACCTGGTAGCAGAGTAACTTGTCTGTTTGTATAGACAAATAGACAAAGCCCGCCATTTCGGCGGGCTTTCATGAGTCCTGCGGGAGCTGTCAGATGCCCAGGCTCTCGTAGCGCTTCTTGAACTTGGACAGACGGCCGCCGCGGTCGATAAGCGTCTGCTGGCCGCCGGTCCAGGCCGGATGCGAATTGGAGTCGATGTCGAGGTTCAGCGTGTCGCCTTCCTTGCCCCAAGTCGAGCGCGTCTCATACTCGGTGCCGTCCGTCATGACGACCTTGATCATGTGATAGTCGGGATGGATGTCGGCTTTCATCGCTCTGTCCTGAATCTGTCTCTCATAGGGCCCTGCGCGGCTTTCGCTGCGGCATCTCGCCCTTGCTGAAAACTTGAAGCCGCGGCCAATGAAGGCTACGGCTTCGAAAAGGTTCGCGTGCCTATACATCAGGCGCTCAATCGATACAAGGCCGGCTGGGACGGAATCTCGAGACCGATCGCCGGAGGAAAGGCCATGGCATCCATACCCGCTGCGCAGGAAGGCAAATCGCGGCGCTCGCTCAAGCCGCTGCGGAGGCTTTTGCCTTATCTGCGCCGCTATCGCGGGCTCGCCCTCGGGGCGGGCTTTTTCCTGCTCGTCGCCGCCTTGGCGATGCTGGCGCTGCCCCAGGCCGTCCGCCGCGTGATAGATCACGGGTTTTCGGATGCGGACGCCGCCTTCGTCTCCCTCTATTTCTCCGCGCTCCTCCTGGTGGCGGCAATCCTCGCGGTCGCTTCCGCCTGCCGCTATTATTTCGTGATCACTTTGGGCGAGCGCATCGTGGCGGACCTGAGGCGCGACGTCTTCGCGCATGTCACGCGGCTCTCTCCATCCTTCTTCGACAAAGCTCAATCGGGTGAGATCGTCTCCAGGCTCACGGCGGACGCGACGCAGATCAAGTCGGGCATCGGTGCAACGGCCTCCCAGGCCGCCCGCAACACCGTGATGGGGCTTGGCGCCGTGGTCATGATGGTGGTGACGAGCCCCCGGCTGTCCGCTTTCGCCGTGGCTGCCATTCCCATTATCGTTCTGCCGCTCGTCGCCTTCGGCCGTTCCGTTCGCCAGCGCTCGCGCCGCGCGCAGGACACGCTTGCCGAGGCGACGGCCTTCGCCAGCGAGCAGATCGGCGCGGTGCGCGTGCTCCAGGCCTTCACCAACGAGGAGAGGGCGGCGGGACGGTTCGGCGCGGCCGTGGATGCCGCATTCGAGGCTGCCCGGACCTCCATCTTCGCTCGCGCGTTCCTGACCTTCTTCGTCATCCTCGGCGCATCTTTCGCCGTGGTGGCGGTGCTGTGGGTGGGATCGCAGGACGTGCTCGACAGAACCATGACGGCGGGCACGCTGGTTCAGTTCGTGCTCTATGCCGTGCTGGCGGCGGGCGCTCTCAGCGGCCTGTCGGAGGTGGGGGGCGAGCTCGCCCAGGCGGCCGGGGCGGCCGAGCGCATGGTGGAACTCCTCGAGGAAAAGCCGGCGATCGCAACGCCCACCGACCCGATCGGCCTGCCCGCGCCGGCGCGCGGCGCGGTCCGCTTCCGTGATGTGTGCTTCGCCTATCCCTCCCGTCCGGACCATTCGGCCCTGCACCAGCTTTCGTTCGAGGTCGTTCCGGGGGAAACCGTGGCCATTGTCGGCCCTTCCGGCGCCGGCAAGAGCACGATCTTCTCCCTGCTGCTGCGCTACTACGATCCCGACGAAGGCTCGGTGCTGATCGATGATTTGGACATTTCCCGCGCCGACCCGAGGGCAGTGCGCGAGCGCATCGCCATCGTGCCGCAGGACGTGACCGTCTTTTCCGCGAGCGCAGCCGAGAACATCGCCTTCGGCCGGCCGGGGGCGACGCGCGAGGAGGTGGAGGCGGCCGCCCGCGCGGCGCTTGCGCACGACTTCATCATGGCGCTGGAGAACGGCTACGACACGCAGGTGGGCGAGCGCGGCGTGATGCTTTCGGGCGGGCAGCGCCAGCGTCTCGCGATCGCCCGCGCCATCCTGCGCGACGCGCCCATCCTTCTGCTCGACGAGGCGACCTCGGCGCTCGATGCCGAAAGCGAGACCCTGGTCCAGAAAGCGCTCGAGCGGCTGATGCAGGGCCGCACGACGATCGTCATCGCGCATCGCCTCGCCACCATTCTCAAGGCCGATCGGATCCTCGTGCTCGAGGACGGCCGCGTGATCGAGGAAGGCGGGCACGCCGATCTCGTCGCGCGCGGCGGCGTCTATGCCAGGCTAGCAAGCCTGCAATTCGAAGCGGGCGCGGATGTGTTCAAGGGCGCGGCGGAGTAAAGCGAGTGGCAAACAGGAGACCTGGTGTACGAAACGATCTCCACACCATAACGGGGACGTTCGCGCTGCCGCTATTCGCCATTCCTCATCTCTCCGTCAGCTTCAGCTCGATGCGGCGATTGCGGGCGCGGGCTTCCGGCGTGTCCGCGGGATCGAGCGGCTGGTTCTCGCCGAAGCCCGCGGCCACGAGCCGCTCCGCCGGCACGCCGTGCTCGATCAGGAACTTCACCACGGCCACTGCGCGTGCGGCGGACAGTTCCCAGTTGTCGCGGTAACGGCCCGTGCCTGAAAGCGGGACGTCGTCGGTATGGCCGTCGACGCGCAGCACCCAGTTGATCTCCGGCGGGATCTCCTTCTGCAGTTCCAGGATCGCATCCGCGAGCTTCTCCATTTCCTCCTGGCCCGACGGGTTGATCTCCGTCGCGCCGGAGGCGAACAGCACCTCGGATTGGAACACGAAGCGGTCGCCCACGATGCGGATATCCTCGCGATCGGACAGGATCTCGCGCAAGCGACCGAAGAAATCGGACCGGTAGCGGTTCAGCTCCTGCACGCGCTGGGCGAGCGCCACGTTGAGGCGGCGGCCGAGATCGGCGATCTTGGCGTTGGATTCCCGGTCGCGCCGTTCGGAAACCTCCAGCGCATCCTCGAGTGCGGCGATCTGCTGCCGGAGCGCGGAGATCTGCTGGTTGAGGAGCTCCACTTGGGAAAGGGCGCGCTGGCTTATCTGCCGCTCCTCCTCCAATTCGCCCTGAAGCGTGCCGATGCGCTCGCTTGCGGCGGCTTCGCTGCCGGCGCCGCTCGAAAGAAGCTGCTGCAGGCGCGATTGCTCGGCCTCGGCTTCCGCAAGCGAAGCGCGCAGCGTCGCGACCTGATCCCGCGCGTCTTGCGTGTTGGCCTGCTCCAGGGCCAAAAGCTGCGTCAGTTCGTTGATCTGCGCGTTCAGGCGGTCCAGCGCCTCATCCCTGCCGCTGATCTCCCGGCTCAGGAAATACTGCATGACGACGAAGACGGAGAGCAGGAACATGATGGCGAGTAGCAGCGTCGACAGCGCGTCGACGAAGCCCGGCCAATAGTCGATTCCCCGCTCCCGGCGGCGGGCGCGCGCAAGCGGCATCAGCTGCTTTCCCGCTTCTTCAGCGACGTCGCGATCTTGTCCAGCGTTTCCCGCAGCGCCTTCTGATCGGCGGCCTGGGCCTCCACCCAATCCCGCATCATCTGCTGTTCCTGGCGCATGTTCTTCACCAGGCCCGAGATTCCCTCGGCGAGCGAGGCCATGGCAGCCGCCGTGCGGGGGTTGCTGCCCCCTGTCTCCTGCATCGCCCTGAGCTTCTCGGCCAGTTCACGCAGTTCTTCCGACGTGCCGTTGCGGGCACCCTCGCCGAGGTCGGAGCCGAGATCCGTCACCGTCGAGAGCCAGTTCTCCAGTTCCGTGTAGAAGCGGTTCTGCGCCCGCCCCGCCTGCAGGTCGAGGAAGCCGAGGATCAGCGAACCGGACAGGCCGAAGAGCGATGACGAGAAGGCCGTGCCCATGCCGCCCAAGGGTGCCGAAAGCCCTTCCTTGAGGGAGTTCAGGACGTCATTGGTATTGCCCGACCCCGGATCCAGCGACTGGATCGTATCGCCGATGGAGCCGATGGTCTGCAAAAGGCCCCAGAAGGTGCCGAGCAGGCCGAGGAAGACGAGAAGCCCGATAAGATAGCGCGAGATGTCGCGGCTTTCGTCGAGGCGCGTGGCGATGGAATCGAGGATCGAGCGCATGGAACTCGTCGAGAGCGCCATGGTGGAGGAGCGGCTGAGCAGGGCCTTCATGGGCGCCAGCAGAACCGGATCGGACGTTTCCGTGCCGGCAAGGAAGGAATTGACCCACCGCACCTCGCGGAAAAGCCGCACGACCTGCGCCAGGGCGAGCAGGATACCTACGCCGAGCACTCCCAGGATAAGTCCGTTCAGCCCGGGATTGCTCTGGAATGCCGCGGATATCTGGCGATAGAGGATCGCCGCAACGAAACCGGCGATCACCAGGAAGATCAGCATGGAATAGAGGAAAACCTGAGGGCTCGAGAGACGCCGCGGATCATATCCGTCATCGACGACGAGCCGCTCCGCCCCGAGCGATTTCAGCAAGGCCATTTCTCCCCTCGACTCCACTTCAGCTTGATACGGTGTTTGGCGGAGACTCTAAACGGAATTGTGACCAAATTGAAATATGTAACGCATGTCCTTCCTAATCCTCCGACGGTGAAGTTAGAGTAGACGAAGATTTCGGTGAGACCGGAAGGTATCCAGGCTCATGGCAAGAATACTCGTCACCGGCAGCACCGGTTTCATCGGCCGCCATCTCGTGCCCGCGCTTTCCATTCGCCGGCACGAGGTCGTGGAGGCGGGCCGGCGCCCAAGGCCGGATGCCCCGCGGTTCATAGCCGTGGGGGAAATCGGCCCCGCGACGGACTGGTCGCAGGCCCTGGCCGATGTCGATGCGGTCATCCACCTGGCGGGGCTCGCGCACCGCGAGGCGGCGGAGGCCGAGTTCTTCACGGTCAACGACGCCGGCACGCGCAGACTGGCGGAGGCGTGCCACAAGGCCGGCGTCAAGGTGTTGATGATCCTCAGCAGCATCGCGGCCCGCGAGGCGGAGCGTGACCCGCGAAGCTCCAACGCCTATGGGCGTTCCAAACTTGCCTCCGAAACCCATGCGCGCGGCTTCGCCGAAAGCGGCGGCGCGGGCATCATCCTGCGCCCGCCGCTGGTCTACGGACATGATGCACCGGGCAATTGGCAGAGGCTCCAGCGCCTCGCCGCCAGCACGACGCCGCTGCCCTTCGGCGCCGTCAGGAACCGTCGCTCGATGTGCTCGGTCGGCAACCTTTCTCACGCCATGGTGACTTCCGTGGAAGCGGCGCTCGGCGGAACCGGGGGCGGCACCTTCGAGGTCGCCGACCGCGAGGTGGTCTCGCTGGCGCAGATCCTCCGATGGCTGAGAGCCGGCATGGACATGCCGCACCGGCTGCTCCCCGTGCCGGTGAGCCTGATGCAGGCGGCAGCGCGCGTGGCAGGAAGGGAGAAGCTGAAGACGGCGCTGCTGGATGATCTGACGCTCGATCCTTCCGCCTTCATCCGCGTGTTCGCCTGGAGCCCGCCCGAGACGGCGGAAGAGGCCGTCAAACGTTCCGGGCAGCTCTACGCGGCGAATGCCGGGGTCAGGAATCAGGCTTCTGCAGGATCTTGAGAAGGCTGCGGTGGATCGCCTCGTTGCCCGCGACCACGGAACCGGTTCCGAATATGTCCTGCCCGCCCGTTCTGTCGGTGACGAAACCGCCGGCCTCACGCACCATCAGGATGCCCGCCGCCGTGTCCCAGGGCTGCAGCGCATCCTCCCAGAAACCGTCCATGCGGCCCGCCGCCACATAGGCGAGGTCCAGCGCGGCGGAGCCCATCCGGCGGATGCCGGAGCTCTCGGCCATCACATTGCGCAGGTCGACGAGCGCGCGCCCATGATGACCGCGGCCGAGATGGGGAATGCCCGTTCCGATGACGCAGTCGGGAAGGTCCCTGCGCGCCGCCACCCGCATGCGCCGGTCGTTGAGGAAGGCGCCGCCGCCGCGTTCGGCCGTGTAGAGCTCGTCCATGGCCGGATTGTAGATCACGGCTGCCACCAGGGTGCCCTGGCGCTCCAGCGCGACCGACACCGCGAAGATCGGGATGCCATGGAGGAAATTGGTGGTGCCGTCGAGCGGGTCCACCAGCCAGCGATGCTGGGGATCGTCCCCCTCCACCGCGCCGCTCTCCTCCATGAGGAAGGAATAGCCGGGCCGGACGCGCGAAAGCTCGGTGTAGAGTATCTGCTCTGCGCGCTTGTCTGCCTGGCTCACATAGTCGCCGGGCCCCTTGAGCGAGACCTGCAGGTTCTGCACCTCGCCGAAGTCGCGCGCGAGCGACCGTCCGGCCTTCATGGCGGCCTGGATCATGACATTGATGATGGCCGAGCGCGGCATGGGGAAATCCTGGGATAGAAGCTCCGCGCCGTCAGTCGGCGCGGCGCAGATAAGTGATCTCGTCCGTATCGACGACGATCTTCTCGCCGGCGGAGACGAAGGGCGGAACCATGACGCGGACGCCGTTTTCGAGCACCGCCGGCTTATAAGAGGAAGTCGCCGTCTGGCCCTTGATCACCGGGTCGGCCTCGGCCACCTCCAGGGTGACCTGCGGCGGCAGCGAGATGCCGATCGGCTTCTCTTCATAGAGCTCTACGGTCACCGTCATGCCGTCCTGCAGAAAGGCGGCGCGGTCGCCCACGAACTCCTTTTGAAGCTCGAGTTGCTCGTAGGTTTCCGAATCCATGAAGACCAGAGCCTCACCCTGTTCGTAGAGGAAGGTGAAGTCCTTCTGCTCCAGCCGCACCTTCTCCACGGTCTCGGCGGAGCGGAAGCGCTCGTTGAGCTTGGTGCCGTCGATCAGGTTCTTGAGCTCGACCTGGTTGTAAGCCCCGCCCTTGCCGGGCTTCACCGCATTCGTCTTCACCGCGACCCAGAGGCCGCCATTGTGCTCGATGACGTTTCCGGGGCGGATTTCGTTACCGTTGATCTTCATTCCTGCCGTCCTGATGTGGAGCCGCGCCATAGAGCCGGGCCGGCGCTTCAAGATCATAAAACGGGCATGGAAGCAAGGGCGGGGAGACCCGTGCCGCCCTGCCGTGTTTTCCTTACCGCAGCCGGTTGGCGCGCTCCGTTGCCTGCTCGATCTGCTCGTCGGTGAGCCCGGCCAGGAAATCCTCCATGTCCATATCGGTCAGGCCGGACCGGCGAGCGGTGATGTACCAGGAAGCGGCGAGGATCGAGTCGGGTTCCGTCCCGATGCCGGCCATGTACAGTTTCGCGACGCGGTTCTGCGCGGCGACATTGCCGCTTTCGGCGGCGCGGCTGAGCCAGGCGAAGCCCTCCTCGGGATCCTTCTCGCCGCCGCGGCCCTCTATCAGCCAAGTGCCGAGATCGAGCTGGGCCGTGTCGAAATTCTTCTGGGCGGCGCGGAGCAACCATCTTCGCGCGGCTGCGTCGTCCTTCGGCTTGCCGCCGAAGCCGTTGGCGTGGACCTGCGCCATTGCGTATTGCGCATCGGGCAAGCCGGCATTGGCGGCGCGCTCGTACCAGGCGACCGCTTCCTCTGCCTTCGCGCCGCTCTCCACCATCATCTGGGCGAGATTGAACTGGGCGAGCGGCTTGCCCGCCTCGGCGGCTTTCCGCATCAGCGTATAGGCCCTGTCGAAATCGTGCTCGACGAATTCGCCGTCGAGCAGCATGAGCGCATATTGCAGCTGCGCATCGGGATCGCCCTGCTCGGCGGCCTTGCCGTACCACTTGGCTGCCTCCTTCCCGTCCCGGTGCACGCCCAGGCCGCGTGCGTAGATCTCGGCGACCAAGGTTTGCGCCGCCGCGTCCCCCGCCTCCGCCCGCGGAAGGGCCAGCTTCACGGCCGTGAGGTAGTGGCCGCGCTGGTAGGCGCCGAAGGCCTCGTCCAGCACCTTGCCGAACCGGGCCGGGTCGAGCGCTCGAGGTGCGGGCCGGGCGGGATCCGAAGCGGATTCGGGTGCCGATGGCCGGCCGGCCTTCTGATCGGCAGGTTGCTGCGCGGCCGGTGTTTGGGCCACCGTTTCCCCGGACAGCGTGCAGACCAGCGCTGCAGAAAGCAGGGTGGTCGTGACGAGGTGCCTCATCGCTGTTCCTCCAGTACCGGCGCGTGCTCGTCGAGCAGCGCGTTGGCCTCCGCCACCTTGGCTGCGGAATCCAGCCCCTCCGCGAACACCGCATTCCCCAATGCAACGAACTCCGCGCCGGTCCGGGCCACATCCACCACCGAGGCGATGTCCGAACCGGCGAGCACGACGCAGGGGATCTGGATCATATCCGCCCACCATGCGCCGAGGGAGAGATTGCGCGGGTGGGGCTCGGGTTTGGTGTCATAGCCGAAGCGGCCGAAGAAGATATAGTCGGGCTGGGTCTCGCCGAGCTCCAGCGCGTCATCGCGGTTCTTCGCGCCACCGCAGCCCACCATCATTCGGCCCTGATGCCTGCGGATGGCATCCGCGAGCTCGGCCTTGGAACCCTCAACATGGATCCCGTCGGCCTGGATGCGCGCAGCGATGCGCGGCTCGCCTGCCACCACCGCGGCGACTCCACGCGCCTGGGCCAGGCGCGCCAGGCGCTCTGCGCGCGCCTGGAAGGCGCTTTCGTCGATGCCGTGGTCGGGAATGACGAGCGATGCGATGTCGCCGCCGCGAAGAGCGGCCTCGACCCGCCCTTCGTCATCGGCGCCGGGCTGAGGCACGATCAACACGATGCGGCAGCGGTTGGGCGTTGTTTCTTCGGTCATGTTTCCCTGCCGTGCGAAATCCCTGGGCGCCGAAAACTGACGGCGGTTTTTGGTGTGAATGGGGCATGGAGCCTCCGCAAGGCTGTAAACGAAGGGAAGGCGCAGCCACAAGAAGATTTCGAAATCATGCCCGCCCCCTCGCCAAGAGCAGGCAAACCGTTTATGCCGCAACGGCAAGCGACGTCCTCCCATGGCACCAATCCTCACCGACCCGATCTTCTATCTCGCCGCGATTCCTGCGGTCATCCTCGTCGGTCTTTCAAAAGGCGGGCTTGGTGGCGCGATGGCGCTGATCGGCGTGCCGTTGATGGCGCTGGTCGTCTCACCCGTGCAGGCGGCCGCCATCCTCCTGCCTATTCTCATTGTGATGGACATGGTTTCGCTTTGGGCCTGGCGCGGCTTCCATGACCGGCGGGTGCTCGCGATCATGTTGCCCGGCGCGATGCTCGGCATCGGCATCGGCTGGCTCACCGCGGCCGTGGTGACGGCGGACCATGTCCGCCTGATCGTCGGCATCGTCACGCTCCTCTTCTTCCTGCGCTGGGTGGCGGACAAGCTGAGGAAAAGTGAGCAAGCCGCCGGCCACAGCCCGGCGAAAGGTCTGTTCTGGGGCACCGTCTCGGGATTCACCAGCTTCGTCGCCCATGCGGGCGGGCCGCCATACCAGGTCTACGCTCTGCCACTGAAACAGGATCCGAAACTCTACACGGGAACGAGCGTCATCTTCTTCGCCATCGTGAACGCGGCAAAGCTCGTGCCCTATTTCGCGCTCGGCCAGTTCGACGCGACCAATCTCACCGCTTCGCTCATGCTCGTTCCGGTGGCGCCGCTCGCCACGCTCGCGGGTGCCTGGGTCGTCCGACGCATGCGCCCGGAGATCTTCTATCCTCTCATGTACGCCATGATCTTCGTCGTCTCTTTGAAGCTCATATATGACGGCGTGGCCGGCCTTTGGGGTTTGTGAGGGCGCTGGCCGGCTTCAGGCGCGCAGGCACTTTCGACGCCATCCACAGAAAAGTTTCAAAAGTCTCGGCGACAGGAATTGCCGCCCCGCTTGGATCCGCAAGCGCGGTTTTAGGAAAATTTTTCATGAAGGCGGCAGAGTTCATTAACTCTTCATTAAGCTTTACGCGCTTTTACTGTGCGTATCCAGTGATCTGGATTCTGACTGAGTGGCTGGAGCCATTCTGTTTGACGCCTCCCTGTTAACTCCTGAGAGCCGCTGTCCCGCGGCTCTTTTTTTGCTCCGCATTCCCTGTTAACCTTTCATTAAGGTAGGGGTTGCGTTTGGTTGTCACCCGGCGCATTTTCTGACCCACATCAAAATGCAAGATGCCCGGCTAAATCGGGCCGTACAGGGTTGTGAGGCGAGTAGGAATGGCTACCGTTCATACGGGGGGCGTCAATATGATCAAGCTGGCGGAAAGGCGCGTGTTCTCCCAATCGTTCAAGCCCCTCTACAATGAGGGAATGGGATTGGTCGAGGAAGCCGCCGAGTATCTGGATGGCGACGGTCGTGCTGCCGCGAAGACTCTCTCGCGGGTGGCCGCCGGGCTCTATGCTGCCGAATCCATGCGCCTTACCACGCGCCTCATGCAGCTCGCCTCCTGGCTGCTCCTCCAGCGCGCGGCCAATTCAGGCGAGATGACGCGTGAGCAGGTGGCGGCCGAGAAGGCGAAGGTGCGGCTCGATACCACTTCGCTCCAGGAGGAGGCGCCGGGCTGGAGCGAGCTGCCGGAGGCTTTCCGCAGTCTCGTGCGCCGCTCGCTCAGGCTCGAGGCTCTCGTCCGCCGCATGGACGAGGAGATCTACGGCACGGTCAAGAGCCGGGCGAAGGGCGAGTCCTTCGCCCACAACCCGGTCTCCGATCAGATAACGCTGCTTCAGACGGCTTTCGCGCGGGGCTAGCAGAGAAGGAACAGCGAACAGGAAGGCGAGCCGACACGGCGCTTCCATTCGCTGCTCGCTATTCTCTGTTCGCTTTTCTATCCTGCCGCGATGACAAGCACGATTCGCATCATCGGCATCGATCCGGGGCTGAGGCGTACCGGCTGGGCGGTCCTCGACACTCTGGGCAACTCGCTGCGCTTCGTCGGCGCGGGCACCGTGCGGTCGGACCACAAGGCCGACCTTGCCTCCCGCCTCTGCCAGCTTCATGACGGGCTCGCCGATGTTCTGCATCAGCATGTGCCGCACGAGGCGGCGGTGGAGGCCACCTTCGTCAACAAGGATGCGGTGGCGACGCTGAAGCTCGGCCAGGCGCGCGGCGTCGCCATGCTCGTGCCGGCCCGCGCGGGGCTGCGGGTCGCCGAATACGCGCCGAACGCTGTGAAGAAGGCGGTGATCGGCGTCGGCCATGGAGACAAGAAGCAGATCCACATGATGGTGAAAGTGCTGATGCCGAAGGCGCGGTTCGACAGCGACGATGCGGCGGACGCCATCGCGGTCGCCATCTGCCACGCGCATCACCGTCAGTCGATCACCGCGCGGCTTGCATTGGAAGCACAGCCATGATCGGCAAGCTGAAGGGTATCGTCGAGGAGATCGGCGAGGATCACTGCATCATCGATGTCGGCGGCGTCGGCTATGTCGCGCATTGTTCGGCCCGCACCCTGTCCTCTCTTGGCCGTGCGGGAGAAGCCGCGACGCTCTTCATCGAGACCTATGTCCGCGAGGACATGATCCGCCTCTACGGGTTCCAGAGCGCGCTCGAGCGCGAGTGGTTCCGGCTGCTCCAGAACAATGTGCAGGGCGTCGGCGCCAAGGTGGCGCTCGCCGTTCTCTCCACCCTCACGCCGGCCGAGCTCGCGAACGCCATCGCGCTTCGCGATATCGCGATGGTGGCGCGCGCGCCTGGCGTCGGCAAGAAGGTGGCCGAGCGCATCGTCACGGAACTTAAAAGCAAGGCACCGGCTTTCGCCGGCGAGGCGACGGGCACGATCGGCCTCAAGCAGGAACTCGGCGAGGGCGTGGCCTCGGCGCCGGTCTCCGATGCCGTTTCTGCGCTCGCCAATCTCGGCTACTCGCGCGACATCGCCGCCAATGCGGTGGCCGCCGCGCTGAAATCGGCAGGCGAGGGTGCGGATGCCGGCACGCTCATCCGGCTGGGTTTGAGGGAACTGGCGCGGTAAACCGCATGCTTGAAACAGGTGTTCCTTACTTTACCGTGAAGTGAGGAATTTGCGAAAGGTAAGGCCATGGGTATCCGGGCTGCCATCACTTCAAAGGGGCAAATCACGATCCCAAAGGAACTCCGTGACCGCTCCAACCCCCACCCGGGAGCTACGATCGGGTTTACCGGGGAAAACGGGAATGCCTGGGTGATGCCGCGCAATGCCAAGGCGGCTGCCCTGTTCAGTATTCTCGGCCCCTCATCCGCGAAGCTGAACGGCGAGGAAATTGATCGCGTGGCCATCGCGGATCATTTGAATTCTTCGTCGGGAGCCGACGCAGGCCGCGCCTATACCGTTATTTTGACCGCCGCGCCGCATTCGACGTTCCCGGCATGGAGTTCCTCACATGAGTGATGCGCACCGCATCATCTCCCCCGCCCAGCGCGGCGAGGATACGGACGCCACGATGCGGCCGCAGTCGCTGGACGATTTTGTCGGCCAGAAGACCGCGCGTGCCAATCTGAAGGTGTTCGTGGAGGCCGCACGCTCACGCGGTGAGGCGCTGGATCACGTGCTCTTCGTCGGCCCGCCGGGGCTCGGCAAGACCACGCTGGCGCAGATCATGGCGCGCGAGCTCGGCGTCAACTTCCGTTCCACGTCAGGCCCGGTCATCGCGAAGGCGGGCGATCTCGCAGCGCTTCTCACCAATCTCGAAGAGCGGGACGTGCTCTTCATCGACGAGATTCACCGGCTCAACCCGGCCGTCGAAGAGATCCTCTATCCCGCCATGGAGGATTACCAGCTCGACCTCATCATCGGCGAGGGGCCGGCCGCGCGCTCGGTCAAGATCGACCTCGCCAAGTTCACGCTGGTGGCGGCCACCACGCGCCTCGGCCTGCTCACCACGCCGCTGCGTGACCGCTTCGGCATCCCGGTCCGGCTCGAGTTCTACACGGTCGAGGAACTGCAGGCGATCGTCACGCGCGGCGCACGCATCCTGGGCCTGCCGCTCACGGAGGACGGTGCGGAGGAGATCGCCCGCCGCGCCCGCGGCACGCCGCGCATCGCCGGGCGCCTCCTGCGCCGCGTGCGCGATTTCTCCTCGGTGGCAGGCGCGGACCAGGTGACACGCGAGGTCGCGGATGCGGCACTGTCGCGGCTCGAAGTGGATGCGCTCGGGCTGGATCAGCTCGACCGGCGCTATCTCACGATGATCGTCGAGAATTTCGGCGGCGGTCCCGTCGGCATCGAGACGATCGCGGCAGGACTCTCGGAGCCGCGCGACGCGATCGAGGACATCATCGAGCCTTATCTGATCCAGCAGGGCTTCATCCAGCGCACCCCGCGCGGCCGGGTGCTGGCGGCAAAAGCCTGGAAGCATCTGGGCCTCAATCCGCCAAAGGAAATTTCCCAGGCGCAGATCAGCCTCTTCCAGGAAGAGGACCAAGCGCGACAACGATGACCGAAGCGGCACAAGATCAACTCACCGTCGGCATCAGCGGCGCACTGACGGAGACCGGCCACCGCCTGATGGCGCGGGTCTATTTCGCGGATACCGATTTCACCGGCGTCGTCTATCACGCGCGTTATCTGGAATTCCTGGAGCGTGGGCGCTCGGATTTCCTGCGCCTTTCCGGTGTGCACCATACGGAGCTTGCAGACGGCAAGCATGGCGAGCGGCTTTCCTGGGTCGTGCGGCGCATGGAAATCGATTTCCGCCAACCCGCCCGCATCGATGACATCGTCACGATCGAGACGCGCATCGAGGACATATCGGGCGCACGCATAAGAATGCACCAACGGCTCGCACGCGGGGCGGATCTCCTGGTGGAGGCCCGGGTGGAAGCCGCCGTCATCGGAGAGGGGGGCAGGCCACGGAGGTTCCCGAAGGAATGGGCCGCATTCTTCCTGCGCAGACCGGCCTGACGTCGTTGCGGGCGCGATCTTCGCGATTCAACGACCTTGGTAATACGGCGTTAACCATACGTCTTCATATGATGAAAGGCGCGACCGGTGGCTCAAGCGCCTTCCTTTGACCAAAATTTGTCGGAAAAAGGCGCCTTGAAGCCTTCTGGAAACCGCGGCGTTGTCCGCGGCGCAAGGACACGAGAGGCGGGGACGGACCGGCAAGTCATGCTGCCCGGGTTTTTACGAGGACGTTGAGTATGGAAAGTGTAGAGCTCGCCGCGCCCGGTGGGGACCTCTCCATCTGGGCCCTTTTCTGGCAAGCCGGATGGGTCGTCAAGCTGGTGATGCTGGGTCTCCTCGGTGCCTCCATCTGGACCTGGACCATCATCATCGACAAGAGCCTGGCCTATGCGCGCATGCGCGTGGCGCTCAACCGCTTCGAACAGGTCTTCTGGTCCGGCCAGTCGCTGGAGGAGCTCTACCGCTCTCTTGCGGACCGCAAGACCAGCGGCATGGGCTCGATCTTCGTCGCCGCAATGCGCGAATGGAAGAAGAGCTTCGAGAAGGGCGCGCGATCGCCGCTCGGGCTGCAGACGCGCATCGACAAGGCGATGGACCTGGCGCTCACCCGCGAGATGGAGCGGCTGGAAGGCCGACTCGGCTTTCTCGCCTCCGTCGGCTCCTCCGCCCCCTTCATCGGCCTTTTCGGCACGGTGGTCGGCATCATGACGTCGTTCCAGGCCATTGCCGGATCGAAATCCACCAATCTCGCCGTCGTGGCGCCCGGCATCGCGGAAGCGCTGCTTGCCACCGCCATGGGGCTGCTCGCGGCCATTCCGGCCGTCATCGCCTATAACAAGCTGACTGCGGATGCCGGCAAGCTCACTTCGCGCATGGAAGGTTTCGCGGACGAATTCTCCGCCATACTGTCGCGGCAAATCGATGAGAAGGTCGCGCCGAAGGCACGTGCCGAGGAGTATGCCTGATGGGCATGTCGGTTGCTTCCGCAAGGGGTGGTGGAAACGGGCGCCGGCGCCGTGGGCGCCATCTGGCTCCGATATCGGAAATCAACGTCACGCCCTTCGTGGACGTGATGCTGGTGCTGCTCATCATCTTCATGGTGGCGGCGCCGCTGCTCACAGTCGGCGTGCCCATCGACCTGCCGGAGACGCAGGCGAGAGCGCTCAATTCGGAAACGCAGCCGATCACGGTCTCCGTCGACAGCGAAGGCAGGATCTATCTGCAGGAGACCGAGATCCCGCTTGACGAGGTGGTGCCCAAGCTGCAGGCGATCGCGCAGGCAGGCTATGAAGAGCGCATCTATGTGCGCGGCGACCGCTCGGCCGATTACGGGACGGTCATGCGCGTGATGGCGCGGATCTCCGCTGCGGGATTCCGCAATCTCGGCCTCGTCACCCTGCAGGAACAGGATAGCTGACGACCATGAAGGCCGGTCTCGCCACATCGGTCACCCTGCATGCGGTGCTTCTCGGCTTCGGGCTGTTCTCGTTGTCGGCCCCGCGTGCGTTCGAGGTTTCGGATGTCGAGGCGTTGCCGGTCGATATCATCCCCGTCGGCGATATCTCGCAGGTCCAGCAGGGCGAGAAGGATGCGCCCGTTGCGCCCAAGCCGGCACCGAAGCCGACCCAGCGGCCGGACCCGGTGGCGGATGCGCAGAAAGTGGGCGAGGCCGATACGGACCTGAAGCCGCCGCCGACGCCCGAGGCCAAGCCACGGCCGGTGGAGCAGGCGTCGGAGCCGCCGCCTTCGCCGGAACCGCAGCCGAAGCCGGCGGAAAAGCCTGTCGAGGAGAAGCAGCAGGCGCGAGCCGAGGAAGTGCCGGTTCCGGCAACCGAGCGCGAGCCTGAATCGCAACCCAGGCAGGAACTGAAGCCCGATCCTGCGCCCGAACCCCTCGTGGCCGAAAACGCCGAAGCGGAAAGCGTGAAGCTGCCGCCCGCGGCTCCCGTCCCGCAGTCGCGTCCGCAGCCACCCAAGCCGCAGATCGCCAAGGCGCCCGAGCGCAAGCAGGCCGAGAAGCCGGCCGCCGAGCAGAAGCAGGCGAGCCGCGAGACCGAGAAGGAGGACGTGCTCGACGACGTGGCCATGCTCCTCAATAAGGAAAAGGCTTCTGGCGGCGGCGCGAAACGCTCGACCGAGGAAGCATCTCTCGGTGCCAGGGAGACGACCAGTGGCCAGAAGCTGTCGCAGAGTGAACTGGATGCGCTGAGATCGCAGGTTCAGCGCTGCTGGAATGTACCCCCCGGCGCCCTCGATGCGGAAAACCTCCGAGTATCCATCAAGTTCAACCTCGATCCCAGCGGCGCAGTCGAAGGCCGTCCCGAGATCATCGAGGGCGGCGACGGATCGGGGGTGGCGCGGGCCGCGGCGGAATCGGCGCGCCGCGCCATCCTGCAATGTGCGCCCTACGATCTACCGGCGGAGAAATACAGCGGCGGCTGGGATGAGGTCATCGTCAATTTCGATCCAACCGAGATGTTCTGATGCGGAGCTTCCCCAATGCGGCCTTCGCTAACGTAAGCTTGCCCGTGGGAATCGCCGCGCCGGCCGCGATGCCGGCACTTGCACAGGAGATCACGGACCAAAAGCTGACCATCGAGGGCGGCGACGGATCGGCCATAGCTCGTTCGACAGCGGAGTCGGCGCATCGTGCCATCATGGCATGCGCCCCTTACAACAATCTGCCGGCGGAAAGATACAGCAGTCGACACACCATTGTTCTCACTTCCAAACCAACCTTCTGACCGGGCATGTTCAGGTCATCGAACCCAAGAATCCCAAGAGGCATGAGCTGATGCGTAACCTTCTCAACGCGGCCCTCGCCATTGCAAGCCTGACCATGGGGCTCGTCGCGCTGACCATCGTGCCGGCGCGCGCGCTGGTGGAAATCGACGTCAACCGCGGCGTCGTCGAGCCTGTACCGATCGCCATCACCGACTTCCTGTCCGGTGGCGGAAGGGGCGCGGAGATCTCCGCCGTGATCGCGGCCGACCTGCGCCGCTCCGGCCTGTTTGCGCCGATCGATCGGGCGGCCTTCATCGAGAAGATTTCCAATCCCGACGTCTCCCCCCGTTTCGAGGACTGGAAGGTCATCAACGCGCAGGCGATCGTTACCGGCCGTGTGACGGAGGAGCCGGGTGGCCGCCTCAAGGCCGAGTTCCGCCTTTGGGACACTTTCGCCGGCCAACAGCTCGTCGGCGAGCAGTTCTTCGCCAATCCGCAGGACTGGCGGCGCGTCGCCCATATCATCGCCGACACGATCTACGAGCAGTTCACCGGGGAGAAAGGCTATTTCGACAGCCGCATCGTTTATGTCGACGAGTCCGGCCCGCGTGACAACCGCGTGAAGCGGCTCGCCATCATGGACCAGGACGGAGCAAACCAGCGGTATCTCACGGATGGCCGCGCCATCGTGCTGACGCCGCGCTTCTCGCCCGAGCGGCAGGAGATCACCTATATGTCTTACGAGAGCGGACAGCCGCAGGTCTATCTGCTGCAGCTCGAGACCGGGCAGCGCGAGCTCGTGGGCAACTTTCCCGGCATGACCTTCGCACCGCGCTTCTCGCCAAACGGCGACAAGGTGATCATGAGCCTGCTCCGCCAGGACGGCAACTCCAACATCTTCACGATGGATCTGAGGACACGGACCACCGCACGGCTGACCGACACCAACGCCATCGACACCTCACCCTCCTATTCGCCCGACGGCAACAAGGTCGTCTTCACCTCCGATCGCGGCGGGCGGGCGCAGATCTATGTGATGAATGCCGACGGCTCCAACCCGCAGCGCATCTCCTTCGGCGACGGCAGCTATTCGACGCCGGTCTGGTCGCCGCGCGGCGATCTCATCGCCTTCACCAAGCAGAGCGGCAACGAGTTCCAGATCGGCGTCATGCGCACGGACGGCTCGGGCGAACGCATCCTTTCCACCGGATTCCTGCAGGAAGGGCCGACCTGGTCGCCCAACGGGCGGGTCATCATGTTCTTCCGTCAGGCCGCGGGCTCGCCGGGGCCGAAACTCTACTCGATCGACCTCACCGGCCGCAACGAACAGCAGATCCCGACGCCCAATTTCGCATCGGATCCCGCCTGGTCGCCGCTCCTGAAGTGAGGCGGTCGCCGCCTTTCAGCCGCAATTGCCGCTACCGTCCGAATCACGGGTTCTCGTGATTCCGGCCCGGCGGAAAGAAAAGATTAACCCTGTTTCTTCGGCAACCCTTAACCGAGCCATGGTTACTAGGCACTGAAGAAATCCACTCGAATCCCAAGGAGTGACGGCATGCGCCGTATCGCAGCTCTGACAAGAAATCCTGTCGCCATCGCCCTTGTCGCCTTGCTTGCCGTCGCCGGCTGCCGCTCGAACAAGCAGGTTCCCAATTCCGCGGCCGATCTGGGTCTCGGCGCCGGCGGCGTCGGCGGGGCGGCCACCCCCGGCTCCCGGCAGGAATTCACGGTCGCGATCGGCGATCGGATCTTCTTCGACACCGATTCCTCCGTCATCCGCGCCGATGCCCAGGGCACCCTGGCGCGGCAGGCCCAATGGCTGAACCAGTATCCGTCCTACTCGATCACTATCGAGGGCCATGCCGACGAGCGCGGCACGCGCGAGTACAACCTCGCGCTCGGCGCCCGTCGCGCCGCCGCCGCCCGCGACTTCCTCGTGGCGCGCGGCGTGACCGCGAGCCGCATCCAGACCATCTCCTACGGCAAGGAGCGTCCGGTCGCCGTCTGCGACGACATCTCCTGCTGGTCGCAGAACCGGCGCGCCGTCACGGTGCTGAACGGCGCCGGAAGCTGAGCGATTGGCGAGTTGAGCGAGTAGGGAGTAGGATAGGGGAAGAAATATCTCCCTTTCTCTCCCTATTCGCTGTCCGCTCCTCCTATTCGCTCACAAAATCAAAATTTGGCCGAAGTCTCGCGACCTGATAAGGGGATGCCGCAGGGTTAAGTTCCCTGCCGTGTTCTGGTCGAGAAGCGAGATAGGAATGCTGTCCCGAAACCATTTGCGCGGGCTCGCCGCGCTGACACTTTTCGTCGCGGCGTCGGTTGTCCCCGCCGCGGCGTTCCAGTTGCGCTCCGCGCCGATGCCGGAGCAGCCGGTGGGAGCTGCCGGCGAGGCCCGGGTCGTCCCCGTGCAGGCGACCGATCCGCGCCTGACGGGGCTCGAGGAAGAGATTCGCAAGCTCAACGGGCGGATCGAAGAGCTCAATTTTCAAATCCTTCAGATGCAGGACCAGATGCGCCGCATGCAGGAGGACACCGAGTTCCGCTTCCAGGAACTTGAAGGCGGCGGCCAGGGCAGCGCCGGAGGCGAAAAGCCCGACCAGAGGACCGAGCGCCTATCGCCGCCGCCGGCTGAAGGCGGCGGCCAGCAGGCGGCCGCAGCCGCGGACTCTGCCACGCTTCCGCCGGCAGGCGTGCCGCAGGCGCCGGTTCCCCCGGCGGCGGGAGGCAACCCGCCGCTCGGGGAGCCGCCGCGCACGCTCGGCACAATCACCTTCGACGAGAATGGCAATGTCGTCTCGGGCGGCGCCGGCCAGCCCATCGATCTCCTGCAGGGCACCCCGGCGGGCCAGGACGGCTCCGTGGTGGCCGCGCTGCCGCACTCCGACAATCCGGAGGAGATCTACCAGAGCGCCTATCAGTTCATCCTTTCCGGCGACTACCGCACGGCGGAGGCAGGGTTCCGGCAATATCTCGACACCTTTCCCGAGGGCGAGCACGCAGCGGATGCCCATTTCTGGCTGGGCGAGGCGATGCTCGGCCAGGACCGCTACCGCGAGGCCGCGGAGGTCTTTCTGCAGGCCAACCGCGATTTTCCCGATGCCGTCAAAGCGCCGGAGATGCTCCTGAAGCTCGGCGTTTCGCTCACCGCGATGAACCAGCGCGACGTGGCCTGCGCCACCTATTCGGAGATCGGCCATCGCTATCCCGACATCTCCGCCGCGCTCAGGGGGCGGGTGCAGCAGGAACAGGCGCTCGCGGGTTGCTGAGCCCGGAGCTTCCGCACGAGCCGGGCGCGCTCTTTTCCGATATCCGCCTTGCCGGATGCGATACCGTGGTCGCGGCGGTTTCCGGCGGTGGCGATTCACTCGCCCTTCTCCTCCTCCTCCACGATCACCTCGAGCATCTGTCCGGTGCGCCCGCTCTCTTGGCGGTGACCGTCGATCACGGGCTGAGGCCCGGATCGGGCGAGGAAGCGCGGGCGGTCGGCCGTCTCGCCGCGGCCCATGGCATTGCCCATCGCCTGCTGCGCTGGGAAGGGCCGAAGCCCTCGACGGGCATTTCCGCGGCCGCGCGCGAAGCGCGGCTTGCGCTGCTCGCACAGGCGGCGCGGGAGGCCGGCGCCCGCTTCGTGCTCACCGGGCACACCGCCGACGATCAGGCGGAGACGCTCTCCATGCGGCTTGCGCGCGGGGCCGGTCGCGGCACGGCGGGCATGGCGCCTGCCACGCTCTATGACGGCGATGTCTGGATCGTCCGGCCGCTGCTTGCCGTCCGGCGCGGCGCGCTTCGCGCTTTCCTGCGCGAGCGCGGCATCGCTTGGGCGGAGGACCCGACCAATCGGGACCGCCGGTTCGAGCGGGCGCGCGTGCGGCAGGACCTGGACGAGCCGGCAATCCGGGAATTGATCGCCTCGGCGCGCAAGGCGCAGGCCGCTCGGGAGGAGACGGGGCGATCCGCCGCGAGCATCGTCGCGCGGGCGGCCGAAAGGCCCGTGCCCGGCCTGCTCCGCCTGCCGCTGCCGGCGGTACGCGAAACCGCGGCCGGCCTCTACGCGCTGCGCATTCTTCTGGCGGTCGCCGGCGGCACGCCGCACCTGCCCGACGAGGCGCGCACGGTGGCGGTCCTGTCGCGGGCCGGCGAGGGGCTGCGCGCCAGCCTTTCGCGGGCGGTGGTCACGGTCAGCCATGGGCAACTCTATCTCCATCGCGAGCGGCGCAACCTTCCTGCAGCCGCCCTTGCCGGCGAGGTGTTGTGGGACGGCCGCTACCTGGTCATGGCCGGGGAGGGGACTGCCGGGCTTGTGCTCGCCCCTTATGGCCGTGAGAACGCCGAAGAGGCCTCCCTGGGAGACGTGGATGCCCCCGCCGGCCTGCTGCGCTCCGCGCTCGCGACGGAGCCAGCCCTCTGGAAAAACGGCGATTGCCTCGGGCTTGCCGGCGAGGCCGAGGGGGTCTCCGTGCGTCCCGTAGCCGGGCCATGGGCACGGCTTCTCCCCTCCTTCGATTCCGCCCCCGCGGGCGCCGTTCTTGATCTCCTTCGAGGCGGCCCGCTTCCCGCTCTGCCATTCCATGGCCACAAAGAACATATGGGATAAACCATGTGCTGCTCATTTTGAGGTCCACCGCTGCCGGAATGCTTGGCAACTCTGTGCTCGCTCCCTATGTTAGGGGCAACGATGCCGGCCTCGGCGCACTGACGGAACGAACATGAATCCAAATTATCGAAATTTCGCGCTGTGGGCGATCATTGCGGTCCTTCTGATTGCATTGTTCAACCTGTTTCAGGCGCCCCAGCAGCGCGGCGCCACGCGTGACATCGCCTATTCCCAGTTCCTAGAGGAACTCTCGCAGGGTCGTGTGGAAAGCGTCACCATCACCGGCAACCGGATCACCGGCACCTATGCGGACAACCAGACGCCGTTCCAGACCTATTCGCCGGGCGATTCAAGCCTCGTCCAGCGGCTCGAGGACCGCGGCGTAACGATCAATGCCAGGCCGGAGACCGACGGCTCCAGCTCGATCCTCGGCTACTTCATCTCCTGGCTTCCGATGATCCTTATCCTGGCGGTCTGGATCTTCTTCATGCGGCAGATGCAGTCGGGCTCCGGCCGCGCCATGGGGTTCGGCAAGTCCAAGGCCAAGCTTCTGACGGAGGCGCATGGCCGCGTCACCTTCCAGGACGTGGCGGGCGTGGACGAGGCCAAGCAGGATCTCGAGGAGATCGTCGAATTCCTGCGCGATCCGCAGAAATTCCAGCGACTGGGCGGCAAGATCCCGCGCGGCGTGTTGCTCGTCGGCCCTCCCGGAACCGGCAAGACGCTGCTGGCGCGTTCGGTCGCCGGCGAGGCCAATGTGCCCTTCTTCACCATCTCCGGCTCCGACTTCGTGGAAATGTTCGTGGGCGTGGGTGCGTCCCGCGTGCGCGACATGTTCGAGCAGGCGAAGAAAAACGCGCCCTGCATCATCTTCATCGACGAGATCGACGCCGTCGGGCGGCACCGCGGCGCGGGCCTGGGCGGCGGCAATGACGAGCGCGAGCAGACGCTGAACCAGCTTCTGGTCGAGATGGATGGCTTCGAGGCCAATGAGGGCATCATCCTGATTGCCGCCACCAACCGGCCGGACGTGCTCGACCCGGCGCTGCTGCGCCCCGGCCGCTTCGACCGGCAGGTCGTGGTGCCGAACCCGGATGTGGCCGGCCGCGAAAAGATCCTTAAGGTTCACGTGCGCAACGTGCCGTTGGCGCCCAATGTCGATCTCAAGATCGTGGCGCGCGGCACGCCGGGCTTCTCCGGCGCCGACCTTGCCAATCTCGTCAACGAGGCTGCCCTGATGGCGGCGCGGCGCAACAAGCGCCTCGTCACCATGCAGGAGTTCGAGGACGCCAAGGACAAGGTCATGATGGGTGCGGAGCGCCGCTCGCACGCCATGACGCAGGAGGAGAAGGAACTGACCGCCTATCACGAGGCGGGCCACGCGCTGGTGGCGCTCAACGTGCCTTCGTCCGATCCGGTGCACAAGGCGACGATCATCCCGCGCGGGCGCGCGCTCGGCATGGTCATGCAATTGCCGGAGGGCGACCGCTACTCCATGAGCTACAAGTGGATGATCTCGCGCCTTGCCATCATGATGGGCGGGCGTGTCGCCGAGGAGTTGAAGTTCGGCAAGGAGAACATCACCTCGGGTGCCGCCTCCGATATCGAGCAGGCAACCAAGCTCGCCCGCGCCATGGTTACGCGCTGGGGCTTCTCGGACAAGCTCGGCCAGGTCGCTTATGGCGAGAACCAGGAAGAAGTCTTCCTCGGCCATTCCGTCGCGCGCCAGCAGAACATGTCGGAGGAGACGCAGCAGAAGATCGATGACGAGGTGCGCCGGCTGATCGACGAGGCCCATGAGAAGGCGCGGGAGATCCTGACCTCCAAGCGCGACGCGTGGATCGCGGTTGCCGAAGGGCTGCTCGAATACGAGACGCTCTCCGGCGACGAAATCCAGGCGATCATCCGCGGCGAGAAGCCGTCGCGCGATCTTGGCGACGACACTCCCCCCTCGCGCGGCTCCACCGTGCCCAAGGCAGGCGCGCGCAAGGAAGGCAAGAAGGGGGGCGAAGAGCCCGATGCCGGGATGGAGCCCCAGCCGCAGGGGTGAGGGGCCGGTTGCCGCAGGCCAATTCATCGTGCCGGGGGCGCGATGAATGGTCCCGAATGCCGAGGCCGCAGGAGGCAGGTGTGCTTACCGCCTGTTAACTATGCTGGACAAGCGCCTGTTCATATGGATCGAATACGAATTCTCGCATAAAGTGTGACGTATATCGCGCGAAGCTGTGGCGGAGAGAGGGAAGGAGCGCTGCTTTGCGATCAAGATCGGTGCGGACGAAAAAACCTATGTCGAAACAATATTTCGGAACCGACGGGATTCGGGGACGCGCGAATCGCTTTCCCATGACTGCGGAAGTGGCCATGCGCGTCGGCATGGCCGCCGGCCTCACCTTCCAGAACGGCAGCCATCGTCATCGGGTGGTGGTCGGCAAGGACACGCGTCTGTCGGGCTACATGATCGAGAATGCGATGGTCGCGGGCTTCTGCGCGGCGGGCATGGACGTGTTCCTTTTGGGGCCGATCCCGACCCCCGCCGTGGCCATGCTGGTGCGCTCGCTGCGGGCCGACATCGGCGTCATGATCTCGGCCTCGCACAACCCGTTTCACGACAATGGCATCAAGCTTTTCGGACCTGACGGCTACAAACTGTCCGACCAGATCGAAAACCGCATCGAATCGATGCTCCACAGGGATATCGAACTGGCGCTGGCCGATGCCGATTCGCTCGGCCGGGCCAAGCGCGTCGACGGCGTGCACGACCGCTATATCGAATTCGCCAAGCGCACCCTGCCGCGCGACATGTCGCTGGCAGGCCTGCGTATCGTCATCGACTGCGCCAACGGCGCAGCCTACAAGGTGGCACCGGCAGCCCTCTGGGAACTCGGCGCCGAGGTCGTGCCGATCCATGTGGATCCGAATGGTTTCAACATAAACCAGGATTGCGGTTCCACCCACCCGATGAGCCTTGCAAAGAAGGTGCATGAGGTGCGCGCTGATATCGGCATCGCGCTCGATGGCGATGCCGATCGCGTCGTAATCGTCGACGAGAACGGCACGATTATCGACGGCGACCAGATCATGGCACTCGTCGCCCAGTCCTGGCACGAGAGCGAGAAGCTCGTCGGCGGCGGCATCGTCGCCACCGTGATGTCGAATCTGGGCCTTGAGCGCTTCCTGCGCGAGCGTGACTTGTCGCTTCACCGCACCAAGGTGGGCGACCGCTATGTGGTCGAACATATGCGCGAGCACGGCCTCAATGTCGGCGGCGAGCAGTCCGGCCATGTCATCCTGTCCGATTTCTCCACCTCTGGCGACGGCCTCGTCACCGCGCTGCAGGTGCTCGCCCATATCAAGCGGCTGGACAGGCCGGCGAGCGAGGTCTGCCGCAAGTTCGAGCCGGTGCCGCAGGTGCTGAAGAATGTGCATACCAGCGGCGGAAAGCCCCTCGAGAGCGCTGCCGTCAAAGCGGCGATCGCCGACGCGGAGGCCCGGCTTGGCGAAAGCGGCCGGCTCGTCATCCGCCCCTCCGGCACCGAGCCTCTCATCCGCGTGATGGCCGAGGGCGACAACCCCGATCTCGTCGTGGCGGTCGTCGACAACATCGTCGAAGCCATCGCGGAAACGAGAACCGCAGCCGCCTGACAACCCTCCTTGGTCCCAGGCGGCCGGGCCTGCGCCGGCCGCCGGAACACTCCGCAGCAGACAAGGTAAACGAAAAGCGGAAAATTCGTTAGGGTTAAGAGGGGCTTAACTTTTCTGTTGCAATCTTCGGCATGATTCAACCAGCCGTGGCGCCGGTCACCGGACGGCATTTGGGGGATGTAGATGTTGAAGATGACGAAGCCGATTTTTACGGCAGCCGCGCTTGCTTTCACGACAAGCGCTTATGCCGCTGACTTGTATGTGCCGCCTGTCGAGGCTCCGCCGCCTCCGCAGATCATCGAACAGCCGGTCGCGGTCGGCGGCTGGTACCTGCGTGGGGATATCGGCTATCGCTGGTCGGAGCTGCGCGGCACCGAATACATCCTCTACACCGATCCGCCGGACACCGGCGAATTCGCCTCGACGGATCTCGACGGCGCCATGTCGCTCGGCGGCGGTATCGGCTATCAGGTGACACGTCACTTCCGCACCGATTTGACCGCCGATTATTGGTTCGACTCGGATTTCCGTGGCACCACGCATGGTTATTGCGGCGCCGTTCCCTGCAGCTCGAGGGACAGCACCTCCTACAGCGCGCTGCTCCTGATGGCCAACGCCTATGTGGACCTCGGCACCTATCGCGGGATCACGCCCTATGTGGGCGCGGGCATCGGCGGCGCTTATGTGAAATGGGACGATCTCCACAACACCATCGGGGACGACACCTGGATCCATAAGGGCGCCAAGGAATGGCGCTTTGCCTGGTCGCTCATGGCCGGCGCGTCCTATTGCCTGACCCAGAACCTGCAGCTCGATGCCGGTTACCGCTTCACGCGGATCGAAGGCGGGCGCATGTTCGAGGAGTTCAGCCCCAGTGGCGCGAGCATCGGTGCCGGTCCCGGATTCGACGACGGGTTCAACGTGCACGAAGCGCGCGCAGGCCTGCGCTACTCCTTCGGTGGCGCGAATGCGAACTGCGCCGCCCCGCAGGTCGTCTCCTACGAGCCTCCCTATGTACCGCCCGCAGAGCCGGTGATCTACAAGTAACGAAATCCGTCTTCTTGATCGACCGCCCGGCATCGCCGGGCGGTTTTCGTTTGCCGGCAAGCGGCCTCGGTGGCCGCTTTTCCTGTAACCTTCCGTTATCCTTAACCGCGGCTTAACCAAAATGGTTAACAGTCTCCGCAACAAGGGCGGCGGGGGCAGCTACGGCTCCGCCGCGATTCGCGGAGAACGGAACCATGCGGAAATCCTGCAGCCTCACCCTGATCGCATCCACGGTTGTGTTAGGCACGGCTGTCACCGGACACGCGGCCGACTACGAACCGCCCATCGTGATCGATGAGGCGCCGCTCGTGCCTGTGGAGGTCGGCTCGGGCTGGTATCTGCGGGGAGACGTGACCTACGCCGCCAACGAGTCGGCCTATGACGCCGACTTGTTCGGCGACGAGGCCGACAACAACCGCTTCGGCGGCAGCATCGGCTTCGGGTATCACTTCACCGACCTGCTCAGGGCCGATGTCAGTCTCGCCTATATCTCGAGCGACGAGTTCGACTATGACGACGGCGTCGTATCAATTTCGGCGGATCACCGAGTTCTGGGAGCCATGGTCAACGGCTATCTCGATCTCGGCACTTTCGTGGGCTTCACGCCCTATGTCGGCGCCGGCGCGGGCATCCTCTACTCGATGCATGAGATCTCGGCCTCCTCGGCCGCACTCGGTGCTGCGGCCGAAGCCGTCGACCGCCAATACGAGTTCGCTTACTCTCTCAATGCGGGGGTGAGCTATCAAATCACAAAGAACATGTCGCTCGACGTGGGTTACCAATTTCTGAGCTCCCCCGGCACGAAATATGTGGACGTGGACGCCGGCACTGTTGAGGAGGGCTTGGATTACCATCAGGTGAAAGTGGGCCTGAGATACGATCTCTGGTGACCGCTCCGGACGCCTCCAATCGAAAAGCCCGGCACGCGGTCCGCATGCCGGGCTTTTTCTTCCGCCGTTCGGATAGCGAATCAGGCGGCCCGGGGCGCGGGCTCGGCCTGGAGCAGGTCCACCTGTCCGGCGTGGTCGTAGCGTGCTTGGTCGAGAATGCCGGCCCGCTTGGCCACGATCGTGGGGACCAGCGCCTGTCCGGCGACATTCACCGCGGTGCGGCCCATATCGAGGATCGGGTCGATCGCCAGGAGCAGACCCACGCCCTGGAGCGGCAGACCGAGGGTCGACAGCGTCAGGGTGAGCATCACGACCGCGCCCGTAAGGCCCGCGGTCGCGGCGGAGCCGACCACCGAGACGAAGGCGATCAGGAAATAGTCCTGGAGCGCCAGCGGCACGTGGTAGAACTCCGCGACGAAGATCGCCGCGATCGCCGGATAGATGGCCGCGCAGCCGTCCATCTTCGTCGTGGCGCCAAGGGGCACGGCGAAGGCGGCATATTCACGGGGCACGCCGAGCTCGCGTTCGGTAACCGTCTCGGTCACCGGGAGGGTGCCGATCGAGGAGCGCGAGACGAAGGCGAGCTGGATCGCCGGCCATGCACCCGCGAAGTAGCGGACGGGGTTGAGGCCGTTCGCAAAAAGCAGCACCGGGTAGACGACGAACAGGACGAGGGCGAGGCCGATATAGACAGCGGCGGAAAACCAGCCCAACTGGCCGAGCGTCTGCCAGCCATACTGCGCAACGGCGTTGCCGAGCAGGCCGATCGTGCCGATCGGGGTCAGCCGGATCACCCACCACAGGATTTTCCGGACGATGGCGAGCAGGGAACGGTTCAGTTCGAGGAAAGGCTCGGCCGCCTGCCCGACGCGGAGGGCCGCGATGCCGATGACGATCGAGACCACGAGGATCTGCAGGACATTGAAATTGAGCGCTGTGGTGGCACCCGTTTCGCTTATTCTGGTGGATGCCTGAAGGCCGAGCATGTTGGCCGGCACGAGCCCCTTCAGGAAGTCGAGCCAGGAACCGGTGGTGGCGGGTGCGGCCGCCGCGGCCTGGTCGATCACGGCCCGCGTGCCGGGCTGGATGATAAGACCGAGCGAAATGCCGATCACCACTGCGATCAATGCGGTGATGGCGAACCACAGCAGCATCTGCCACACGAGCGCGGCCGCGTTGGAGAGTGCCCGCAGATTGCTGATCGAGGCGACGATCGCGGTGAAGATGAGCAGCGGGACGAGTGCGCGCAGGAGCTGGACGAAGATCGAACCGATGGTCTGCAGCGTCTGCGCGAGCCAGTTCGGATCGCCTGCCGGGCCTGTGCCCATGTCGCGGGCGATCAAGCCGAGGACGAGGCCGACCGCCATCGCGAAGAGCACCTGAAAACCGAAAGAACGGTAGAACGGCTTTTGCTCCGCCGGTCGGGAGGGGTGAGCTTGGGTGGCCATGGGAGAACTCTTCTTTTCTCATCGCAAAGGAAAGCACCCCAAACATGGATGTGCTTTGGAATAAAATTCTATATATGCCATAGGCTTCTCCTTTTCATGAAATAAAATTCTAACATAATCCGATATCTGGGATGTGTTACCCGCTCTAGGCGCCTGCGCCGCCCACGGAATGCTCGATCCCGTGCCGCACACGGGCAGGCCTCGATATGATTGCCACTTGCCTTTCAGTGCGAGTTCGACTAACCCCATCCGCGGGCCACCCCTCCCCACCGAGGGGCGTGCTATCTGGAAGGATAGGTACAACATGACCACGCTCTCGAAGCCGGACATGCGTCCGGCCAATCCCAATTTCTCTTCAGGACCCTGCGCGAAGCGCCCCGGCTGGACGGTCGAGGCCCTGAAAGGCGCTGCCCTCGGGCGCTCGCATCGTGCAAAGATCGGCAAGGAGAAGCTTGCCCGCGCGATCGAACTCACACGCGAAGTGCTTCAGGTTCCCGCAGACTACCGCATCGGCATCGTGCCGGCCTCGGATACGGGTGCCGTCGAAATGGCACTGTGGTCGCTTCTGGGCCAACGCGGTGTCGATATGCTGGCCTGGGAATCCTTCGGCGCAGGCTGGGTGACGGATGTCGTCAAGCAGCTCAAGATCGAGGATGTCCGCCGCATCGAGGCCGATTACGGCAAGCTGCCCGATCTTTCCCAGGTCGATTTCGACCGGGACGTCGTCTTCACCTGGAACGGCACCACCTCCGGCGTGCGCGTGCCGAATGCCGATTTCATTCCGGCCGACCGCGGCGGCCTGACCATCTGTGACGCCACCTCGGCGGCCTTCGCCCAGCGGCTCGATTTCGCCAAGCTCGACGTCGTCACCTTCTCCTGGCAGAAGGTGCTGGGCGGCGAGGGCGGCCACGGCATGCTCATTCTCTCTCCCCGCGCGGTGGAACGGCTCGAGACTTACACGCCCGCCTGGCCATTGCCCAAGATCTTCCGCATGACCAAGGGCGGCAAGCTGATCGAAGGCATCTTCAAGGGCGAGACCATCAACACGCCCTCCATGCTCTGTGTGGAAGACTATCTCGACGCGCTCGAATGGGCGAAGTCGGCCGGCGGGCTCGAAGGTCTGATCGCCCGCGCCGACGCCAATTTCGCCGTCATCGACCGTTTCGTGCAGAAGAGCGGCTGGCTGGCGCATCTGGCGGAAGATCCGTCCACGCGCTCCAACACCTCGGTCTGCCTCAGCATCGTCGATCCGGCCGTTGCGGCATTGGACGAAGAGGCCCGCGCGGCCTTCGCCAAGGGCATCGTCTCCAGGCTCGACAAGGAAGGGGTCGCCTACGACGTCGGCCACTACCGCGATGCGCCTCCGGGCCTCAGGATCTGGGCCGGCGCCACGGTGGAGACCGCTGATCTCGAAGCCCTGACGCCTTGGCTCGACTTGGCTTTCCAGGAGCAGAAAGCCGCGCTTCAGGCGGCCTGATTCTTCCCGGCCGCATCCGTCTTGCGGCCTCCCTTTTCCCTTTTTCGACAGAATGGAGCCTGGAGATGGCACCTCGCGTTCTCGTTTCCGACAAGCTTTCGCCGACCGCCGTCGACATTTTCAAGCAGCGCGGCATCGACGTGGATTACCAGCCCGATCTCGGGAAGGACAAGGAGAAGCTTCTCTCCGTCATCGACCAGTATGACGGACTCGCGATCCGCTCCGCCACCAAGGTCACGGAGAAGCTGATCGCCGCCGCCACGAACCTCAAGGTGATCGGCCGCGCCGGCATCGGCGTCGACAATGTCGACATCCCCGCCGCCTCGCGCCGCGGCATCATCGTGATGAACACGCCCTTCGGCAATTCCATCACGACTGCGGAGCACGCGATCGCGATGCTCTTCGCCGTGGCGCGGCAGATTCCCGAGGCCAACGCTTCCACCCATGCCGGCAAGTGGGAGAAGAACCGTTTCATGGGTGTCGAGATCACCGGCAAGACACTGGGCGTGATCGGCTGCGGCAATATCGGTTCCGTCGTCGCCATGCGCGCGATCGGGCTCAAGATGCATGTGGTGGCCTTTGATCCCTTCCTCTCGGAAGACCGGGCCGAGGAACTCGGCGTGGAGAAAGTGGAACTCGACGAACTCTTCGCGCGTGCCGATTTCATCACGCTGCACACCCCGCTCACCGACAAGACGCGGGGCATCATCAACGCGGAAGCGATCGGCAAGATGAAGGAGGGCGTGCGCATCATCAATTGCGCGCGCGGCGGCTTGATCGTCGAGGCCGACCTGCTCGAGGCGCTCAAGTCCGGCAAGGTCGCCGGCGCGGGCATCGACGTGTTCGAGAACGAGCCTGCGACCGAGAACCCGCTTTTCAACATGCCCAATGTGGTCTGCACGCCGCATCTCGGCGCCTCGACGACGGAAGCGCAGGAGAACGTGGCGTTGCAAGTGGCCGAGCAGATGTCGGACTACCTCATCAAGGGCGCCGTCACGAACGCCATCAACATGCCCTCGATCACGGCGGAGGAGGCACCGCGCCTCAAGCCGTTCATCAAGCTCGCGGAAGTGCTCGGCGCCTTCGTCGGCCAGGTGACGGACGAGCCGATCGAGGAGGTCGAGATTCTGTTCGACGGCTCGACCGCCACCATGAACACGCGGGCGCTCATCAGTGCGGCGCTGGCGGGTCTCATCCGGCCCCAGGTGAACGACGTCAACATGGTCTCGGCACCGATCATGGTGAAGGAACGCGGCATCATCGTCTCGGAAGTGAAGCGCGACAAGTCCGGCGTGTTCGATGGCTATATCAAGTTGACGGTGAAGACCACCGAGCGCACGCGTTCGATTGCCGGCACGGTCTTTTCCGACGGCAAGCCGCGCTTCATCCAGATCAAGGGCATCAATCTCGATGCCGAGATCGGCGAGCACATGCTCTACACCACCAATTACGACACGCCTGGCATCATCGGTCAGCTCGGCACCATCTGCGGCAAGCACGGGGTGAACATCGCGAACTTCCAGCTCGGCCGCAACCGGCCCGGCGGGGACGCCATCGCGCTGCTCTATCTCGATGCGCCGTTCCCGCAGGCGGTGGTGGACGAACTCAAGTCGACGGGCACCATCCTCTCGGCCAGGCCGCTACGGTTCGACGTCGGCGCATAGCGAACCCTCGCCGGGCGTGCTGCGCGTGCGCCCGGCTTATGACCCGTCCACCGGTGCCCGGACGCGCGGCGAGGCGGCCTCGGCCCTTCGTCCGCTGTATTCGGCAAGCGAGATGCCGCAGAAGACCAGAAGAAGCGCGGCGGCGTGGTAGAGGTGAAAATCCTCGCCGAGGATCAGGATGGAAAGCAGCGTCCCGAAAATCGGCACCAGATTGACGAAGAGCCCGGCGCGGTTGGGGCCGATGAGCTCGTTGCTGCGGATATAGAAGACCTGTGACAGGACAGAGGGCATGACGGCGACATAGATCACGATTGCCCAGCCCCTGAGATCCGGGAGGATCAGATCGCCGGTCGAATGCTCCCACGCAAGCAGCGGAACGGAGCTTGCCAGGGCGGAGGCGGCAAGCACCGTGATCATGCTCAGCCAATGGATCTCCGGCTTGAAGCGGAGACCCACCGTATAGAATCCGTAGACGAGCACGGCGATCAGCATCAAGAGATCGCCTAAGTTGATGTCGAGAGCGGCGAGCCTCGTGATGTCGCCGTGGCTTGCCGTCAGGCCGATACCGATGAGCGAGAGGAGAAAGCCCACAAGCTGGAGCCAGGTGGCCTTCACGCGGAAGACGAGGAAATTCACCACGATGATCACGAGCGGGATCGCCCCCTGCTCGATGGAGACGTTGACTGCCGAGGTGAGCGTCAGGGCACTGTACATGGCCGCGTTGAAGCAAGTGAAGCCGATCACGCCCAGGCTCGCCAGAAGAGGCAGATGCCGCTTCACGTCCGGCCAATCCCGGCGAAGCGGCTTCCACGCGAACGGCAGAAGAAGCGCAAGCGCGACGATCCAGCGCAGGAACGTGAGCGCGAAAGGAGACACGTGACCCACCGCCAGTTTCCCCGCCACGGCGTTTCCGCCCCAGAAAAGCGTCGTCAGCAGAAGCAACGGATAGGCGGAATTGAGCATGCGGGGGGAGTCCGGATCATGATGCTGGTTCAGGGATAAAGCATCCATCCGCTTCATGCACTACCCCGCCTGAAATTCCCGCCGGCCTCCAGAGTGCGGCGAAAGAGGGGTCGCATCGAGCCCCGCATGAAGGTATAGAGCCTCTGGTTTTCGAAGGCCGGTGCACTCCGGCCGAGAGGAAGGAAAGCACTGATGGCGAATGTGGTGGTCGTTGGCTCGCAATGGGGCGACGAGGGCAAGGGAAAGATCGTCGACTGGCTCTCCGAGCGCGCGGATGTGGTGGTGCGCTACCAGGGCGGACACAATGCCGGTCACACGCTCGTCATTGACGGGGTGAGCTACAAGCTCTCGCTCCTGCCCTCCGGCGTGGTCCGGCAGGGAAAGCTTTCCGTCATCGGCAATGGCGTCGTCTTCGATCCGCATGCCTTCGTGGCGGAAGTGGAGCGGCTGAAGGGGCAGGGCGTGACGGTGACGCCCGACAGCCTGAAGATCGCCGAGAATACTGCTCTGATTCTCTCCCTGCATCGCGAACTTGACGGCTTCCGCGAGGACGCCGCCTCCAATTCGGGAACGAAGATCGGCACGACGCGACGCGGCATCGGCCCGGCCTATGAGGACAAGGTGGGCCGCCGTGCGGTCCGCGTGATGGACCTCGCCGATCCGGAGACGCTGGCGCTCAAGGTCGACCGGCTGCTCACCCACCACAACGCGCTTCGGCGCGGCCTCGGACATCCGGAGGTCTCCCACGAGGCGATCATGCAGGAGCTTACGTCGGTCGCGGAGAAGATCCTTCCCTTCGTCGACCGCGTGTGGACGATCCTCGACAATGCGCGGCGGGCGGGAAGCCGCATCCTGTTCGAAGGGGCGCAGGGGACGATGCTCGACATCGATCACGGCACCTATCCCTTCGTCACCTCGTCCAACACCGTGGCCGGGCAGGCTGCAACCGGCTCCGGCCTCGGCCCGGGCGCCGTGGACTATGTGCTGGGTATCACCAAGGCTTATACGACGCGGGTGGGCGAGGGGCCGTTCCCGACCGAGCAGGACAACGAGGTGGGCGACTTCCTCGGCACGCGCGGGCATGAGTTCGGCACGGTCACCGGGCGCAAGCGCCGCTGCGGCTGGTTCGACGCGGTCCTGGTGCGGCAAGCCGTGGTGGCCAACGGCATGAACGGCATCGCGCTCACCAAGCTCGACGTTCTCGATGGCCTGGATGAGATCAAGGTGTGCACAGGATACCGGCTCGACGGGCAGGTGATCGATTATCTTCCGGCAAGCCAGGGCGCGCAGGCGCGGCTCGAACCGATCTACGAGACGCTTGAGGGCTGGAAGGAAACGACACGCGGCGCGCGCCGCTGGAACGACCTGCCGGCCCAGGCGGTGAAATATGTGCGCCATATCGAAGAGCTCATCGGCGCGCCGGTCGCAATCCTTTCGACCAGCCCCGAGCGCGAAGACGCAATTCTGGTCACCGATCCGTTCCAGGACTAGTTTTCGAGACGATCGTGCTTTCATGAAGCAGCCGCCCGATCTTCTTCTTTCCGTTGCTCGGATGCCGGAGAATATCGGCTGCCGGGAGCAGCGGTTCATCCGCATTTCTCCGGTCCTTGTCGGTGAAGCGGAATGCCTGCGAGGCGAGAATCGGGCTGCATCTTGCGCTTTTCTTCCGGGCGGGAGAAAAGCGGCGCGGGCCGTTCTGGCGCAGGAATCCGAGCATATGGCCTAACACATTGAATTTTCGTGTGATCTCCGGCATGTCACAGTTTCAATATTTTGGGCCGTGTTGTAGTGTGACCACATTTTCGTGCGAGTTTCCGGCGAGTTTGGGTCCGCAACGGCAAGCAGGAGCAGGCATTTCAGATTATGGCAGATTTTGCTGCGGTTTTGCGCAAGGCCGTCGAGGCGCTGAAGGATAACACGCCCGAGGCGCGCGAGAAAATTTACCAGAAGGCACGCATCACGATCGAGGCCAAGCTTGCCGCGGTGTCGTCGCCACCCCAGGTGGCCGAGCGCCAGCGAGAGCTTCTGGAGGAGGCCATCGGCCAGGTGGAGGCGGACTATGCTCCGCCGCCGGCATCTTCCCTGGAGGACGATTTCGACAGCCTCCTTTCGGATCTCCAGGCCTTGGAACGGGCCGCCCCGGCCATCCGCCCGACGGAAGACGAGGAGGCCAGCAGCAACGGCGATGCCGAGACGCAGTGGGACCGCGCCGAGACGCCGCCGCCTGAGGCGCAGCACGCGCAGGATCCTTTCGACCCCGATGATGCGCAGTCCGCCGCCGGATGGTCAACCGGGGCCGGTCCGGCACTGCATGCCGATCCCGTCCGCGCTCCGCTCGATGAGGTGGACTGGTCGCAGACCTCCCAGCCTTCCGTCGAGGGGCCGGAAGCGCTTCCTCCTGTCGAGGAAAGGCTGGCCGGCAATGCGCCGGCACGGCAGCGTCGCGGCGGGATCGTAAGACCGCTCGTCCTGCTGCTTCTCCTGCTTGCGGTGGGCGCTGCGGGTTATGGCGGCTGGCTCTATCGGGACGAAGCGTCACAGCTTGCAGGCTTTGCGAGTTTCGACGACCTGATCGCCGGGCGGGGGCGGGATGCACCTCGCGCCGAGCAGGACGCACCTCCCGCCGAACAGGATGGCGCCGGTGCGCAGGTTGCGGTAGCCGGGAATACCCAGCCGGCGGAGACCGAGCCGACACCTGCGCCGGAAGAGCAACCGGCAAGCGAAGTGCGGCAAAAATTCACGCAAAGGCTGATGCCCGACGGCCGCGAGGTGGACGAAGGACCGGCGGGAGGCGAGCCGGGCCTTGG
This sequence comes from Chelativorans sp. AA-79, assembly GCF_029457495.1. Taxonomy (NCBI): domain Bacteria; kingdom Pseudomonadati; phylum Pseudomonadota; class Alphaproteobacteria; order Hyphomicrobiales; family Phyllobacteriaceae; genus Chelativorans; species Chelativorans sp. AA-79. The sequence continues at coordinate 662,568 of NZ_CP120361.1, forward strand.
TGAAGGGACGTCCGTCGCGCAGGCGACGCAGGGGAGCGGCGCGCCTGTGCAGGGCAGCGGGCAGACAGGGGAGGCTTCTTCTGGAAGCGCTGCCGGCTCTGGTACGGATCAGGAGGCCCTGCCCGTCGGCCAGAAAGCCATCTTCTACGAGGAGCGCACGAACGCTTCGGAAGGCTATGCCGAGAACGGCTCCGTCGTCTGGTCCCTCATAGAGGAATCGCCGGGCGAAAACATCCCTCCTGAGCCCGCCATCCAGGCGGAAGCCACGATCCCCGAGAAGGGCCTGCAGCTCAGGATGACCATCCGCCGCAACACGGACCAGTCGCTGCCGGCCAGCCATATCGTCGAGCTGATCTTCCTCACGCCGGAAAACTTCCAGGGCGGCGGCATCAGCAATGTGCTGCGGATGAGCATGAAGCGCACCGAGCAGGACACGGGAAGCCCGCTCCTCGGCATCCCGGCGAAGATCGCCGACGGCTTCTTCCTGGTGGCCCTGAGCGACAGCCAGGCCGATCAGCGGGTCAACCTGACGCTTCTGCGCCGGCAAAGCTGGATCGACATTCCGATCGTCTACAGCTCGGGGCGGCGGGCCCTCATCACCATGGAAAAGGGTGTGCCCGGCGAACGTATCTTCAACCAAGCGATCGATGCGTGGAGCCGCGATTCCAGCGGATAAGGAAAACCCTCCCCGAGGGGAGGGTCTCCAATTCCATCACGGCAGGCGGGGCCGGCCTGTTAAACCGAGGCGCGCTCGCCTTCGCCCCGTGCCGGGCGGACGGCCTGGGCCTGGCGCTTGGCGGAGGCCGTCACCGCCTCCTGCACCTTCTCGAACGCGCGAACCTCGATCTGGCGCACGCGCTCGCGGCTGATGTCGAACTCGCCGGAAAGCTCTTCCAGCGTCAGCGGCTCGTCGGAGAGGCGGCGTGCTTCGAAGATTCGGCGTTCGCGGTCGTTGAGCACGTCCATCGCATCCTCCAGCATGCGCCGGCGCGATTCGAGCTCGTCCTGCTCGACCAACATCTGTTCCTGGTTGTCGTGTTCGTCCACGAGCCAGTCCTGCCACTCGCCGGATTCGCCCTCGGTCGCCCGAATGGGCGCATTCAGCGAAGCGTCGCCCGACAGGCGGCGGTTCATGGAGATCACCTCGTCCTCGCTCACATTGAGGCGGGTGGCGATCTCCGACACCTGCTCGGGATTGAGGTCGCCTTCCTCGAGCGCCTGGATCTTGCCCTTCACCTTGCGGAGATTGAAGAACAGCCGCTTCTGGTTGGCCGTGGTGCCCATCTTCACGAGGCTCCACGAGCGCAGGATATACTCTTGAATCGCCGCCTTGATCCACCACATTGCGTATGTGGCAAGACGGAAGCCGCGTTCGGGCTCGAATTTCTTGACGGCCTGCATGAGGCCGACATTGCCCTCGGAGATCACCTCCCCGATGGGCAGGCCATAGCCACGATAGCCCATGGCGATCTTAGCCACGAGCCGTAGATGGCTGGTCACAAGCTTATGCGCAGCGTCGGTGTCGCCATGCTCACGGTAGCGCTTCGCAAGCATGTACTCCTGCTCCGGCTGAAGCATGGGAAATCTGCGGATTTCCTCCAGGTAACGGGTGAGACCACCCTCGCCAGAAACAATGCTCGGCAATGTCTGGGCCATATTAGCACCCTCCTTTTCTCGACGCCCCCTCAGAGGCGGGCGGACGCGTGGCCGCATCGGTGCGCGCCACGACATATAGCCTATATAGGAACAAATGCGGAGGAATTAAAGCTTCCCTTTCCGGTCAACAAAGCGTTACCGGGCTCGTGACTTCGATCCGCATTCTGTGATCATAAACCGGCGAAACCCTCCAAGAGTTCCGTCATGTCGTGTGGAATTGGCGCTTCGAACCGCATCATCTCACCCGTCTCGGGATGGCGGAAGGCGAGCAGGCGTGCATGAAGCGCCTGGCGCGGGAAGGCGGCGACCTTTGCCGCGAGCTGCGGCGGCAGCCGGTTCACCTTGGTGCGGAACGCACGGCCATAGGCCGGGTCGCCAACGAGAGGATGGCCGATATGCGCCATATGGACGCGGATCTGGTGTGTGCGGCCCGTCTCCAGCCTGCATTCGACGAGGGATGCGATCTGCTCCTCCGGCCGGCCAGGTCCATATCGCTCCAGCACGGCGTAGCGTGTGACCGCATGGCGCGCATCGGCCCGGCCCGCCGGCACCACGGCGCGCAGCGTGCGGTCGCTTGTCGAGCGACCGAGCGGTGCGACGACCGAGCCGGAGCTGCGCGGCGGCACGCCCCAGACCAGCGCCACATAGGCCCGCTCGAGGTCTCCATCCTGGCCGTGATCGGCGAAGGCGTCGGCGAGCACCCGATGCGCGTGGTCGGCCTTGGCGACCACCATCACGCCGCTCGTATCGCGATCGAGCCGGTGCACGATGCCCGGCCGGCGAACGCCGCCGATGCCCGAAAGCGTGGCGCCGCAGTGGTGGATCAGCGCATTGACCAGTGTGCCGGTCCAGTTGCCCGGCCCGGGATGCACGACCAGGCCGGCCGGCTTGTCGATCACGATCAGGGCGTCGTCCTCGTAAAGGATACTGAGTGGTATGGCCTCGCCTTCGGGCTCTGGGGCTTCCGGCTCGGGTAGCATGATCCGGTAGCATTCGCCGGCGGAGACCTTCCGCTTGGGCTCACTCACGGCGCGGCCGTCGAGGCTTACTGCACCTTCGCGGATGATCGCCTGCACGCGGCTGCGCGAGAATTCAGGAGCAAGCAGTGCGGCAAGCCACTGGTCGAGGCGCTTGCCTTCCGCCGTTTCATCCGCGCGCAGCTCTTTCCATTCGCTGCCGGCTTCGTTATCAGGATCGCTCATTTTCCGACTTTTCTTGCGATTGGAACATGCATGGCAGGGCCGAACGCCTCGCTCGAACTCGACGAAGAGAAGCCGCTCGACCCGGCGGCAGAGCGCGTGCGCCGCAAGCTCGTGCGTTTCATGATCATCAATCTCGGCATCCTGTTCGCAGCGGTTATGGCGGTGGTGCTGGCGTTTGTCTACAAATCGGTGAAGGAGCCGGAGACCGCGGTCCCGCAGCCGGGCGCGTCCGATACCGCAGCTGTCCCCTCCGGCGAGACGGTTTCCGGCGACATTCCGCTCCCGGTCGGCGCGCGCATCATCTCCCATGCTGCTTCCGGCAACCGGCTGACCCTGCATGTGGCGCTGGCGGGCGATCGCGAGGCGATCCTCCTTTACGACATCCCCGAAAGACGGCTGATCGGACGCTTCTCGGTCACCCGCGAAGCACGATGAGCGGCCCCGGCCGGCGCATCGCTCTCACCAGCCTCGTGGTGTGGGACTATGACGAAGCGATCGCCTGGTACCGTGAGAAGCTTGGCTTCCGCGTCATTGAGGACACGCGGATCGGCGACGGCGGAAAGCGCTGGGTGGTGGTTGGCCCGCAGAATGCGGGCGGCGCCTGCCTGCTTCTGGCGAAGGCCGACGGCGCCGCTCAGGAGGCCGCAATCGGCAATCAGTCCGGCGGCCGCGTTTTCCTCTTCCTCCATACGGACGATTTCCGGCGCGACCACCAGGCCATGCAGGCGCGCGGAGTGGTTTTCCGCGAAGAGCCACGCCGGGAAAGCTACGGCATAGTGGCGGTCTTCGCCGATCTCTACGGCAATCTATGGGACCTTCTGGAGCCGTTTGACCGGAATGTTTGAACACGCCGTTCGAAGCTGTTGCATTCCAATCCGATCGCGACTATATCGCGTGCTTCTGAGCGCTCCCATCGTCTAGCGGTCTAGGACGCCGCCCTCTCACGGCGGAAACAGGGGTTCGAGTCCCCTTGGGAGTACCAGATTTCCCCGATTTCCAAGAGACTGTAGAGCGGTTCGCCAGAGGCCCCTGGCGGCCATCTTCCGCGAGCGGGCCATGCTCGGCGACAGGCACGAAGCTTTGCAAGGAAGCCGGTGTCCATACGATGGATCTTTCCCGATTCGGACGAAGGAAGAGCCATGTTTGATTATGATCCGCAAGGCTGATAATCGACGCGCTACAGGCAGACGGAGACGGCACGTGGATCTCGGAATCAGGAACAAGACGGCGCTGGTATTCGGCGCCGGCGGCGGGCTCGGCGGCGCGATCGCGAGGGCGCTCGCGGCCGAAGGCTGCTTCGTCTATGCCGCGGATATCAACGCGGAGGCGGCAGGCGCCACGGCTTCGGAGATCAAGGCTTCGGGCGGTGAGGCGGAAGCGGTCGCCTGGGATCTCGCAGATCTCCCGGCCGTGGAGAGCAATTTCGCTGCGATCGAGGCAAAGCGGGGCGGGGTGGACATCCTCGTCAACAACACCGGCGGCCCGCCGCCCACGCCCGCTTCCGGCCAGTCGCCGGAGCTCTGGGCGAAGCATTTCCAGTCCATGGTGCTTTCGGTGATCGCCATTACCGACCGGGCGCTGCCCGGCATGCGCCAGCGGAATTGGGGGCGCATCGTCACCTCCACCTCCTCCGGCGTGGTGGCGCCGATTCCCAATCTCGGCATATCCAACGCACTGCGGCTCTCACTCGTCGGCTGGTCCAAGACGCTCGCGCGTGAAGTCGGTCGCGACGGCGTTACCGCCAACATCGTCCTGCCCGGCCGCATCGCGACCCAGCGCATCAAGTTTCTCGATGAGCAGAAGGCCGCGCGAGAGAACCGCAGCGCCGAAGACGTGGCTGCGGAAAGCACCGCTTCCATCCCCGTCGGCCGCTACGGCGAGCCGGCCGAATACGGCGATGCCGTCGCCTTTCTCGCCAGCGCGCGGGCATCCTATATCACCGGCTCCGTCATCCGGGTGGACGGCGGGCTCATCGCAAGCATCTGATCCGGGGGACACCCATGGCTTTGGACAAGAGCGCGATCGAGACGCTCAAGAACGTAACGACCGCCACGCTGACGACGATTCTTTTGAAGAAGGGGCTGCGCAATGTGTGGCTGCGCGGAACGAAACCGCTCGGGCCCGGCCAACCGCGCATCGTCGGGCGTGCCTTCACGCTGCGCTTCGTGCCCGCCCGCGAGGACCTCGCCACGCCGGCGAGCTGGGCCTCGCCCATCTCCACCCGCGCGGCCATCGAGGACATGCCGGAAGGCGCGGTGGTCGTGGCCGACGCCATGGGCGTCACCGATGCCGGCATCTTCGGCGATATCCTCTGCGCGCGGATGGTGAAGCGCGGTGTGGCCGCGCTCGTGACGGACGGCGTCATGCGTGACGCGGCAGGTGTGCTGGATACCGGCCTGCCGGTCTGGTGCAGCGGGGTCGCGGCACCGCCCTCGGTGGCCGGGCTCACCTTCGTCGCGTGGCAGCAGCCGATCGCCTGCGGCGGCGTCGCTGTCTTCCCGGACGACATCATCGTCGTGGACGACGACGGCGCGGTGCTCATTCCGGCGGGGTTGCTCGACGAGCTGCTGGCGGAGGCGCCCGAGCAGGAGCGGATGGAAGCCTGGATCATGAAGGAGGTGGACCGCGGCGTTCCGCTTCCCGGTCTCTATCCCATGAATGCCGAGACCAAGGCGCGCTACGAAGCCGAGAAGGCCAAGGGATGAAGCTCGACCACACTGCGAAGGGCGTCTATGCGATCGCCGCCACGCCTTTCCATCCCGACGGGCGGCTGGATGCGGCCTCGGTGGACCGGCTGACGGACTTCTATCTCGGTTGCGGCGTGACCGGGCTCACCATCCTCGGCATCATGGGCGAGGCGCCGAAGCTCGAGCCCGAGGAATCACTTGCCATCACCCGCCAGGTGGTGGGCCGTGCCGCCGTGCCGGTCGTCGTCGGCGTCTCCGCCCCGGGCTTTGCCGCCATGCGCTCGCTTGCCCGCAACGCGATGGAGTTGGGTGCCGCCGGCGTCATGATCGCGCCGCCCTCCTCACTCAGGACCGATGAGCAGATCGTCACCTATTACGCCCAGGCGGTCGAGGCGATCGGGGAGGACGTGCCCTTCGTCATCCAGGACTACCCGCTGACGCTCGGCGTGGTGATGACGCCCAACGTCATCCGCACGATCGTTCAGAACCACCCCTCCTGCGTGATGCTCAAGCACGAGGACTGGCCGGGTCTGGAAAAGATATCGAAGCTGCGGGCCTTCCAGGCGGCGGGCGAGATGCGCCAGATCTCCATCCTCTGCGGCAATGGCGGACTTTTCCTCGATTTCGAGATGGAGCGCGGCGCCGACGGTGCGATGACGGGCTATGTCTTTCCGGACATGCTGGTCGATACGGTCCGGCTGCAGCGGGAGGGGAGGCGGGACGAGGCACATGACCTCTTCGACGCACATCTGCCGCTCATCCGTTATGAGCAGCAGCAAGGCGTGGGGCTGGCGGTGCGCAAATACGTCCTGCAGAAGCGCGGAGCGATCGCCAGCGACGCGCAACGCAAGCCCGCGAGCGGCATTTCGGCCACCGCAAGGGCCGAAGTGGATTATCTTCTGTCGCGCGTCGGGCGGTACGATCGGCGGGCGAGGCTTTAGCGCCAGCCCCTTATGCAATGAAGCCGTGCGCCTTGGCGAATGTCTTGAGACTTCTGCGCGCCTCGCCGACGGCTTCGCTCCTATAGGTGGCGACGAAGCAGGCCTCCAGCGCGCTTTCGAAGATCGGTCCCTCCTGCACCGGGCAAGTCCTCAGGAAATCGAAGGCCTCCCGGGCATTCGCGATCTCCTTGGTCTTTCCGGGCCTAAGGGTGATGCGGACGGGCGTTTCGAAGCGGGGCTGAGTGGATTGTTCTTGATTCATTGGGATCCTCGACCTGCTCAAGAGGAGTAGAACGACTGACGGCCTGAAAGGTTCCATCTTTTTCCTCCCGCTTGAATTTCCCCGTCCGTGGTCCGACTATCCAGTTGGAACGATCCGGCCCTATGCCGGTTCGAGAGGGCGATCGGAGGGTTCAATGCCGCCGGAGGAGATGGACGTTGTTCTTGCGAAGCTTCCCTTGCGTATCGGTGCCTATGTGCCGAGCGACCTTCTGGAGGAGTGGTTCGCCCCGGGCACGGGAATGAACCCGGTGAGCGGCAAGGCCATCGAGGCTGCGAAGGTCTATGGCCGGCGGTTCGAGTGCGAGTTCGAATATTATCCTGACCGGATGGAAGGCGTGTTCTGGAAATGGGTACCGGCGATATGAACCGCGGGGGCGGTGCGTCCCCGCTTGAAGACAAGGTCAAGCAGGCGATCGTCGACGAGTTGAAGCGTCAGGCGGATATCACCCCCGGCGCGCGCAAGGTCTCCGCGACCGGAACCACGGTTTCGGTGGAGGGCGAGTTCGACCTCGATGATCTCGCAATGGTCGTGATCGGCGCGATGGCCGGCGGGCCGTGAAGGTTGCCGCGCCGGAAACACGCGAGTTTACCTGCGGGTAAGATGTTTGAATTGCGGATGAATGCTGTATTCAGCGACAGTTCGGGCGTTGGCAGCTAGCGTGAGATCCTCCAAGGGGGTGATCCAATGCTCGTACGTTTGTTCTTCGCGGTCGTATTTGCTTTCTGCCTCGGTGGCGTCCTCTCGATGGCGCTCGATCCGTCGCTCAGCAAGCGCGCCTCGCAGGCGCAACCTTACTATGGGCAGGCCGCCGGCTTTAGCGTCCTTGAATAGGGCGCTTACCGGCCGTCCTCGTCCTCCAGCCCAAGCTTCCGCTTCAGTGCGTCGATTCTCTCCGATGCCTCAGCCTTGCTGAGACCGTCCGCATAGGCATCGGGCTCGTCCGCCTGCTCCGAAAGGGTTTTCAGGTAGGAGGCCTGCGCGCCGGTCATCGGCTCGTCACCGCTCAGCCAGTCCCGCGGGTCCTTTTCCATGTTCGAGCCGGGGTGCTGCTTGGGATTGTCCTTGTCCTGCATCGTCCGCTCCTGTCGTGGTCATTGAAACGCGGTTCCGCCGCGGGAGTTCCGGCAGGCGGAGCAGGCTTTCGGAACCGCGTGCGGTGCTCCCCGTTGAGAGATGTCGGCAACACAGAAAGGATGTCTCGATGAACCGCAGGACCATGCTCGCGCTTTCCTCGGCCACCGTCATCGCCTGCACGCCGCTGCACGCGCAGACCTTGGAGGAAGAGGCGATCCCGCCGGAAAACGCCATGAAGGTCTCGGAGATCGTGGCGAAGATCGAGGCGCGGCCCGATTTCCGTTATCTCGACGAGGTCGATTGGGACGGAGACGGCTATTACCAGATCACCTATTTCACCAACGACAAGGCCAAGGTGGAAATGCGCATCAATCCGGTCACCGGGGAGCCGATTTAAGGCGCAGGGTCTGTTTCCCCATGCGAAACCCGCTCCGCAAGGCCGGATGAAGCGGACGGGACACCGGTCCCGCGCTATGGCGACAAGCCGCAGGAAGAGGAGTTGAACCTCGCCGCCGCGTCCATATGGGTGCCGCTCGGCAGGTCGTTCGTCGGATAACAAAGGCCGACATCTTTGCAGTCCTTCCGCTTCTGGCGGATGCGTTGTAATCTATACGCATGCAAGGCCCCCTTGCATTGAACGGCACCGGTCGTGCCGTCGGGGGTTGGCTGCAGGCTTGCCGTAGCCGTCGGATGGCAAGTCCGTCGATCTTTACCGGACCGACACGAAAGTGTCATCGAACTGTTACATAGGGCCTTTATGCGACTCCCGACGCGACACGGCGTCGACACCGAATTCCGAACAGGGAGTAGCCCTAATGAAAAGAATCGTCTTAACCGCTTCGGCGGCCTCAATCGCTCTTGTTGCGGCGGTTGGCTCGGCTGCTGCGCGTGATCAGATTCGCATCGTCGGCTCATCGACGGTGTTTCCCTACACGCAAGCCGTCGCTGAAGAGTTCGGCAATCTCGGCAGCTTCCCGGCTCCGGTGACCGAATCGACGGGTACGGGCGGCGGCATGCAGATCTTCTGCGGCGGCGTTGGTGTCGACCATCCCGATATCACCGGAGCCTCGCGCGCCATGAAGGAGAGCGAGTACGAACTCTGCGTCGAGAATGGCGTGGACAATGTCACCGAAGTGCAGATCGGCTCCGACGGCCTGTCGATCGCACACTCGGTCGATGGTCCGGAAATCGACCTGACCAAGGCGCAGATATTCCAGGCGCTCGCCGCTGAGGTCGAGGTGGACGGGGAAGTCGTGGCGAACCCGTACAAGCGGTGGAACGAGATCGACTCCTCGCTGCCGGATGCGGAAATCACCGTTTTTGGGCCTCCTCCCACCTCCGGCACCCGCGATGCCTTCGTCGAGCTGGTTATGGAAGCTGGTTGCGAAGAGTTCCCTGCCATCGAAGCGCTCGAAGGTGACCGTAAGGATGAGGTCTGCCAGCGCATGCGCACCGACGGCCCGTTCATCGAAGCCGGCGAGAACGACAACCTGATCGTTCAGCGCCTGCAGGCCGACCACAACGCACTGGGCATCTTCGGCTATTCCTTCCTCTATGAGAACCAGGATACGCTGAAGGCGGTGGCGGTCGATGGCGTAAAGCCCTCTCCCGAGTCCATTGCCGACGAGTCCTACACGGTCTCTCGTCCGCTGTTCTTCTATGTCAAGAACGCGCATCGCGGCGTCGTTCCGGGTCTTCAGGAGTTCGTCGAGGAATACGTCTCTGAAGAGGCGATGGGCCCCGGCGGCTATCTCGAAGAGCGCGGTCTCATTCCGCTCTCCGACGAGAAGCGTGAAGAAGTCCGCAATGCGGCGATCGAAGGCAAGAGCCTCACCCGCTTCACGCAGTAACCATCCAGCGAGTCTGCACCGCGCCTTCCTTGCGGTGCAGACATCCCTCACACAGTCGAACCGAACGCAGGCAGCCCGTGACCGGATATCTGTTCTTCACAATCCTGGCCCTGTCGCTCATCGCCTTCTATGTGGGGCGGACGACGGCAAGCCGGTTCGTCGCCGCAAATAGGGCGGAAGTACATTCGCGCCCGATCTATCACGGCGCCTTCGCGGCCGTCTGGGTGGGCCTTCCCGCCCTTATCCTCGTTCTTCTGTGGCTCCTTATGCAGGGCGCCGTCCTTGATCGGTTGCTTCTGGCCTCTTTGCCGGACAGCCTGACCGAAGGCGCGTCAGCCTCGCAGCTTTCGCTCTATCTCAGCGAGATCAAGAATGTCGCTTCGGGGCGCATCTTCAGCGAGCCGTCGCCGGAGATCACCGCCGCTGCGGAGCGCTACAGCAACTGGCAGATGATCGCGCAATGGGCGATGGTGGTGGTGGCGCTCGCGGTTGCCGCGCTGGCGCTTTATCTCGCCCGGACCCGCATGGCGCCGCGCTTCCGTGCGCGTCAGAATTTCGAGCGGGCGCTGGACATCGTCATGATCTTTTCCGCCGTCGTGGCGATCCTGGTGACGATCGGCATCGTCGTGTCGCTCACTTTCGAGGCGATGCGCTTCTTCAGGCTCGTGCCGCCGCAGGAATTCTTCTTCGGGCTCAATTGGGAGCCGCAGATCGCCATCCGCGAGGACCAAGTGGCCGGAACGGGCGCGTTCGGCGCAGTTCCTGTCTTCACAGGAACGCTCCTGATCGCGACAATCGCGCTTCTCGTCGCCATTCCGATCGGCCTCTTCTCGGCAATCTACCTGGTCGAGTTCGCGAATGAGCGCGTTCGGGGCATCATCAAGCCGCTCCTGGAAATCCTCGCAGGCGTGCCCACCGTGGTCTACGGCTTCTTTGCCGTGCTTACGGTCGCCCCCGCGATCCGGCAGGCCGGCGGCCTGATGGGTATCGCCATATCGCCAAACAGCGCGCTGGCTGCGGGCGGGGTCATGGGGATCATGATCATCCCCTTCATCTCCTCTCTGTCCGACGATGCGTTGAGGGCAGTGCCGCAGTCGATGCGCGACGGTTCCTTCGCCATGGGTGCCACGCGCGCCGAGACGATCACGCGGGTGCTGCTCCCCGCTGCCCTTCCGGGCATTGTCGGCGGTGTCCTGCTGGCTGCAAGCCGCGCCATCGGAGAGACGATGATCGTGGTGATGGCCGCGGGCCTTACCGCGACGCTTACAGCCAATCCGCTCGAGGGCGTCACCACGGTGACGGTGCAGATCGTCACGCTGCTGATCGGCGATACAGCTTTCGACAATCCAAAGACCCTCTCGGCCTTTGCGCTCGGCCTGGTCCTGTTTGTCGTGACGCTTTGCCTCAATGTCCTGGCGCTGCGCATCGTGCGCCGCTATCGCGAGAAGTATGAGTAGATCCATGGCCGATACGACAACTTCCGCCCCCAAGCCTTTCAATTGGTCGTCGCCGGAAGCGGCAGCGGTGCGCAAGCGCCGCTATGCCGCGGATCGCCGCCTGCGGCTCTATGGCCTGATATCGATTTTGACCGCAATCGGTCTCCTCGGCGTGCTGATCGCATCACTGGTCGCCACCGGCCATAGTGCCTTCCTCCAGACGAAGATCGCCGTCGAGTTCACAGCCGATCCGGCGAACGTGCCGGCGGACGATCCCGCCTCGGGCAATTTCCGCGCCGTGGTCTCCGATGCCGTGCAGCGGTTGTTCCCCGGGATCGACAATCCGCGTGAACTACGGACGGCAGCAGGCATTCTCTCCAATGGCACGGTCAATATCGTGCGAAACTACGTGGCCGGGAATCCGCAGGTCGTCGGCAGCTCGTTCACTTTGAACGTTCCCGCCTCGGATCCCTATGACCAGCTTTACAAGGGCGTGATCGACCGAGACCTTCCAGAGGATCGCCGCAGGGTTTCGGATGCGCAGATTGCGCTTTTTCAATCGCTGGAGGAGCGCGGTCTGGTGTCCGCGCCGTTCAACTGGGGCCTGTTCGTCAACGCCGACAGCCGCTTCCCAGAACTGGCCGGTCTTGCGGGTGCTATCGTTGGTTCCTTTTATGCCCTTCTGGTGACGTTCCTGATCTCTTTCCCGGTGGGCATCGCGGCGGCGATCTATCTGGAGGAGTTCGCGCCCAAGAACCGCTGGACGGACCTCATCGAAGTGAACATCAACAATCTGGCTGCCGTGCCGTCGATCGTCTTCGGCCTGCTGGGACTTGCCGTCTTCATCCAGGTCTTCGGTCTGCCGCGGTCCGCGCCGCTGGTCGGCGGTCTGGTGCTCTCGCTGATGACCCTGCCAACCATGATCATCGTCACGCGCGCGGCGATGAAGTCGATTCCTCCTTCCATCCGTGAAGCCGCTCTCGGCATCGGCGCGTCGCGCCACGAGGTCATCCTGCACCACGTCCTGCCGCTGGCGCTGCCTGGCATCCTGACGGGCACGATCATCGGTCTGGCGCAGGCACTGGGCGAGACAGCCCCCCTGCTGCTTATCGGGATGAACGCCTTCCTGACCACGCCGCCGGGTGGTATCATGGATCCAGCCACCGCCCTGCCGACGCAGATCTTCATCTGGGCAGACAGCCCCGAGCGCGGCTTCGTCTCACGCACCTCGGCCGCAATTCTCGTGCTCTTGGGCTTCCTGATATTCATGAACGCGGTGGCCATCTATCTCCGGCAACGGTTCGAACGTCGCTGGTAACGGAGTGAGGATATGAATATGCTGACAGATACAGCCGTCGAAAATGCGCTCGACGAAGCGCCCCGGGCTGAAACCGTGAAGATGCGTGGCTCCAAAGTCAGTGTCTTCTATGGTGAGAAGCAGGCGCTCTTCGAGGTTGGTCTCGACATCCGTGAAAACCAGGTGACGGCGTTGATCGGTCCCTCGGGCTGTGGCAAGTCGACGTTCCTGCGTTGTCTGAACCGCATGAACGACACGATCGAGAGCGCCCGCGTAACGGGCGACATCACCCTCGATGGCGAGAACATCTACGATCCGCGCATCGACGTGGTGGAATTGCGCGCCCGCGTCGGCATGGTGTTCCAGAAGCCCAATCCGTTTCCAAAGTCGATTTACGAGAACGTCGCCTACGGCCCTCGTATTCATGGCCTGGCCAGTGCCAAGAGCGATCTCGACGGCGTTGTGGAGACCAGCCTGCAGAAAGCGGGCCTCTGGAGCGAGGTGAAAGACCGGCTGCAAGAGCCTGGAACGGGCCTCTCCGGCGGCCAGCAGCAGCGCCTCTGCATTGCCCGCGCCATCGCCGTCTCGCCCGAAGTCATCCTGATGGACGAGCCTTGCTCGGCGCTTGATCCGATCGCGACCGCCAAGGTCGAGGAGCTGATCGACGAACTGCGCGAGAACTATACGATCGTCATCGTGACCCACTCCATGCAGCAGGCCGCCCGCGTCTCCCAGCGCACGGCGATGTTCCATCTCGGGAACCTGGTCGAAGAGGGGCCGACCGACAAGATGTTCACCAACCCGGAAGACAAGCGGACCCAGGATTACATCACAGGCCGGTTCGGCTGATCCGGCGCAGTTTGCAAAAGGAACGGACTCATGGGCCAGCATACCGTCGCCTCTTTCGACGAGGATCTGGAGCACCTCGACCGCCTCATCCGTGAGATGGGCGACCTTTCGGCGGCCATGACGCAGGCTGCAACCAGGTCGCTGCTCTATTCAGACAATGCGCTCGCGCAGCGCGTGATCTCCGACGACGTCGTCATGGACGCAAAGCAGCGCGAACTCGATGAGCGCGCGATCACGCTCATCGCCAAGCGCCAGCCCATGGCGCAGGACCTGCGGGCGGTTGTCGGTGCGATCCGCATGGCGGCCGACCTCGAGCGGATCGGCGATCTCGCCAAGAACATCGCCAAGCGCGTCGGTGCGGTGGGCGGCGGCGCTCCCCGCGGCCTGACGCAGCCGATCGAGACCATGTCCAACATGGTGCTGGAACAAGTGAACCTGGTGGTGGACCGCTATGTCACGCGCCAGCCCGAAGCGCTGACCAAGCTGCGCGACGAGGACGAGAAGATCGATATCCAGTACACGTCGGTGTTCCGGCAGCTCCTCACCTATATGATGGAGGATCCGCGCAACATCACCGCCTGCACGCATCTCCTGTTCTGCGCAAAGAACCTCGAGCGCATCGGCGACCATGTGACCAACATCGCGGAGAACGCCTATTATGTGCTCACAGGCCTGCAACTCCCCGTGCAACGGCCGAAGCAGGACGAAACGCAGGTGACGGCCGGGTAGCTGGAGGCTGTTGAATGATCGCACCGAAAGTCATGGTGGTCGAGGATGACGAACCGCTCTGTGTGCTGCTGCGCTACAATCTCGAGGCGGAAGGCTACCAGGTCGAGGTGATCACGCGCGGCGACGAGGCGGAAGTGCGGCTGCAGGAGAACGTCCCGGACCTGCTCGTGCTCGACTGGATGGTGCCTGCCGTCTCGGGGATCGAGCTGTGCCGCCGGCTCAGGATGCGTCCGGAGACGGAGCGGCTCCCGATCATCATGCTGACCGCGCGCGGGGAGGAGAGCGACCGTGTCCGCGGGCTTTCCACCGGCGCGGACGACTATCTGGTGAAGCCCTTCTCGACGCCCGAATTCATCGCGCGGGTGCGTGCGCTTCTCCGGCGCGCCAAGCCCGAAGTGCTTTCCACGGTGCTGAAGGTCGGCGATATCGTGCTCGACCGTGAATCCCATCGCGTCTATCGGCGCAAGAGCGAGATCCGCCTCGGGCCGACGGAATTCCGCCTGCTCGAGTTCATGATGCAGCATCCCGGCCGCGTCTTCTCCCGCAGCCAGCTCCTCGACAATGTCTGGGGCGAGACGATCTACATCGACGAGCGGACGGTGGACGTTCATGTCGGGCGGCTGCGCAAGGCGGTGAACCAGGGGCGGATGCCCGATGTCATCCGCACCATCCGCGGCGCGGGCTACGCCATTCGCGAAAACTGAGGAGAGGCCCGTTCGGGCTGCTCTTTCCCCCAGCCCGCCGCTGATGTGCGAAGGCCCGGCGCGAACATGTCGCGGTCGAGGCCCGTCAGTGCGCTCATCGCCGCGCCGTGCAGGATAAGCGGCACCGCATTGGGCAATGTTTCGAAGGCAACGGCTTCGGCGTGCTGGCCCCCTGCGGTCTCGGCCAGCGCACGGCGGATCTCAGGCTCGAGAATGTCGAAGGCCGCCGTACCCTGGCCCACCATCGCCACCGGTGCCGGGTCGATTAGGGCAAAGAGATTGCCGAGGCCGAAGCCGATCGCCCGCCCCGCCTCGCGGAAGGCGTCCCGCGCCTGTCCCTCTTCTTGCCGCGCTTGCCCCGCAAGCCTCTGCATTTCCCCCGCCTCGATATCGGCCACCGGCTTCTCGTCCCTGCTCTTCCCGGAGGCGCGGCGCCAGATGGCGTAGTTGCCGGCATAGGCTTCGATGCAGCCCCGGCGCCCGCAACGGCATAGTGCACCCCCAGGTTCATGCACCATGTGGCCGAATTCGCCCGCCGAGGAGCGTGTGCCGCTGAACATCTTCCCGTCCAGCATCAGGCCCATGCCGATGCCGTGGGAAAGGAGAATGGTGATGAAGTTGTCGCCGTAGCGCTCGGGATTGAGCCACCGCAGCGCCACGGCAATCATGTTGCAGTCGTTCTGCACCGTCACCGGCACGTTGAACGCTTCTTCGAGTTTGGGGCCGATCGGCAGATCGCTGAGCGGCGTGATCGGCGACCACAGGAGCTCGCGTCCGGCGGAATCGGTGATGCCCTGCACCGCGCAGGCGATTCGCAGCAGATCGGATCGGCCCTGGGCGATGTCGCGCACGGCGGATATGGTCGCGTTCAGCAACTCGTCCCGGCTCATATCGAGCGTGGAAAGCCGATGTGTCCTTCGGTCGATCACCTCGCCGCGATAGTCGACCAGGATCGCCGACAGGCTGTTGAAGGAGAGATAGAGGCAAACCACCGATGCGGCATCGGGATTGAGGCTGATGGCGACCTGCGGTCGGCCGCGCCGCAGGGGCGGCGGGTCGCCCTGTCCTGTCTCGCGCATCGCGCCCGCCTCGATCAGGTCGGAGGCGATGGCCGAAATGGTGGAGTGGCTGAGGCCCGTCAGCCCGGCGATCTCGGTGCGCGAGGGCTGTCCGGCCCGCCTGACCGCGGCGATCACCAGTGCCCGGTTGCGCTTGCGCATCTCGTCATGGCGGATGCCTGCAGTCACGTCTCCTCCCTCGACCGGGCGGCATGCTGCCGTCGATCTTGCACTTCAGTTGATATTGACACGCGTAACAACCTGCGTCATTCTTTTTTTCGAGGCTCGAAAAAATGAGCCTTCCGGCGTCATGCGTTCGGGTTGATCGGTGTGCTACGGTACGGCTCCGATCGTGTGAAGCCGGCGAGCATTTGTTCCGATCTGGTTCTCGGGCCGGGATTCCGGCCGCCCGCTTCCGCAGCGGTGCAGGAATGTCAAATCCGTGAGGTCGGCGCAAGCCAAACCGAAGTCGCGCATCAGGCGCTGGGAGGAAAATCATGAAGAACACCGTCACCGCTGTTCTGGCGGGGCTTACCCTGTCTCTTTCGCTCTCCACGGCCGCCCTGGCCGAGGGCAAGACGATCGGCGTTTCCTGGTCGAATTTCCAGGAGGAGCGCTGGAAGACGGACGAGGCCGCCATGAAGGCGCAGATCGAGGCAGATGGGAACACCTATATCTCCGCGGACGCGCAATCCTCACCCTCCAAGCAGCTCACCGATGTCGAATCGCTGATCGCGCAGGGCGCCGATGCGCTCATCATTCTCGCGCAGGACGCCTCCGCCATCGGCCCTGCGGTGCAGAGCGCCGTGAACGAGGGTATTCCGGTGGTCGGTTATGACCGCCTCATCGAGAATCCGGACGCCTTTTACCTGACCTTCGACAACAAGGAAGTGGGCCGCATGCAGGCCCGCGCGGTCTATGAGGTCCAGCCGGAAGGCAACTACGCCTTCATCAAGGGCTCCTCTGCCGACCCGAACGCGGACTTTCTGTTCGAGGGCCAGATGGAAGTGCTGAAGGAGGCGATCGATTCCGGCGAGATCAAGAATGTCGGTGAAGCTTATACGGACGGTTGGCTGCCCGCCAATGCGCAGCGCAACATGGAGCAGATCCTGACTTCCAACAACAACGAGGTGGACGCGGTCGTGGCTTCCAACGACGGCACCGCAGGCGGCGTGATCGCCGCGCTCGAAGCCCAGGGCCTCGCGGGGTCCGTGCCGGTTTCCGGCCAGGATGGGGACCATGCGGCGCTCAATCGCATCGCTCTGGGCACGCAGACCGTCTCCGTTTGGAAGGATGCCCGCGAGCTCGGCAAGGAAGCCGCCAACATCGCCAACCAGCTCGCCGAAGGCACGGCCATGGACGAGATCGAAGGCGCGACCACGTGGGCCGATGGCCCCAACAAGGTCGAGATGAATGCGGTGTTCCTGAAGCCGGTGCCGATCACCAGGGACAATCTGGATGTCGTGATCGACGCTGGCTGGGTTTCCAAGGATGTCGTCTGCCAGGGCGTGCAGCCCGGCACGGTCGACGTGTGTGGCTGAAACGCGATAGGATGACGGGCGACGCCGCGGTTTAGCGACCGCGGCGTTTTCGCAACCGGGCCGGGCGGTCTCCGGCCCGGCCAGGAGATTCAAGATGGCCGACGTGACCTCCAGTGCAGCTTCGCAAGGTGCTTCCGCCTCTCCCGGCAGCCTGCCCCGGCGCTTCCTCAAGGCCACCGAGCTCGATACACGCATGCTGGGCATGCTGGCGGCGCTCGCCGCCATCTGGATCGGCTTTCACTTCTTTTCCGGCGGACTGTTCCTGACACCGCGCAATCTGTGGAACCTGTCGGTCCAATCGGCTTCGGTGGCCATCATGTCCACGGGCATGGTGCTTGTCATCGTGACGCGCAACATCGACCTGTCGGTCGGCTCGCTGCTCGGTTTCGTCGGCATGATCATGGGCGTGACACAGGCGGAGATCCTGCCGGACTGGCTGGGTTTCGGCCATCCGGCCATCTGGATCGTCACCCTTCTGGTCGGCATTCTGCTTGGAGCGCTGATTGGCGCACTGCATGGCTATATCATCGCCTATATGGGCGTTCCGGCCTTCATCGTGACGCTCGGCGGGCTCCTCGTCTGGCGCGGAGCTGCCTGGTGGGTCACCAGCGGGCGCACGGTGGCGCCGATGGACGCAACGTTCCGTCTGATGGGCGGCGGCCCCGACGGCGCCATCGGGGCCTTCTGGAGCTGGGTCGTGGGCGTTGTCGCCTGCGCCGCTGTCGTGCTCATGCTTGTGCAGGGCCGCAGGCAGCGGCGGAAGTTCAACTTTCCGCTGCGGCCGCTCTGGGCGGAGGGGTTCCTGGCCACCGTGGGATGCGCGCTGATCCTGGGTGCGGTCGCCGTCGCCAATTCATATCCGTGGCCGACCGGTATCGTGCGGCGCTACGCCGAGCAACACAACATAACCCTTCCCGAAGGCGGGCTGTTCATCGCGCACGGCATCGCCATTCCCGTGCTGATCGCAATCGGCGTGGGCGTGGTCATGACCTTCCTGACCAACCGCACCCGCTTCGGCCGCTATGTCTTCGCCATCGGCGGCAATCCTGAAGCGGCCGAACTCGCCGGCATCAACACGCGCTGGGTGGTGATGAAGATTTTCATGCTCATGGGCATGCTCGCCTCGATCTCGGCGGGCATCTCCACAGCGCGGCTCAATGCGGCGACCAATGCTATGGGCACGCTCGACGAGCTTCTCGTGATCGCTGCCGCAGTCATCGGCGGCACGTCGCTCGGCGGCGGCGTCGGCACCATCGCCGGCGCCATGATCGGTGCCGTTCTCATGCAGTCGCTCGCCTCCGGCATGATCCTGCTCGGGGTCGATACGCCGCTGCAGAATATCGTCGTCGGAGCCGTGCTTGTCGTCGCGGTGTGGCTCGACACGGTCTATCGCAAGCGTGTGCAGTAGGAGGGCGCCATGGCAGACAAGGCACCGCTGGTGGAGATGAAGAACATCTCCATCGCGTTCGGCGGCATCCACGCCGTCGAGGATGTTTCGGTCGATCTTCACGAAAAAGAGGTCGTGGCGCTGGTCGGACATAACGGCGCCGGCAAGTCGACGCTGATCAAGATCCTGTCGGGCGCCTACAAGCGGGATGCGGGAGATATCTTCATCAAGGGCGAGAAGGCGCAGATCTCCAATCCGCGCGATGCCAAGAAATACGGCATCGAGACGATCTATCAGACCCTCGCACTGGCCGATAACGTGGATGCGGCGGCAAATCTCTTCCTCGGCCGCGAATTGATGACGTCCTGGGGCACGCTGGACGACGTTGCCATGGAAGCGGAAACCCGCAAGGTCATGGGGCGGCTCAATCCGCGCTTTCAGCGCTTCAAGGAGCCGGTAAGCCGGCTGTCGGGAGGGCAGCGCCAGTCCGTGGCCATCGCCCGCGCCATCCATTTCGATGCGCGCATTCTGATCATGGACGAGCCGACGGCCGCGCTCGGGCCGCAGGAGACGGCGCAGGTCGCCGACCTTGTCCGGCAGCTCAAGGCGGAGGGGATCGGCATTTTCCTCATCAGCCACGACATCCATGACGTCTTCAGCCTTGCCGACCGCGTGGTGGTGATGAAGAACGGGCAGGTGGTGGGCACCGCAAACACGTCGGATGTCACCGAGGACGAGGTTCTCGGCATGATCATTCTCGGTAAATGCCCACCCGGCGCCAGGGCCGGCCCCGGCGCGCTGCAGGTGGCGGCCGCCTGAGGCATCTTCGCGGCCGGGAGGATCACCCGGCGCCCGCGAAAATGCGGCGGAGGCGGGAGATCACAGCGGCTTGCCGTTCTGCACCACCTCCAGGTCTTCGTGAGGCAAGGGCCTGACGGAGGCGATCAGGTCCCCGTTATCCTCGATATGCCAGACGAGTTCGGCATCGCCCTCTTCTAGCGCGGCGTCGAATCTCACGCATTTTGCCAGGATCTGGGGGAATTGCCCGGCGTAACTGCGCATTTCGGAGGGCAGCACGCTCTCACAGGTTTCCGCGTCCGCATAGGCGGGCGCGGGCGCCGGCAGTTCGATGCAGCGGTTCAGGTCGTCGCTGCAGCCGATGATCAGTAGAAGGAATGCTGCGGGTTCCATGGCTTTGTCCTCTCGCCATGGAAACGGCCGGCGCCCTGGCCCGGTTCCGGGTCGAACGCCGGCGTGCGATCAAAAGAGGTTGATCACGAACAGGATGCCGGCGAATGCCGCGAGCAGAAGCACCGCCAAGCGGAAATATCCGAAGGGACCATAATTCGGGCCCGGCGGAAGGGGATCGCGCGGTTCCATATTGACCATGGCAACACGCGCTGCGTCCTCGGCCCCGTTCAGCATCTTCATCTGCGTTCCTCCTCACAAGCGGTCATCGGCTTTCCTCAGCGCGCCCGGCGGAAGAGGCCGAACAGGAGCGACACGACCAGGAGGACGAGGAATATGTAGAAAAGGATCTGTGCGATTCCGGCGGATGCGCCGGCAATGCCGCCGAAGCCAAGAGCGCCGGCTATGATCGCCACCACCAGAAAAACAAGTGCCCAGTACAGCATGTCACGTCTCCCGTGTTCTATCCGCGAGAGACGTTCCGGTCTCCCGAGCGCTTGCTGGCAAACGCCCGGTCTTTGGTGTTGGTTCCGAACGAAAAAAGCCGCCCGAAGGCGGCTTTGTCCGCAATCCACCGCCGCGCGGTCAGGCCGCCGCGGCTTTCGCCTGATGATCGAAGAACAGGGCCTGGCTGATCAGTGCCTTCACCATGTCGGGGTTGAAGGGCTTCGTGACGAGGAAGGCGGGCTCGGGGCGCTCGCCCGTCAAAAGTCGCTCGGGGAAGGCGGTGATGAAGATGACGGGAACCGGCGTCGTGCTCAGGATCTCGTTCACCGCGTCGATGCCGGAGCTGCCGTCCGCAAGCTGGATATCGGCCAGCACCATGCTCGGCTGCGTCCTCTCGAAGAGGGCGGTCGCCTCCTGGTGCGTGCGCGCGGTGCCAACCACGCGGTGTCCGAGGCTTTCCACGAGCTCCTCGATGTCCATGGCGATCAGCGGCTCGTCCTCGATGATCATGATGTCCGTGGCGACCTGGCGCGAGATCTCGTCGCTCGCCTGCTTCAGCAGGACATTGAGGCGATCCTCGTCCACGTCCATGATCTCGGCCGCTTCGGCCGTATCGAAGCCCTCGACCGCGACAAGCAGGAAAGCTTGACGCGGCTGGGGTGCCAGCGCGGAAAGATTGGTGACGGCGCGCTGCTCCCAGGCGGAAGTCGGCCGCACCTCGGGGACGCGGATCTCGAAGGTGCCGAAAAGCTTGGTGAAAAGCTTGAAGAGCGCAATCCGGTCGGTGGAGGCTTCGGGGAAGATGGACGTGTCGGCGATCAAGGCTTCCAGAGTTGCTGCCACCAAAGCGTCACCGCTGCTCTGCGATCCGGAAACGGCACGGGAGAACCGGCGCAGATAGGGCAAATGGGGGGCAATTCTCGCTGACAGACTCATGCTGGTTTGATCTCCTTGAGAGAATGGAAACCTGGAACTACGGTCAAAGTTATGGTGCTCAACGTGGCCGGGAAAAAAAAGTTCCCCCGACTTTGGAACTTTCTTGGCCGCCTCCCGTTAAGGCTGGAATTGTGATCTCGGGGCAAAGATGCAAAATGACGAGAATGTACAAAGACGTGGGGCAGGAGATAAATGACGAGAAGCGGATGACGTACCAGAAGCTCGCGAAGAGCCGGAACGGGGACAAGCTTGGCTCCGGACCCGATATGTTGGGTCCTAATTCCGAAATTGGGCGAAAGCTTAGGCAGTACTATGACGAGTTGGTTTCCGATGAGATCCCGGATCGTTTCAGTCAACTGCTGAACGAGCTTCAGCAGGAGGAACAGCAGCCGGGTTCTGCGGCGAAAGAGGATTGACCATGTCGGCGTCTCCGAGTTTTCGCGACGGTCTCCTGACCGCGGTACCGACCTTGCGCGCATTTGCGGTGTCTCTCGCCAAGAATGCCGACCGCGCGGACGATCTCGTGCAGGAAACGCTGGTCAAGGCGTGGGACAAGCAGGAGAGCTTCCAGCCGGGCACCAATCTCAAGGCGTGGCTCTTCACGATCCTGCGCAATGAGTTCTACTCGCAGATGCGCAAGCGCCGGCGCGAGGTGGAGGATAGCGACGGGAGCATCACCGCGCGGCTGTCGGTCCATCCGAGCCAGGACGGCTCGTCGGACCTTACCGATTTCCGCCGGGCGTTGGAGCTTCTGCCAGAGGACCAGCGGGAAGCCATCATCCTCATCGGCGCTTCCGGGTTCTCCTATGAGGAGGCGGCGGAAATCTGCGGATGCGCGGTGGGCACCATCAAAAGCCGCGTGAGCCGGGCCCGCAGCCGTCTCCAGGAGATCCTCGCGATTTCCGGCGAGGGCGATTTCGGCCCCGATCCGATCTCCGCCCAGGTCACGAACTCAGCCGCCGTGGCCTGAGCGGGCCTGCGCGACCGCGGCCGCGATCACCTCCGCAAGTTCCATGCCGGCATAGGGTTTCGCGATGACCGGGATGTCCGGGAACTCGTCGAAAAAGCTGTCGTTTCTCGTGTAGCCTGTCGCGAAGATGAACGGCGTTCCAAGCCGGCTGAGGCGGCGGGCGAGTTCGGATGTCCAGTCCGTGCCGACCTTGGCGTCGAGGATGGCGGCGGTCGCCTCCCTGATCCGCGCTTGCCCCTCGTCGGAATCGAGCGCTTCCGGCGTGAGCTCCGTCTCCGAGCTGATCGTCGAGACGCTGAATGCGCCCAGGTCGTAGCAGAGCTGTTCCAGATCCATCGCGATCAGAACCTCTTCCTCTACAAGCAGGATTTTCAGCCCCTCGAGAATTCTGTTTTCCAACCGCTTCCCCCGACAACCCCGCCGCGTCCCATTGCAGTCTCATCAATCGGCAGAGCTGTCATTAAAAAAAGACATAACGTATGGTGAGAATGACGTGAACGAAAACGGCAAAATACGAGGGAAGCGCGTGGGCTCGGGTGCCGTAGGGTTGCCGACGCAAATCCCCTGCGGGATTTGCCCCTTGCGGGCCCGCCCGGAATTTCGCGATTTCAACGAGAAGGAACTCGCCTTCATCAAGGAGTTCAAGCGCGGCGAACTGCATGTGGCCAAGGGCGAAACCATCCTCGAGGAGGGAGTGCCCAATCAGCATCTCTACACCGTGCTCTCGGGCTGGGGGTTCCGTTACAAGGCCATGAGCGACGGCCGGAGGCAGATCGTCAATTACGCCATGCCGGGGGATCTCGTGGGGCTGCAGGGCAGCTTGATGGGGGAGATGCAGCATTCGGTCGAGGCGCTGTCGCCGATGATCCTCTGCACCTTCGAGCGCGCAAGGCTCTTCAGCCTTTTCGAAGCGTTTCCACAGCTTGCCTTCGATGTGACCTGGATCGCATCGCGCCAGGAATGCATGCTTGACGAGAACCTGCTTACGGTCGGCCGCCGCACCGCGATCGAGAAGGTGGCCTATCTGGTCGTGTTTCTCCTCAGCCGCTTCGTGGAGACGGGGCTGCAGGTGCGCAACGGGCTCGACCTTCCCATCACCCAGCAGCATGTCGCCGACACACTCGGCCTTTCCGTGGTCCATACCAACAAGACCATCCGCAAGCTGGCCGACCGCAAGCTGCTCAGCTGGGGCGATGGCGGATGCCGCGTGAACGACGTCGCAGGCTTGCGAACGATCGCACGCTGGCTGGATCCGACGCCGCGTCCGCGCCCCTTCCTGTAGGCCGGCTCAGGGCAGGCGGGAGTACTGGCGCCGCCGCTCCTTCGACAATGTCCACTCGAGGCCGGGAACCATATTGCGCGCAATGGCGAAGAAGACGAGCAGTGCCGGTATGGCCACGAAGCCGCCGACGGGCCCCCAGATCCAGAGCCAGAACGCGACCGACAGGAACACCAGGAACGGGTTCAGCGTCATGCGCCTGCCGATGACCGTCGGCGTGACGAACTGCGCTTCGATGCCGTTGAGCACGAGATAGATGATCAGCGGCAGAAGACTTCCCCAGGACGTATCGAAAGTTGCAACGCCGATGCCGAGCAGGATCACGGCCATCACTGCCGGCCCGATATAGACGATGAAATTGAGCAGGCCGGCAAGGGCGCCCCAGAGCGGTGCGGAGGGGACGCCCGCGAGCCAGAGCGCTATGCCCACGGCGCATCCGAGACCGATATTGATGATCGTGATCGCCAGGAGATAATGCGAGACCAATTCCTCCACATCACGGAAGATGTGGGCCACGCGCCAGCGCAGCAGCCGCCCGGAGCAGAGCCGAAGCACCGTCATCCGCGTGTCGTGCCGGGTGGCGACAAAGAAATAGAGGCTGGCCAGGAAGATGAGTACCTGTGCGATGAGCGTGGGCGCAAGAACCGCCACGCTTTCCATGGGCGACCCCTCCTCCACCGAGACCGTTACGTTGGAACCGCCCGTCGCGCTGCGGATCTGCTCTCGGATTCCGCGGATCGTCTCCAGTGGCTCGGAAAGGCTCGAGAGTTGAAGGCGCAGTTCGCTCCAAATCTGGGGCACCCGCCCGGCCCAGGAGGTGAGCGGGGTCGCGACCGCCGCTGCGAGGAAGCCGACGATCAGGATGAAGACCAGGACCGTCGCGACCGCCGAGACGCTGGATGGCGCGCCGCGATTCTCGAGTCTTTGCGCCACCGGTCCCAGCATCAGGCCGACGACGATCGCGAGTGAGACGGGCGCAAGCAGAAAACGTGCACTGTGAAGTCCCACCAGGATCGCAAGCACCGCAAGCCCGATCACCGCCACCTGCGCTCCCCTGGCCAATGCCTGGTCCAGGCCCGACTTTGGTGGGAAGCTCACCGCCGGTAGCTTTCTGTTCCGCACTGTTTTTCTCATGGGCGCTTCCGGGATGAGGATGTGTCAACGGCAGAGGATGAGGAAGGTTCCCCCGGGCGCGGTGGCCGCGCGGCAACGGAACCAAGTAGGTGGTTGTGCGTTCCCTCAAGGAATTTCAAGAGGAGTGGATGATGGCAACGACTGGCTCGCGAGCCCCCAAGGACGATGCCCCGAAGGAAAGCAACGAGCGGGCGGAATCGCGTAATCTCGAAGCGGATATTCAGCAACTCCGGGACGATATCTCCCAGCTCACCGAGCATCTGATGCAACTCGGCAACCGGTCGA